>FMTG01000045.1 GCA_900099715.1 Ruminococcaceae bacterium YRB3002 | reverse complement strand
TGCTGACGACTGCATAATTGCAGTAAAGAGCGAAGCAAGTGCAAAGCGTGTGATGTACTCCATCACGTCTTGGATAGAAAGGAAACTCGGTCTCAAGGTTAATGCGGAGAAGACTAAGATAGTCAGACCGACAAAAGTAAAATACCTTGGATTTGGATTCTACAAAGACCCCAAAACACTTGAATGGAAGTGCAAACCGCATCAGGACTCGGTTGCTAAGTTCAAACGCAGACTCAAAGCCTTGACGCAAAGAAAGAACTCAATGAGATTGGGAATTAGGATTAAAAAGATTAACCAAGTAACAAGAGGCTGGATAAATTACTTTGCGTTAGGGAATATGAAGTGGGCAATATCTGACATTGACGCACATTTAAGGACAAGGCTTAGAACCATTATTTGGAAACAATGGAAGGTGCCGAGCAAGAGACAATGGGGACTTCAAAAACTCGGAGTCTCCAAAGACTTAGCAAGACTGACATCGTATTGTGGAGACAGATACCAATGGGTCGTGACCAAGACTCGTGTAACACGAGCAATCTCAAAAGAGGTGCTTGGCAGGGCAGGTCTTATCAGTTGCCTTGATTACTACAATGAGCGCCACGCTTTGAAGTTAAGTTGAACCGCCGTATGCCGAACGGCACGTACGGTGGTGTGAGAGGGGGATTAAATTCCCCCTACTCGATTTGGTGTGTTTGTGTGGGCCTGTGTGGAGGGCCTGTGTTGGGGCTGTACTCGGTAGGGGTTCGTTCAAAGCCATTTACCGAGTACTCCATGCTCGCCCCAGCCATCCCCAAAACAGCGAATTGGTCAATATGTAAAAAAAATGTAACAAAACGACAAACAATTCTCTGATTCCTAATATTAAAGTCGTGATGCTGATATAATCGATAGTATGTTGATTATATATATGGAGGTGTCACCATGATGTACAAGATGAGACATTTCTTGGCAGCGCTGCTGGCTGTCGCGATGGTCGTCACGTGTCTGCCCCTGAGTACGGTCGTACGTGCCGATTCTCAGAAGATCTATTACATTTTTATGGACGCGGAAGATGACGAGAACGTCGAGATCAGTGATGAGGAGGAAGCTCCTGCAGGGATGGTCAGGGTCGGCGTTTTTGTCGACGGAGGTACTTTCGATGCTGCGGACGGCGATATGGTCCTGATAGCGAACAATGCTACGATCAATGCGCCGAAGAGAGACCTCGAAAGCGAGCCAGACCTTCGCTTCGCGCTGACCGGCGTAAGCTCTATCGTAACGCCTAATGCGACAATAAGCGCTAATGGCTATTATGATTTTGAGGGTGATGTCAACATCTGGAACATCGAAGAACTCTTTGAGAGGGACGGGATGTTCTATGATTATGAGATCACAGATGACTTCAACCTGGCATTTTCCGTTGATGCCAAGACTGTTACCATCGATGAAGGCGCGACAATGACATTGAAAGCCGGTGAGCGCCAGTATGGCGAGGATGAGTTCAAGCTGACTGGCAATACTCTTCATGCCGAGCATCTCATCGTAAATGGTGAACTCCATATTGACGGCATATCCGATGAACAGGTTGGATATAATTCTGTCGAGATCGTCGAGCACGGTTCCTTTGTCGTTTCTGAAGGCGGCAGCATCACCGGAGAAGAGGGTGCCATTGTTGACTGTCAGCAAGAAGTCACTACGGAAGGCTTTGTAACTTATAAATATGAATCCGATGAGCTTGTCGAAGTAGATCCTGCTGATTTTTCCAGAGCAATGTTCTATGAATCTGAAGGTAAGTGGATCTACAATAACAACTACAATGTGCCGGGGTACTACAGCTTGGCCTATGATCAATATTACGACTGGGACAGAGATGAATACAACGCCTTCGTCGAGGTGAACGGTTCCATCGTAAGGAATGAAGAATACCGTGAATATTCTGTAGGTGAGCCGCTGACCTTCACACTGATGCCTCCTGAAGAGCGGTATGGCGCCACTCCGGTAGTCGAGGTATGGATCGGGCGTACTACAGTTGGGATCGACGTCGAGCCCGGTGAGGACAATACGTTCACATTCACATATACACCGGATGTTGCGACGGGACTGACTTTCGATATCTCATGGAGCGAGTACGATTCCATAACATATACTCCTTCTGTGGAGTTCGTCGTGGAGATCGGTGTGGGCGGATCTCTGTCATATGAGATATCAGCCGAGGGAACAAGGACATATGAGGAACCTAACAATCCTACACATAAGAAGATAGTCTTCCCTAACGAGGCTCTTGAAGATGACGGCATCACGATAACCGTAACGCCTGATGAAGGTCATTATATCGATCACATCTGGAGTCATTACAAGGATCACTCCGCGGAGGATATCACGGAAGAGAACGGATACAGCTGGGATGAAGATAAGCTGATATTCGTACTGGATACTGATACAAAGTACTATGACTACATGGACTTCTGGTTTGATGCCGATGACGGCGGTCCGGGAGATCCTGACGGTTTCTTCGCCGGAGACAATAATTTTTCCTCTATCTTTACCCAGTATTGGGATGAAGAGGGGGATCTGACCAGCTTTGTTTGGGTCAACGGCGATTCGATCGAACCAGGTGAAACATATGACTTCGATGAGAATGAGGATCAGGTATTTACTTTTACCGCACCTGCTGAGGCTATCGGTGAGAATGGTCCTACAGTCATGCTGGAGACCAGGACCAAGAAATGGCATTCAGAATTTGGTGACATAGAGGTCACACCGGTAGAAGGACAGGAGAATACATACACATTTACATACGAACCTGACAGTTCTGAGAATTATTGGGTAGAGATCTACTGGAATGATTTTGAGGCTGTCCGGCCATGGGATGGTGATATCCTTGTAGATATCAGCCACGATCCCGCCAGAGGAACTATTGAGGTTGAGAACCGTGCAAGTACCGTAATGAACGATCCAATGCACATTGGCCGCACGAAGTATAAGTACAATCCGGACAACATACCTGCTGATGGTATCGTGGTCAACATAACTCCTAAGGAAGGCTGCGAGATCAGCTCGATCTGGTTCTCAGACACACGTTATCAGGGAACGTATTATCCTGATGATGTTGATGTCAGTGATATGTACAATTGCTTTAACTTCTCTGATATTGACAGATTCGATGTCAAGGACGGAACTGTTACGCTGACAATAGATACTGATGGCGTGGAGGATCCATGGATCTCCATCAGGGTCGAATATGATGGCGATATCGGTCCGGGTCCTGATGATATCTTCCCGGCAGACGGTAACTACAAGATCGATTATCCCGAGAGATGGGATATCGATATGATCCCTCTGGACTATGTCGAGGTCAACGGAGATATCGTAGATGCAGGTTCCGTTTATGATTTCGAAGCTAATGAGCCTCTCGAGTTCACGCTCCATGCACCTGAGAACAGACAGTCTTGTGATCCCATAGTCAGGATCTTCTATCCTAACGATGAGTTCGTATATTCAACGCAGGATAATGAGATCGCGGATGCATCATTCAAGATCAATGTCGTGAACGGACAGTTCACTTTCACTCCGACATCTGACAGGGCATTCAGAGTTGAGATCGCATGGAGTAAGTATGACGATACAGTAGCGGGTGAGAATGAGCTTCTTGTCATGACCCGTGTGAATGGTGACGCAGAGTCCGGTACGATAGATGTATCTGATGCGCTCCGCTTCGAGGTCGATCCTTCTGACGCCAATGAGACCAGGAGTATCATTCCTTACGAAGTATTCGATAATGGCGGCAAGGTAACTGTTACTTTCAACATAGCAGAGGGTTATGATCTTGGAGCTATCTGGGTAACACCTCCGGATGGACTTCCTGTTACATATGTAATGAGCTATGAGGGCGGCGATTATGATGCTGAACTAATCCCTGAGAGCCGCCACTTCGTATGTAACGATGGCGTATGGTCTTACATCATCGATAAGGCGCCCGGCAGTGGTCAGATCAATGAGTATTCATTCATGGTCAACTATGGTAAGCCTGAGGAGATCCTGCCCGGTGAGATCACGATCAATCCCGGAGATATTGCAACAGTATCGTATGCACTTGTAACGGGTGATCAGACAAGCCAGTATTCAGCGCTTCCTGAGGACGGCAGGATCATGCTCGATCCTGACAACGAGCCTGATCAGGTTCTCATCAAGTTCGTGCCTACGACAGATAAGGGTCTCAATCCTATCAGGATCTCTCATACTATCCAGGGCGCTGTGCTGAATCCCGAAGTCAGGAGACTTGGCGATGATGGCATACTGAGACTCGAGAAGGGCGACTTCCTCTGGGGTCAGTACATGATCGACTTTGCAGATGAAGGCGGCGTATCCAACAATGAGTACAGGATCGAAGTTGTCGGAAGTCCGGATTATCATCCGCTCGTGAGCCCCGAAGAGAATATGGTATATACCTATGATGAGGGTGACGTTATCGTTATCGATCTCGGCGATGCAACGGCTTCGAAGGTTGTGGCATATCCGAACTTCGAGCGTGAGGTTACTCTCGAGAAGGGTAATGACGGCAAGTATACATACGAGCCGACAACCACTGCGGGATTCTTCATCAGAGTCTATGAGAATGACGATGCTTACGACTTTGATACAACGTATGCCGGTGAGAATGAGAATGAATTCGAGTATGAGAGATTCTATGACGGTTATCCCGAGGGCGTCGTTCCCGAGAGCAATGTCGGATATGATCCCGCTCCCAACCGCACGGCAACGACTGCTGACGGAACAAGGACAAGGGTTATCATCGATAAGGATCTCGATACATACACTCTCACGATCAACAAGGGTGACGAGGCATTCGACTACACAGCTAAGCACAACAATGTTGATGTAACAGCAGAAGTTGAGAATAACGGCGACAGGTTTATCTTGAACAGGGATATGATCGAATCCGGTGATCTTGGATTCACGGTCACATTCCATTACCGTCGCACATTCACTATTACTGATCTGTCCGGTGAAGGCGGAACTGTTACAGTTCCTGAGTCGGCACAGGAAGGCAGGACGGTTACTGTTACGGCTGTTCCTGACGAAGGATATGAGCTGAGCGGTATTGCTGTTAAGACTGCCGGCGGTGAGAGCATTGCCGTGACGGATAATACTTTCGTGATGCCGTCTGAGAATGTTAATGTAACAGCGACATTCACGAAGATCAGCTACACAGTAACTCTTGCCGATACAACTAACGGTGAGATCTCTGCCGTTGCATCTGCAAGGATGGGTGATACGGTAGTCGTTACAGCCACACCTGCTGAAGGCTATAAGCTCGAGAGCGTTATAGTCAAGGATGCAGCAGATAATGATGTGGCAGTCATGAACAGCCAGTTCACAATGCCCGCATCCGATGTAACTGTCTCCGCTACCTTCGCGAAAGCAGATTACTCGGTAACACTGAGCCCCGTTCAGAACGGTACTGCAGTTCTGTCAAAGACCGCTGCCAACATTGGTGACGAGATTACCGTTACAACAACCCCTGATGCGGGTTATGTACTCGATACCATCAAGGTGAACGGCACAGCCATTACCGGCAACAAGTTCACAATGGGTGCCGCCAATGCGACTGTTGCAGTTACATTCAAGAAGGCTGTATACACTGTAACCGTAAGCGAGACAACAAACGGCACAGCAACTGTATCTAAGGCTTCTGCTAACTATGGTGATGAGATCACTGTCACAGCAACTCCTGATGCCGGTTTTGAACTCGATACCATCAAGGTGAACGGAACTGCCATCTCAGGCAATAAGTTCACGATGGGTACAGAGAATGCAGTTGTTAGCGTAACATTTAAAAAAGTGGATTACACAGTTACTGTAAGTGCTGCAACGAATGGTACTGTCACGGCATCCAAGACTACTGCAAACGCAGGTGATGTAATAACAGTAACAGCCACACCTGACAATGGATATGAGCTTGATGCCATCAAGGTTGACGGCACAGCCATCAGTGGCAATACATTTACAATGCCTGCGAAGAACGTAACTGTATCTGCAACATTCAAGAAACTTAATTACACTGTCACAGTCGGCAATGTAAGCAATGGTACTGTTACGGTATCCAAGGCCGCTGCCAATCTGGGTGATACGATCACTGTAACTGCAACACCTGCTGCAGGATATGAGCTCGATACGATCAAGGTTGACGGAACGGCCATCAGCGGAAATACTTTCGAGATGCCTGCGAAGAACGTGACAGTTACGGCAACGTTCAAGAAGGCTGTTTATACAGTCACAGTTGGCGATGTCAGCAACGGTACAGTTACAGTATCCGCTGCAAATGCAAGTATGGGTGATGTGATCACAGTCACTGCAACACCTGATGCAGATTATGTTCTCGATACCATTAAGGTTGACGGAACTGCGATCAGTGGCAATACATTCACGATGCCTGCAAAGAATGTAGTAGTTACCGCAGTATTCAAGTCAACGCTGTTCTCGATGTCACTGGAGTACAATTCATCGATGGTGACAGTTGCAAGTGTTCAGGCAACAACTAATGCAAGAGAAGGCGATGTATATACATTTACCGTTACTCCGAAGGCAGGATATAAGGTAACATCTGTCAAGGCAAACGGTACTGCTGTTGCTGCTTCCGGCGGACAGTATACGGTAACCCAGCCGGCAGGTGACCTTAAGATCGTTATTGCTGCTGCATCGATCAGTGGCGGCAGCAACGGATGGATCAAGGACGGCAGTGATTATTACTACTACAAGAACGGCAAGATGGTGACAGGATGGCTCCAGGTCGGTTCACCCTGGTACTATATGGATCCTGAGACAGGCAT
>FMTG01000044.1 GCA_900099715.1 Ruminococcaceae bacterium YRB3002 | reverse complement strand
ATTTGGTTTGATAAATCTTCCTTCTGGATTCCGTAAACAACGAGGATTCCGGTTACAAACCAGTGATAACAGCTTTTTAATCAAACCATATCACCGGATTACTTGGATTTGGTTTGACAGAAGCAGCGGAAAACAGCATATCCGTCAAACCTTTTCGAGCAATTCTCGGTGTTTGGTTTGAAAGACTCCGGTAAGCAGCCTTTTGGTGAAAAAGGAACCGTCCCCATTTCACATTTTGCGGCAATTCTGCATTATCGCTTGACACCTGTGGTTTACAGTTGTAAACTTACGCCAGTTTATGATCGTAAACCAACGGAGGAATAAAGGATGGACGAATTGATGTTATGCGAGAGCGAGTATCGTCTTATGGACGTGATCTGGAAATATGCTCCTGTTGAGTCCGGCAGACTTGTGAAGCTCTGTGAGAGCGAGCTGGACTGGAAGAAATCAACGACATATACCATTTTGCGCAAGCTCGTGGCCAAGGGTATGGTCCGTAACGATGATGCTACCGTAACTGTGCTTATTCCAAGAGACAGAGTTCAGAAGTTTGAGAGTGAGAGAGTTGTGACGAAGTCTTTCGGAGGGTCGCTGCCTTCTTTTCTTGCTGCCTTTCTGGGGGACAGGACATTGTCCGACAAAGAGGCGGATGAGCTCATAGATCTCATCGATAAGTACAGGAACGATAACTGACCGCATGGGCAGAGTTAAGAGGTAGATCAAATGAGTGAATTACTTACTAGCATCCTGAACATGAGCCTTACCGGCAGCATCGTGATACTGGTGGTTATCGCCGCAAGATTTGCGATGAGAAAGATGCCCAAGAAATACATGTATCTGCTGTGGGGTATCGTAGGGATCAGGCTTCTTTGCCCGATAGCATTGGAATCGAGGTTCTCCATCTTTAACATCAGACCGATCAGGAATTCAGTCGAATCCGTAAAGGATCTTCCGCTGATCCAGTATGGACAGGGCGCATCTGAGAGCGCGGCAGGTGCCGTGAAGACAGCATCTGAGGCCGCAGCATCAGCAGCATCATCGGCAGGCGCGGCGCATGCACATATGCAGGCCGGAAATACGCAGCTGTTAGTAACGTGTATCTGGGCAGCGATCGCGATCGGCATGCTGGCATATGTTGTGTATCAGTATATTGTCATAAGACGCAGCCTGAAGGATGTCAGACAGGTGGCTCCGGGGCTGTACTCGGGACATGAGATAGACACGCCTTTCGTGATGGGATTCATAAGGCCGAGGATATATATGCCGGCCGGACTGACTGAGGATGAGCTGGAATACCTGGTGCTGCACGAGAAGACGCATATCCGCAGGGGTGACGTGTTCTTCAAGGCGCTGGGGCTGGCAGTGGTTGCTCTTCACTGGTTCAATCCGCTCGTGTGGGTGGCGTACTCGCTGTTCGTGCGTGATATGGAGATGAGCTGTGACGAGGAAGTTATCGCCAGGCTCGGGGATGATGTTAAAGTTGATTACAGCATGTCCCTCGTTTCTTTCGCCCGCAAGAGCAATGGCTCAAAGTACATTGTAGTGCCGATCGCTTTCAGCAATAAAGCGGCTGGCGGAAAGGAAGTAAAAATGAGAATCAAGAACGTATTAGGATATAACGGAACATCGAAGCTGATCACCACGCTCGCGCTGGTGGTAGTGGCCGGAGTCGGACTCGTGTGCCTGTCGAACGCCAGGACTTTCGCGGATGAGAATGACGGGCTGGATGACGAGACAGTGGCTGAGACAACAGAAGAGACTTCAGATGTGACCGATGACAGTATCCTCCCGGAAGATACAACAGCTCCGGAGAACACAGATGAGACGGTAGCTGTGGCAGTTACGGACGAGGATACAGACAGTGAATTTGAGGTAATCACCGACTTTGGACCGGAAGATACTGAGGACGCAGATGAGGATTCTGATGATATGGTTCCTCAGCAGGTTCTAACTCCCGATTCCGAGTATGTTAACGTCGGAACAGAGCCCTGCACAGATCCCCGGATCATAAACAGCAGCGACAACTGCCTCGGTGTCAGCCTTCCCATACTTAAAGGTCCTGAGATCGATGTAGAGCTGAACCTGCCTGCAGGCATCAAGGTCGAGGATCACCCCGAGCTTGACAGATTCCTCGTTCCCAACAGGCCTCTCGAAAGCGATGTCTACGCAATCTACTACAAGATCGCAGTATCAGAGTCACTGATCAACGAGTACATTGACGCCCTCAAGGACGCCGGCTTCACGAAGGATTCCTACACGGATAACGGCAACTTCTCCGGAACCAATTCAGACGGTCTGACTGCTCTGGTTGAGTACGTTCCCGAGTGTGATTACTTCAGAGTTGCATTCTTCACCAGAGTGAACGGAGCAAACACATTTGCAAATGTCGGATAAGAAGTGACCGTAACAGTAACTTATGTTAACTGAGGCCGCGGGTCCCGTTGTGGGGCCCGCGGTTTTTGTGGTGAAGGGGTGTCTTTATCATAAATTCCGGAGCCCGGTCACCGATGCCACCCCTTTCGTGTTATACTTGCCGTATGGGAGAGAAGTTAAGGACACGACCGATAATGTTCTATGAGAAACACCCGGTGCTTTTTGTGCTGGGGGTCATGGTCTTTCTCATTTTCGTGGCCAAAGGCGAGACGATGCTGATGAAGCCGCTGGATCTGGCGGTGGTGATGGCGCTGCTCGCCGGTGTTCTGGCGATGTTCACGGATATGAGCCCGAAGTCTGTGGCGGCGGTGACGCTGGCCGTGGGGTTCGTCTGCGGCGCGAGCGGGATGTTCATAAGCAACTATAATCCGATGCTGACAATAGGCGGCGGAGCGCTCATCGCGGGTGCGGCTGTATATGCGGCAGTGACCAGGAAGGCCGATCACAGGATGATCATTACGCTGATAATGACGGCGGGGTTCTGGCTTATGTTCTGCTATGCGCAGTATACGGATGTGACGCTGAGGCAGAATGATGTGGGACATTTCGTGGAGGGGATATTTGATCCTCATCATGCGGGGTATATCAGCTATATCAGGCATTTCGGGTGGATCCCCCACGCGGATGTCAGGGAGATGGATCAGTGGTATCATCCGCCGCTCCACCATCTTATATGCGCATATTTCATGCGCGGATACGGGCTGATCAGGCCGTCGCTGACGGATAACTATGAGGTGCTCCAGCTGCTGACGACGCTGTACAGTTTTCTGGCGATGTTCTTCACGTATAAGATCATCGATATGTTCGATCTGGAGGACAGGACCAAGGAGCTGATGGCGCTGTTCCTGGCGGCTTTCCCGATATTCATAATCAATGCGGGCGAGCTCAATAACGACATACTGTCGGTGATGTTTTTTGTGCTGTCGATATACTTCATCTTCAGGTGGTTCCACGAGGATCTGAAGATGATATATCTCGTTGGCAGTGCTATCGCCATCGGTCTCGGGATGATGACAAAGCTGTCCGTGTGGATGGCGGCGATACCTGTCGGAACGGTGCTTCTGGTGCCCCTCATCAGGACTAAGGGAAAGAGCTTAAAGCTGTGGGGACAGTACGGGATCTTCGCGCTGATATCGTTTCCTCTGGGGCTGTGGTTTCCGCTTAGAAACCTCATAGGTTGGGGAGTGCCGCCGACTTATATCCCGGTGCCTTTCTACGATGAGTCGCTGGAGAAGTACAGTGTGTGGCTGAGGCTTTTCGATGTGTTTGATAACAGCGGGTATTACAATATACCGTATTTCGCGGTGTGGTCGGCGGTCTTTGATGATGACGACTACAGGGGGCATATGTTCTACGGGCTCCTGAGCTTCGCGGTGTTCGTGTTGTTTGCGATATTGGTGATACTGGCGTTCGCGGGCATTGTGTACATGACCAGGAGGATGTTCAGCAAGAGGAGATTCCTCGTCGAGGTGATCGCGCTGGACCTGATGGTGGTGACGGAGCTCATAAGCTACACTATATTCTGCTTCAGGTTCCCCTACATTTGCACCATGAACTTCAGGTATATCGTCCCGGTGACGATAACGTTCGTGCTGGGGGCAGGATATCTGTATGAGCGGCTCAAGAGCAGCGGGAAGAGCAAACTCCCGGCCGCCATCGTCCGTGTACTATTTGTCGGATTTGCGGCGCTGTCGGCTGTGTTCTATTTGTCACTATGGGGATACGATTTGTGGTACAATAGCCTGTGAATTACGGGAGGTAATTATAATGCACAAGTTTACTACATATATGGTGAGCGCAGCGCTCATATCGGCAATGGCAATGGGCGTGGCAGCATGCAGCGAGGCGGGTTCTGAAGATCCCGTGGCAGTTGGCGGTCAGACGACTGTAGCTACCGAGGCAAGCCAGGGCGGAGCAGGCGGCGACAGCGTTGCTTCCAATGAATACGGATTCACCTACAAGGGTGCCAGAGTCGTGGTCAATACTGATGTGACGGGACCGCTGTCCCAGATCGATGAGGAGCCTTCTTTCTTCGAGTCTGAATCATGCGCATATCAGGGCATGGATAAGATCTATACATTCGCACACTTTGTTGTCTATACATACCCGGCAGGCGACAAGGATATGGTAAGCTCCGTGGAGCTCAAGACGGACGCTGTGACGACCGAGGAGGGCGTCAGGATCGGAGCTTCCAGAGAGGATGTCATCGCTGCATATGGCGACGGCTTCACAGAGGCCGGAACGGTGCTCAAATACACCAAGGGAGACTCCGTGCTGTCCTTCATCATCAAGGACGGGGAAGTTGACGGCATCGTTTACGATTACGCAGGACTCAAGACTGCATAAACAGAATGGACAGCAGGGTTACGAAGGTCAGGGATCTCGCCATCAGGCATCCTTACATCGTATCGGCGATACCCTGCGTTCTGCTGTGGATCATTACCGGAGGATCGGTAAACTTTCTCAATAATATCGGCATAACAACAGCAGCACAGATGGTCATCTATCTTGTGCTGTTTTTATGCGTTACGGCCGTGTTCGTTGTGATGGCGATCAGGCGCAAGCTGAACGATAAGATCTCCTGTCTGATCATATCCATCGGCGGGTTCCTGTCGAGGGCGTGGTATGCCATGTATTCGCTGACGAACGACGCCTACCAGCACGACTTCGGCAACTTCGATTACGACCTTCATTACGCGGTGCACGACAACTACATCCTGTACCTGGTGAAAGAGGGCCATCTTCCTGATTTTGACTTCAGGGGACTGGGTCAGTTCTACCATCCGCCACTTCATCACATCATCAGTGCCGTTGCATGCAAGATCAATTCCTTTGTGTTCCCGGGCCGTGAGGGCAACTACGAATTTCTGATGTGCATCTCGCTGTTCTATTCGCTGGCGGTGCTGATACTTATCTACAGGATCCTCAGGTATTTTAAGATAGAGGGCAAGGCGCTGGTATTCTCATTCATGCTCGCCGCGTTCTACCCCTTCATGATCATCTCTGCCGGTCAGATCAACAACGATCCCCTGGCGAGTCTGCTGTTCATCGCAGCTTTCTATCAGGCTTTGCTGTGGTACAGAAAGCCGGGCTTCAAGAAGATCATACTCATCGCCGTCTTTATCGGATGCGCCATGATGTCCAAGATCTCAGCGGGCCTCATCGCGCTGCCGGTGGCATTCATATTCCTGGCCGCCCTCATCCGCTCGCGATTCCGTTCCAAAGATCTCTGGCTTCAGTTTGCAAGCTTCGCCGCTATCGTATTTCCTCTCGGTCTGTGGTTCCCGGTCCGCAACTACATAAGATGGGGCATCCCGCCCACGTACGTGTTCGATCTCGGCATCCTTCCCAAACAGGATCTGACCGTCTTCACGCCGCTTCAGAGGCTGTTCGGATTCTCCGAGGTCACCATGTCCATACCCTTTGTCGTGTTCGGTGAAGACTACCGTGACTTCAATACTTTTACGATACTGTTCAAGAGTTCTCTCTTCGACGATTTTGACCATCACGACCAGTCGCTGTTCATCCTTCTGTCCACACTGGTATTCTTCCTCGGCGTGGCAGTGCTGATCATGTTCGTGGTTGGTCTGGTAAAGACGGTGATTACCGCTGTCCGTGAGCGTTCCGTTGAGCTTACGGCAGTACTCATACTGCTGGTAACGGAGTTCACCAGCGCAGTGATCTTCGGCTTCAAATATCCCCTGGTATGTTCCATCAGCTTCAGATACATATTCCCGACGGTGATATGCTTTACGATCTTCGCTGCAGCGTGCTTCAGGCCGTCAAAGAATCAGTATGCGATGCTGCTCCAGAAGATCGCTTCGGGAGTGGTGGTGCTGTTCTCGCTGGCGTCCGTGGCATTCTATGCGTGTGAGTGGATGGGGATGCCGTTTTTCTGAAAGTGGTTGTAAATAATAATCAAACGATATATCTACGATACATCAGTCTGATACGATCTCTCATGCAACTGGCGGGCAGATAATTGTCCATTTGTCAATAGAGCTGCGTGAATTTGCACACTGTGCAAATATATGCATCCGGGAACCTGCAAACGCAGTAAATACGGGGGATGGGATTTTGGCCCTCATGCACAGTGTGCAAATTTAGGCGAAAAGGTTGATTATTTCCTATGCCTTGCTAAACTCCAAAACAGGAGGTGAAAACCAAATGTCCGGACGTCACCTAAGAAAACTAAGAGTCGACAATGCACTATCTCAATCGTATGTCGCCCAGAATCTCCATGTTGACAGAACCAGGATATCCCGTTGGGAAAGCGGGATGGCTGTTCCTACTGATCAGGATATCCAGGCGTTGGCAGAACTGTATTCTGTAGATGCTGATCTTATTCGTTCTGAACTTGCAAAACCCGATGGTGACAGTACTGAAGCTGATCTGATAGCAGAGAAGATCGATGAACTTCATTTGTCGGTTACCAATGAATTAAATGCTGCGATAGCGAATCAGGAGCAGTCGATCAGGAATCAGAGTGAACAGATTGCTATGCAGAGGGAGAATCTAAAAAGGATTGACGAACAGCTTGTTGGAGAGGAGAAGATCAAAGAGGAATACAGGAGTGAACTCAGGCAGAAGCAGGAGAATTATGACAGACAGGTCAGGAATCTGATGATCTGTTTTATAGCTGCAGTAATAATCCTGGCAGTTATTGTGTTTGTTCATATGTTCCTGATGAATTGGGCGAATACGAAAGAAGAATACAATGTCGTAGTACCGGCAGTAGAGGTAACGGAGGAATATTAAAATGATCAGAAAG
>FMTG01000042.1 GCA_900099715.1 Ruminococcaceae bacterium YRB3002 | reverse complement strand
TGATTCTTTCGCCGCTTGAGCACCACCAATTCACCACCTGAGCACCAGCGCTATTCGCAATTCAGCCCCGGCGTTTCGCGAACGGGCACCGGGGCTGACGACAACTACCTCTTTCTCTTTGCGGCTCTCATGTTTATCGTCCCGCAATCAACAATTACAGAACTGTGAACTATTCGATCGATAACGGACTGACCGATTACCCGTCGTTTGAGTTTGTCATTCCACTGCGAACATGGATACAAAGTGCAGAACACTGTGGATTTGTAGTCACTCCTGTCTTCCATCAGATCCAACAGAAACGATATATCCTCGTTGAGAATATCTTCGCTTGTCAGCCATTCATCCATAACAAGCACCTCAGGTGCGGCATAGCGTTTTCTGATCTTATTCTTGTTAGCTTCCGGCTGATGAAGTTCCGATAGCAGATCAGGCATCCTGATATACTTTGTTACAAAACCTTGGTTGATAGCGGCATCGTTTGCGATGGCGCATGCCATAAAGGTTTTGCCGGCACCTGTAGGTCCCATGCATATTACGTTGTTCTGGGAGAGTATAAAGTTGCCCGTGGCAAGATTAAGTATCTTGCTTTTATCCAATCCGCGCTTCTCCCAGATAATGTCGTTGATGCATGCATCAGGCATCTTAAGTCTTGCACGTCGCCTTAATCCGATAATGGTCTTCTCGTGCTTGATCTCGTAGAGACTGTTTATCAGATACTCTATTCTCTCGTCGAAGGACATTCCTGTATATTCCAGGATCCCGTCCTGTTGTTCAAGGATGTCAGTTATCTCCGACAATTTCATCTTTATAAGTTGTTGTTTTGCTGAACTGCTGATCATGTGTTTTCCTCCTCAAGATTCTCGTAGAAATCATCTCCCCGTAAGAAACCTTCGGCCGATAAGGCTTCGATATCTCTTCGGTTGCGTATAATCTCATCTTGATTTGAATTCAATATGCTATTAAGATTTTTCCAACGGGGACTGTGGATACGTGTCAGCGCCAACTCGCACGCATCTTCTAACCTTGTAGAGGAGTATTTCTTCGTCAGCTTCAATATGGATAATGCAGGCAGGATTGCCTGTTCTCTTATCGGTGAAGAATTGAAGAGACGATTGATTACTTCAGCAGTAGAAGGGCCTATATCAGAAGCCCATTTACAAAGTCGCTGCTCATTCCATTCCAGATATCTGCCATGCTCCGGCATATCTGATTCCTTGGTTGAGTAGCGATTCTTAAACTGAGGAGATATCCTGTCGTGTATCTGAATACGCACACCTTTGCAGAATATCTCAACACGAGTTGCCGTAACTTTAAGGTCTACCTTCTGATGCAGATAAGAATAGTGGCAGGAATAGTAATTCTTCTCAAAGCAGACATGGCTGTTGAGCTGTACCGTTCTGTTTCTGTACCAATCACATAATTCATAGGGATGTTCCGGCAGCGGTGACAGAACAGGGAGTTCTTCTTGTGTGAATACAGAGTATCTTGAACCGTCACGTTTGTTGAACTCTTTGTGATTGAATTCATACAGTTCATCTTCAACAGCGTTACTGAGGCTTTGAAAAGAATAGAATACGGTATTCCTCAGCTTTGCGATAATCGCTGTCGCAATGTTACCTACATTGCCTTCGACGGATGGCTTATGTTTTGGTTTACGGACCCCCGCAGGAAGTATCGCACAGCCGTAATGCTCAGAAAAGTTTATGTACTGGTCGTTTAAGACAATATCTCCTTCTCTCGGATGAGATATTACTCCTGTCTTAAGGTTATCGCACCTGATCCTCAGCGTGACACCTTTAAAGAACTTGAGCATATTAACATTGCATTGGATCCATGTCGTCTGCTTCATATCAGGACATGCCTCAACATACGTGTACTGGCTGTATGGCAACGTTGCCACGAACAGGTATACAGTTACATTCGTTTTGCTTTGTCTGTCCACATAAGACATTGTAGGCCCTGACCAGTCCACTTCGATCGTCACGCCCGGCTTGTGAACTATTCGATCAGAATAATCACGGCTGGATCGCCAAGCCTTATAATCTGTACAGAACTTAGTGTACCCCACTGGCAAGGTGCCGTCTGTCCTGCATCTGTCTGTGTATTCCTCGTGAAGCAGCTTCATCGTGACACCTGTACGCTTAAGTTCTGCGGTTACATAGTCGTAATCCACTTCGGCATAGATGACGTTAGAAGCCTCCTTCTCCGGGAACAGGAGTATGTAGATCTCATTGTCTGACATAGCTCCAATTCGTTGTGGTGTCAGTTCTTTTGCAGCCGCGCGGCTGCAGACTGCGCTGACAGAGTGTTTGGAAACGTGCAGCGTCTTGGCAATCTCGTTCATGGAGAGACCTTGATGCCGTGCTTCCAAGATTTCTTTGGCTCTAATCTTATTCATTAGAAAAGCCTCCTTAACTTATTTCCTGATGAACAGGATGGTATAAGTTTAAGAGGCGGTGCTCATTTGTGAAATCGTTTTTTATCGTTGTGGTGCTGATGCTGTGAAACGGTGGTGCTCAAACGCGAATTGGCGGTGCTCCGCGCGCGAAAGAATCAGCGAGTCTCAATATCATCTTTCGTTTAAGGTCTATAATTCAGATAAAGTGGAAGTTGGGGAAATATGGCGAAGAAGCAGGTTCTTTAGAGGCGATGAGAAACTTTTCAGAATACTAGGTTCTAATATTAGAAAAATCTCAAGAAAAATAGAGTTGGGAGATAGGGTGTTGGTATTATCAAGAGAGAAAAAAATACTGATGTTTAAAGATGAAAATGATGCTCCCATTGTACGTGTCACCTCAAAGGGTCTCAGGTCATACATGATTGAATACATCAGTGCTGAGGATGAATTATTAGCAGTTATGATATGTATTTCAGACCAGTTGTACGATGATAGACCCAAATCGTATGGTTAGGTGAAATGAAAACTATTAGAAATATTGGATATAAATGATATGTTAGTACTATAGTTATGGACGATTATGTATCATAAAATATAATAAAAATAGTTTAAGTTTAGTAGAGATGAGTAGAGAGAGAATAATTGGATGAAATACTGTATGCAATTTGCTCCTTACAATGAGAATTCTCTTGGAATACTTGGCTATATTATCGTAATTAATAAGCAGGTTCATAAGTATCAACTTGATGCACTGTCACCAAACCTGGAAGCAATAGGAACAAGTATTGAAGCCTCTGTTCTTAATGACATCATAGATGGTAAGGATTCCGCTGTTGAGCGTTCAGAGACTCTTGAAGCCTTCGCAACAGAGAATGAAAAGGTTCAAGAAGATTTGTATTACATGCTTCTTGTTTTATCTCAGTTGGATAATGTTATAGATGCGAATGAGGAACAGTTTGTTTCCGAAGTGTATTCACGATCTAAAATTAGTCTTGAGCGAAAAACTGAAATTGAAAACAAAGCCAAAGAAGACGCATTGGAATATCGAAATGATAATAATTCGTTATTTGTGAATACAAATATGCCTTCTAAGGGGCGAATACAGTTGTTTAAAGAGTCATGTGTTCGATTATGGAGCAGGATAAGAGGAAAAAGACTTGTAGAAGAACCGACAGACAACATAGATTATCAAAAGATTATTCAAAGGTGTGCAGAAATAGCAAGGGAAGATTTTAGTGTTGTTCATCCTTGTTATAACGATGTAATCATTAATAATAGCCAATGTATGGAATATCTGGAAAACTATAAGAATAGCATATCATTGAGCAACGATATTTCTGCTGAGGTTGCACTAATAGTAAAAACATATCTTGATGCTGTTCAGAATAATGTAGTTGAACAAATACAAAATGCAGAGGCATCACTATCTCAAAAAGAAAGAACTCTTCCAGATTTTACGATATCTCTGTTGGGTAGAACAAAAGCTGGCAAGAGTACGTTACATGCTATTTTGACAAATCAGGGATACGACAAAATAGGCGTTGGAAAGCAGCGAACAACTAAATACAATAGAGTGTATCAATGGAATCTTGTAAGAATAATAGATACGCCTGGTATAGGTTCTGCGGAAGCCGCTGGCCGCACCGATGACGAAATCGCGCAAAGTGTATTAGGAGAATCAGATATCGTATGTCTTGTTGTTGTTGACGATAGCATACTCAAAGATATTCTTGATTTAATGGATATGGTTGCTTCCATTAATAAGCCAATTATAATTTTGCTTAATCATAAGGAAAACATTAGGAATCCTGTGAAATATCGAAGATTTATCTCTGATCCTCAGAAATGGAAGAATGATGATGGTGAATCAAATATACAGGGGCATATAGATCGAATAACAAAATACGCGGAGGGTAAGGGTTACAAAGAACTTGTTAGTGTTTACCCTGTATTCTTACTTGCAGCGCAAATGTCTAATGAAGAAGAATATGCAAATGATAAAGTGGTTTTGTGGGAGAGTTCAAATATAGATTCCTTTATTAATCAACTTAAGAACTGGATTGTATACTCAGGAACCATTAAGCGATCTCAAACCATTCTTGATGAAACTGTTCAAATATTTAAGATATCTTATGAGCAGATAATAAAGGCAAATGAACCAATAGAGAATCATATTGCATTTCTTCAGAAGTCGCATACTAACAATATTAATTTGCTTAGTAAAGAAAGAGATAAGACCATTGAAGCCGTAAAAAGGACATATAGACAGCGAATGGAATACTTAGCTAATATAGATGCCTTAAGTTTTGCTGAAGAAGTATACAAAGAAAAAGACATATCTGATAAGTGGCCTGCCTTTTTGGAAAGAATAGGCTTTGAGGAGGATTTAAAAGCTGAGATTAATCAAGAATGTAGTGTCTTTATCTCAAAAGCAGATAGCATTGTCAGAGAATTGTTTGAAGATGTGTACTACAAGATGAAAAATGAGTTTGCAATTCCAAACATAAAAGTCCCATTGCAGATTGACTTTAAAAGTATTGCAAGAATAACTGGTTCGGCAATTGGAGTGGCAGGAGCAATCCTTATAATGGCGAGCAACCCGATAGGATGGATATTAACTATTATTGGCGTGATAGTGGGATTAGGTGCACAGTTTATTGTGTCCAAAGACAAACGGCGTCAACATGCTGTTAATAAAATATATCAATCTATTCGGGAAAGCATACTTGACGATCTTGATAACCAGACGGAAAAGGCAGGCGAAAGTGTTTCTGTACAACTTAATAAACAGATTGATAATGTGGATGACATTTACACCAATCTTATTGAAGGTTTAAGTGAGATGAAAAAACAATCCGACAAGATGAGTAATGAATATCTATCTCAAATTAATTGGTTGAATAAAGTTTATGCGTGGAGAATCGTTCAATTTCTTAGCAACGGTCGAGACGAATTCTCGAAAAGACGAGTAAATGATACTATTAAATATGTAGATAGAGAACAGAAAGGGATTATTCAGATTAAAACTACGGCAAAACGCCAAAAGAATTTGAATACTGAACTACTTGAAGGTGTGATTACAGATAAAGTTAGATTTATGTAAGGAGGCTTTATATGGATAGTAATGCTTTTAAAACTGGTGCGTTAGAAAATAGAATTGAGAAAAATATAAGACAATTATTAGAACTATATATCGATAACGGTTACGTTGATGAAGCTGAAAAACTAAAAGAGTCTCTTTCCGAGATTGCCGAGCAGAATCAAATCCGCATAGTGGTAATTGGACAGTATACAGCAGGTAAATCAACCATTATTTCGGCACTAACATCTGATGATTCTATTATAATTGATTCCAATATAGCTACGGATCGAGCAAGTGATTATTCGTGGGGCAATTTTACATTAACGGATACGCCAGGTCTGTATACAGAGAACCCTGAACATGATAGCAGAACCATTGAAGCTATTAAGAAATCTGACTTGCTGGTTTATTGTATTACAAGTGATTTGTTTAATCAGTACACTAAAGCTGACTTTGAGAGATGGGCGTTTGAAGTAGGGTATGCAGGTAAAATGTTCCTTGTGGTTAACAAAATGTCCAAAGAAGCTGGTGAGTATATTGAATTGGTCGAAAACTATAAAGTGACACTGAATGCATCTTTGTTGCCACATTCCATTAACGAGTTTTATCATAGTTTTGTGGATGCAAAGGATTATAGAGATGGAATCAAAGAAGGTGACAAAGAACTAATCGAATTAAGTCATTTTGAGGATTTCATATTCCAATTAAACTCTTTTATAAAAAGTAAAGGTATACTTGGCAGACTTGATACGCCAGTAAAACTCCTCAAGAGTTCAATTGATGAGATGGATCAAAAAGTATTGGATGATGATAAAGATAGGGCATTTAGTTCCATGTTGTCAAGAATTGAAAAAAGAATAGATCAACAAAGAAGTCAATTTCAGATTGATTCTAGGAGCATAATTAAAAGAGGACTGAAACCCATTAAAGAAAAAGGATATGAATTATCAAGAGATATTGCAGTTAAGGATGTTGACTTTTCTGAAGATGACTTCAACGAACTCATCCAAGAGACACATAAGGAAATCAGTCAGGAACTTTCTTTGCTATGTGATACTAATATGCAGAAACTAAATGAAGCAGTTGAGGATGTTCTTTATAGTCAACCAGCTAGTTTCTTTTTGAACGCAATAGATGGTACTTATACTGAAAAGAAAGGACTATTTGAAAAACAGGAAACGCGAGTTACAAGAATCCAAGTTGATTCGATTAAGGCATTAGTTGAAGGGATTACAGGGAAAACACTTAGTTTAGCTACCAAGTCTGGTACTCAAACGGCGGGATTCTTGCTGAAGGCTTCTGAGGCATCCGGATCACCCCTACATCAGACAGTACTTAAGATTGGTCGAACCCTTGGATATAAGTTCAAACCATGGCAAGCTGTTAATATTGCGAAAAACGTTGGTAATGCAGCAAAATGTGCGGGTCCAGTTGTTAGTGTGTTAGCTTTTCTTTATAGTGTTAAAGAAACAATTGATGACAATAAAATAGCAAAGGAAAACGAAAAGAAGCAATTGGAGTTTAGGCAATATTTTATTGATGTTGTAGACGAATTGGAAAAGGCTTATTCAGACGAACTTAAGGGAGTATACGAAGTATATGACGACATATCCTCGCAGGTTCAGGAAATAAGAGATAAAGTACAGAGTACAATTAGTTCGAATAATAATATGGCAAAAGAAATGGCAAGCATTAGAGAAAATCTAGTTGAGATTCAGAAAGAAATCTTTATTTAATTCTTATAGTTGATGGGAAACAACTGTCCTAAGAACAAGTGTTAACTGAAATAAAACCTATAATTATTGAAATTGCAGAGACCAGATTTGTATGCAGAGCTATTTTAGAATGATTTTATTGCAAATTCCGCTTTGACGGAACGCCGATTCCGCTAACGGCGGCATGGTCATTCCGGTGCGAACGGCATGAGTTTCCGCTTCTAACGGCATAGATTTCTAACCGTGATATAGTCTTTTCTGCAGCATGTATGCTGCAGAAAGGAGGCATGGAAACCATGCAAGATTTCAATACGATAATCGGCGTGATACAGATGCGGCAGAATGAATGCTCGTTCTCCGTTATACAGAAACGGTATCACATCGGTTCAGGCACAACACAACGGATCTTGAGCAGATTCGAAGCATCAGGATTAACGTTGGAAGAACTGCGGAAGATGGAGCCACACACTGTCGAGGAGCTTATCTATCCACCAGAACAAGTCAGACGTAAGGATATTCCGCTACCGGATTTCCAGTACTACTACGACCGGATACATGCCAAAGGCAGTAAGGTAAACATTGCTTACTGCTGGATCGAGTACAAAACAGAACACCCGGATGGATACGAACAATCTCAATTCTACGAGTACTATAACCGCTTTGTGGAGTCTCACTATGGCAAGCGAGATGCAACAATGGCTGTAGAAAGAGTACCCGGAGAAAAGATGTATATAGACTGGGTAGGAGATCAGCCATATCTTCTGTTAGATCCTAATACGGGCGAGTTGCGCAAGGTGCATTTCTTTGCTACAACACTCGGCGTAAGCAGCCTTATCTACGCTGAAGCCTTCCTTAACGAGAAGTTATCGAATTTTGTAGAGGGTACGATTCACGCGGTTCAGTTCTATGGCGGTATCGCCAAGTATTTTGTCCCGGATAACCTTAAAACTGCAGTGACCAAACACTCAAAGGATGAGTTGGTCTTACAGAGCGTGTATTCAGATTTGGAAGACTTCTACGACACCATCGTTCTTCCCCCGCCGCCACGCAAGCCGCGAGGCAAAGCAACGGTCGAGAACCATGTCCGGTATCTTGAGACGCACCTGATCGAACCCTTGAAAGAACGGACATATACATCACTGGAAGAGCTAAACCGGGATATAAAAGAAAAAGTAGCAGTTCTCAACTCCAGGAAGTTCCAGAACAGACCTTATTCAAGACTGGATGCCTTCGAACGTTACGACAAACCGTGTATGAAACCACTACCACATGAAATCTTCACGGTATGCGATTACAAAGCAATCAGCAAGGTTCCTGATAACTACCACATAGAGTACGATGGCCACTACTACTCTGTAGTTTACACACAATGTGGTAAGCCTGCAATCTTAAAGGCTACGCATACAGAGATAAGGATATGTGACAGTTACAACCGTCTGTTATGCAAACATAAGCGATCTTACCGTGACTTTCCGCGTTATATAACTGAAGACAGTCACATGAGACCGGAACACCTTTACTATAAGGAAGTTAACTCTAAGGATGGGGCATATTACAGAAGATGGGCATCTGTTGTTGGTCCCAGCATGTCGGAATTCATCGACCGGATGCTCAAATCCTCAAAGCACGAAGAACAATCTTATAACGCTTGTGCGGGAATCCTGCATTCTGTTAAGGATCTGCCTCACGGAATTGTCGAGGAAGTTGCACGTCAGTGTATTGAGATGAACTCGTGCAGATATAAAACCTTCAAACAAGTGCTCGGAAAGCTGCAATCCGGTGAACCATGTTCAGAAGAACATCTTCCGCAGCATGAGAACATCAGAGGAAAGGACTTCTATAAGTAAAGGTGAACGACTATGGCATACAGACAAAAAGACTACACATACAATCCGCAACTGACGACGGAAGAAAACATTCTGTTGGACAGGCTCTTCAAGTTTAAGTTGTCGCATATGGCAGAAGCCCTGGAGCAACAGTTCCTTAATCCTAACTCTGAACTTGACGATTTCCATACCAGGATAACGGCTCTGATTAACTACGAATGGGATCAGCGACAAACAACCAAGTTCAACAAGTTGCTGCGCAAAGCTACCCTCAAGTATCCGCATGCAGACTTTGACGAATCACTGTATGAACCTGACAGGAAGCTTGATACTCACACCATAGAGAAGCTTCAGACATGTAGCTGGATTGATGAGCCCAAGAATCTTCTGATAACCGGAAGTGCTGGAGCCGGCAAGACGCACATAGCCAATGCTTTCTGCATAACGGCACTGCAACAGCTTAGAACTGTAAAATACATTAGAGCTAACACACTGCTGCAACAGAGCGAGAAGGCCAGAAAGACAAACTCAAGCTATGAGTATACGAACGAGATGTCCGCGTACGATCTGCTTGTAATCGACGACTTCGGCTTAATGGAACTGGATATGGATAAATGTCGAGATCTCTTCGAGATTATTGAAACGCGCGATTCAAGAAAAGCCACCATGATTGTATCTCAGCTTCCCGTCGCAAGCTGGTGGGACTTGTTCAAGGACAGTACTTACGCGGATGCCTGCCTAAGCAGGATGACCGCCAAGGCGTATCGCTTGGAATGCAACGGCAGAGACATGCGTAAAACGGAATAAACATATCTACAGCGTCACTCCGTGCCGTTTGAAGCGGAACAGCATGCCGTTCTATCGGAATCGGCATGCTGTTTTAGCGGAATTTGCA
>FMTG01000039.1 GCA_900099715.1 Ruminococcaceae bacterium YRB3002 | reverse complement strand
TTCGAAGCGAGAACGCGTGTTTTGCGCCACAAGTTCCGCAACCGGCGAAGCCGGTGAGGACCTGTTCGAAGTGCCGCAAAACACGCGTTCGAGCCTTTCACATTTTCCACTCATCCTCACTCATCCGCCTGACGTTGCTGTATCTCCGTCCCAGCAAGTTGACAATCAGCCAGTACAGGCGCCTGGAGATCAGAAACAGGGCACGAAGCAACACGACTTTGCGGTCAGGAAAGCCTTTGAGGCTGCGCATGCGGTCCGCGGCTCCTGTCGACAAGGCAAACTCAACGAACGCGCGGCACGACGGAGCGGCCAGCGCGGCCTGCCATAGGACGGACCAGTAGATGCGGGCGACACCGTAGCGGCGGTAGAGGTCAGCGAACTCAGGCACTGACACGTCGAACAGGGGCTGGAGGTTCTCGAGAAGCTCCAGGCACCGGATGCGCTCTGAGCTGAACTGAGCCATGGCTGAGTTGTCATGTCTGACCACGTAGCCGTAGAGATAGCGGTTAAGCACACGGATACCGCCATCGGCCAGCGCCACTGCGCGGTACAGATACTCCGTGTCTTCGTAATACGGGTAGCCCTCGGCAAACAGGAGCTCACGCTCTTCAACAAACGCGCGCCGCAGGAGCAGGCAGTGGATGCCGCCGAATCTGGTCTCGTCGGTCAGGATCTCCCTGAGCAGGTCCGACCGGACTCCGGGCACAGGAGCAGGGGCACCGGCACCATCGTCACTGTCAAACACATTGCCACCGGCATCGAACATCATCCGCCGCGCGAAAAGCATTGCGTCAAATCCGCCGCCCCCTGCCGCCCCGGTCAGCGAACTCAGGTAGTCCGGGGAACATATATCATCTATGTCAAAGAAAGCCACGTATTCTGCGGTCGATGCGGCCAGACCTGCGTTGCGCGCGGCGCTGACGCCGCCGTGGGCGCAGGTGATGATGTGGATTGGTAAAGAACTGGTGATCTGCGCCTCGCGCAGGAGCTGCAGCGAGTTATCTTCGGAGCCGTCGTCGACAAAGATGAATCCGACGCCACTCACGCCACTACCGAACTGAGCCAGGAACCCCGGGATATACGGAGCCCCGTTAAATACGGGGACGATTATGTCGATAAGACGGTCAGCCATCGGAACCGGGAACCTCGAAGCCGGGCACTTCGGAACCGGAAACCCCGGAACCCTTTTCGCGCTGCTGTGTCTGCTTCTGGGAGTCCTCCCAGAGGGCGAGGCGCTGGGTCAGGTCGCGGATCTGCTCGTTCTGGCGGGAGATGGTCAGGGTCATGGAGAAGACTACCATGCCCAGAAGGATCAGCGCGAAGAAGAAGAGCATGTTGCTGGGCGTCTCGATGCCGAAGAGGCGGCAGAAGTAGTCGAGGATGCCCGGGAAGGCCGTGATCACCACGACGCCCAGGTCGAGGCCGATCCACGGCAGAACGTATTTGACGTCGGCTTTGCGGCCGCGGAGCTTCAGGATCAGGAATATGAATACGAGAAAACAGATTACGAACAGAAAGATCTTCAGACGGAGGTTGAGCATGGGCGGATCCTTTCGAGCAAGATTGCTATGGTGACTTTTATCATATAGTATACCGAATTGCGCGCGCCGATGGAGGACGTTCCGCCGCCGCGCTCGCGCATTTTGACGGGGATCTCGACGACCCGGCGGCCGGTCCTGAGGAGGCGCACGATGGACTCGGGCTCCGGGTAGTCCTGGGGGTACTCCTGCGCCAGGAGGCCGATGGTTCCTTTGCCTGCCATCCTGAAGCCGGAGGTGGGGTCGGTCACGCGGCTCCCCGTGACGGCCTTTATGAGCCCCGCGAAATACCTGCTCCCGCCGCGCCTCAGCGCCGTGGACTGGTACCCCTCCCCTTCTATGAATCTGGAACCGACGACCATGTCGGCGCCGTCGTCCAGTAACTTAGTTAACATTGCCCCCAGGTACGCGGGGTCGTGCTGGCCGTCGCCGTCCACCTGCACGGCGATGTCGTAGCCGTGGGCCGCGGCGTATCTGTAGCCGGACTGCATTGCGCCTCCGATGCCCAGGTTCACGGGCAGGTCGAGCACGTGGATGCCGGCTTCCCGGCACTTTGCGAGCGTTGCGTCAGTTGAGCAGTCGTTGATGACGATGATGTCGTAATCAGGCGCGGTATTCTTAACTTCCCTGCACAGTTCCACGACGGTGCCCGCCTCGTTGTAGGCGGGGACGATGACGAGCTTTTTCAGATTCTGTGCACCGCATGCGCCGGCGTTAACTGTGCTCACCATTTGACGTCCACCCCCGTGCGGGTGATCATGCTGTTGTAAATCAGCAGGAACGGCACCGCCATGCCCATCGAATAAACGGCTCTCACGAAATGCACCTTGCGGTTCGCGCCTTTGTGGCCGTTTACGTAAGATAGCTTGATATATGGGCAGCGCCGCCAGTCCGGAAATTCCTTGTCCAGGAACTCCTTGTTCTTCACATACGCGGGCTTTAAGACCTTGCGCCCGCCGCCCGAGATCTGGTGCATCAGCGATATCCCCAGATGGAGGAAAGCCGCCCCGTCCAGGTACTGAAGAAGCTCCGGACACTCATTCATCCACAGATCGCGAACCTCGCACATGGCCTGATAAAGGCTCGGGATCCTGGTCTCATCCGTGGTCTTGATTATCGAGTCCCGCCGCACCATATACCTGATCAGCGACTCCTTCACAAACGTGATCCTGTTTGCATTCATGTATATCAGCTGGGCGAAAATCATATCGTCCAAAGCCCTGGGGATCGTCTCTATCTCCCCCATTCCCTTAACAACCGGGGCTCTGAATATCTTGTTCCAGATGGCCGCGTTGACCTCCAGCATGAGGCCGGGCTCCTCCCTGATATCAAAGCTATCATACGGGAACGACGTCATCTCCGTGGAATATGTTTTGCCGCTGTCAGCATCCACACGGTCAAAACCGCAGCACGCGATGTCTGCGTTTTCGTTTTTTGCCGCGTTGTACAGAGTCTCGGCGTACCCCGGAAGCACGTAATCGTCCGGGTCGATGAAGCCGATATATTCACCCGTGGCGGCTTCGATGCCGGCGCGGCGGGCGCGCCAGACGCCCCGGTTCTCCTGGTCTATGATGATTATCTTATCAGGGTTATTACTCTTGTATTCTTGCAGTATCTCAAGGCATTTATCGGGAGATCCGTCATTGACGCAGACCAGCTCCAGCCCTTCCAGTGACTGGGCCAGCAGCGAGTCAAGACAGCGCCTCAGATATTGCTCCACCTTGTAGCAGGGGATGACAATGCTCAGCCTTGCAGTCACGGAAGACACGGCAGTCACGCCTCCACCTTCCAGACGCGCACGTGCTCGAGGCCGTCGTGCCACTCGAATTCGGGTGTGAAGCACTCAGTCTTCTCCGCATCAAAGAACAGCCTCCACATGGTCTCGTTGCCTCTCACGTTATCGAGATATTCCTGGCCGGCCTTGGTATTGAACATGGGCGTGCCGTCCGGCGTGTAGGAATACATGGTGACGCTTGGCATCTCCTGCGTTCCGGTGAAATCCCAGTTCGCGTAATATTCGTACCAGCCGATCTGGCGCGTCATTGTATATGTCAGTATCAGGTATGCCTCACGGACGTGTGCCGGGTGGATCATTGCCTCCGCCCTCGCCGCGTCCTCAGCCGTGAGACCGTTGTCAACGAGCAGCGCGCACGCACTCTCCTTATCAATCACAAGTGCCTTCCACAGCAGGTCAAAGGCATCCTTTGTCGGCATCTTCTCCATCAGAAAATCAATCGCGCTGTTGCCGCTGCCGGACAGCATAAGGATGATGCGTCTCGACAGTTCGAGGTCGTCAGTTACCAGTGCCTTCGACACCATTATGGCGCGGGCGGAATCCTGGGAACCGCCGTCCCACAGGCACGCTCTGTCGCCTGCCGCCTCGTAGAAATATCCCATGTCCCACCAGGAAGCCAGCAGCGAATCGCCCTGTGTATCCTTGCGGACAAACTGCATCGACGCCACCGAGGCGGTCGATACGGTCGGCCTCGCGGCGCTGCACGCATTAACCGCGCCTGTTATCGAGGGAACCACGGTCACGGCCACCAGTGCCGCCACCAGAACATTCTTTATTATCAGGTCTTTGCGCTCCTTTTTGCGGAGAGCCTTGCCTTCGTTGTCAGTCCTGTTTGCTTTGATCAGAAGAAGTCCCGGGAACACCGCTGCCAGAAGCCCGGCCGGGACCGACAGGTGCTCGATGAACCTGATGCCATAGAGCGAGAGGAATAGTCCAGCCACGAACCAGACGCCCAGGACGGACAGGTAGAGGGCGCTGTTTTTGCGGGTCTCAACGCCGCCCCTGATATACTTTACTGCCAGCCATACAAGCCCCGCGACGGCCAGCGCCATCACGCATCCGCCGCCGATGCCGTTGATCACAGAGGGCGTCTCATTTGCCACATATCCTCTGAAGAAGTCGCCCATGCTGCGGGGAAAAAGATTCGCTTTCTTGAGCTCGGAGATGGACGCCAGCATGTTCGGCAGGACGCCCTCCCCCGTCGCTGTTGATGTCGTAAATCCGAGCGCCGTGAAGATGCTGGTGATCACCGATGTTCCCACCGTCAGCACGAGGCCGCCCACCGTCAGTATGCCGCCTGCGATGACCGCCCAAAGTGACGGTGCGGTCAGGGCCGCTTTGATGCCCTTGGGACGCGTGTCTTTCATGATCAGCATCAGTATCAGGAACAGTACTCCGCCCACCGCTGTGAGCCCCGCGAAAAGCATAGCGTACCTGGGCGTCCAGCACTGCGCGTACAGCACCGCAGCACCTGCAAAGAGTACTGCGAACAGGCCTTTCTGCCAGAATTTCGGCGCGCGCAGCGCTTCAGTCATGAACAGTATCAGCAGCAGTTCCATCAGCACAACAAACATATCCGTATCGAATCTGCCGTAACATGTACGCGTCGCGAACTGGGGAGCGCAGGCCACCAGAAGGCCCGCTGCCGTGCCGGAGACCATAGAGGCTATTGTGGATGCTGTGTTTTGCCTTTTCGAGCGGCCGGATGGCTTGAGGCTTACAGCCCTGCAGCCGATGATATATGCCACCAGGGCGGACAGGGATGCCACCAGCGCGGAGATCCTGTACTCGATGCCGGGAAGCTGTGCCGGGTCGGATTCCGTGAGTTTCCAGGCTGCAGCAGTTACCCAGACTATGCCGGGCTGGTACTCCGCGCTCCTGCCCTCGGGCGCGTAGCTGTGGAGATCCCAGAGTCTGCCGTCTTCCGTCATACCGTCGCCGAGACTGCCGTGACCCAGATACTGGTCAACGAGACGGACATGGTAGTAGGAGTCCATATCCGTGAGGTACGGCAGCCCGTTATCGTCCGTCATGGCGGAGATGTACTTGTCCTCCGTCTCATCCCCCGTGCCCTTCGTGAACGAAGATGCCGCTGAACGCACGAACACGGCAGTCGCAATGACTGCCGTGATCAGTAACACGTGTATTATTACACTGATTATCCGCGCTTTGCCTGTCACCTGTCGTATCTCTTCTTCATCTCGTCACGAGCGATGAATGCTATTCCGCCAAGAGCGACCACTGCCATGAATGTAGCAGCTGCCAGCACGATGCCGGATACAGGCTGGCTTGTCTGAGGTGAACCGGACTCCTTGCCGCCGCCGCCTGACTTGTCAGCGACCGTGAACGTCCAGGATGCCTTGCCGTCCGTGAAATAAGCGGTAAGGGTATGTGTGCCCGGAGCCAGCTTCTTCATGTATTCTTCTGTGAGTGTGATGATCGTGCTTCCGACTGTAAGCAGGAAGTCAGTTCCTTCAGTCAGAGTTACGTTGTCGCATTCTGCATACAGGAACTTGCTGATATCGGCATCGATCTCAACCATCAGGTTGGCGTCGCCCTCGGTCCATGTTTTGTTGGCAATGATGACGGGATAGATGTTCTCCTTCCACTGTGCCGTGAAGACCGTGTCCTCGGTTACGGTCATGTTCGATCCAACAGGAGCCACATCCCATGTATCGAAGACCATTCCGATAGGAGCTGTGAAGCTGCATTCAGGTACTGTGAAAGCGTTGCCCTCGACTACCGTGATGGGATCCATGGATCCTGAACCGCCGTTGGCATTGAATGTAACCTCGTAAACATCAAGCTCCGTTATCTCGAAAGTCTTGTTAACAGCGCCCGTAAGGCTTCCGATACCGGTGATGGTTACTGTGGCTGTTCCGGGGTTCGTATTGTCAACGTAAGTAACGTTGAAGTGTACGCCCTCTTCAAGCACGTATTTGTCGTTGATCGTGACAGTTACCTTAGGCTCGATGGCTTCGCCTGTGAACTTGCAGCTCGTTGTGTTGAGCGTAACGTTTACGATCCTGTTCGTGATCGACTGAGGATCGATGGTGAAGTAGTTGATATGTGTACCATTGTAGTTGCCCTTACCGGTTACGATTACAACTGCTCTGCCTGCCTCGACATTATTGACCAGCTCTACATCATAGTCAGTACCGTTTACGAGCGTCTTGCCTCCGGTGAATACAGAGACATTCGGAACGAGCGGGTAGCCCTGGAATTTATCAATATTCGTACTGACAGTTACGACCGTGCTGTTAACTGCTATGTTTCTGGGCTCGATCGTGAAGTTGAGCGTCGTATTGCCGGCGTAGTTGCCCTGGCCTACGATAACCACTCTGCCTGTACCGGCATCGGTATTGTTAAAGTAGGCGATATCATAATCAGTACCTTCCTTAAGTGACTTGCCGCCTGCCGTTACATTGAAAGAAGGATAGATAGCCTCACCTGTGAAAGTGAATGTATCATCTTCCATTCTAACGTCGACATTAGCCTCGGTGCTGTTGATATCTACAGGATTGATCGCGAACTTTGCACTGGACGCGCCGCTGTAGTTGCCCTGACCGATAACCAGAACGTTTGCAGAACCTGCGTCAGTATTGTTGATGAATACCGTTCTGAAGTCATCCTCGCCGAGAGTCCTGCCGTTATGAGTTACAGTAACATCAGGCTGAAGAGCGCTTCCATTGAACTGGAATGAATCAGGATTCAGAGAGATCATCGTGTTATATGTGAGCGATGCAGGAATGATCCTGAAGGTCTCAGTGAAGTTGCCTCTGTAGTTACCCATCATAGAGAAATCCACATACGCCAGACCGACATCCATGTTGTTGGTAATCGTCATATTATAGTCGGTTCCGTTTATCAGTGTGCGGTTGGATGTCTCTGTCTGACAGATAACTGTTATAGCGGGAGTGATATTCTCACCCGTGAACTCGAAAGTCCTGTTCAGACCGATGATCTCCGAGTTCTCCTCCCATACAGTTACAGGATTGATCAGGAATCCCGCTTCCATCGAACCATCGTAGTTTCCGATGCCCTCAGCAACGACTACCGCCTCGCCGACATCCGTGTTGTTGATAAAATCAAGCTCGAAATCCTTGCCCTCAACGAGCTCCACGTCATTGTGCCATACAGATACATCAGGCTTTAGCTCGTCGCCCGAGTATTCCATTGCCTCCTGCTCAACGAGCATTGCCGTGAAATTCTCATTGAACCTTGCACGTTCAACAGTGAACGGAACAGCTCTTGTTCCTGTAAAGTTTCCGAGACCGTTAACAGTGATCGTGTAGTTGCCTGCATCGATCATGTCGTCGTAAACGACCTCGTAGTCCCTGTCCTCGACCAGCTTGGCGTAGTTTGTCGAATTGTAGATCGCGATAGGCGGGAAAAGCGACTCGCCTGTGTATGTGCGGTCATTGGTCTGGATAACAACTGACAGATCTTTGGAGTCGATGGGGATCAGCTCCTCTGTCTCATTGGCATCCGGATCGGAAATAACATTTGACCTGAAGAGATCGCTCTCGGAACTCTCGCCTGCTATTTCGCCTGCTATTACCGACAGATATACGGTTGTATTGCCTGCAGGTATCTTGTTGTTTGCGAAATACATCGGAACGTTGGCAAGAATGATCTGACCGTCTGTAGTGTTTGCATATTCAATAACGCCGTGAGCCATATCAAATGTTCCGATACCGGCCATGTAATATGTCGTTCCGTTCACCACTCTCGTGCTGATCGGCTCCGTAACAGACTTGGTCGTGTAGACACAAGCATCGAAATACTCCGCCTCGTAGTCGTAATTCCTGAACATCACGATGCAATTGCCGTTCTCGACATAATTGCCTGCCATGATCTCCGGTGCCTGAACTGTCAGCGGGATCGTCTCATTGATGATCGTCACATTGGTAATCGTCGAATTTCCTTCCGTGATGTCGCCGAAATCGATCACCGTGCTGTTCTGATTTATGTCAGTTGCCGCATCAAAAAGATCGGCAATGCCCTCAATGGTCATCAATCCGGGCTGCAGCTGAACCGACGCATTGACCTCGTCATTCTCATCCACCTCGAAAACATACGGATTAAAACTAACCCCGTCATTCTCTGTGGCGGCGTCTTGATCAGCAGCCTGATCTTCATCATTTCCTGTGTAAGGAATCTTCTCTTCGCTCTCGGAGATCCCGCTCTCAGGGTCAAGATAATCCGGACTCGTATCCGCGATTACCGCGCCTCCCCACAGGAACTCCAAGCTCATTGACAGTGCGATCGCCACTGCAAATAACTTCTTTTCCATAGTCAGATCCTTTCCTGTCGCGCGTCCCGTCAAACGGGGCCGGCCAGCATCGCGCAACAACGATTGGCTAAATTTATATACTGATACATGATACATTTTACTATCTTATTAATATGCCGTCAATTAAATACACGTTACAATATGTGAAAAGGGGACGTGTAGGGCTCTGAAGAACAGAATTGCCCCGCACGTCGCATTTTCCGGCCGGATCTGCTCTTGTATGTCAAAGTTCTAAAAAACGGGATTTGACATACAAAAATGAGCTGCTTTGTATGTCAAAACCTTAAAAAATGAAATTTGACATACAGATATTAAGATTTTGTATGTCAAACTCTCGAAAATCCAACTTTGACATACATTTTCATATGATTTTGTATGTCAAACTTCTAAAAATCGACTTTTGACATACATTTCCATTCTAGCCATCATAGCAGTTTCACATCCGGAAATCAGGAGATAAATCCCGACTGAACCTCCGATTATAAGTCGGGATATTAGTCGGAAAAGGCTCAATTTCCAGCAAAAATCCGACTGAAATCCCGACCATAGGTCGGGCATTCAGTCGGGATTTCAGTCAATATCATACAAAGTAACCAGCTCTTCAAAAAATGTGACAATTGAGAACCGTCCCCATTTCACATTTCGAAGCCACTCCCGAAGCGAGAACGCGTGTTTTGCGCTCCCAGCCACCCCCGAAGCGAGAACGCGTGTTTTGCGCCACAAGTTCCGCAACCGCCGAAGGCGGTGAGGACCTGTTCGAAGTGCCGCAAAACACGCGTTCGAGCCCTCAGAACGGTGTCAGCTCCACCTTCTTAGCCAGATACTTGCCTTCAACTATAGTAAATGCGTTGTTCTCGTGGTTGTATTTCATATATTGAGTCTTTGTCTCGGAGCCGTACCAGGAGTCTTCGCGCAGGCAGTTGTCGTTGCAGAGGTAGATGTAGTAGCCCTCGCCGCCGCTGAGAAGACAGTAGGGGCCGAGGTCGCTGTGGTAAACGACGACGTTCGTGAACTTGGTATGGCTGTCATCATCGACGATGCCTATCAGCAGCTCTTCGGCGCCGTCGCCGTCCAGGTCGACGAGTGTGTAGCCGAACTTGGTGCCGCTTCCCGGGTCGCGCATGTCGGAGCTGATGAAGAACTCCGTAGACTCGTTCGCGGCGCCGTTCTGAGCTGCGTCACGGTAATACTCGATGGCGTCCTTGTACCATTCCTCGGGGATGCTCTTCTTGCCGATGATGCCGCAGCCGGCCAGTGACATTAGTGTTGCTGATGCCAATAAAATGGAAATAGTTTTTCTGATCATAGTCATGTGATCACCTCCCTTACCCGTGAACATTATAACAGATTTCGCGCGGGCGTGGGGGGTACAAAAAACGGGGCCGCTGAGGGTCCCGCCGTTCAGATTACTTATGTTCGCGCTCTTCCAGCAAGGTGAGAAAATCGATCAGCTCCAGCTCTTTCTCGTCCTCGACGGAAAGCCTCAGGTCCGTGACGATTGCCTTGCTCTTCTTGGGTTCATCATATCTGTCCGCCAAAACAACATTCTCCATATCGGCACCGCCTTCAACGTTATTGATATCATTCTACTATTGGGTGCCCGATATTATGTGTCAACGAGATTTCAGATAGGATACAGTTCTGACATCTGGTACGTGACGCCCAGCGCGGCCAGCTTTTTGCGCATTTTCTGAACCTTGGCCTCCGGGAATCTGCGGCCGATGCAGTCCTCCAGCATCACTACCCGCGCGCCGGTCCGGGCCGCGCCCTGCGCCGTCGCCCCCACGCAGCCGCACTCGTCCAGCCCGCACAGCACGACCTCGCCGTACCCCTCGCGGGCCATGTGCTCCCGGAACGCTTTCGCCGTGTACGTATCAGGCAGATTCTTCTCGAAAACCTTCCCCTCCACGCGCTTGACGCCCTCATACGTCTTCGCCCCGTCGGTCCCCCTTATCGAGAAACCGATGAACCACCGGTTCGTAACGATATCCGGAAAGATCTGCTCAATGTAGATCACGTCGTGCCCCGCGCCGCTGAACCTGGCGATTGCCCCGTTCACGTGGCTCACGAGATCCTCCGTATCGTAATTGAACATCGGCTTGCGTGACGGCCACAGGTAGTCGTTCTGCATGTCAATGACTACAAGGGCTTTGCGGGTATTCGTGGGCGTCATGGGCGGGATCCTCCTTCGCGGGTGATGCGGGTTGCATTAGCATTATTGAACATGTTCAATTTATAATACCACACCGCAGACCAAATGAAAAGAGACGTGCTCAACAGCACGCCTCAAATTAAGACTTTTGCAAGCGAGAACGCTCGTTTTGTGCTGAAAGTTGCACACAAGCGAAGCGCGGAGCACCTGTTCGAATCAGCACAAAATTGTGCGTTCGAGCCAGATTACTTGCCCTCGAGCTCCTCGAGCATCGTCCTGAAATCAACCAGTTCCAGGTCGATCATGTCCTCCATGGACAGAGTTGTTTCCTCTGCTTCTTTGATTAACTTGATCAATGATTCGTCCATAGCAACCCACCTCACTGTCCTCAATTCTACAATTAGGCGACCGGATTTTATGTGACAATCCATCGGCAGATTGTTCAGAATCTCGGGCCAGATTTTTGGCAGATGCACTAAATTCAAAATCGCGAAAAAAACTGTTGACACCCGATTTCGCGAGTGCTAATATTCCCACATGCAAAGGTGCAATGAGAGTGATCTCGCTGCACCTTTATTTATTTTTGGCAAACAAAGAGAATTCATCACGACGGAGTGATCCCTGCGGTGGTGGATTCTCTTTTTTTGCAAGAAGGAGGTTTTGTTATGTTGGAAGACGTTTTACAGACTGTAAATGAACAGATCTTTGGCGTATGGTTTCTGGCCGGTGCGGCGTTGGTATTCTGGATGCAGGCAGGCTTCGCAATGGTAGAGACAGGATTTACCAGAGCCAAGAATGCCGGCAACATTATCATGAAGAACCTGATGGATTTCTGTATCGGTACTGTTGTCTTTATCGCGATCGGCTTTGGCCTGTTCCTGGGTGAGGACGCTCTATTCGGTCTGGTAGGACTTCCGAACTTTGATATCTTCACTAATTACGCTGCTTTCGATTGGGCAGGATTCGTATTCAACCTCGTGTTCTGTGCGACAACAGCTACGATCGTCTCGGGCGCTATGGCTGAGAGAACAAAGTTCTTATCTTATTGTGTTTATTCCGGTGTCATCTCAGCGGTCATCTACCCTATCGAGGCACACTGGACATGGGGCGGCGGATGGCTCGCTCAGATGGGCTTCCATGATTTCGCAGGATCAAACTGCATCCACATGGTTGGCGGTATCGCAGCACTCATCGGTGCAGCAATACTTGGTCCCCGTATCGGCAAGTTCGTTAAGGACGAGAAAGGCAAGATCGTTAAGGTCAACGCTTTCCCCGGCCACAACATCCCGATCGGTGCCCTCGGCGTATTCATCCTCTGGTTAGGCTGGTACGGATTTAACGGCGCTGCCGCTACTTCCCTCGAGCAGCTCGGAACGATCTTTGTAACAACTACTATCGCACCTGCGATCGCTACGGTAACATGTATGATCTTCACATGGATCAAGTTCGGTAAGCCCGATGTCTCCATGTGTCTCAACGCATCACTTGCAGGACTCGTTGCCATCACAGCTCCCTGCGACACGACAGATGCTCTGGGCGCTTCGATCATCGGTCTCGTTTCCGGTCTGCTCGTTGTATTCGCAGTATGGTTCCTTGACAATAAGATCCACGTTGACGACCCTGTCGGTGCCGTTGCAGTTCACATGATGAACGGTATCTGGGGTACGATCGCAGTCGGTCTGTTCTCAACATCATCCGTTCCCGGATATTCTGTTGCAGACGCATCCGGCAACGTAATGACAGGTCTCTTCTACGGCGGCGGATTCAAGCTCCTGGGCATCCAGATGATCGGTCTCCTCGCTACAGCAGCATGGACGGCAGTTACGATCACAATAACATTCGTAGCCATCAAGAAGACCATCGGCCTCAGAGCTTCCGAGGAAGAAGAGATCACAGGTCTCGACATCACAGAACACGGCCTCGTATCTGCTTACTCAGGCTTCTCCATCATGGATACAACTGACAACATGATGGCAGTAAACGAGAACACCGATCTCGGCGTTGCAGAATTCGACAAGGCTTCCGAGGTCATCAAGGATGCAGCCGTACCTGTAGTAAATACTGTTGCAGCTACTTACGATACAGGTATCCACAAGGTAGTCATCATCGCCAAGCTGTCACGCTTCGATGCATTGAAGAAAGCAATGAACGACATCGGCGTAACCGGCATCACGATGATACAGTGCATGGGCTGCGGCGTCCAGAAGGGTGCCGGCGAGAAATACAGAGGCGTCGAGGTCGATACGACATTGCTTCCTAAGGTAAAGGTCGAGGTTGTCGTCTCAACGATCCCTGTAGATAAGGTCATCGATGCAGCCAAGAAAGCACTCTACACAGGTCACATCGGCGACGGCAAGATCTTCGTTTACAACGTCGATCGTGTGGTCAAGATCAGGACCGGCGAGGAGAATTTCGCAGCATTGGCTGACGTGGAGTAATGAGTTAGTGTTTTCCTTATTTTCCCTCATATATGGAGGCTGTCCCGGGTCTGGGGCAGCCTTCATTTTTGTGAGGCTCGAACGCGTGTTTTGCGGCACTTCGAACAGGTCCTCACCGGCTTCGCCGGTTGCGGAACTTGTGGCGCAAAACACGCGTTCTCGCTTCG
>FMTG01000040.1 GCA_900099715.1 Ruminococcaceae bacterium YRB3002 | reverse complement strand
ATCTTATCCCCTGACTCCAGGACCATGTTGGCATACGGGGTTATCTCCCCTTTGTCGTCTCTGGTAACGGAGCCTGTCCCCTGGAATTCATACATCTTCAGGAGACGGTAATCATCCTCTCTCGTAAATACAAATATGAGAACTGCGACAACTGCAGCCACTGCAACAGCGGCTCCTGCAATTATGGCGATCATCTTCTTACTCATAGCAACCTCTCAAAACAATAGACTTGGGCAAACTATATTATAACAAAGAATTCTTTATCGCACATTAAGAGCAGATTACAGGAGCGTCAAAGATTTTTTATATTATCTGACCATTTTCGAGATATATGATGCGTCCTCATCGCCAAGATACAGATACTCCCCGCCGTCCGACACGATAATGCCGTCATCTGTCTGCCAGCAGTAAAGCCACATGCATATCATGTCATCGGTCGAATAGAAGTAGAGGATATCATAGTCTTTTCTGTCCGTGATCTCATCAGGTTTGAGATGCGTACCGTCTTCATCAACGGCATTGATTATCTTCCTGATGTGATCCGCATCGACACTCCCGATCCGGTCAGTGTCATCGCTGTCATGCAGGGATACCTCGCAGTAGAGGGGAGCCTTATTGAGATAATAGTCAACCACGTAGTCTTCCTTACCCTCTTCGGTAAAATACTCCGTGCCGTCAACATTGAATATGGTAACGCCCGCAGTGTTATCAACACTGTAGATCATCCAGTGGGAACCGTTCTTATCAACAACAGCTCCCACGAGCACCTCGGAATAGTTTTTGTGTGTATCCTGGGGAGTGATCCCTGTAAACATGACAAACCGCCTGCCCCCGAATTCGAATCCGTCGTCGAAGATATCTTCGAGAGCATCCACATGTACAACATCATCTTCAGCCAGATCACTGACCTCTTTATCGTAGTTCTTCTGAGCCGTTCTTGAGATCGAACGGATGGCCAGCGGAGGTCCTATGACCAGGATCAGACCGAGAACGGCCAGCAGTACTGCAAATACCTTGAGAACTGCTGATGTCTTTGAGCCTTTGCCTGCCCTGACCACCCAGATAATTGCCAGCACGATGCCGGCAAAAAGCATGACAGCACCGGCCAGTATAAGGACAATAAACAGCAAAACAAAAAACATCGACGCGAAAGCCATATCCGTATCACCTCCGCGTCAATTATAGCAGAACGGGACCTGACTTTCGCCCGGGTCCCGCCTTGTCATGACACTATCTTGTAGTATGCATTCGATGTGAGCTTATATATCACGCCATAGAACAGACCGCACAGCAGAAAACAGACAGCAGCGCATATCAGAAGCCTCGGGAAATCAAACAGCGCGAACAGCATCAGCAGCTTATTGACGAGCGGCAGCACGACCAGAAGATGAAGTCCTGCAACTGCAATGGGTATCATGAATACCGTAAGCATCTGGGAATTGATGCTCTTCCTGATATCTTCCTCCGTCATCCCGACCTTCTGCATTATCTCAAAACGCGCCTGATCCTCGAAGCCCTCGGATACCTGCTTGTAGTAGATTATCACGACGCACGACACCAGGAAGATCATACTGAGCAGTATCCCGAGGAAAAACAGCCCTCCGAAAGTACTGACAAAGTCATCCCTCTCTGCCTCGTGGCTCTCACAGTAATAATTCGAGAATCCCTTGCCCTTCAGCTCCTCACCCAGCTTCTTCGAGAGCGTTGAAGCCAGTGCGATCTGTCCGTCCGCGTCAAGTCCCGTATCGAACCTGCAGTACCAGAACCAGGCGAGCATGGGTTCGCCGTTGTAGTCCCTGTAGTCAGTGAAAGCCTGCGCCACTTCATCCACATCATTCACGATGACAAATATCGTGGGAGATGCTGCTCCTCCTGCCGTCGGATCTATCTCGGTAACAGACTCATCGATCCTTCCGGCAACGTCAAATGACACGTCTCCCACCGTTATGACGTCGCCTATCTCTGACTTTTTGGCCGTACCGACCAGTGCCTGTCCGGGTTCAACTTCCGCATCGTGACCGAACACCCTGTTATAATCACTGACGTCTATGAACATGATCTGAGCCACTTTGTCGTAATCGATAAAGGCCATATCCGTCAACGAATTCAGCGTTACCTGAAGACAGCTGTTCTCAAAATACCCGCTGATGGAATATTCGGAATATGTGTAATTGTTATGCACATCCGCTCCCTCCTCCTCAGCAGCGGCCTTCAATATGGCATCCATCCTTGCTGCCTGTGAGGGAAGTGTCTCATCATAGCCGTACTTGCATGCAAATGCACCGATCTCGTTAGGATAACGGGCGTTGAGGCATTCCTCGGAACCGGTATAGAGAGCTGACGTTGATGACATCATAACAAGTACAGACGTGAGCAGCAGGCAGATGGAAGCAAGGCCTGCACCGTTACGCTTCATACGGTAAGCCATAGATGACACCGATACAAAATGATCCGCCCTGTAATAAAATTTCCTGTTCTTCTGAAGCAGTCTGCAGAGTATGACAGAACCCGCGATCAGTGTGAGGTATGTGCCGATCACCACCAGTATTACCGCGACGAAAAACCACAGGAATGCCGACATGGGCTGCTCGATCTTAAGTGCTATATAGTATCCTGACCCCAGAAAAAGAAGTCCCGTTATTCCCACTGCCCAGTTTGCCTTCGGAGGCTTCTCCCCCGCCTTGTCTGCCCTGATTAGCTGTGTCGGACGGGCAAACCTGATCTGCCTCAAGGAATTCAGATATATCAGGACAAAAATTACTGCGAAAACAAGCATCGTCATCACAACGGATGCACCCGATATTGAGAACGAATACCTCGTAGGCACTGCAATAAGTTTTGTAAAACCCAGTTCTGCCAGTTTGGACAGTCCTATGCCGGCAATAAGTCCTCCTGTAGTCGATACAGCCCAGATGATACACGTCTCCCAGAACAGGATCCTCCCGATATTTCTCCTGTTCATACCGAGTATGCTGTACAGACCGAATTCCTTCTTGCGTCCCCTGATCAGTGTTGACTGGGTGTAGAACAGGAAGATGGCAGCGAAGAGCGCCATCACATATGTTCCCATTCCAAGCATATCAACAGCAGTCCTTCCTCCGGGCATACCGTTCATCACACCCGAGAAACCAAGAAAATGCAGGATATAATACATCGCTTCCATCAGTATGCACGTAGCGATATAAGGTGCATAAAGACGGCCGTTTCTGCGCATTCCGCTGACGGCCATTCTGGGATAGAAACCTGCCTTCATTACTGTTCACCTCCCTGTGCAAGAAGTGTCAGTGTATCGCTTATCTTCTGGTACATCTGGTTGTCGGAGCAGTCGCCCTTGTAGATCTGATGGAAGATCGTCCCGTCCTTTATAAACAGCACCCTCGACGCATTGGAGGCAGCCTTTGTTGAGTGGGTTACCATAAGGATCGTCTGACCCGTCTGATTGACTTTTTTGAACAGCTCGAGAAGTTCATCAGATGACTTTGAATCAAGGGCACCCGTGGGTTCATCAGCCAGTATTATGCGCGGGTCCGTAATAAGAGCCCTCGCGACTGCCGCTCTCTGCTTCTGCCCGCCGGACACCTCATACGGATACTTCTTCAGGATATCCTCTATTCCGAGAGACGGGGCGATCCTGCCCAGTCTCTCCTGCATCTCATCCGGTTTCCTGCCTGCCAGTACCAGCGGCAGATAGATGTTGTCCTCCAGCGGGAAAGTATCGAGAAGATTAAAATCCTGAAAGACATATCCGAGATTATCACGGCGGAATCCCGCGATATCCCTGTCCCTGACTTTGGCAAGGTCCATCCCGTCCAGAATAACGGTTCCCTCCGTTGCCTTGTCAAGTGCCGCAATGATATTGAGAAGTGTCGTCTTGCCGCTTCCGGACTCGCCCATGATCGCCACATATTCACCCTTCTCCACTGTAAAACTGACATTCTTCAGTGCTTCGACAGATGCACCTCCGAATCTCGTCTTATATACTTTTCTGATGTTCTTTGCTTCGAGCAGACTCATAAACCTGATTCCTTTCGTGTTGGGATGGTTTGAGTATAGTTTTCGATGCGGATCCATTCCTTAATATCTGCTTACGCAAATCTAACAAGAGTGTCACATTTACTCTATTCCCAGCTTCTGCCTGTTCAGACCGATCAAGATCTTCGTGCCTTCTCCGGGAACCGATTCCGCACTTATCCCGTGACCTAAGTTATCACATACCCTCCTGCACAGGTACAGACCGATGCCGCTGGCGCGCTTATCCTCGCGCCCGTTGAATCCCGTATATCCGTTCTCAAAGATCCTCGGCAGATCCTCTTTACTGATACCTATTCCGGTGTCCTCTATCACAAGGATCCCCGGGTCATGCATATATATCCTGATGCCGCCCGCTGCAGTGTATTTGACCGCATTTGAAATAACCTGTTCGATAACAAATGAGAGCCATTTCTCATCCGACAGCACCACCGCTTCCGTGGGCTCAAAATCCATTGTAAGTTTCCTGGCGATAAAGTCTCTGGAGAACTTCCTGATGGCAGGTCTTATCACTTCATCCAGTTCTATCTCCCTGATAACGTAATCAGTGCTGTCCGAACCGAGTCTCAGGAATGTAAGCACCATCTCAACATATGCCTCTATCCTGCCGAGATCCACATCAAGGCTTCTCGCGAGCTCCGAATCCTCCGACTGGATCTTAAGTCTCATTGACGCGATCGGAGTCTTTATCTGATGAGCCCATACGGTATAGTATTCGACCATATCGTTATAATCCGATGTGGATCTCCGGTGCGCCAGTTCCTCCTCTTCCCTGAGTTTTCTTATGATCTCCTGATAGTCCTTCTCTATCAGGTCATATGTATCGGGCATCTCATTCTCTTTGAGCTTCCTGTGTTTTGCCGACATGGTCAGATAATCAATGACCCCGGCCGTCACTAATACGGTCAGGCTGAGAGCCAGCGGATACAATACAGTCACCGGAGGCATATCAAAGAGAAGATACGACGACGCATAAATGCCCATTATGACAAGCAGGATAATGATAACCCTGAGCCTTGACCGAAGATACTCCTTTATCATTGATCCTCCAGGATATATCCGACACCGAATTTCGTCCTGATCAGATCCTTCAGGCCCACTGATTCGAGAGTCTTTCTGAGCCTTCCGACATTGACCGTAAGTGTATTCTCATCCACGTAACAGTCGGTCTCCCACAGCGCCTCCATCAGCTTCTCCCGGCTTACAACTTTATTCTTGTTCTGCATCAGCGTGAGCAGTATCAGATATTCATTTCTGGACAGATCGACCTCGGTTCCGTTATACGAGAGCTTATTCGTGTTTATATCGAGCACCGCACCGGCCGCATCCAGCGTATTGGAAGCCTGCGTAAAATCGTAAGCCCGCCTGAGCAGTGCAGACACCTTGGCTATCAGCACACTCTGATCGAAAGGCTTTGCAATAAAATCGTCAGCCCCCATATTCATCGCCATGATAATATTCATGTTGTCCGATGCGGATGAGATAAATATGATCGGTACATTACTCTTCTTCCTGATCTCCTGACACCAGTGATATCCTCCCATGTAAGGCAGCGTAATATCCATTATGATCAGGTGCGGACCATACTCATCAGCCTCTTCCAGGACCCGCCTGAAATCAGATACGACACGTCCCTCCATGCCCCAGCTGCCCAGGCATGATGCGATACCGTCAGCTATTCCCGTGTCATCCTCAACTATGTAGATCCTGTACATGGAATCCGTCCCCTTCACTTCAGACTGCCGTCCAGATATTCCACCAGCATATCAGACAGGTATGTAAAATGATTAGCTCCATCATAGATCTTGCAGACATAATCATCCACACCGTAACCGTCAAGACGTGACTTAAGATGTGCCACACCCTCCAGAGTCGTATCACTTTCTCCGTAATACGGGGTATAATCAGGATCCTCATCAGCGCCCGCAACGATAATGATCTTCTTGCCAAGATCCTTGTTCCGGCCGAAATACCCATATTCATCCATGAAGCCCTCATACCCTTCAACACACGTAAAATACGGTGACCAGAAAGCGGGACTGGCAACGATATAACGCGAGAACGGCTGGTTCTCGTAACGGTCGGAATTGAATGCGGCATAATGCGCGAACACGCCGCCCTGGGAATGCCCGAACAGGCATGACCGGCTGTAGTCTATCCTGTAGATATTGCCCAGGTACGGCATCATGTTGTCGGTAATGAAATCGAGAAATTCATCCTTATGATCACAGAATACATTTGCACGGACTTCATTGTCCCAGTTATCGATACTGTAATCCAGTCCCAGCGTGATGAGGATAGATGGTTCACCCCGGCCCTCCTCCATCTCATTGACAAGAGACGGGATGCTCTGCAATCTCCATACCGCATCGGTCATTACGACCGCGGGATAAGATCCGCCGTCTTTATAACCGGGCGGCGTGGTAACATGAACGATAAAAGTCATGTCCAGTTCTTCGTCGTAGAAATGGTATTCCTTTATGGAATCACCCAGAGCGACTATCTCATCACCGTTGAATTCCCAGTAGAATGAATCCGAAGTCGGCAGGAGAGTACGTGAACATCCGTCGAGAAAACCGTCGGATACCCCATCTTCAAGATATACGGCACTGCCGTTAATGAGAGCATCCATGAACCTGATGATATCGTTATAGATCATATCTCCCTTGAGCCGCTCGATATCACCATCTGCAATTCCTATATCGATCAAATCACAGAGCTGATCCTGGAAGTCATGATAATCATCAAATGCCAGCTCTGCATTGCAGTTGTCATAACTGAAAACAGCATGCCCGGCGCCCCCTCTGTAATCAGGGGATATCGATAAACAGGTGTACGGATTGCTGTGTACGATCATCCGGGAGATCAGTCCGTCCGGACCTGTCTCATATGCCACGCACCCTCGAAAATAATCATAGCTTCCTTCCACAGCACCCGCTCCGGGATCGTACCATGGCTCATCGAGCAGCATAAGTTCTGTAACGGAAGTCAGCGCCAACTCCTTGTCAGTCATATGATTAACAAGTTTTCCGTTTGTACTGCACCCGGAACATGACAGAATCATGGCGGAAACAATGATCAGAGATGTCAGTCCACGCTTGATCTTCATATGCTGATTATATCACTTTATCATGCTGTGATCAGGCCAAAATATAGAAAATAGGGACTGTCCCATATATTCACGGGGCAACCCCTACCACAAATGGACCGGGTCAGCCGGGAAGAGGTTAGCTTCGCCCGGTTAATTAGATTTTACTTTCATTCCGGTATGTTACAACCGTATGTGACAGATTGTCACATATCATTTGCCACTTGTTCTCAAAACATATAATAATTACAATAACCGTAGATTGCAGAAAGGTAGCAGGGGCATTTCATATGAGCACATCTTTCGCCGATACTCTTCGGCGTTTGAGAACAGAGAAGGGCTTATCACAGCAGCAGCTCGCTGACATGCTGTTTGTTGACCGCTCGTCCGTCGCACACTGGGAGAGCGGGAGACGTATCCCGGATACGATGCAGATCACCCGTATCTCAAAAACCCTGGACTGTGATGTGAACATCCTTTTCGGGCTGGTGTCCGAGAATGATTCCGGCGATATAACAGCCGTGCTCGTTGATGACGAGAACATCATCCTGACGGGAGAACTGTCTGTGCTCAACAAAGTGCTTCCCAAGATGTCTGTTACCGGGTTCACCAATCCGGCTGATGCACTCGAATTTGTCCGCAAGAACAAAGTGAATATCGCTTTTCTCGATATAGAACTGGGAAAGACAAGCGGGATAGCCCTGTGCAGAAAGATGTTGGAGATACAGCCTAATCTCAATGTGATCTTCCTTACTGCATATATGGAATACTCCATGGATGCATGGTCCACAGGGGCAAGCGGGTTCATTGTCAAACCGATCAATAAGTCTTCCCTGGCAGAACAGCTCAGACTTCTCAGATATCCCGTAAAAGGTCTTGTTATCGAATGAACGACTGGCTCTCAATGCTGAATCACTCTATTCTCATAGCAGGACTTACTATTGCCCTGCTTGGTCTGATACTTGCACTGTCTATCCGCCATATGGACAGATGGAACAGGAATTTCTTTCTGGTATTCTTCAGTACTCTGGTTGTCTACATCGGATTTAACACTGTATGTCATCTGTCGTTAATGGACGTTCCGGATGATCTGCTTCTGTCTCAGACCACGATGTATATCTACTCATTCATATCACCGCTCCTCATCGCAATGGTTGCATTCTACCTTGTCAGGGTATGCGGAGAGAACTGGCGCAGGAGTCCCCTCATATGGTTCAGTCTGATAATGGTAGCCATATATCAGATCCTGCTGACATCCACATGGTTCACCGATTACATATATTACTTTGTACCGGGCGACGGTTATAACCGCGGCAGGTATTATTCTGCTCTCCTTATACCACCGGTCATCAATATTGCGCTGGTCCTGACAGGTATATTGAGAAGGAAGTCCAAGCTCACCCCCAAACACTTCACAGCCCTCCTGACGTTCGTAGTTACCCCGTTTGTATGTACCATCCTGCAGATGTTCAGTTCCGGTGTCCTGCTCGTTATACTCGGAACATCCATATCTGCCCTTTTCATGTTCGTTTACGTGCTCTTCGACCAGGTGGAGAATACTGTAAGACAGACTGAGGAGAATGCGATGCAGAAAGCGAGTATCATGAAGCTGCAGATGAGGCCGCACTTCATATTCAACACCATGATGAGTATCTACTATCTGTGTGAGCAGGATCCCGGCAAGGCGCAGAATGTCATTCTTGATTTCACCACATACCTCCGCAAGAACTTCACCGCCATTGCAAATGAAGATACGATCCCATTCTCGGAAGAACTGGAACATACCAAGGCTTATCTCGGTGTTGAACAGGTGCGTTACGACGGCAGGATAACTGTGTGTTATGACATACAGCATACCCTGTTCCGCATTCCACCGCTCACCCTCCAGCCGATAGTCGAGAATTCAGTCAAGCACGGCATCGATCCCGACAAAGAATCATTATCCATAACAATCCACACCACCAAAGAAAGTAAGCAGACTGTAATCAAAGTTGAGGATAACGGTACCGGATTTGACGGGACTGACAACGATGATCCGCATATTGCTCTGAACAACATAAGACAGCGTCTCCAGATGATATGCAAAGGCACTCTCAGCATATCTGAGAGGGACGGCGGAGGAACTGTTGTTACCGTCGCGATACCTGAATGAACTGGATCCAACAGAGCTTTCCCCGACTGATATCCCGACTCATAGTCGGAGGTTCAGTCGTTTTTTTACATAAAACCGCACTTTCCCCGACCAATATCCCGACTCATAGTCGGAGGTTCAGTCGGGATTTAGCATAAAACTGAGCTTTTTTCCGACCAATATCCCGGCTCATAGTCGGAGGTTCAGTCGGGATTTTACATAAAACTGAGCCTTTTCCGACTGATATCCCGACTCATAGTCGGGGGTTCAGTCGGGATTTAGTGATCATCCAACCTGAGTAAATGTATAATCTCCGCTGTCGTTGACGTATATCGGAATGCCTCCGTTATATACGGTGCCGTCTTCTCCATTCACGCCGGTGACAGTCCACTTTCCGCCGCTGAGATTATATCCCTCACCGGCCTCAAGAGGCAGGAGGAGGTCTGCGGGAATTATCTTGTCCTTCAGCCATTCAGCCATGAGAGTAATCTCAACAGCGCTCTTGTTGCCAGCCTGATCGACCGCCAGAATCTTGAACACTTTTATACCGTTACCCGGACTCAGAGTCACAACATTGCCGGCATTCTCCAGATCCACCGAAACACCGTTGATTGTCAGGGACAGCAGGTTATCATCCGACACGGTTACGGCGAGATCCTTAACATACTTAACTGAACCGTCGGTAAGGCTTCCCGCGGGGTCAGTAATGGAAGGCATCTCCTTGTCGATCTTGGGACGTATCTCTATCGCGATCGCTGATGTAAGCGCGCCGTCAGATGTCCTCTTGAGATATACCGCATTAAGTGTATCCGTATAGGGAACACTTGCCCGGTATTCGCCGTTAAAGCTTGTGGAGATAGTGTATCCGTCAGGGGCCTTAAGCTCTACATCACTTGTAAAGAAATCATTATCGCCTGCCGTTCCCGCCATGTCATATGCCTTATCGGGTGCGGCAAGATATGAGATCTTAAACTCGGATGTGCATACAACCTTTCCGTAAACTGCTGTCTCAGGAACAGTTGCTCTCACGACATAGGAGCCCACCTCTGTAGGCTTATCAGTTGTAAATGCGGTGTCGGCAGCTCCGGCAGGTCTGTACTCGAATACCGTCTTGTCTTTGCCGTCAGAATCAGTAGTGATCACCGGATCAAACGATGTTCCTGCAAGGGGATCGGTAACAGCAACCGTTGCCGTTACAGGCTTAACCTTTATCGTAAATGTCGACGTGCAGATTCTTCCAAAATATCTGTCTGTCTCGGGGATCGTCGCTCTTACGGTGTATGTGCCTTTCGCGTTGGGCTTAGTGGTCGTGTATGCATTATCAGGAGCATTTGCAGGCTTATACTCGAATACCGCATCACGCTTGCCGTCGGAGTCAGTTGTCAGTACAGGCGTAAATCCCTCGTCGATTATGGAATCAGGAACCGATACTGATGCTGACGGCGTCCTCTTGATGATCTTGAATGCGCCGGTGCAGGACGTTGCATTGTAGTTTTCCGTTGCCGCGATGGATGCCGTTACGGTAAAATTGCCTGCCCATGTAGGCTTATCCAGGTAAACGGCATTAACTCCCTCTTCACCATATGTGAATGACACGTCACCGTCAGAATCCGTAGTAACAACGGGATTGTAGTCTTCCCCGACATATGTGTCCGGGACATATACAGTTGCATCCACATCGACCGGAGTGTGTCTCAAAGTAAAACTTACGGACGTTTCCTTGCCTGCCTTGTCAACGGCAGTAACTGTGATCTCTCTGGGTTCTGCCACGACACTTCTGAGAGTGATATCAACATTCCCCTCCTCAATGCCATCGTCCTCGGTATATGTTTTGCCATCAACTGTAACGGACGCCAGATTCTCATCGTAAACACTGAATGTCAGTTCATCCGCTACAATGGTCTCATTATCTTCAAGTGATGCCTCAAGTCTGTCGGCTGACACTCCGTATATTTCCGGCTCATACTCATCGAAAACAAGACCCGCCAGCCTCGGAGCAATAATCGAAGCCGCGCTGTATTCTGTAGTGGCGCCGTCGCTGTTCCTGCTGAGAGCGAATTTAAGATCGTCCCTCAATGTGCCTTCATCATCCTGTACATCGTCCCTGTCCAGTTCAACGTAATCGGCAAATTCGTCTCCTTCTGCCGTGCAGGCGATCTTGTAGCCTGACATGGGTACGACCTTCACCTTGTCAGGGACATAGATGCCGTTGACAACCCCCTCAAGAGTGCAGTAATTACCTGTACCGCTTACTAATGCGAGAGGAAGGTAAAGGATCTGGTAGTCCATAAGCTCTGACACAGCTTCCCTGTAAGAAGATGATGCGGGTGCATAAGCAAGGACATAATACTTTCCCACTGCTGTCGGCTTTGTCCTGCTGAACCCGGAATCAGGAGAAGAGGAATACTCAAAATAAATGGTTCCGTCATAACCGTCTGCAGTGGAGACTCTTGAACTGAAATCGTATTCTACTCCGTAGTACGAAGAAAAAGTACTGTTGAAATCGATCTCGGGATCATCCATAAGATTAATAGCTTCGTCGTTGACCGCACCCGTGATCTTCTTGACGCAATCGCCCACCTGAAGTGTAAAGGATCCTCCGGTCGAGACTATCTCGGTATCAGGTTCAGCTTTTACAACAGCATTAATGTTCCTGTTGTCTTTTGTGAAAGAATCCGTAACCTCTATAACCGAGCCTTCGACATCTGAATAACAATCATTGGCAATGGTGACACTGTCTGCGATCAGTGTTCCTGTTCCGGCGATCTCTCCTGAAGGGAATGTTGCCCCGTTACTGAATGTCATAAGACCGTTGCCTCTCAAGTACACAGAGTTGAAGCTGTCCATATGAACCCTTCCATAATTAAGGATCTCGTTATCACCCATTCCTGAGATCGATCCGTTAATGTAAACATCACTTTGGACCTTGATCGTGGCGGAATTCGAAGATCCGCTTCCCCCGTTAAGCGCCAGAGAAGAGGTCGTATAATCGGTATAGAAACAGAGTGTGCAGTTTGAACCAACCATGAAGATCAGGTTTTGTACGATGGAATGATCAACGTTTGATCCGTCATGGTAGTACGTTATCTTAAGGCCTCCGTCATTTGTGACGTCAAAATCCTGGAACCCGCCGGTCTCATTATCTTCAAGCTCGTTATTGACCGACAGAACGCTGCCGGTATAAGACACAAACGGTGTGTTCGCAGATACATTCACCGCCAGCAGGGTCCACCCTGCATTAACGGCCAACAGGGTGCTGAGTATGAGACTTACTGCTTTTGTTCTTACGTTCTTCATCTTCAATTCCCTCCCCCTGATTACTTCCACAGTATCGTGGTATCACGTTCGATAGCCTGTCTAAAGTCAAAATCCCATCCGCCTGAAGGTTCAGGGCTCAGGAGCGGTATGGTCGCC
>FMTG01000038.1 GCA_900099715.1 Ruminococcaceae bacterium YRB3002 | reverse complement strand
ATCAGCATGGACCCAAATCTCGATAATTGTGAAATGGGTATACTGCACCGCAGTAAAGCATACCCATACATACAACAGCCGCAAAAATGTGACACTTCAAACCGTCCCCATTTCACATAACTTGCCGATATCTGCCTTTTGTATTACAATAACTTGTTAGCATTATAATTATTTATTATAAAGGAGCGACTTTGATGAGATATGCAGCGCAGAAGGGTACAAAAGACATACTGCCCGCTGAGATCTACAAGTGGCACAAGGCTGAGAGAGTATTTGCTGATGTCTGCCACGATTTTGGATATGAGGAGATAAGGATCCCGACGTTCGAACAGACTGATCTGTTCCAGCGCGGTGTTGGTGATACGACGGATGTTGTTACCAAGGAGATGTACACCTTTAACGACAAGGGTGGAAGAAGCATCACTTTGAGACCTGAGGGTACGGCAGGCGTTGTAAGAAGCTATATCGAGAACGGAATGGCATCACTTCCGTCACCTGTCAGGATGTTCTACAGCATCACGGCGTTCAGATATGAGAAGATGCAGAAGGGCAGAATGCGCGAGTTCCATCAGTTCGGGCTCGAAGCTTTCGGGAGTGAAGGCCCTGCTATCGACGCTGAGATCATAAGCGTGGTCGATATTTTCTTCAAGAAGATCGGACTTAAGAACATCAAGCTCTGCATCAATTCGATCGGATGCCCTTCCTGCCGCAATAAGTACAACGAGATGCTCAAGGACTACTTCAGACCTCATGTCAGCACGATGTGCGAGGACTGTCAGGCGAGATTCGAGAAGAATCCCTTGAGGATGATCGACTGCAAGATCGACGGCGGCAAGGAAGTTGTTCAGAATGCTCCAAGACTCATCGATTATCTGTGTGATGACTGCAAGACTCACTTTGAGGCACTCAAGAATAAGCTTGATGTAATCGGCATCAGGTACGAGATCGATCCCAATATCGTGAGAGGTCTCGATTACTATACGAGAACTGTTTTCGAGTTTGTATCCGAGAACGTCGGAACACAGGGAACTATCTGCGGTGGCGGAAGGTACGACGGTCTCGTTGAGAACTGCGGCGGTGCTCCCACTCCGGGCATCGGTTTCGCGATGGGTGTCGAGAGACTGCTTCTTGAAGCTGAGGCTCAGGGAATAGAGTTTGAGAAGAATGACAGCGTGAAGATATATTTCGCTGGCATGAGCGATGCTGCGAATGAGGAAATCGCGAAGATCTGCTATGAGCTGAGATCAAACGGCATCGGCTGCGAGACTGATCTCATGAACAGGTCTTTCAAGGCGCAGATGAAATATGCAGGCAAGTCGGGGATACCGTATCTTGCAGTTATCGGCGATGATGAGCTGAACACAGGCAAGGTAAACATCAAGAAGATGGATGACGGATCCCAGACAGAAGTCGAACTGGACAAGATAATAGTTTTTTTGAAGAGGTAATACAAAATGGCAGAGACGATCAATGGAATGAAGCGTACATGCATGTGCGCAGAGCTCGGAGAGCAGGATGTGGGCAAGAGCGTAACCCTTATGGGATGGTGCCACAAGTGCCGTGACCTGGGAGGCCTGACGTTTATCACACTGAGAGACAGAACGGGTGAGATACAGCTTGTGATCACTCCCGATAATGCTGAAGAGATCAGGACAAAGGCAGCAAAGGTCAGATCAGAGGACGTGCTTGCAGTTAACGGTAGCGTACAGCTCAGATCAGCACCTAACGACAAGATGAAGACTGGTAAGATCGAGATTGCTGTAGATGAGCTCCGTATCCTGTCCGAGTCAGAGACACCTCCGTTCTACATCGAGGAAGATGACAATGCCAATGAGCAGCTTAGGCTCAAGTACAGATATCTTGACCTGAGAAGACCCAACATGCAGAGGAACCTTATCACACGTCACAAGATCGCCAAGAGCGCGAGGGATTATTTCGATGAGAAGGGATTTATCGAGATCGAGACTCCTATGCTCGGCAAGAGCACTCCTGAGGGCGCCAGGGACTACCTCGTTCCTTCCCGTGTTAAGCAGGGTTCTTTCTTCGCACTTCCCCAGTCGCCTCAGATCTACAAGCAGCTCCTGATGCTGGCAGGTTACGATCGCTACATGCAGATTGCCAAGTGCTTCAGAGACGAGGACCTGAGAGCCGACAGGCAGCCTGAGTTCACGCAGATCGACCTGGAGATGAGCTTCGTTGACTGTGATGACGTTATGAACGTCACAGAAGGTTTTGTCGCTAAAGTATTCAAGGATGTTCTCGATATCACCATCGAGCAGCCGATCCGCAGGATCACATGGCAGGAGGCTATGGACAGATATGGTTCCGACAAGCCTGACCTGAGATTCGACATGGAGCTCAAGGATATCACGGATGCTGTTAAGGATATTGATTTCGTTGTGTTCAAGAGTGCCATCGAAGCAGGCGGAACAGTGAGATGTGTTACGGTTCCCGGCGGTTCTTCCTTCTCCCGTAAGGAGATCGATGCGCTTGGTGAAGTCTGTAAGACATATAAGGCAAAGGGAATGGCCTGGATCGTTCCTTCCGCCGAACCGAGAGGATCTTTCCTGAAGTTCCTGAAGCCTGAGGACATAGCAAATATCAAGGCTGCAGCAGGTGCCAATGATGATGACCTCATCTGTATCGTTGCAGATAAGAACAGCGTTGTATGGGCAGCTCTCGGTGCACTCAGGATCGCTGCTGCAGATAAGCTTGGACTCATTAAGAAAGATGATTTCAAGCTCTGCTGGGTAACGGAATTCCCTATGTTCGAATACTCTGAAGAAGAGGGAAGATACATGGCTATGCATCACCCTTTCACGATGCCCATGGACGAAGACCTCGACTTCCTCGAGAGTGATCAGGGCAAGGTAAGATCCAAGGCTTACGATATTGTTCTTAACGGCTGTGAGCTTGGCGGAGGTTCCATCAGGATCCATGACCATGATCTGCAGATGAGGATATTCAAGCTCTTAGGCTTTACTGAGGAATCAGCAGAGGAGCAGTTCGGATTCCTTCTCAATGCGTTCAGGTTCGGCGTTCCTCCTCACGGAGGTCTCGCTATCGGTCTCGACAGAATGGTAATGCTCATGGGCGGATGCCAGTCAATAAGAGACGTAATCGCATTCCCGAAGGTGCAGAATTCTTCCGACCTCATGACGGAGGCGCCCGCCCCGGTTGACGATAAGCAGCTTGAAGAGCTGGGAATTAAGGTAGCAGTTCAGGAAAGTAATCAAGAATAAGGAGCTCTGATCACTTTGGATAACAATAACCCTTTCAAAGAACTTCCGTTCGGTGAGATGCCGGAAAGTGAGACACCAATAAGCGGGACGCCGGTAGGCGAGACCACTATAGATGAGACTCCAATAGACGAGTCAACGCTGGAACAGATAAACACTGAGGAAATGCCTGTCGAGATCTCAGATTCCGGTGAGATAGTGATGCCGGGAGAGACTTCCGATAACCCTTCAGAAGAAGGATATACCGCATTCAGCGAGACAGTAACAGCACCCGTCAATGAAGAAACTTTTGAAGCCGGAGAAGACATCAACACAGATGAAGCAGAATACGTAACGGAAGGCGAAGATGAATACGATCTTCCCGATAAGATCGAAGTTGCCGATAAGAGGGACCGCAGGAAGAATAATATTGTGGAGGAGATCCTCGATTGGCTCAAGACGATATGTATCGGCATTATCGCAGGTGTCCTTCTCGTGCTGTTTGTCATACAGCGTGACGATGTTTATGGCGGATCGATGAAGCCTACTCTCAATTCCGGCGACGTTGTATTTACACAGAAGATATCAACATACTTCAAGAACTATGACAGAGGCGATATCGTTATCCTTGACGGCAAGGGAATGTACGGATACGACCGTGATGAATACCTGATAAAGAGAGTCATCGGTCTTCCCGGAGAGACAATAAGGATCGCTGACGGCAACGTCTATATCAAGCCGAAGGATTCATCCGATTTCTTCATGCTGGAGGAGAGTTACCTGGTGCCCGGCACACAGACAACAGTAAGGTCCTACGGTGTCAGAATGGGCTACGACGAGGTCAAGCTCGGAGACAACGAGTATTACTGTATGGGCGATAACCGTCCCGAAAGCAACGACAGCAGAACCCTGGGCATCTTCACAGCTGACAGGATAAAGGGAGTGGCGGTAATCAGGCTGTATCCTTTCGATGGGATAAAGCTGCTGTAAAACTGCAAGTAACGGAGTAACATGGAACGACACGAACTGATCAGAAATTTCTGTATAATCGCGCACATCGATCACGGCAAGTCCACGCTGGCAGACCGTCTGATCGAGCATACAGGCGTTCTAGAGAAGCGCGAGATGACATCCCAGGTCCTTGATAATATGGATATCGAGCGTGAGCGCGGCATCACCATAAAGTCGCAGGCTGTAAGGATGCACTACACTGCATCGGACGGCAATACTTATACCATGAATCTCATTGACACACCCGGTCACGTCGACTTCAATTATGAGGTGTCAAGATCGCTGGCTGCATGTGACGGCGCGATCCTCGTTGTTGATGCGGCGCAGGGGGTGGAAGCCCAGACACTGGCAAACGTGTATCTTGCAGTTGATGCTGATCTGGAAGTGCTTCCGGTTATCAACAAGATCGATCTTCCTTCCGCAAGACCGGAAGAGGTACGACAGGAGATCGAGGATGATATCGGAATTGATGCTTCCTATGCACCGTGTATCTCGGCAAAGAATGACATTAATATCGATGAAGTTCTGGAGAGTATAGTTAAGTACCTTCCCGCACCTTCAGGCGATACTGACAAGCCTTTGAGGGCGCTTGTATTCGATTCCAAGTATGATCCCTACAAAGGCGTTATCGTGTCATGCAGAGTTGCTGAGGGCAGCGTTAAGCTGGGTGACAGGATCAGGATGATGCACACCGGTGCCGAATTTACCATTACTGAACTCGGAGCCTTCTTCCCGGGCGGTTATACACCGCTGAATGAGCTGCTTGCCGGCGAGGTAGGATATATCTGTGCCTCCATAAAGAATGTCAGGGACACAGCTCCGGGCGATACGATCACACTCGCTGAGGATCCTGCATCAGAGCCTCTGATCGGATACAAGGGAATACAGCAGATGGTATTCTGCGGACTCTATCCTGTTGACGGTGCCCGATACGGTGACTTGAGGGATGCCCTTGAGAAGTTAAGACTTAACGACGCAGCACTGTCTTTCGAGGCGGAGACATCTGCTGCTCTTGGCTTTGGTTTCAGGTGCGGTTTCCTTGGTCTTCTTCATTATGAAGTAATCCAGGAGAGACTGGAGCGTGAGTTCAATCTCGATCTTATATCAACGGCGCCTTCCGTTGTTTATAAGGTTCACAAGACAGATGGAACGTGCATCGAGTGCGATAACCCGACGAACATGCCTGACGTGTCTGAGATCGACTATATGGAAGAACCTATGGTCAAGGCGACCATCATGCTGCCCAAGGATTATGTGGGCAATATCATGGAACTTTGTCAGGACAGAAGAGGCGAATATGTTGATATGAAATACCTTGATGAGAAGCGTGTGATGCTCCACTACAGGATGCCTCTGAATGAGATCATCTACGACTTCTACGATGCACTCAAATCACGCACAAAAGGTTACGCTTCCCTCGACTATGAGCCTGCCGGATATGACAGATCCAAGCTTGTTAAGCTCGATATCCTGCTCAACGGAGATGTTGTCGATGCACTGTCATTTATCGTCCACACAGATAAGGCGTATGCACGCGGCAGAAGAATGTGTGAGAAGCTCAAGGAGAACATTCCGAGACAACAGTTCGAGGTTCCCGTTCAGGCTGCTATCGGAGGCAAGATAATCGCCCGCGAGACCATCCGCGCATACCGCAAGGACGTTACTGCAAAGTGCTACGGCGGCGATATCTCACGTAAGAAGAAACTCCTCGAGAAACAGAAAGAGGGTAAGAAGAGAATGCGTCAGGTAGGTTCCGTTTCAGTGCCTCAGGAAGCGTTCATGAGCGTTCTCAAACTGGATGAGGACTGACAATAAGGAATAGACATTATGGAGATAGCATTTAATCTTGTACTTCTTATCGCATGCTTCGCGATACTCATAAAGGGTGCTGACTTTCTTGTGGACGCGGCATCTTATATCGCGGCTTTTCTGGGTGTTCCGTCACTCATAATCGGACTTACGATCGTGGCGTTTGGTACGTCATGCCCGGAGGCCGGCGTATCAATAGTATCATCCATGGCAGGCAATAATTCCCTGTCGATATCTAATGTTGTCGGATCCAACGCCTTTAACCTGCTGGTTGTGGTCGGTCTTACAGCTGTGATAGGCACCGTAGCCGCTCCCAAAGACCTGATGAAGCTGGATTTCCCGATCTGTCTGTTCTTCAGTGCGCTGCTGATCTTCAGCTGCTGGGATCTCAAGTTTACACGCATTGAGGGAATCATATATGTGGCATCGATCATAGCCTACTGTGTGTTCCTTATCATACGTTCCCGGAAAGGCCGTTCCGCCGATAATAATGATGACATTCCCGAACCTTCCAAACCCCGTACGGGTAAGGGATCACTTCTTCGCGTTCTGATAATCGTCGTAGCCATCGCTGCCATCTATCTGAGTTCCCGCGGCATCGTTCATTCCTGTACTTTCTTTGCCAAACTGTTCGGTATCTCCGACACGGTAATTGGCCTTACGATCGTCGCTCTCGGCACATCGCTTCCTGAGCTGGTCACGTCCCTTGTGGCGTACAAAAAAGGCGAGAACTCCATCGCCCTCGGCAACATAATCGGATCCAATCTCTTCAACATATTATTCGTACTCGGCATTGCCGGCGCGATATCACCCCTTGACCTCCTGCGCGAAAACGTCACGGACACTATCATCTGCCTGGCCGTCACTGTACTCACATTTGTATTTGCAGTTACCGGCAAGAAGATCAACCGTGTCGAAGGTGTTGTCATGCTTCTGGTCTACGCGGGATACATGGCATTTGTTTTCCTCAGGGAGTTTAATGTCATAGCGATTTGATGTATAATAACCATCGCTACATGCGGACGTGGTGAAATTGGCAGACACGCCAGATTTAGGTTCTGGTGCCTCCGGTGTGCAGGTTCAAGTCCTGTCGTCCGCACCATGTGGATTGAAGTTACCCCCATAAGTTGGACAGTGATGTTACAATTTACGGGGGTACTTTTATGCTTATTACAAAAGAAACTAAGCTAAAGATCGTGAAAATGCACCTTGAAGAAGGGGTGACATTGAGAGAACTGTCGGAACAATTTCATATACATCCGTCTAATATCAAGTATTATGTGGATCTGTATAGGAAACATGGCGAGAATGTATTTGTTAATGAAGGGAAACCCAGAGTTTATAGCCGTGAATACAAACTAAAAGCGATCAAGAGGTATATTAACGGAGACGAGTCGATACGCAAGATAGCTGTGGACCTGGGATTGACAGATCACACAGTGCTTAAGGACTGGATAAATAAGTACAAAAAGGACGGAGAGTCTGCCATACAGACAACTAACGGAAGAAAGAACTATCTGCTCCACGAAGAACGTCAGGACAAAATCGCCAGCGACGAGCTTAAGGAACGTATAAAGTATCTTGAAGCGGAGAACGAACACCTAAAAAAATCGTACTCCCTAATTCTCGAGAGAAACAGACAATCAAAGAAAAAGTAATCGTGATCTGTGAATTAAGGGAGCAATATTCTCTCAAGATGTTGCTCAGGATAGCAGGAATCTCAAGATCAACGTTCAATTATGCAAAGAACCATATGGGATACAAAGAAAGCAAAGATGAGCCTATCCTGGAGGAAATACAGAAGATCTTTGCCGAACATAAAGGCAAATATGGATATCCGAGAATAACAATCGAACTGCAGCGCAGAGGCTACAATATCAATAAAAAGCGAGTAGCAAGGATAATGCAAGACAACAATATCCGGGCTGTTAAGAAGAGAAGACGATACAACTCATACAAAGGAACAGTCGGCAAGATAGCTCCGAATATACTGGAAAGAGATTTTACAACAGATGGACCTTATCAGAAATTGGGAACAGATATAACTATATTCATTACACCACACGGCAAGCTGTATCTGTCACCGGTAATAGATTTCCATACGCGAGAGATACTTGCCTATGATTTATCAGAACACCCCAATATGCAGCAAATAAGGCGAATGTTGGATAGACTGGTAGAACAACACGGTGATCACCTAAAAGGATCCATTATGCATAGCGATCAGGGATGGCAATATCAGATGCTGTATTACAGGAAGTTCCTTAGGGAACACGAAATAATACAAAGCATGTCGCGCAAGGGTAATTGCCTGGATAACTCTCCAACAGAGAACTTCTTTGGCAGAATGAAAACAGAAATGTTCTATGACAAAGAGTATTCTTTCAAGTCTCTAAAGGACCTGAAGAACAACATAAGACGATACATAAGCTATTATAACAAAGAAAGAATTGTATCGAGACTTAGAACCACACCCCAAGAGTGTAGAGAAAACTACAATGATTCTATGATATGATGGGGATTAAGAATACACAGTCCAAATAAATGGGGTAACTTCACATAATCCCCCTTGTTCTTGGCGTCGGACAGGTCCTCGGAGCAGAGCTCCTGCGGAACTAGCAGAACAAGGGGGATTATTCATTTCTTGATGCGGTTTGCGGTAAGGTTTCCGAGAAGCCATTATTCGCTTACAGGAGTTTATGGGTTTATTTGAATTCAATTAACCAATCACTTCGGTAGATGGTTTTTATTGTTCCAAATTCTCAGAGGAACAATTAGCACACGATATGCAGAGATGAGTGTGCCAACGGCTAACAGAATGTAAAGAATCTGTAAAAACGTCTGATATCCTACGCATATCAGATAATTCACTTCTCATCAAGAAGTGAATTAATAGTGTTTATTACCATTGGGAGGATTCTATTATGGCAGATCAAGAACTGTCATAATAATCGTATATAGTACGAAATATGGGAACGCCTATTTGATATAATTCCTATAGGAAACGATAACTGAATGGGAACTTTCTTTAAGGACGTGCGTTATGCTTGGCAAGATCGATATTTCTGAACTTAATACTCCGCCTGAGCAGGCTGAGTTTGAGACTGCTAAGTATTTTGCTGCGTTAGGAAAGGACATTGCCTTTATTCGCCCAAGTGCAATCCCCAATCAACATAGGCCTGATATCCGAATGGATGGTGTTGAGTGGGAGATAAAGTGTCCACTGGGTGATAGTAAGAGAACGATTGAGAATAATATGCGTAAGGCGATCAAACAATCACATAATGTTATCTTTGATCTTAGGCATATGAGATTATCTGAAGAAAAGAGTATTGCTAAACTGGGAAAAGAGTTTAGGATTAACTCTCAGCTCAGGAAACTCTATGTAATAAAGAAAGACGGCACATTATTATCATATTGCAAATGATATTGATTTTTCGTCCACAGGTGGTATCATATTGTCAAGATAAGGCTCGACCCACTGCTGGATAGCGGAGGGCCCAGAGCCTTTTTCTTATGGTATATTTATATACTAGAATGATTGTTTGAATTCATTCTAGTACAGAAAGCACCAAAAAAGTCTAATTGAACAAATAGCACAGATTAAGAGTACAAAAAGGCTGTTTTTGGCTGTTTAGTTGCTTCTGTCAGGTCCCGAACCTGCAATCGGACTGCGGAGATGACAGACATTGAGATTATTTCGATCGTAATAGGCATTATTACCCTTGTTATAGCTTCAATGACACTGTTGTTGAAGCTATTGGCGTTTCTGATCGGGCTCTTTGACGCCCGGTACAGGCGCAAATAAAAAACTCACCCATTTGGACTGGCACTCCTTTTGGGTGAGTTAAACATACAAACCTGAAAGGCAACCGTCCTTGCGGACTGCGCTTTCTTACGCTCATTTTATCATTTGAAGCACATATATTCAACGCTAATTGAAATCTCTTGACTGTGAGAATAAATCTGCTACCATCTAATCAGATCCGAGTCGCTGCTGGATTTAGCGGGGGCCCGGATCTTTTTAATGGTATGTTTATTGATAGCAGTATTCTATGAATGCGTTCAGGTACAGAAAAACTCTCCAAAGTTTGAATAAGCATGTGGCACAAGTTTAAAATCCCCCTTGTTCTTGGCGTCGAACAGGTCCTCGGAGAAGAGCCCCTGCGGAACTAGCAGAACAAGGGGGATTTCTCATTCCTCCTTACAGGGTGTTATGGTGTTTGGTATAATCTGAGCAGAGTATAGAACACCATGAGGAATACTGTTATGAGAAAAGCCATTTTGTTGCTGTCGTTGTTAATCTCTGCGTCAATCCTTTCTTCCTGTTCGTTGTTGGGCGTTCCGCTTGACAGCGATCATTTCCCGGATCCGAATCTATATATGTGGGTCAGGACTTGCGATATGAACCAGAATGGTTATTTGAGCGATCAGGAGATCGAAGATGCGAAGTCTCTTATTGTCTGGGATGACTGTAAGGATCTGACGGGGATCGAGTATCTGACGAATCTGGAGATCCTTGCTCTTCAGCACGGTTCTAATCTGTCAGGCATTGAGAAGCTGTCGAATCTGAAGATTCTTTGCATCAGTGGTTTTGAGAATCTGGAAGGAGTAAAGTATCCGGCAAGTCTGGAGAAGATAGAGGTATACACCAGCGTGTTCAAAGACAAGTTTGTCTTTGATAATGACAATCAGGTCATTGATATTAAGTTTAAAGATTGTGTATTTGAGAAAGGGATCCTCTTTGATAGTGATCAGATTCAGAACGTGGATTTCGATGACTGTGGCGTGAGTGATGATGTTGTGTTTGCGGATTGTGACGGATTGACTGATATTCATGCGTATTTCGCATCGCGGAATACGGAGTATAGTTATCTGAGGGAGCGAAGCTACACCGTGGATCTGTCGGGGTGCGATAATCTGGATCACGTCAATATAGAGAACGGACAGGTCGTTAGTGCTGTTGATATGAGTAATTGCGCCAAACTGCGCGAATTCCGTGTTGTCGATCTGTATGAGCCTGCTGCAACGACCATTGATATCAGCGGTTGTCCGAGCATTGAGGAAGCACGTATCTCGCGGAGTGTCAGCAGTTTGGACATCAGTGACTGTCCGCACCTGATATCTGCATCAGAGCAGACTCCGGAGGGAGAGCTTCATGTAGAATATAAGAGTGAAGATGGATATATTTATTCGTCAAATGAGAATCTGGTGCTGATAAAATGAATGCGAGGGAATACCTGGAAATACTGCACATTGCAGAGAGACTTAAAGATACACCGCGCCATTGCACAACCTCAAAGGGAAGAACAGAGAGCGTTGCAGAACACAGCTGGAGAGTTTCTCTTATGGCCTTGCTCCTGAGGCATGAGTTCCCGGATCTTGATACAGATAAGATTATCAACATGTGTCTTATTCATGATCTGGGCGAGTGCTTTACCGGTGATATTCCGGCATTTGTCAAGACTGATGCTGACAGAGTTGCGGAGGATTCATTACTAGAACAATGGGTCAGGTCACTCCCGGATGAGATATCATCTGACCTTGCAGCACTGTACAGGGAAATGGATGCACAGGAAACAAATGAAGCCAAAGTGTATAAGGCCTTAGATAAGCTTGAAGCTCTGATACAGCACAATGAATCCCCGATAAGCACATGGTCAGACAATGAGTACGAGTTGAATAAGACATATGCTTTCGATACAGTTGCCTTCTCTGAATGGCTTACAGAATTGAGAGAAACAATACTGGATGATACACTTGAGAAGATAGATCAGGAAGGGCAGTAATAACAGGGGGGCTGAGCATGAACAAAGAATGGTCTGAGCAGAATAAAAGAATGCAGCAGCTGATCAAAAAAAAGGATGCTTTTGATCAGGGTAAAGACGTCCTTTTTGCACTTCGAAATGATCTGATGGATACTCTGCTGTCCTATAAGGAAGAACTTAACAGAGAAGACTTTGATGCCATGCCATTTATTAATGCTGACGGATATCACAGCAAGAATATTGCGTATTCCATATGGCATATTTTCAGGATAGAAGACATCGTTGCGCACACTCTTGTTAACGGAGATGAAGAGGTGTTGTTTTCCGGGAATTATCAGAGCCGTATCAACTCACCGGTAATCACAACAGGCAATGAACTCGTTAAGGAGCAGATATCAGATTTTACGGGTCAGCTTGATATAGATGAACTGTATTCTTATATTGCTGATGTAAAGAATAGTACGGAGGAGATCATAAAAGGCCTGACATATGACGACCTTAAGATCAGGGTTACGGATGAACACAGGGAAAACCTGAAAGCACTGGGCGTCGTCAGCACGGATGAGAACGCTGTCTGGCTGATCGATTACTGGTGCAAAAAAGATGTGCGCGGACTTATACAGATGCCATTCTCCAGACATTGGATCATGCACATAGAAGCATGTCAGAGAATACTCAACAAACTGAAACAGGGCAGGGACTGAAAAATGATCTATCTTGAGACAGACAGACTTATTCTCAGGGACTACGTCATTGATGATTTCGATGATTACTATAGATTGATGACAGATGACCGGACCATGTACTATATGCAGGACATCAGGCTGGATTCGATCGACTCTGCAAAAGAAGAATTCGCAAATGTAATGGAAGATATGGCGGATGAAGAACGGAAGAACTATTTTCTTCATATGGAGCTGAAGGAGACACATGAGCAGGTGGGAAGCATCGGATACACAGTCATCGATAATACTCCTGCCGGAAAGATCGTTCACATGGGCTACTTTACTTATCCCAAATTCTGGGGCAAAGGATATACCACAGAAGCTCTTAAGAAGGTGATCGAATACGCGTTCACTGTGAATAATGTGTACAGGATCACTACCGGATGTCTTGCTGAGAATATTGGTTCCGAACGGGTTATGCAAAAGTGCGGAATGATAAAGGAAGCAGAACATGTTGACTGGGAATGGCATGACGGCAAAATGAAAACACGTGTGGAATACAGACTGCTCAAGACAGAGTGGTAATGGATTTATGAGGACAGTATGAGGAAACCATGAACCCACTTATATCCTGTTATAACTTTTTAATTACTGTAAGTATGCTATAATAACGACATAGACATGAGACAACGGCGTTTCATCCCTAAGGGATGGAGCGCCTTTTTATTTGGTGCAGGAGGCTGATATGGCGGCATTTGACAGGATAGAGAGCGGTATACCGGAGATGGATAAGGCCTTTGATAATATAACCTGAACTCCCGTGAAATTATATCTAGGACGGTATCTCAATATCCATGTATCCGTATAGTTTACGTTGCTTCTCAGTGATCTCCGATAAGTGGTGAGTTTTACTTGGCTGCTGATAGTACTCGATAATATCCAGTTCGTCCAGTAAAGACTGCATAGTGTAGTTCTTGAACAGACCATTGTCGTCCATTTTCTTCTTTATGTAAGATATCAACTCAAGCGCAACAAACTGTACGAAGAGTTTTCCTTCGAATCCTTCCTCAGACGCTACCGCCATACGTCTCATATTTAATCTCTCTTTGAGATTGCCGAAGGACTTCTCTATCAGATCTTTATTTCTGTATATCCTTA
>FMTG01000035.1 GCA_900099715.1 Ruminococcaceae bacterium YRB3002 | reverse complement strand
TGATTCTTTCGCGCGCGGAGCACCGCCAATTCGCGTTTGAGCACCACCGTTTCACAGCATCAGCACCACAACGATAAAAAACGATTTCACAAATGAGCACCGCCTCTTAAACTTATACCATCCTGTTCATCAGGAAATAAGTTAAGGAGGCTTTTCTAATGAATAAGATTAGAGCCAAAGAAATCTTGGAAGCACGGCATCAAGGTCTCTCCATGAACGAGATTGCCAAGACGCTGCACGTTTCCAAACACTCTGTCAGCGCAGTCTGCAGCCGCGCGGCTGCAAAAGAACTGACACCACAACGAATTGGAGCTATGTCAGACAATGAGATCTACATACTCCTGTTCCCGGAGAAGGAGGCTTCTAACGTCATCTATGCCGAAGTGGATTACGACTATGTAACCGCAGAACTTAAGCGTACAGGTGTCACGATGAAGCTGCTTCACGAGGAATACACAGACAGATGCAGGACAGACGGCACCTTGCCAGTGGGGTACACTAAGTTCTGTACAGATTATAAGGCTTGGCGATCCAGCCGTGATTATTCTGATCGAATAGTTCACAAGCCGGGCGTGACGATCGAAGTGGACTGGTCAGGGCCTACAATGTCTTATGTGGACAGACAAAGCAAAACGAATGTAACTGTATACCTGTTCGTGGCAACGTTGCCATACAGCCAGTACACGTATGTTGAGGCATGTCCTGATATGAAGCAGACGACATGGATCCAATGCAATGTTAATATGCTCAAGTTCTTTAAAGGTGTCACGCTGAGGATCAGGTGCGATAACCTTAAGACAGGAGTAATATCTCATCCGAGAGAAGGAGATATTGTCTTAAACGACCAGTACATAAACTTTTCTGAGCATTACGGCTGTGCGATACTTCCTGCGGGGGTCCGTAAACCAAAACATAAGCCATCCGTCGAAGGCAATGTAGGTAACATTGCGACAGCGATTATCGCAAAGCTGAGGAATACCGTATTCTATTCTTTTCAAAGCCTCAGTAACGCTGTTGAAGATGAACTGTATGAATTCAATCACAAAGAGTTCAACAAACGTGACGGTTCAAGATACTCTGTATTCACACAAGAAGAACTCCCTGTTCTGTCACCGCTGCCGGAACATCCCTATGAATTATGTGATTGGTACAGAAACAGAACGGTACAGCTCAACAGCCATGTCTGCTTTGAGAAGAATTACTATTCCTGCCACTATTCTTATCTGCATCAGAAGGTAGACCTTAAAGTTACGGCAACTCGTGTTGAGATATTCTGCAAAGGTGTGCGTATTCAGATACACGACAGGATATCTCCTCAGTTTAAGAATCGCTACTCAACCAAGGAATCAGATATGCCGGAGCATGGCAGATATCTGGAATGGAATGAGCAGCGACTTTGTAAATGGGCTTCTGATATAGGCCCTTCTACTGCTGAAGTAATCAATCGTCTCTTCAATTCTTCACCGATAAGAGAACAGGCAATCCTGCCTGCATTATCCATATTGAAGCTGACGAAGAAATACTCCTCTACAAGGTTAGAAGATGCGTGCGAGTTGGCGCTGACACGTATCCACAGTCCCCGTTGGAAAAATCTTAATAGCATATTGAATTCAAATCAAGATGAGATTATACGCAACCGAAGAGATATCGAAGCCTTATCGGCCGAAGGTTTCTTACGGGGAGATGATTTCTACGAGAATCTTGAGGAGGAAAACACATGATCAGCAGTTCAGCAAAACAACAACTTATAAAGATGAAATTGTCGGAGATAACTGACATCCTTGAACAACAGGACGGGATCCTGGAATATACAGGAATGTCCTTCGACGAGAGAATAGAGTATCTGATAAACAGTCTCTACGAGATCAAGCACGAGAAGACCATTATCGGATTAAGGCGACGTGCAAGACTTAAGATGCCTGATGCATGCATCAACGACATTATCTGGGAGAAGCGCGGATTGGATAAAAGCAAGATACTTAATCTTGCCACGGGCAACTTTATACTCTCCCAGAACAACGTAATATGCATGGGACCTACAGGTGCCGGCAAAACCTTTATGGCATGCGCCATCGCAAACGATGCCGCTATCAACCAAGGTTTTGTAACAAAGTATATCAGGATGCCTGATCTGCTATCGGAACTTCATCAGCCGGAAGCTAACAAGAATAAGATCAGAAAACGCTATGCCGCACCTGAGGTGCTTGTTATGGATGAATGGCTGACAAGCGAAGATATTCTCAACGAGGATATATCGTTTCTGTTGGATCTGATGGAAGACAGGAGTGACTACAAATCCACAGTGTTCTGCACTTTGTATCCATGTTCGCAGTGGAATGACAAACTCAAACGACGGGTAATCGGTCAGTCCGTTATCGATCGAATAGTTCACAGTTCTGTAATTGTTGATTGCGGGACGATAAACATGAGAGCCGCAAAGAGAAAGAGGTAGTTGTCGTCAGCCCCGGTGCCCGTTCGCGAAACGCCGGGGCTGAATTGCGAATAGCGCTGGTGCTCAGGTGGTGAATTGGTGGTGCTCAAGCGGCGAAAGAATCAACTCGCTGGTTACGTATTTGACTACTCCCTTCTTATCTGTAAAAACAAACCTATACTTTGCGGACTTCGAAAACTCTTGCTTGCAAAAAAGACAATATGGTGCTAGTGAGACTTTCCCCATTTTCTTTCTGAATCGCTTGAATTTTCTGTTTTCATGAGCAATTCTTCTATCTTCAAGTTTATCAATACCATTGTTTATCTTCTGAAGGGCTTCGGTTATCATAACTACTACAAACCATTGTTACTTAAAAGATTCCCTAAAATAATCCTCTTCCATTAGCATGCTTGGAATATAATCATGTATACACTCAATTAATTCTTCTACACATTCATGGTATTCTTGGAATTCTTCTTCGCTCTCACCATTATCACTATATTTGAATTTTACACTTCTTGTATTAATACGTTTTAGTCTGCTCATCAAACCATGGTACTTATAAGAACTAATTTGATCCTGAAAAAGAATCTCACAGTGTTTAATTAATTCAGGAACGATTCCAGGAGATGGAGTCTCAGGATCATCTCGACTGTAAAGCAAACATGTGGAGTTCAAATCATCAATACACTCGGCGGCTTCGTTATCACTAATTAAATGAATGTAATATACCAAAGCACAAAAACTCTCACATTTTTCATCATAGTGTTCATTATTAAACAGATTTATAACCCATTGGATAGGTGCAATATATTTCACATCTGAAAATAATTCTTTGTCAACTGTTTCGCGAAGAATACCCTTTCTTATTCCCCATGTCTTATTCCATCCTGTGGGAACATTTTTATCGTTACTGTAATCATGATCCCACCCTAAATGTGTATAATACCTATGTTCTGCGTTGGCTCCAATATTGATTGTGTCAATCGTCTTAGGCAAGTGAGGTACTTTGCGATTTCTTAAATCGTTAAGGTCCTGTTTGCCATTTCCATTATACTGATCCACACATAGATATACTGCCTCTTCCAAAGCAATAACCTTATCTCTTACATTCGAATGACGCGATGAATACTTCTCATCTCCAAAAATCATATATTCTAATTGTTTGTCATGTGTTCTACGGGTGTGCGCCGATACTGGAACAACTCCACAAAACACGATGACAATAACAAATAAAAGACATATAACTCTTCGTTTCAATTCTATGTCCTTTCAAACACATATGTGTCTTCCCAAAATTTCAAGTATTCATACCATGCATCTTTTGTCTTTGAAACAGAGTAATTAAATGTGAGCGTTTTATCGATACTATTATGTGGTTGGACAACAACGGAAATGGTTTCCCCTCCCTCCCACTTGTAAGAATCTGCATTATCACTAGTGTAAACTGCAGTGAATGTATCGATCTCGCCCTCTATCCCTCTGTTAACTTTCTTTATCTTCCAATCGTCAAAAATGGTAGTATTACCATTTGATACCACAGTCACAATAATACTTGAATCCTGTGTTAGATATGCTGCCGGTATTTCAATTGTGTAATCGTCATACTCAATACTCATATCATCTGGGTTCAGAGTTTTGCCTTGATCGTTGAACCAATAGAAACCGTCAAGTGTTTTTGTTAAAAACAAAGGTTCATTATTATCGTGAAGAATTCTGTTAATCCTCGTTTTTTCCTTAGCATCTATATCCGTTTTTTCTGAAACAGCAAATAACAAATCACAGAATAACAGCAAGGGATCATACGTTGGAGGTAATTCTGTTTTACGATTGTTCTTTAGCTCTTTATTATACCTTTTATATTCATTCTCTTCTTCCTTTGTTGCATTAGACGGAGCATCGATCTCAACGACCTCGTTCAGATATTTCTCATTTAGTGATTTCTGTTCACTTACTAAAAACGAAATCGTGTCAGAACAGAGTGTATATGCTTTATCAATAAACTGTGTATTTCTACTAATATTAAATAACTCTACATATGATTGGGCAACAAAGTATCTCAAAGACCAATCCTTAACATCAATATTATTTTCTATATCCTCACATCCAGTTAAAATATAACGTTCATATTCTGCTCTGCTTACTACTCCGTCTTCATATAGTTTTTTCATTGATGCCATAGCTTTAGGCATCGCATTTGCATAATCGTAATCATATCTGAGAATACCAATATTAAGACTCCGATAAGATGATATGGCGTCTACACACTTCTGATATTCTTCCTCGGCATAGTAACTTTCTGCCAAAAGCAACCAGTAAGAACCGAACGATTCATATATACGTTTTTTGGATTCTAGTTGAGATATTCTGCGTGTTACATTTTTCTCGTTTTTGATTGAGACAAAATCTTGAATCTGATTTTCATTCAATGATGTATCAATAGAATATGTGTTACACATATCCACCATATATGAGAACATTCCTCTACGTCGCTGATGAAACTCTTCTGCTTCCTCATCGTCTAACATGGTGTTCGCCTCAAAGAATTCCCATTCAGACTCACTAATGTAGTCTTTATAACCTTTCCAGCTATCCAGTGCCATACTTCCAACTGCAAAGGCAAGCATATAATAGTCTTCTGATGACAATACAACATTCAGTACTGTAGAAGGATCAGGGATTGCGTTTTTTATTGCTTGCGATTGATTTTGCTCATTAATATATTTCAGACGTTCTCTTTTTACATCTATCATCCTATGTCTTTCAACAACATCAAGAAGATCCAAAATCTGCGCCTTGGTCCTGTCATCAACATTCTGAGGTTTAGTATTATTGATTAACTTGCTGTATATATCTTCCAAGTACAAACGATTATCTGTAGAATCACTTATATCTTGAGATATGTAACAAAGATAGTTCAGAAAAGCTATAGCATTTTCCTGTTCTTCAGTTGATTCGTTGGAATCACCTGACTGACTTTGAATCGCTCTAACACTGTTCGATATCGGAAACAGTAATATCGTAATTAAAACTAACACGCTTACTACGGAGTTTACTATTCTTTTCATCTCATTCACCACACTATACGTTCAGTTGCTTCTTTGCTGATATGTTCTTTATATTATAAAGCCATGCAGATTGAATCAGTTGTATCAAATTTATTTGTTAATCATAAATTAACATAATAACGCTTATTGATTAAATTTAGATAAGCGTAATTAAACATATGAAGTGCCTCCTGTAGGTGGTGATATTACTGTCCGTTATGCTTACATAGTCAATGCTGTTATGGGAACAACATATACTCCATCCGGTCTTTGATAGGCGGCGTTACACATTCCGCATATGACACATAAGAACTCCGGCTTCGAACCGGTTTCCTCCAGCATTTTGGTTTGCAGATTAATAAGACTTTGTGCGGCTCCCTCAACCTGATTAAATCCAACCTTTATCTCAAACATCCCCCAGCGGCCATCGGAGAGTTCAACGATCGCATCAGCTTCGTTATCGCGCTCATCGTGATAATGGTACACCTTGCCATCATGGCAATCTGCATATATACGCAAGTCCCTTACACATAACCCTTCAAAGAGATATCCAAATGTGTTAGTGTCGTTTCTAAGCATATCAGGAGTTGCTCCTATTGCAGCCGCCGCAAGCGAAGGATCGGTAAAATGCCTTTTGGGTTTTTTGAGAGCCTTTATAGATGATCGAAGTTTGTTCTCGTAGGCCGGCTGATCTTCTATCAGGAAGAGGCGAAGAAAACAATCGAGATAGTCCACTATCGTATTATCTGATACACTATCAGTATCTTCTCTGTCTTCCGGGTATTCCTCCATATCATTTTGCAGGGTTCTCCTCGAAGTCATGTTGCTCTCAGATCTTCCGAGTGCGCGAAGCAACGCGGCCACTTTCCTTGCATCCCGTTTTTTACCGTCACTTCTTTCCATATCATCGGGTATATTACGGAGATAGTCACCCGGGATCTGCATAGCATCTTCGATCGGAACTCCCTGGTTACCGGGCCAGCCGCCTCTTATAACGTAACCTATAAGTTCATCTAATTCCGGCTGAGGAATACTTGCCGGTACTACTGAATGATCAAACAGATCCATTAATGAGACGACCCCTGTCGAATTGCCCGTCTCATACAGTGACATAGTTCTCATGGTTATCCGCCCGATCCTTCCACTTCCGCCGTGAAGTTCACCTTTCATTACCGGTGTAGATGAACCGGTTAAAACAAACTGTCCCTTTTGAGTTGACTGATCAACTTTGAATTTCACCGCATCCCATATAGACGGTACTTCTTGCCATTCATCAATAAGCCGCGGGAGCTCACCGGCCAGAACGAGATTCGGATCCAATTCTGCCAGTTGCTTATTCATAAAGTTCCCCTGTGGATCGCCTAAAAATGAAGCTGATACACAGTGATTCTGAGAAGTCCAGGTTTTCCCGCACCACTTTGGTCCCTCAACACAAACCGCACCGTAAATATTCATCAGACGTGATATGCGGTCGTCAATGAGTCTGTTTTTATAGCCATCAGGTGTCAACATTGTGGTTTGCCTCCGATTTTATAGGAGTATTATACCACCGAAAATGGTTCATTGCGTGTTTTTCGACGATTTCATTGCGTGTTTTTCGACGATTTCATTGCGTGTTTTTCGACGGACTGCCGCTCACACCCGAACAGTTCCTCCATCCACACCCGGTAGTCCAGGCGGTCCGTCAGGGTCGCCGTCTCTTCGTCGTTGATGCAGACGCAGCGGGGGCCTTTGAGGAGGAGGCGTTTCATGAGGTTCGACCTGGAGAAGTCGTGCATGCCCCAGCAGGCGAAGTCGAAGTACGTCTCGGGGTCGATCATTATCTTCAGATAGCTCCAGGCCCTGGCGAAGAAGTTGGAGTGGTCGTAAACATTCAGGTGGCAGAGACCGTTGGCGATCATGTAGTACTGGAAGATCACCCTGTCGATGTCTTCTGAAGTCCTGAATCTGTGGGATCGTCTATGGGCGAATTCCGCCTCGAACTCGTTGAAGCAGGCCTCCATGGCAGACTTCGTATACACATCGAAATTATGCCATTTGACGAGGTTGTAGCGCTTGCTGTAATGCGTCCCGAAAACGTTCATGGAGTTGACCATGATCTGCCTGAAGCCCTGGTACGTCCTGCCCGTGTCGAAGTCCGCCTTGAGCATCCTGACCACGGGCTTGCCGTCGCGGAAGAAAAAGTCCGGCGTCACTTCGCTGCCGAAGAAAGTATCGTCGTTGCCGTAGATGAACACCTCCGACAGCCCCGGGATCTTCCACAGCCACGTCTCTATAACGGTGCAGTTGTAGCAGGGCAGGAGCTCCTGCGGCATGATCTCCTCGTGCTTTACTATGGTGATCTTAGAGTCGGACAGGTCAAGCCAGTCCGGCATCTCGGAGTTGGTGACGATGTAGATATGGTTGATCCAGGGCGCGTAGCGCGCGACGGATCTTAAGGAGTAATAGATCTCATGGTTCTCGCGAAAGCGGCAGTTGTTGTCTGCGTTATCCTCTTCGAGACCTGCGGCGCGGAGCTGCGCGCGGCGCTCCTCCTCCCAGGCGGGGTCTTCGGGGTTGACGTAGAGATAGACCAGATCTATCTCCGGGGCGGGAGCATTTTCGCGATGCTGAGGCTTGCGGGTAAGGTAGCGCAGGATCGTGCGGACCTCGCGGCGGAATAGGACGAGGCTCAGGACGAGATAGAGCACGGCGAAGACGGCGCAGTACAGGACGGCGTGGACGAGCCAGTCCGTGACGGTGACGCCCGAGTCGGCGATGGGCATGAGGAGCCTGCAGATGGCGAAGCCGGCGGCGGAGGTCAGCGAGAAGAAAAACAGCTTGATGAGGTACCTGGCGCTGCCCCTGCCCTTGATGATGCGCCCCGCCAGATCAACGTGAAAGGCAAGACGCCAGAGCATGGCCACCAGCGTGCCGATGGCGACACCGATGAGACCGAAACGCGTCACCAGCACAATGCTGACGACGATGTTGAGCAGTGTCTCGATATAGGCGGGAAGCCTGGTCTCCCTGAACCTGTCGGCCGCGAACGCCAGGTCCACGTGCGGCTTCTTCAGAAGGTACACGGCCTCCCCGGCCACGATCAGGTACCCGAACACCGGCTGGCAGTAATCCGCGTCGCTGATCCCGCTCGTATACAGCATCACGAACGGCGTGATCAGAAGCGCGCTGACCGTCAGCATGAACCCGACCAGCGCCAGCACGATATACTCGTAAACATCCATTTTGCGCTCCAGGTCTCTGGTGTCCCCCCTGGCGTACGCCTGCCCGATCACCGGCGTCAGCCCGTTCGCCAGCGACAGTATGACCGACCGCGCCCCAATGGTCACCAGCGCGTAAACGCTGTAAACCGACACGGTCTTAAGATCCCTGAATATAGTCAGCACCACAATATCCGTATTGTTGTGCACGAAAGCAGCGACATTGATGGCAAACCCGTTCCACCGCTCTTTCAGGAGCTTGCTGTCCCTCTCCGCGCGGCGGTCGATGGCGTAGTGCCGCCTGACATACAGTCCCAGCACCACCGGCTGCACCACATACATGGCCGCCACGATACCCAGCATCAGATGTATGCTCGGATAGATCCGCACCGACACGGCCGCCAGCACCGTCCCCGCCACGATTATCACCATCTGCGTAATGTAGATAACGTACTGCCGCTTGTCCGCATTCAGCAGCACCTGGCTCGTCAGCGCGAACACGTAATGCACCAGATTAGTCACCGCCAGTATAACGACCAGCGCCGCCGTGTACCCCAGCTCGAGTTTTTTTGCGACTGGATAAACGACCGCCACAACCCCCGCATACGCCGCGAAAACAATCCCGATCTTCACATAGAACTGCCTCGTCGTGCAGATCACCCGGCTCAGCTGCCGCGCGTCATTCTCCACCAGCGGCTTGTACAGGCTCGCCGTAACCACGGCCGTCAGTCCCCCCTCCACCAGCGTAATGTAATTCAGCAGCTGATTGATCGACGCCACCAGCCCGTTCGTCTCCGACCCGAAAGCCCCGATGATCAGCCTCGGCAGTATCAGCCCGCTCACGGTCAGGCAGACCTGCAACAGCAGCCCCGTGACCATATTGATCAGGGTCGGCCGGGCGACGCGGGTGCTCGTTTGGTTGGTGCTCGTTCGGTTGATGTTCGTTTGGTTGGTGCTCATGAGGATATTATTGTCATGCAAGATCTTCTAAAACAAACGGTAACATATAAACAGGCTTAAATTGAATCTGTTCTTTGTGCCCGACATCCTTCTGTGATAAAAGATAAAGCCTTAATACTTTTCTGAAATACTTAACTGCAAAAGCAGATATGGCTTTATGTGTATTTACATTAGAAGATTTGATCTCTATTGGTACAAGTTTGGCATTGGAGGCAATAAGAAAATCTATCTCATAATGATGAGTATCATCATCTTTATGCCAGGTATGATAATAAAGCCTGTTACCGCTGGAGACTATGATCTGGGCTGCAGCATTCTCATACATATATCCGAGATTGGCATCGAGACTGTCACTAAGCAACTTGCTGTAGATCTTTGTGTTAAGTTTATCGGCCGAGTTAAAGATCATCGTTGTAAACAGTCCGATATCTGAAAGGTATAACTTGTACGACCCTTCATCTGCGGTAGCGCTGAGCGACACACCCGGATCCGTTACATTGTAAGATGCCAACACAGTCTTGGAATCCAAAAGCTGTGAGAAAATCTCCCGGTCTTTGCTGGTCGTTCTCTTCCCGGTAGCACTTGATATAACATACCTCTTTTTGTTTGAACTCAACTGAATGGGGATGGAATAATACATTTTTGAGAGGCGTCCGCTTGGATCGATCTTGTAAAAATCTTCTTCGTAAAGCTTGAGAATTCCCCTTTTGACCACATCGATTTCCTCAAAACTCCACCCGCTAACATATGCTTCCACTGCCTGCGGCATACCGCCGACAGCCATATAGATCCTGAAGTCACGCATAAGTTTTCTGTTAAGCTTATCGCCCACAGGCTTACCGGTCTTGTATAATTCTCTGAGCAACTGATATGTATCGTTGCCTGTTGCCCACAGGAATTCTTCATAGTCCATAGGATAAACCTGTATAAAGTATTCCTCAGAAGGAATGACGATATCCTTTACGTTCTTCTTGATGCTGATGAGAGACCCTGTCTCAATATAATCGTACCGCCCATCCGCCACCAGATGTCTGATTGCCTGCCTCACAAGAGGTGCTCTTTGGATCTCGTCGAAAATAATAACTGATTCACCCGGGAAAAGCGTAACACCTGTTGCTGTCTGAAGTCTCAGGAAAAAAATATCAAGAGATGCTATATCTTCAAACACTTCGAGAACATCGCGTTTAACATTGGAGAAATCAACTCTGATGTAAGACCGGTAATTCTTCTTTGCAAATTCCTCCGCAACCGTTGATTTGCCAACACGTCTTGCGCCTTCAAGCATGGCGGCGTATTTACGGGAATACTTATCTTTCCACTCCACGAGGTTATCATATACTTTTCTTCTGAACATAAAACGCCTCCCTTGATACAGATAATAACACTCGGAGCAGTTTTTTCCAACACTTTCAACAGCATTTGGAGCAGGTTTTTCCAACACTCCAAACAGCATTTGGAGCAGGTTTTTCCAAGATATTGGTGAAATGGGGACGGTTCCTTTTTCACCAAAATCTGATTACAGGGAGGCTATCAAACCAAATGCTGCAAATTGCTCGAAAAGGTTTGACGGATGTGCTCTGAAAACGTCAGAACCGGAAAGGTTCATCAGGAGATCAAGTGAAAAATCCCGACTGAAACACCGACTATAGGTCGGGCATACAGTCGGGATTTCGGTCGCTATCTTATGGTGAACGCATGACGAAATACCCTTTTTTACGTTTGAAACGGTTGTTTAAGGGTATAGTTGAGGGTATTTTGTTGATAATACCCCGTTTTACGTTTGAAATGATGTTTTGAGGGTACGGGTGCGGGTATTTTTGTTATCCGGCAGTTTGGGTAAATGACACTTGCCACTCGGGGAGTGACTAAGGCTCAGATTCCACTATTTTGATTTGAAATGCCCCTAAAGTGGAACGGATGATGGAATTTTGTTAATTATTCCACTTTTTTCATTTGAAAGCGTCTTTTAATGGAACGGATGGTGGAATTCTAATTACAGGTGACCTGTCCCCCTGCGAACGGACTTACCGCAGGAGCGAAGCGACGAGGACTGAAGTGAGCGTCTGGTCGCGAGTCACATTTCACATTTCCCTCCTTCTATGTTAGAATCACCATACCTGATAAGAAGTTGACGGCGTCACACTCGCCCGATACTGACGGCAAGGGAATGCATACAATAACGATAACTATAATATGATCATAACGTTTTGTGCCGTTCCCTTTCCGGGACGGCATTTTTGGTTACAGGAGGTCTTTATGGACACACGTGTTGCAGTGATAAGCATAATCGTCGGCAAGAACGGTAATACCGAGAGCCTTAATGCGCTCCTTCACGATTATGGCGATTTCATCATCGGAAGGATGGGTATCCCTTACCGCAAGAGAGAGATCAACATCATCAGCGTTGTTCTCGATGCGCCGCAGGATAAGATCGCAGCGCTTGCGGGCAAGATAGGAAATCTGGCTGACGTTACAGTCAAGACGGCATATTCGAATGTTGCAGACTGACGAACTGATAGAGAAGCTTTCGTCAACGGGTTCGCTTGAGGAGAACGAGTATGCACAGCTGATCAGAGACTACAGCAGCGACAACGCGAACACGCTCAAAGCTCTTGCAGATGCTAAACGCAGAGAGATATACGGCAACGAGATCTTCATAAGAGGTCTTATCGAGATATCGAACATCTGCAAAAACGACTGCCTCTACTGCGGGATCAGGAGGAGCAACAGGAACTGTGACAGGTACCGGCTGACTCCGGAAGAGATACTGGAATGTGCGGACAGCGGGTATGAACTCGGGTTCAGGACTTTCGTGATGCAGGGCGGAGAAGATCCGTTTTTTACAGACGAAGTGCTGGAGGGCATCATAAAGGAGATCAAGGTGAGGCACCCCGACTGCGCGGTCACGCTGTCGATGGGAGAGCGGAGCGATGAGAGTTATCAGAGGCTCTTTGACGCGGGCGCGGACAGGTATCTGCTGAGGCACGAGACGGCTTCCAAAGAGCACTACGGGAAGCTGCATCCGCAGGAGATGTCTTTTGACAACCGCATGAGATGTCTGAGGGAGCTTCGGCGGATCGGGTACCAGGTCGGATGCGGTTTCATGGTGGGCTCGCCGTACCAGACGGAGAACGAGCTGGCGAAGGATCTGAAGTTCATCGAGGAGTTCAGGCCGGACATGTGCGGGATCGGGCCGTTCATACCGCATAAGGAGACTGCTTTTCGCGATGAGGAGGCTGGATCGGCGGAGCTGACGTGCTACCTGCTGAGCATCATAAGGCTGATATACCCGCGCATCCTGCTGCCAGCGACGACGGCGCTCGGGACGGCGGACGGCATGGGAAGAGAGAAGGGCATTCTGGCAGGCGCGAACGTCATTATGCCGAACCTGTCACCGGTCACGGTCAGGAAGAAATACGAGCTTTACGACAACAAGATCTGCACAGGCGAAGAGGCCGCGGAATGCATCAGTTGTCTCAAGGGCAGATTAACAAAAATAGGTTTTAAGATCGTCACCGACAGAGGCGACATCAGAAAGGAATGATTATGTACAAGTACGACCCCAAATCACTTTGCGCAGATGAATTTATCAATGACGCGGAGATCCTCGCTACGCTTGAGTATGCCGAGGCGAACAAGAACAACGTCGAGCTGATCGACCAGATCCTCGACAAGGCAAGACCCGTCAAGGGCGAGAAGGGATATGTCTGCAAGGGACTTACGCACCGCGAGGCATCCGTTCTGCTCGCCTGCGAGATCCCCGAGAAGATCGAGGAGATCTACAGGATCGCTGAGGAGATCAAGATGGCGTATTACGGCAACCGTATCGTTATGTTCGCGCCGCTGTACCTCTCCAACTACTGCGTAAACGGCTGTCTCTACTGCCCTTACCACATGAAGAACAAGACGATACCGCGCAAAAAACTGACGCAGGAAGAGGTCAGGGCTGAGGTCATCGCGCTCCAGGATATGGGCCACAAGCGTCTCGCGATCGAGGCCGGTGAGGACCCCGTAAACAACCCGATCGAGTACATCCTCGAGTGCATCAAGACGATCTATTCCGTGCACCACAAGAACGGCGACATCAGACGTGTCAACGTCAACATCGCGGCAACGACCGTCGAGAACTTCAAGAAGCTCAAGGACGCGGGCATCGGAACATACATCCTCTTCCAGGAGACATACCACAAGGAGAGTTATCTGAGACTCCACCCCACCGGCCCGAAACACGACTACAACTACCACACCGAGGCACATGACCGCGCAATGGATGCGGGCATCGACGATGTCGGCCTGGGAGTCCTCTTCGGTCTCGAGATGTATAAATACGAGTTCGCCGGCCTCCTCATGCACGCAGAGCACCTCGAGGCAGTCCACGGCGTCGGCCCCCACACGATCAGCGTCCCCCGCGTCAAAAAGGCGGACGACATCGACCCCGACCAGTTCGACAACGGCATCGACGACGAGACTTTCGTCAAGATCACCGCATGCATCCGCCTCGCGGTCCCCTACACCGGCATGATAATCTCCACGCGCGAAAATCAGGCTGTCAGAGAGAAAATGCTCAAAGTCGGCATCAGCCAGATCAGCGGCGGCTCCAGAACATCCGTCGGCGGCTACACAACAGAGGAGCGTCCCCACGACACCGAGCAGTTTGACGTATCCGATCAGAGAACGCTGGACGAGGTTGTCAAGTGGCTCATGGAGAACGATCACATTCCTTCATTCTGCACGGCATGCTACAGGGAAGGCAGAACGGGCGACAGGTTCATGGCCCTTTGCAAGAGCGGTCAGATCCTCAACTGCTGCCACCCCAACGCGCTCATGACGCTCGCCGAATATCTGGAGGATTACGCTTCGGAGGAGACAAAGAAGCTCGGATATGAGATGATAGAGAGGGAGCTCAAGAGGATCCCCCGCGAGAAAGTAATGAATATCGCACGGGAGAATATCGAGCAGATAAGGAACTCGAACAGGAGAGATTTCAGGTTCTGAGAGTTGAGGGTTTGAGAGTTCCGGAAGTGCGAGGGTTGCGGCTTCTCGCGAGACAAAAAGGAGGCATATTATGGGCCTGAACGATACACCGTCTTCGGAAAGAATACACATCGGTTTTTTTGGCAAGCGCAACGCGGGCAAATCGAGCCTGATGAACAGAGTCACGGGACAGGAGATCTCCATAGTCTCCGAGATCAAAGGAACTACGACCGATCCGGTCACGAAAACAATGGAGCTGCTTCCCCTGGGTCCCGTACTCATGATCGACACTCCCGGTCTCGACGACAACAGCGAGCTTGGTGATAAACGTATCTCGCGCACGATGAGGATGCTCGACAAGATCGACATCGCCGTGCTGGTCGTCAGCGCCCTCGAGGGCATCAGTTCCGAAGATCAGGAGCTCATCAATATTTTCCAGAACCGCAAGGTTCCGTACATCATCGCGTACAACAAGTCGGACCTTCACCACGGTGCGGGCGCCGCCTCCGGCAACTCGATCTTTGTCAGCGCACTGACGGGTGAGAACGTGCACGAACTCAAGGAGATGATCGCGTCTTTCGGCAAGGATCTGCAGACGCGCAATTTTCTCGTGTCCGATCTGCTTAATGACGGCGACATGGTCGTTCTGGTCGTGCCGATCGATGAGTCCGCGCCCAAGGGCAGGCTCATCCTCCCGCAGCAGCAGGTCATGAGAGATATACTCGACCGCGGCTGCTCGTTCGCGTGCTGCCAGCCGTCGGAGCTATCATCTACACTTAATTCGTTGGCCCGGCCGCCGCGTCTGGTGATTACCGATTCGCAGGCGTTCGAGGAGGTGGCGGCGATTGTTCCTGAAGAGGTTGCGTTGACGTCATTCTCCATTCTGATGGCCCGTTATAAGGGCGATCTGGATCTGCTTACCGGTGGCGCGAAAAAGCTTGCCGAGCTTAAGACCGGCGACCGCGTTCTCATTGCCGAAGGATGCACGCATCACCGCCAGTGCAACGACATCGGCACGGTCAAACTGCCGAACATGATACGCAAATATTCCGGCGCCGAACCGCAGTTCTCGTTTATGTCCGGCGGCGATTTCCCGGGCGACCTCAGCAGCTACGACCTCATCGTTCATTGCGGCGCCTGCATGCTCAACGCGAAAGAAATGGACCACCGCATGACCCTGGCAATCGAGCAGGGCGTTCCGATAGTTAATTACGGCGTCGCGATAGCGCAGATGAAGGGGATTCTGGAGAGAAGTCTGAAGGTGCTGAAAATGTGAAATGGGGACGTGGCTCGAACACGTGTTTTGCGGCACTTCGAACAGGTCCTCACCGGCTTCGCCGGTTGCGGAACTTGTGGCGCAAAACACGCGTTCTCGCTTCGGGAATGTGATGCTTCGAACAGGTCCTCGTGGGCTCGCGTCCGCTTGCTCACTTCAGTAGTCGTCGCTGCGCTCCTGCGGTAAGTCCGTTCGCGTTGGTCGCTCGCCATTCGCGTTCGTATCGACATGTATGTCAAAAGTCAGTTTTTAGAAGTTTGACATACAAAATCACATGAAAATGTATGTCAAAGTTGCATTTTCGAGAGTTTGACATACAAAATCTCAATATCTGTATGTCAAATTTCATTTTTTAAGGTTTTGACATACAAACTATGCCATTTTTGTATGTCAAATATCGATTTTTAGAACTTTGACATACAACAGCAGATTCGGCAGGGAAATGCGAAGCGAGGAAGGACAATTCTGGTCGATCAGCA
>FMTG01000031.1 GCA_900099715.1 Ruminococcaceae bacterium YRB3002 | reverse complement strand
CGATTCTTAATATATGAGTAGAGGCTTTCACAGTCTCTGCTCTTTCTTTATGATGAAGGTGATTGGCCTGACGTAATCTTCGATTGGGACATCACGCCCGGCGACAAATGTGTCAGCCCGCCTTCATCGTTTTACATTCGATTCAGCAAGTTGGGAAAGATTGTTTCTCCCGTTTAACGAAAGAATATGAGTGAACCTTGAAGAGCTGGATCCAATCATAAACCACTTACGAAAGGAGCGTCTTTCTCATGATTGCTGTTGGTATTGATGTTTCAAAAGCCAAGAGTACAGTTGCTATTCTTAATGGGGATGGCAGCATCCGTGCTAAACCTTTTGATGTCCACCATGTCGCTGATGAGCTGCAGGCATTGGTGGATTACGTCAAGAGGACTTCCGAACCTCCAACCATTCTTATGGAGCCTACCAGCCACTATCATTATCCACTTCTGAAAGCCTTTCGGGAGGCGGAACTCCCAGTTTGTCTGATCAATCCATACCAGATGAAGAAGTATGGCGATACCGAACTCCGAAAGGCAAAAACAGATAAACGAGATTCTCTGCGAATCGCTCAGTATGCACTTGAGAAGTCGTACTCGCTGATTCCTTACACTCCTCAGGATCAGAAGTATGAGGATCTTCGTTTTCTGTCCAGACAATACAGTCAGAGGATATCAACCCTAACTGCTGCCAAAGTTCAGTTGCTCAGCCTTCTGGACGAAACAATGCCCGGCATTACGACCATTCTCCCACTTAAAAGCAGAGATCCCGACAACTGCGTGCTTCTGCGTTTCATTAAGCGTTTCAAGTCTTTCGATGTGATCCGTAAGATGGGCAAGACACGCTTCCTGGACAGCTATCAGGTCCTCGTCAAGAAGACAAAGGATCGTTTTGCCGGTTCTAAGGGACTTGCTATCTATGAACTAGTCCTTAACAGTATTACCACCCGTGGAGAAAATCCCTTATCCGCAATGACTCAGGATCAGTGTGTTGATCTCGTATCCACGGCTCAGAACGCTGCTGATGAGATCAATCTTCAAATGAGGATCATTGCAGAGACCATACCGGAGTACAAAGTGCTTCGCTCTATGGCTGGCGTGGGTGATCGGCTTGGCCCCATCATCCTCGGTGAGATCGGTGACATTCGCCGTTTTCACAGCGGTAAAGCACTCAATGCTTATGCAGGCAACGATGCCCCGCCGTATCAGTCTGGGCAATTCGAGAGCCGGAATCGTCACATCTCCAAGCGTGGCAACCCGGCTCTCAGAAAAGCTTGTTTTGAGGTTATGCAGGCTCTCAAACTGACAAAACCTCAGGACGATCCTGTTTACCTTTTTCTGCTCAAAAAGGAACAGGAAGGGAAACCTTACAACGTAGCCAAGATGGCTGCCGTCAATAAGTTCCTGCGGATTTACTACGCTCGTGCAATGGAGTTGTACAAGTAAATCCGTCCGCTTTCATTATAGCCGTTAACTGCCGGCCTGCAACAGCAGGTCTTATTAAGGTTACTCTTATTTCTGTTCTCAAGGTGCTCAAAATCTTTAAAAATCTGCTTGACAAACATTAGCAAGATTTGTCTTAGTCTATTATCCTGATGATTATCTATACTAACACTTCAACAGCCATATATCATTCCCTTTCAGGTATATTCCGTAAAAGTACCAAGAGCCCGGATCACTCCGGGCCCCTGTCACTTAATCGCTCAATTCACGAGACACCACTTCACAGCAATACCAAAATATCCTGTTCTACCAGTGTTTTCAAGGGTTTCACACCATCAACCCTATTATGCATCAACTTTGGCTCATTTTGAGCCAAAGTTGTTTCTTTCCATATTGATCACACTTGTACCGCTAAGGTACAAAAAGTCTTGGCGAGCAACGAATTTGTGTACCAAATGTTAAACAAATTCCTCGTTAGGGCTTTGCCCTAAGACCCAGCTACACTCCGTACAAGAGCCTAATCTGATATAAAACATCTTCCAGATCAGCAATGTTTTCTCTCAGATAAAGCTCATCAATCGATTTGGTAGCATTTGCTACGGCAGCTATCTGGTTGAAATTGTTACCTATTCTCTTTAGTTGAATAATCATTTGTCTATCATCAGACGAAAGAAGTTTAGGTGGACTTGTCTTGTTTATCATCATCCTAAGGATTGACGATGCAGACAATCCACTAATACGTGATAATTCTTTTATTCTCTTCTCCTCGGCTTCAGTTATCTTAAAATGACAGTTCCTATCCCGTTCCTTTCCCTTGTCTTTTTTGTATATAGGATGTGCCTCTTTTTGATTTATATCTTCTTTGATTAGGATTCGAACATACTCACCATATCCCAGATTAGACATGGATGCCTTTTCTTGTAGTTGCTCAAACTCAATCTCAGTCAGTCTCACTCCAATAAATCGTGACTTTTTCTCCACCTACCTTACCTCCCGGTTTTTATTGCTCCGATATTGATAAGCCTGATCCAGGCTTTATCAAAATACTCTTTGGATAGTTCACAACCGATAAAATCACGCTTCTGATTGAATGCAGCAACAGCCGTACTTGCCGAACCAGCAAAACAATCAAGAACTAAATCACTCTCATCACTGTGTTTTTTTATCAGTTCTTCAAGTAGTGCAACGGGTTTCTGCGTGGGATGAAATCTACCCTTATCGTGGCAGATGGGATAAGAATAGACACCATTATCATATTCAGAATGAAATGTAGGTTTACCACATTTAACTCCAACAACAGCAATCTCACGTGCGTTTGTGAGGTAATTTACTTTACTGTTTAGAGGAACCGGATTAGTTTTAATCCACTCAATAAAACGTATCTGCTTGAATCTTGCGGTTTCAAAATAGGATTTCAGGCTAGTTATTTTCCAAAGGTCATAGAAACAAATCATAGTTCCGCCTTTTTTCAGCACCCGATAGCATTCTTTGATAACTTCATCGAGGCCTGTGAATCCTACATCCCAATCCCCAAAATCCATAGATACACGGAAACGATCTGTATTCTTTCCTTTTGCTTCGCCTGAAGCAAAATTAGTATCTCTTGAGACCTCGTAAGGAGGATCAGTCAGGACAAGCGATACTGACTCATCTTTCAAAGTGTTGAGATATTCAAAACAGCTTTGATTAACTAACGTAATTTTACACATTTGCTATCACATCCTTTAATAATAACCGCCAATTAAAAAGCACCCGTATGGGTGCTATATAATTGTTCTGGACGTTTCGAAAACCAAAGTTTCCTAGTAACAGATCCATTCTTTTATCTCTCTACTGGGAGGATGAGATGCTTTGTATGCCCTTAAAAACTCGTTATAGTCCTTCGTTAGCCTATACTCACCATCCTCTATGATCGGATCGCCGTTTATATCTACTGCTCTTTCTGCAGGGGCCAACACCAAATCTGCTCCAATGTTCTTGCTCTCTAGGTATTCCTTCAATCTGTTGGCATTTATGGGACCTGCTGCCTTTTCAGGGGCCTTGTCGTTATCATTATCCAAACAGATGAACGCGCGAGTGATATCCGTTCTCTTTGTCAGGAAGTCATCTAAAGCTTTAGTCGATACACCACCGAGGGTAATGAAGTTGGAGAATGGCATATCAGGATGCTGGATCGACCAAAGATCCATAAATGAAAAAGCATCTATCGGTGTCTCAAATATATACACATAGTGACTTTCAGGGTTCTCATGTCGCCAAGCAAACGACTTATCTGACCCCTTACACTCTCCCTTGAAGGGTTTAACAGACCATTCCCTATCCCTATGGAACTCATCCCAAGTATCCCAGAGGTCTCTCCTGTAGGCATATCTGGGTTCTCCTTGATTGTCACTTCCTACCACAATTAAAGCATGATTCTCCTTATCATCCCTGCTTACTATTCCCTCATATATATAATGCTTACTAAACAACCACCTGATGATTTCGGGACTTAAGCCTCTTGTCTTATTGAGGTAAGAGAATACCCTTTTGTTATCAGATGCTTTTGCCGGCAATTCCAGTTTCTTCTCGTCCATTACCGGCACATCTGGGATTTTTCTTCCCAACAACGTACTTATCAGTCCCTTAACTTGATCATCAGAGCTTATTACTATCAGCTCATACCGCTGCTGCATAGATGCTTCTGCCCAGATATCTTTAGCAACATCCTTTGGTCTTAAGCTATTCAGTTCGCTTTCTGATAAGACCGCAATATCGGCACAAGTCAGAAATGCCGTGGCAGCTCGACCTTTGAACTTCTTTTTTATCCCCTTCTTATGCTGGGGTGCATATCCCTTTGTCTCCATGACATGCTCATCCCATGTTTTTGCTGGAACACCATAGACAGAGGTAAATATCTCCTCTATTATCGAGAGCTTATCCTTAAATGTCCCATCCGAATAACCGCAGTAGTCTCTGAGGAAATCATATGCAAAATAGCAACCACGCTTGCCGGATGCCCAATGGATAAAGCCTTTTGAGGTGATCTTGACTGTATCGTGCTTAAATCCGTCGTAATCACAGGTATAGATCATCTCACCCGATTCACGATCGATCTTACCGGTACTGTATGCAGTATAGGCTCCCCTTCCTGAGAGTAGATAATCGTATACAGATACTCTCATAGCCGCATTTATCTCATCCTGAGAGAAATAGTATTGTGTTGACATATAATATCCTCCGTAAAAAGGGAGAGCCCAAATACTCGAACTCTCCCTAATACCTCATCTAACTTCTCCGTTGTTATTCACCACAGGTGGGTCAGGATCCTCATCAGAGATCTCGAACGGTTCATCTTCCATTACTGTCTCTTTTGTCTGATCAACCTTATTGAGTTCATGAGCATTTCTCTTCTGAATCTGTATAAAATCGCTCTTGAAGTCCCTTGTTATAGCTCTTGCCGGTTCCAAAATATCGCTTCGGAACTGATTGAAGTCTGTGATATCGCATTCTGCCAGCGTTCTTTCAAGGACGGTCCTGATAAGGGCTGGCGGTTCAAAGTTCATGTACTTGCATAAAGAAATCGTGGAACAGGCACTGATTAGATCTCCGTACTTTGCATTCTCATCCATTTGGGCTCGTATTGCCCTGAAGATAACCATTCCAAGATCTGTATCGTTTACAGGCATATCGATTTCATATTCCTTAGATATGTATTCATGTACATCCTTACAAAGCTGTTCTATGTTTGGTTCTTTTGGTCTTTCAGGAATACAGTCAGTCTGCGATACATCGAAAGCAAGGTACGGCTTGAATCTTGAAAACTCCTTAACGACTCCATCCTTCATATAATGCGTCGTATCGTATCTCGTAAGAAGGATGCCTTTTGCTTCCTTTAGGATATGGACACTAAGTCTTTCCCATTCGCTGAAAGGCTTTACTGCCGTAGCTTCGGGCATCTGCTTCATTATGAGCAGCGCATTATTGACGGACATACGATCAAATCTGCTCTGAACCTCAAGATACTGGATCATCTGGTTGGGATCTGTCATGATGCCCTGCATTGCACTTTCTCTCATCTCGCTTATTTGCTGATTTCTGTCGGACTCCAACTTTCTTAAAAACTCTCTCTGCTCCTCAGGGGTCATATCATCGTATTTCTTTTCGTTTGCCATCTTCCTTTACCTCCTCAAACACCGAGAACAAATGTCGCAATAGCACCAGCAGCTGCGATAATCAATGCTCCGACTATGTTTTTTACAGCTGACTTCTTCTGATGTGGATTCTCGTCACCGACAGCAAATCCGAACTGGATGAGTGATATGACAAACCATATCACTCCAAAAACGATAATAAGGCCTGAAAATACTGACCATGCCTTATTGATCGGATCATCCAGTTCATGTATGCCGGTTCCGGGGAGTCTGAATAATAAAGCTATATTCTGCATCCCCTAACACCTCACTCCTGATTAGGATCACGATTAAGATCCAAAGTAGGCTCTTCACCACCGATCATTGTCAGTTCACGTGAATCCTTGTCGTAGATATAGACATTACTTGAAAGGAATATATCTTCCGGATCACTCGATATGATGTTCCTGTGAGTAGTCAATGCAAACTGCTGGTCTTCCTTTGTTCCCGCCGTACCAGTCACGAGATATTCATCCATTGATGACGGGAATACGATAAGCTTATCTGCATCTATCCTGTCTGCCGCCTCATCAAGCAGATCCTTGAACAGGATCAGCCCGGAAGAGTATTTATGACCATGTGTTGTTAAGACCATCATCTCTGGTGCAAGATCCGGATCATGGAACAGAATCTCTCCTACAGGTATTATCTCAGGGGTCAAAATATCGCATGTCTGGCTAATTCCACGCTCGTAAAGATCCTGCTCATCCATTCCCAGATGCTTTGCAATATCGTGATCAACTAAGACAGTTGCGAACTTTTCGCCATCGTCAACGACCATGATCCTGTAAACAACAGCCAGATCATCCTTGATCCTGTGAGGAACTTTGGAAAGCATCTCCTGATTTTTCTCTGCGTTTACGCAATACGCAAAAATGTTGTCTGGATCCAAAAGGCCGTCAGCTCCCTTATCGAGAAAGTCAGGCATATGCTCGAGCTGTTCCTTTAATGTCGTGATACACTTCTCGACAAACTCTTCCCAGCTGATAGCCTCTTTATAATCTTTGAAATAATCATCCATGCGAAGACTCAATCCTGCTCCCGTTCTTCCGTCAGGACAGATGCTGAGACGCAGCTTTCCGCTGGTATCTGTTTCGAGTCTCGGATTGAAGTCGACAAAAAGCTTGTGATCGTCATTACCTTTTCGTGCTTCAAACTCTGCTAACAATGCCTGAGCAAACTCTTCTTTTGTCTTGAAATCATTCATTTGTAATTCCTCCTACAATAAAAAACGCACCCATACTCAGGTGCTTCCAAATAGTTTTTCAACTTCGGCTCATTTTGAGCCAAAGTTACTTCTCGCTGTCTTCAGCTGCTTTGACGAGTGCTTCGAGTCTTGTCTTATCAAGCGTCTTAGACTGCTCGACATCGACAATTACTTCTCGACCGTCCTGATAGATTACGTAATCCATGGCGTTTCTCCTTTCATAGTATATTTATCTGTTTCGCCCCGGCAGGGCGTTTGATACTTATTCCTTCAGTTGTCGTCCAACAACCAACAACCTGCCATTAGATGTTGAATACTCACAAGTCACAAGCGTAATGTACTTATCATCCCCTGTCGGTTCATAGCCGAAGTCGATGATCGATCTGCTGCAGCATTCATATCCGTAATAGAAACTTTGGCCTTGTGTTCTGAATACTGTGTGATCACTCCAGACAATATCAGGATCGTAGGCATCCTGAGTAAGAACGGCGATTACTTCATAGTAAAGATGATTATTATCAGTTATGAGTTCGATCAGTCTGTTCTGCATCGACCACTCTTCATCTCTATATTTCTTCAGACTTCCGAACATGGATCCGTCACGCATATTGTGAGCGTAAATGATCACATTATCGTCGTTCACGGTATTTGGTTCTATTACATACGGAGTCCCATAAACATCGTATTCGCCCTTGAAATTGTGTTTTAGATACCAATATGGGTTACTCTCATCTGCCATGACCACAGGATAATCGACATTTGTGCCCGGGATCCTGATCCATGCAACATAATCACTATTGATATCTTTCATGGCATTATACCTTGTATGCAGGTCCTCTTCAGGCAGATCTACTTCCTCGTTATTGTTTTCTACAGGAGTGTAAAAGCTTTCTCTGACTTCTTCTAGTACGGACTCATTAGCTTTGCGTTCTTCGTTCTGTTGAGCAACGCAGATTACACAGTATGCTCCGAATGCTACGATAAGCGCTGTAATGAACCAAACTATAACATCGCTCATTCTATTTTTCATTGAAATACCTCGATAATTGAACACAGAAAAACCCGTAACCATGTATGTGTGATTACGGGTGAAGAAAGTTGGTATATGAAGATTTGTTGTGATAATACTTGTTTCAGCAACCAAAAAAGCCGACTGGCATTTCTGTCAATCGACTCAATCGTTGTTGAACTCTTTCGCGGAAACAATGCAATTCGCTCTTTTGGCTTGTTTTTATTCTTAAGAGCTTCCGCTTATTTAAGTCTAACTTGATTATAACAAACAATATCAGGAATCAAGCTTCCGTTTACGGTAGATCATGACTCCTGCAAGCGCCACACCGGAAAGCATGGCACCTATTACATAGACGAAAGGATCAATTCTCTCATCTCCTGTCTTCGGCGGCATATAAAGCCTGATACTCTGGCCGTCATCGTCGAAGTCCTTGTGTTCGGCAATAGGTGTAAGTATCTGTGTTGCATCGTCGTAGTCATAGACCTCTTCGAATACAACGAACTTGCCTTCAAGTCCTCTGCCGTCAAAGGTGAACGTTACCTGAGTAGTACCGTCTTTTGTCGTAGGAACAAACTGAGCAACGGCGGTTACAGGCGTTCCGTTTACTGTGAGAACAGTATCGGCTGTGCTCATAAGGGCACCGTGTACCTCGTAAGTTCTTCCGACAGTAAGGTTCTTATACTCGATGGTATCAATAACTGTTACTGTGCTTGTTGCTTCGATAGTCTTGGAAGATCCGTCAGCTCCGGTTGCCATCGTTCCGATCGAAGGAAGGTCTAATGTCTGCGGCGGGCTGTTGATATCTGCGTGGATAGCAACAGGTATTCCCGTGTTCTTCTCTTCACAGATCTCGAATGCAACTATCTTCTCGGTTACACCGACAAGGAGTTTCGTGTTAAGCGTAAACTCAACATCGACAGTACCATCGGGAGTATTAGGTGTGAAGTCCTGAGTTCCTGTGACGGGGTTTCCGCTTGCATCGAGGACAGGAATAGGATTTCCGTTATCATCGACACCACTCATAAGAACACCTGTTAAGGTATATGTCTTGCCTACAACAAGATGCTCATAAGTAACAGTATCAATGAGTTTAACGCTCTCTGCAAATGTAGCAGTCTTTGTGTGTGTTGCCTCGTCAAGAAGTGTTGTCTGGATATCAGCGATCTCGATGGTCTGGTCAACATCATTGATATCCTTGTGTTCTGCTATGAGTCTGCCTGTTACAGTAGCCTCATGGATCTCTTCGTAAGCGACACCTGTAAGTCCCTTTATCTTTGTTGTATCAACGATAAAGGTAACTTCTACGGTTCCTGTCTGGCCCATAGGGTTGCCGTCTGCATCAACGACAGTTGCAGGAACATCGAAAGGCTGTGCGACTCTAACGGGATTGCCGTTTTCATCGGTAACAGCATTCTGTGTCTGCTTGTTCATCAGAGTACCGACTGCAACATAGTGTCCGGGCAAGAGGTTATCATAAGCAATTACATCGACGAGTTCTGCCGTTTCGTCCGTCGATGCGATATGGTCCTGTGTACTCCTATCGATCAATGTCGTTCCGATCTCAGGGAAGAACAATGTCTGAGGATAATCTTCGAACCTGTGGTGAGATACGATAAGATTATCTGCCGTATCGTAGGAGTCCTCGAATACAACGATTGTCTTTCCTCTAAGGAGTTCAATCTTAACGCTCGGGAATACGACCTCTACTGTACCGCTTCCTGTTGCAGATGCAGTAAATACCTTTTCGGCTGTGATAGGATCGCCGTTCTCGTCAAGAAGTTCAGTTTTAGCAGTCCTATCCATAAGAGTACCTATTACTTTATAGGTCCTTCCGGGGATAAAGTTCTCATAAGAAACTGTATCAGTAATAGTAACTTCTTTTGTAAGAGTGGGCTGTTGACTGCCTGATGCAGAATCCGTTGCCTCTGTCTGCACTGTAGGTCTCTCATTCTTTACATTCAGCGTATAGGCTGCTGTAAGGTCAGGAGAAGTAACAGTCGCATGGAGCATAACAACATCGCCATAAGTAACCTCTGTGCCGTTCTGCCATGTAACAGTGAGCTTGATATCAGGATCGTTATTCTTCTCTGTTATGCTGTACCAACCTACAGGAAGGTCGCTTAACGAAGCTTTTCCTGTTGCATTTGTGGTAAGCGTTGCAACTGTAACGCCCGTTGAATTAGGAGCAGTGCCGTTACCGTGATATGCAACTGTAAACTGACGATTAGCGATAAGGTCAGGCTGAGTTGAAGTCTTTACAAGATTGATAGAAACAGTTTCATGGTCATTACGGGCTACAACCGACGACACGCCGCCGTTATCCGCACTGGCCGTAACAGTTTTGGAATACTTATTATCCGAAATCTTTGTCCAGCCGTTTGAGTTAACGACAGTATAGTTTACGCCGGGAATATAAGCATCAGCTGTGAAATCCTCAACAATGGTATAAGTATTGCCCGGAATTACGGGATATGCAGTACCATCGCCCACGATTGTACCGCCTGTCTTTGCCGTGTACCACAGCCAGAGACCTGTTGTTGCATCGTAACGGGCATATGCAAGAGCTGTACCACTCGTTGCGGTTCCTGCATACAAAGTAAATACTGTTGAACTGGTATCGTAGTTTGTATCTGTCGTTTTTAATACGGAGATTATAGCGCCATCAACAAACTTAGCCGTATCAAGAGCGTTATCGTTGCCGACAGCAACCTTTGTGAGATCATCAACATCTGTTAAAGCGGCATCAATCACTGTATCAGGAATAATATCTTCTGTGTCCTTCTTTACTGAATACGTAAGTTCTTCAAGCTTATATTCAAAATGAAATGTTAATGTATAAACATCGGAATCAATAAGGGTTTCGGAAATTGCCGTTCCTTCTACAGCGGAAGGAGCTGTTGTTTCCTTCAGATACACAGTACGATCAAAGATATTCTCATCAGTATCGTCCTGAACGAGCCTTAATCTGTCTGTCAGGTCATACTGAGTATCATCACCGAAAGACTCTGACGTTGTATATACATCGTAAATGCCGTCATTGTTAGAATCAGAAATCGTTCCGATAGCAGTCGTACAAGCAGCATCACTGTAAACTGTAAAGGATGCACCCGTCATCTGCATACCGTTTGCCGTTTCCTTGTCGATAGAGAAACCAACATAAGCGGCTCTCGGACCTACAAGAGTAGCACCACCACGAGCAATTCTCTGAAGTGCATTCTTATCCTGCTGAGCCGATGTTGACTGACAAGTATAAACCTTACACCACCAACCCGTTATGTTCGGATTTGAGTGAAGCGTATTCAAATAAGCGATGTAGTTACTAAATACCGTTCTGAATGTACCTGAAGGAATGTGAGTACCGCTATAGGATCCAGCGTATGCATAACAAGCTGCCATATGTGCTATCGCATACATCTTTTGGTCAGTTACAGTACCGCCCTTAAGAACAGAGGTTCCGTTTGCTGACCACCATGCTTTCATAAGGTCATAGAGTTCACCGCCCGGAGCACAAGCAAGTGCAGCTTGCAGAAGTTCATTAGAGCTTGATGTTCCGCGATAATCGGGGTTTCCGGTTCCAAACGGATTAGTTCTGCTCGCTTCAATACAATAAACTACATTAGCAGTTGCCCATTCATCAGCTGTATTCCAATGTTGTGTATCAGGATCATAGACATCGTAATATCCATATGTGAAATAATCATCAGAACTACTAATGTTAAAAAGGTCAGCATAGCTCAACTTACGAGCACCAGATCCACCGCCACGAACTGTCATACGATAATTTGTACGGTCATTGATAGATGCAGTATTAGGATAGTAGTCTTCGAGGACAAAAACTGTTCCGTCAGCAATATAATCAATGTCGCCATCATCTTCGATCTCTGTGGGACGGCCTCTGAGAACACAGCTTGTTGCAACACCGGAAGTCGTACCAGCGATATACTTACCTGCAAAGATAGCACTTGCAATAGAAGTGGAGTCTGCGGGTATATAGTAATTTACTGATGTTCCGTAATTTGAAGATGCGTTCTTATATCCGTCCTCTGTGATGGCACCGACAGTAATTACGCCAGAAACTCCAGCGGGCAAATAGTTTGAAGCATCTGCATTATTGTTACCAGCTGAAGCGATAACAGTAATGCCCTGTGCCTGTGCATCAGCTATCAACTGCTCGAAAGCCTCATATTCGCCGTTATTCCTGATAGACAGAGCCAAAAGGATAACATCAACATCACTATTGATGGCGAATTGCACTGCGGCACATACATCGGTAACATTACCAACGCCGCTGGATCCGATAGCCTTAACGGAAATGATATAAGCATCGTCTGTCTCACCGAGGATAAGATTAGCCATATTTGTTCCGTGTCCGTTCTCGTCTGTTACATCGTCACCGATTACGGAATACTTCTCGTTGGCAACATTAGAACCTGTGTCGATAACGGCTATCTTTGTTGTTGCGTTAGGGTTGATCCGGACGTTTGCATAGACAATTCCCGTACCGCAAATCTTTGCACTACCCTCGATAGCGTACTGCATGCCGAAGTTGTCAAAGCAGAATACTGCATCGTACAGATCGTCCTCGGAAGCAAAACTCAAATAGTATGTTCCGTCGAAATAGACACCATTTACATTGTTGATATAGCCGTTAAGGTCTGCATTTGTTGATACAACGACACGGTTATCAGCAGAAAGTCCTGCAATAGCTTCGTTGAAAGCATCTGCATCATTAACAGTTGCAATATCAATGTTAGTTGTCTGAACCTCTTCCTGAGTCTCAACAAGCTGAGCATCAGGGGCAGCCGTTTCTTCCGTAACGGAAGGAGTGTCCTGTGAAACGGATTCAGCCTGTTCATCGTAATAAATGTCAGCATCTTCAGAAACAGGTTCAGAAATATCAGTCTGATCCTGTTCTTCATCGGACACGGAAACATCAGTATCTTCTACTGAAGTAGGTTCGGTTGTCTCTGTAACGGGTTCGACAACAACTGGATCCTGCTCCTCGGGAGCTGTTTCTTCTACCACGACTTCCTCTACTGCCGGTGATACATCAGGTTCGTCATCAGCGAAAGTCAGATAATTCACAACGCCTGTCGAAGTAATTATCATTGCTAAAGCAGAGATCATAGCAATGAGTCGTTCTTTATACTTCTTCATTGTCTTTTGTTCCTTTCATCAAGATTTTGTTCAATAAAAAAGAGAAACAACTTCGCGATTGTTGCTTCTCTTGATTATTCTGTGTAATTGTTCTTTGACAGTCACATAGGTACTGCCGGACCATCACGATTCCTATTCATAGTGATATGTCTCCTTTATGTTTATTATTTATCCATAAATAAAGGACTCCATTTCTGAAGTCCTTTAGTGCTTTATCGTGTTTTATCAGCCGTCTCCACCACTGTCACCCGTGTCATCAACCGTACTGTTCTGCACCTGAGTTGTAGCTTCAGTTGTTACTACTGTTGTTTCAGTCGGAGCTGCGGTTGTCGTTGTAGTTGTCGGAGCTGTTGTCTCAGTCGGTGTTGCAGTAGTCGTTGTACTTGTCGGAGCAGTCGTAGGTGTGGTCTGTTCAGGGGCGGTGTAACCTGAAGGAAGTCCTGTACCGCTTGCTGAACCCTTTGTTCCAAATACGGCATACGCAATTCCATTGTAGAACCATACACCAATTCCGCAATACTTTGCTGATTTTGTTTTTGATTCACAACCAGCACACATACTTGCTTTATGAGCACCAGATCCCTTCCAAGCACCAAAGATTGCTGATGCCGAAGATGCACTTCCCTTGTAAATGCACTCGTCAGCAAGATTTGTTCCACTTGCAGATACGTGATTAAAGTTAGCCACAAGCTCTTTTGCTCTTGTCTGTGCCATACTTCTTACAGATGAAGTCATCTGAATCGGAACATAGTATGCTACCTTATCCGCCACAGCCGTTGCCTTTCTCAGATTATTGATAAGGTCAACGATCTCGTCCTCAACGCTTGTCTTGAATGTTCCTGACGGAGCACTTGTCGGCGCTGTCGTAGTCGTTGTGCTTGCCGGAGCCGTTGTAGTGGTCGTCGATGTGGGAGCAGTTGTAGCAGTCCCTGTCGGTCTCGGGGTTGCCGTTGCAGTAACCCTTATCGTGCTCGTGGATCCGTCAGCATTCCTTATTGTCTGCGTTACGGTCTGCCTGGGCGCTGTTGTCGGTGTTACTCTCACGGTCTCCCCGTTCGGAGCAACAGACTCAACAACCGAGGGTTCTGTCACATCAGTATTTCCGTTCGTCTCACCTGTTGCTTCAGTTGTTTCCATAGTCGAAAGAACTTCTGCTATCTCCTCCTCGTCCATGCCCTCTTCGAGCATTTCGGAGATCATAGCGCTCTCTTCCGGAGTGATGGGAACACTTCCGTCAGGAATTGTCTCTGCTGTATCACACGCTGCGAATGTGGTCAGAGCCATCATAAGCGAGAGCATTATTGAAGTCAATTTTCGGATATTCATATCTACTACCTCACTAATTGCGGCATTTGCTAAAAAACATTAGTTACTTGTGGAGCAAGGAACTAACTGATATGCGTAGTATATCAGTGGCTCAGTATCACAGATTCATGTTGTCGATCAGTTCCTTGTACTTCATCAAACGTTCATTACGTTTCTTTAGTCTATCGTTTTCACTCTCAAGTTTTTTGATTTGTTCAATATAGGCCATTTGTGGTTCAAGAGGGATAACAAACACTTCTTCAGCCTGTCTGCTCTTGATGACAGCAGCCGTCTTCTGTTCTCTTATCATGTCAAGCATATGATTGATACTCTGTCTGAAATCAGAATATGTCACTTCAATCAGCACATCACGGTCAAGTCCGGTTCCATCTTTAGTCAGCAGAAAATCTATATCACTGCCATCATAGATGAGAAACTTCATACCCTCTTTAGATACTGCATTCAGGTATTCTCTGAGTTTTCCTCGAAGCACCCACGCAGTTATTCTTTTATTATTCTTATCGTCCATATACTAAATCCTCCCTTATGAATACTTGTACCGTTACGGTACAACTTTTTAGAGAAGATGTCAAGTATTACTCTCGAGCAGGAACATCTTTTAGAGGTGCATCACGAAAGTATTTAGCCTCGAACTCTTCGACCTTTGCCAGCAATTCATTTGCTCTTTCTGCATTTTCAGGGCTCTCTTCTGCTATTGTCTTAAGCGCTGTTCTGAAAGAATTAAAATCTCTGCCTGATATAAGGTCGTCCATTATGTCCTCGATTGCTTCTTCAGGGGACTCAATCCTGTCACTATAGTCAAAGAAGTCGTATTCTCTCATGAAATCGTTCAATTCATGTGCAATAGATGATGCATTGTACTCGATAGTATCTTCTGCTTTATTATCCATTCTTCTGCCTCCTACAAAAAACTCAGGTTCCTTAAACCTCTCTGTATACTCTTTTATCTGTTCTTCGCTTAATGATATGAATACTCCGTTATCTTCATCTGCACCGCATATTATTAGAGGCCCTGCAATTATGTCGTATATAACTCCTTCATCATCAAGCAAGGCTCGATTTAACGGCATATCGAGGATTTTTCCTTCACTGTTACAAATGAAATCAACACCTTCGTCTGCCCCAACCACTTCGACAAATCCACCGACTAAGTGCTGAAATGATTTCAGTTCGTTGGGTATCTTCATTACCTGTGGTTCTTTCTGAGGTTCTATGTATATGATCTTAATTTCCGGTTCTTTCATTGCTGTAGTCCTCCCTCATCTATCTGGGGTCTGCACACCTCGCAAGGTGCAGCTCCTCCACTTATCAGAACTTCAGCTGTATTATGGCTTTCTGCCAGATGTGCAATTCCTATCGAATTGATCTGAGGACATTCTGGTCTATGAAACGTACCAGATGAAGTATCAATGATAAACAGGGGCTCTGCTTCTGATTCAGATGTTTCTGCCGTTTCGCCAGCAGCCTTGCCGGATGTCGTAATGCTCTCACACAAAACCATACTGGATCTTACGATAACATCATTGCACTGGATTTCGACAGCATTCCAGTCTCTATAGGAAACATACAGTATCAGTCCACTCTTAGTCCTGCCGGCATTGATATTCGAATTATTCAGCATCAGATTCGTATCCACATAATTTGTATCGGGATATGTAACCTGCTGTGCCATCTCGTTATCCAGATAACACATTATTGATGAAGCTTCGAGATTTACCTTTTCTGATGTCTTATTTGTATAGGTCACATCTGCCAAAATGAAATAAGCTCCATCTTCAACATAATACTTGATGCTTCTGACAGTAAAATCGAATGAATCCGTACTTATGGTCTCACCGACAGAATGGTATTCTTCGGTTTCAGCTGGCATATTTGCAGACTCTTCTGCAATAACATCTTCCTCTGTCTTAAAGCAACCCGTCATAGGGAGAATAAAAAAAGCAGCCATCACGGCTGCTAATAATTTTTTCATTTTCAAATCGTTCACGTTTTTTTCCTCCTTGTGTTATTGATCCTCTTTTTGATGAAGGCCTGGATTTCCTTCGGCAGATAATCAAAGAGATCTTTGTGCCATGATGCAATCTTGTAGATACTGATCACTCTATTGAAATCCCCTTGCTTATAAGTACTGATTAGGAGATCTCTGTATGCTTGAAGATCTGCCAATTCATTTTTACTCATGATTTCTTCTCTCTTGCCTGATCTGTGAGAACTTGCTTCGATATCTCCAGCTAATGCATCCAGATTGGCCACATGATTATCCAGGATATAGTTACGCGCTCCTTTTGGATCCGTAATACCGTTTTTTCTCCACTCATCCAGGGTTTTGAGCACATATTTGAGATCGAACATGTCACCTCTGAACAAATTATCCTCAACGGCCAGCATTATCATCTCTCTGTCCTCTTCGGTTTCGATCCAAATACTGCAAGTCCTCTTCTCTTTCAAAGTCAGAGGTCTTCCTATGACATCTGATATCTCTGAGATCAAATCATCCAAGGCTTTTTCAGCTTCGCGCGCCTGCTCAGTAAGAAAGTCAGTACTTCTTTGTTCTTTAGTATTTTGTTCTTTCGTATTTTGTTGTTTAGTACTTTGTTGATTAGTATTTGATTCTTGCGGATTTTCCGATATCGGATCTTCCGAATTCGGGTTTTCCGTATGCGGGTTTTCCGTATGCGGGTTTTCCGTATGCGGATTATCCGTATGCGGATTTTCCGCATACGGTTCAGATCCAGCATTTATGGGCTTTTCATAGATTGTATAGACTATGTTGGACATCCTTCCCTTATCATCACGCTCCTGATGTCTGACAATATAACCGGCTTTTTCCAGTTCCTTTACACCTGAACTGATCGATGCGATTTCTTCTTTACATATCTGAACGAGCCCCAACAAAGAGTAATCCCAATCATCAGGAAGTGACAGCATCAGAGAAAGCAAACCCTTTGCCTTCAAAGAAAGACTGGCATCCTTCAAATGATAATTTGCCATTACAGTGTAGTTCTTAGTTTTCTCAACTCTAAATACTGCCATTCCCTGTTCCTTCCTTTACTTGTACAAATAAAACTCCATAGCCTTGACAATCGTGCTCTGGATTTCTTCATCACTCATGTTTTCACCAAAATACTTAGCCAATGATTCTCTCGGTATCTTTATTACCTTGCCCTTGCGAACGCCTTTCGTAGCAAGCAGACTTTCCATTACAGTTTCAGATAGGACCTTATTCTTGCTGTTATCCCTCAGAAGCTTCGCCTGGATCTTGCTCGGATAGATCCCTTTATCCGTTATCAGATTACAAAGTGAACGCTGTTCTCTGGCAGACAGATATGCTATTTCAATACCTGCCGTTAACTTGATTTTTCCTTCATCAACAAGCTCCATCAGATCCGGAATGAGATTTGAAAGCCTCAGATAACGCTGCACCTGAGCTCTGCTGATACCGAACTCGACTGCAAGCTCATGGTCGGTTCTTAACTTCGGCTCAACTTGAGCCGAAGTTGATTTATCCAGATCTGTCCTCTTCCCCTGGCGCTTCATCGCGTCATATCTCATTCTTATGGAATATGCTCTTTCGCTCGGAAGAAGGCTCGTTCTGTGGATATTGCTGTCCACCATCAGTTTTATAGCATCGTCATCATCACATTCGATTATCAATGCCGGAATATCGGTCTTTCCTATCTCCTTGCAAGCAAATACTCTTCTGTGGCCGGATATGATTTCATACCCTTCCTCATCCTCACTCTTGCGTACAACGATAGGCATCATTACGCCGTTTTCTTCGATACTTGAAATGAGATGAAGCATGTCATCATTCTTCTCGACCTTATAAGGATGCTTAGGGAACTCATGAAGCAAATCAAGCTTAAGCATCACCACATCATGTCCGTTTATAGCTCTCTCCATATCCTCTGATGTCATGAAGAGACTGGAGAGTTCTGCCTTCTGCTGCAACTTTTCGCGTATATTAAGATCACCCATTTTACACTACCTCCAGGAACTCAGATGAGAACAGTTCATATGCTTTAGTAACCTTGCTTGTCGGATCATAAGAGAACAAGCTCTTTCCGCTTATCGGGGCCTCAGCTGCTTTAACACCAGAAGGGATCAAAGTATCAAATACTCTGATATCATTACCGAACTCTTCCTTTATTGCCTGAACTGTTTCCTTTGTGATATTCGTTCTCTTATCCACTATCGTAAGAACAATCCCTAAGATTTTCAGATCACTGTTGATGAACATCTTTATACGTTTGATGGTATCAAGGAGCTGGATCATACCTGTCGCTGAAAGATAGTTAGGAACCACTGGTATTATCACTTCGTCCGAAGCTGCCAACGCATTCTGCATAAGCATTCCGAGCGAAGGAAGACAATCGATAAGTACATAATCGTATCTGTCTCTGACCTTGCATATCCTTTCAAGAAATCTCTTCAAGGTATATTCACGTGACATAGCAGTCACAAGGGCAAGTTCCATTCCTGCCAGAGTTATATTAGCCGGCACAAGATCTACACCTTCCTGATGTTTTAAGATGAACAATTCGCCGCCTTTATCTGAATCAGGCTTTTCTGTTACCAGCCTTAATCCGTCAGCAAGAGTCGTTTCTATCGTATCGGGATCAAATCCCAGCGATGTCGTAAGAGATGCCTGTGGATCACAATCTACAAGCAATACCTTCTTGCCCTGTCTTACAAGAGCGATACCCAGATTGATCGATGATGTGGTCTTTGCCACACCGCCTTTCTGGTTACATACTGCAATCACTTTCGTCATAAAATACCACTTTCTTCTGCACCTGAAGTTTTAGTTGATTAGGTGCATAAGGTACCGTTCCAACAAAATGCCATGCCGAAAGCGGTAGGTAAAAGCTATGGCAGACCGCTGAAGCGGTACATTATGCATCTGATCGCAAATGGACATTCCGGACAAGTGGGTTCCTGTCCGGAATCCCATTGTCATTTCAATTCTTCCTGGCCCTGATCGACCTTAAGTACGCTTCAAAGGGTTCTCTTTTGATCCGTACCATCTTGCCGATCTTGTACACAGCTCCTGCTTCATGTGCCAGCCTGGTAAATGGTTTCATTCCCAAACCGTAGTACATAGATCCTTCGTTATATGTAACGAAGTCTTTCTGAAGCATTGCTATGTCCCAATCATCTAATTGATCGGAAAACATCCAAATACAGCCGCTCATATCAGGATCTCCTTTTCTTTGGTTCGATAGCTGGCTGTCTAAACCGTTCCAGATACTCATCGAATATCTCCCGATTTATAAGAACCGTTCCGTCGATCCTGTATAGAGCTCCAGCATCAGATGCCAGTTCAAGGAGCTTCTTGTGTTGAATGCTGTAAATAATCTCAGCTTCCTTGTACCTCAAGTACTTTTTTCGAAGTCTCTTTGCACTCTCACGGACTTCAGTAAGAGGCTGAATCTTTTCATAGTCTTCTTTCATACTCGTCTCCTTCCATAATTCAATAAGGCATGTCATCAGCAGTACTTACGGAAAAGAAAAAGGACACCCTTTCGAAATGAAAAGGTGTCCTGGATTTTCAGAAACAACTATGATGTCAAAACAACAAAAAATTATTATCGTTTTTTATGACTTATGATTGACTACGTTTTTGTTGTCAAATTGTTGTCAACAACCTGATTTTTAAGGTTTTTTCGACTCCAAAATGCCCGAAAAGCCTTATTTTACTTAGCCGAGGGACTTGAGGGTCGGGAAGAACAAAACGTCTCTTATGCTTGCACTGTCCGTGAGCAGCATTACGAGGCGGTCGATCCCGTACCCGATGCCGCCCGTGGGAGGCATGCCGATCTCAAGCGCTGTGAGGAAGTCCTCGTCTGTGTGGTTGGCCTCTTCGTCACCTGCAGCGAAGGCGGCGTCCTGAGCTGCGAATCTCTCGCGCTGGTCGATCGGGTCGTTGAGCTCGGAGTACGCGTTGCACATCTCCCATGTGTTGATGAAGAGCTCGAATCTCTCGACCTTTGAGGGGTCTGACGGTTTCTTCTTCGTGAGAGGTGAGATCTCCACCGGGTGATCCATTATGAACGTGGGCTGGATCAGCTTCTCCTCGCAGTATGTCTCGAAGAAGAGGTTGATGATATCGCCCTTTGTGTGGCGCTCCTCGTACTCGATGTGATGCTCCTTGGCGAGTGCCTTTGCGGCTGCATCGTCAGGTACTTCGTCGAAGTCGATTCCTGCATACTTTTTGATAGCCTCATTCATGGTGAGCCTCTCGAAAGGCTTGCCGAAGTCGATCTCGATATCCCCGTACTTGATCAGCGTAGTTCCGCAGACCTTCTCTGCGACATATCTGAACATGGATTCTGTCAGTTCCATCATGCCGTAGTAGTCAGTATAAGCCTGGTAGAGCTCCATCAGGGTGAACTCAGGGTTGTGTCTTGTATCGACACCCTCGTTACGGAAAACGCGGCCGATCTCGTAGACTCTTTCGAGACCGCCGACAATGAGTCTCTTGAGGTAGAGCTCGAGAGAAATACGAAGCTTTACGTCCTCATCAAGGGCGTTGTAATGTGTCTCAAAGGGTCTTGCGGCTGCACCGCCGGCATTGCTTACGAGGATAGGTGTCTCCACTTCCATGAAATCTCTTCCGTCGAGGAAGTTTCTGATCTCTTTGAGGATCTGTGAACGCTTTACGAAGGTATCCTTGACCTCGGGATTAACGATAAGGTCAAGATATCTCTGACGGTAACGCATGTCGGTGTTTGTGAGACCGTGGTGCTTCTCGGGGAGTACCTGAAGGCTCTTGCTGAGGAGTGTCAGTTCCTCAACATGAACAGACACCTCACCTGCCCTTGTCCTGAACAGGAAACCCTTAACGCCAAGGATATCGCCGATATCATATTTCTTGAATGCCTGATAGTCCTCGTCGCCCAGTGCGTCGCGTGTGACGTAGATCTGGATCGTTCCGGGAAGGTCCATGATCGTGGCGAAGGAAGCCTTGCCCATGACTCTCTTGAGCATCATACGGCCGGCTACGGATACATAGATCTTGTGCTCCTCGTGAAGCTGCTTCAGCTTCTCGGCAGCCTCCTCTTCTGACAGGCCGCTGCCGATCTCTTCCTTGAGTTCCTGATCGAGCGCCTCATACTTTGCCTTTGCATCAACTGAATGATCAGCCGCATCGAATTTGGTGATCTGGAACGGGTCCTTGCCTGCTTCCTGCATCGCAAGGAGCTTCTCTCTCCTGATCTTGTTCTGCTCGCTTATATTCTGGGTACTCTGGTTATTCTGGTTGTTCTCGTTATCTGCCATGTCAGATCACTCCTTTGTATGCACTGTTTTAGCGAGAAAGAGCGCGATTTCTGACTCGCGCTCTCCCGTTATTATTATCGATGCGCGGGTGACGGATCACTTGCCGTCCTTATCGTCGTCTTTCTTGCTGTCTTTCTCAACGGACACGATCTTGTACTTGAGCTTGCCCTGAGGTGTGACAACCTCTACAGTGTTGCCCTTCTTCTTACCGATAACAGCGGCACCGACAGGTGACTCCTCCGAGATCTTGTTCTCGAAGAAATTGATCTCCTTGCTGCCGACGATGGTATAGACCTCTTCCTTCTTCGTCTGCATGTCCTTGAGCTTTACGACCGAACCGAAAGCAACAACATTGTCATCACCGGTATCCTCAACGATAACGCAGTGCTTGAGGATATCCTCGATCTCGTTGATACGGGACTCGTTCTTGCCCTGAGCCTCTCTGGCGTCATCGTACTCGGAGTTCTCCGACAAGTCGCCCTGTGCCTTGGCAGCTTCGATCCTCTCGCTTATCTCACTTCTGATCACTGTCTTGCGGTTGGACAGTTCCTCCTGCAATTCGTTGTAACCGTTTTGGGTCAGCTTGTAAATCTTCTCTTCAGCCATCTTATGTAAACCTCTCTCGTAATTAAGATCTTAATTAAATGCCTCGCCTATTGTATCATCATCTGGCGGTTCTGTCATTCTCTTTCTGAATAACGTCGTGAGCGCCGCCCTCGATGATGGATGTTGACGATACGACAACGAGTCTTGCCTTATCCTGGAGCTCCTCGATGCTGGAGGAACCGCATGAACACATGGTCGCCTTGATCTTTGCCAGGGACATATCGAGATTGTCCTTCAGGTGACCTGCGTAAGGAACATATGAATCAACGCCCTCCTCGAAAGCCATCTTGCCGCCGGCACCGCCGTCGTCATATCTCTGCCAGTTACGTGCCCTGTTGGAACCCTCGCCCCAGTACTCCTTGACGTAGGAACCGCCGACGATGAGCTTACGCGTAGGAGACTCATCGAATCTGGCGAAATACCTTCCGAGCATCAGGAAGTCAGCACCCATAGCCAGCGCCAGTGTCATGTGATAATCGTGAACGATACCGCCGTCAGAGCAGAGAGGAATGTACATTCCGGTCTCCTTGAAATACTCATCTCTTGCCTCGGCAACAGCGAGAACAGCGGAAGCCTGGCCGCAGCCGATACCCTTCTGCTCTCTCGTGATACAGATGGAACCGCCGCCGATACCGATCTTGATGAAGTCAGCACCGCAGTCTGCGAGGAATCTGAAGCCCTCGGCATCAACAACGTTGCCTGCGCCGACGGGGATGTCGGGATAATTTGCCTTGATCCACTTCAGAGCTCTCTCCTGCCATACGGAGAATCCGTCGGAAGAGTCGAGACAGAGGGCATCCGCGCCTGCCTCGATGAGGGCGGGGACACGCTCCATGTAGTCTCTTGTATTGATTCCGGCACCGACCATAAGCTTCTTCTCGCTGTCGAGGAGCTCATAGGGATTAGCCTTGTGGAATTCATAGTCCTTGCGGAAAACAAGACCTACGAGCCTTCCTTCCGTATCTACAATGGGGAGCTGGTTGATCTTATTGTCCCAGATGATGTCGTTAGCTTCCTTCAGCGTTGTGCCTTCAGGTGCGGTAACAAGCTTCTCGATGGGTGTCATGAAGGTGGAGACCTTCTCGTCTGTTGACATACGGCTTACACGGTAATCCCTCGTGGTAACGAGACCTACGAGCTTGCCCTCCGCGGTGCCGTCCTCGGTGACTGCAACCGTACCGTGACCTTTCTCCTCCCTGAGCTTCAGAATATCTGCCAGAGTTGCATCAGGAGATACGTTGGAATCGGAAGTAACTATACCGGCTTTGTATTTCTTGACCTTCCTGATCATCTCGCACTGTGATTCCACGGACTGTGACTGGAAGATAAAGGACAGACCGCCGCATCTTGCCAGCGCCACGGCCAGCCCGTCATCGGATACAGCCTGCATTACTGCCGATACCATGGGAATATTGATCTTAAGCTTGGATTCTTCACTACCCTTCCTGAACTTGCATATCGGAGCCGACAGATCGACCTTATCAGGCGTATTGTCCTCCGTTGTCAGATTGGGAATCAGCAAGTACTCGCTGAATGTTCTTGATTCCTGCTCGAAAATCTTGGCCATAAAAACACCCCCGCAATATTTAAAATATATTGCGTTATCTTATCACAAAGACAGGTGAATGACAATTTAATTATTATAAGGGGCGGTCAAGTTTTGCCGTCAGAAGCCGCCGTTGCCATTTCCGCCGTTCTCACCGTTCTCGCCGGTTCCGCTGCTCTTCTTTGTCTTGTTGAGAAGCTGGTTCTTCCTGATCTCGAACTCGTCCGGGGTGATCGCACCGATAGCCAGGAGCCTCCTGTACTTCTCAACCTCCTCCTCAGGGGAAGATACGACGCTCCTTACGTGCTTCCGGGCATCGATATTGGCAAGGGAAGCGGCCGTCATAGGACCGATCGCCTTCTCCTCGTCGGGATCGACAGCAGGTGTATCCTCAGTCCACTCGGGCACATATGTATCAAGTATCGACGGTCCGTCGAAGGGCTTCGGCTTCTCCATCTCCGGTGTTACGTTCTGAAGCGGAACGAAAGCAGGCTTGACCTCTTTCTCCGGCCTCTTAACGCGTGTATCGGGAAGGAACGGTGAATCAGGATCTGATTTCGCGGTGAAAGCCTGTGCGATAGCAGGTCCCTCTGCAGGTGCTGCATGGGGCGCACTGGCTGCCTGCTCCATAGGTGATGTGATATTGGGGCGCTTGAAAACACTCTGTGCCGGAGCAGATGCACCGCTCTCCACTGCCGCAGCCTCAGCCGCAGCTCTCTGTCTTCTGGCAAACGGGCTGTTCGGATTCAGTTCCGGTGCCGGTGCAGCAGGTCTGGCCGCGGGTCTTGCAGCAGGCTCCGGCCTCGGGGCTGCCTCAGGTCTCAGCGAAGCACCGGGACGCGCACTGTTGACAGGCGGCATCTTGAATCCGGGTCTCACGGGATTAGCTGCAGCTCTCGACTCTGCTCTTGCCTGCACAGCCTCTTCCTTCTCCCTCTCCTTGCCTGCCAGATCGATCATGAGATTGCTTATCCTGATCAGATTCTGCATGAAAGCCAGATTCTGAGTTGAGTTATTCCAGTTAAACTCGGCAGTCGTACCGTCTCTCCTGACGTAGATCACCTTGCTGGGACCTTCGCCGTCACCTCTGAGAACTGCCTCCGTGCACTCCCTGATATTTACGGGGACCTCATTGATGGTGATCATATTATCGTAGAACTTCAGGTGGCTTCCATTCATTCCGACTACATCGTAATAACAGCCGTCTATCTGCGGATCGAACCTGGGTTCCGATACTTCCCACAGACCGTCCTTGAACTTGCCCTTCAGATAGAAAGGTCCGAGGAAAAGGTACTGGCCGGCATAATCAACAGCACGGAGGTACGCCGTAACATTGTAGATAACGCCCTTCTGCTCGATCCCTACAGGCTGGTTCTGATTGATCAATATACTGGATGGCTTTGTAACATTCGGAATGTGCGTTCTCATCATATTGAGAACTTCCAGGATGAGTGTCTCGCGCTGGGCAGTAGTAAGTGAATTAATATTCATCAGAAGACCTCCCTTATTGATCAAAATTAACCATTGTCTATTTTAACACATATAGAACACAAATGTGACACAGCTAATTGGATTTTTGACAAAAAAGGTGAAATGGGGACGGTTCCTTTTTCACATTCAGATGAGCTTGTACTTCATGAAATCGGAATAGATCCATGTAATATCATCCATGACCTCCGGGACGGCCTCGTTATATCTGCTGAAATCGCGCTCGGGTATCACTACCTCATAGCAGATGATCCCGTCACCGCCGGTGGCGGTGGTGCTTTCTGTGGCGCTTTCTGTGCCTCTCCCCGTGCCTCTTCCGGGCTTGACAAATCTGCCGCGGCAACGGCGCTGAACCCTGCTGTATTTTGTGTAATGATCAGCTACTTCCCGCACGTCAGGATCATCTATCAGTCTGAATGATGCGGTGACAACGATCTCGTCATACTGACACGATACCCTGATCTTCAGTCTGTCATTGACGGAACACATACGGTTATTAAGGATCTGGCGGCTGATCACTGACAAATACTCACTTCTCCTCGTGCCCGTTGACGCAACACACTCCGTTACCGCCTGCTTCAGGTAATCCACCATCGCGCGGAGTTCCTCATCATCATGATCGATATAAAGCGCATAAGCCGCCTGTCCCAGAAGATGGGCCAGATAATGTATCTCATGCTTTGACCCTGCCCCCTCGAAAACAGGCGTGTACTCCCCCGGCCTGATCCTCTTGAGGTGTGAGGTGATCCCGTATCTGCGGATGTAATATATCTCCTGACGAAGCTTCTTCTTATACTCCTTAGTGACGCGGATGCGCTCATTGTTAACGACGATCCCGGTAACTATATGACGCGAATCAGGTCCCAGAACCTTTGTCTTCCGGCAATTGAGACGGTAGTGCATCTGCCTCAGCCTGAGACTGACAAATCTGATCAGCGCCTCGTGGTCGAAAGGCTCATCCGACGAGAACGTCATATCATCGCAATACCTGGAATAAGTGATCTTCTGCGGCTCACAGTAAGCGGCCAGTTCCCCGTCCAGATCCACCATAACAAGGTTCGCGATCTGAGGCGACGTACACGATCCCTGGCTCAGGTGACCGTCGCGGCACACCAGAGCTGTAAGAACGGTCTTGGCCGCCCTGCTGTAATTCGTATAACGGCTGAACATCCTGTAGACATCGCTCTTCCCTGTACTGTCAAAGAAATCCTTGATATCCAGCTTCACGATGTAACCGTGGCCGGCATGGACAGCAGCATTATCCCTCACCGACCTGCCGCGTCTGTAGGCATATGCATACTTTGAGGAATACTTCTCATCTAGCGGATCGAGTATCGTTCCGCGGATCGCCTCCTGGTAAACCCTAAGTCCGTCGTCAACGGTGTATATCTCCCTGTACCCGCGGCCGTTCGCCTTTGGTATCGGATAATGGCGGTAGTATGGTGATGTATCATCCACCATCGCGGAAGCGCGCCGGTATTCCCTCCAGAAACCCTCTTCCGAGCTGAAACTGTTCCCTCTCGCAAGCATGACAAGTGACATGAGAGACCCGATTACAGGCAGATCACCGCTGCCGGCATTGAACGCGGGTTCTCCCGGTCTCTCCGCCAGTATCTTCTGTTCAAGTTCCGTCAGTCTGCGCCTGCGCTTCTTCTCCCAATTCACAACCATCGCCGCTGCCCCCTGTCTTCCCCTTATCAGTCTTATCTGTCCTCAATTGAATCGAGTAGGGGGAATTTAATCCCCCTCTCACACCACCGTACGTGCCGTTCGGCATACGGCGGTTCAACTTAACTTCAAAGCGTGGCGCTCATTGTAGTAATCAAGGCAACTGATAAGACCTGCCCTGCCAAGCACCTCTTTTGAGATTGCTCGTGTTACACAAGTCTTGGTCACGACCCATTGGTATCTGTCTCCACAATACGATGTCAGTCTTGCTAAGTCTTTGGAGACTCCGAGTTTTTGGAGTCCCCATTGTCTCTTGCTCGGCACCTTCCATTGTTTCCAAATAATGGTTCTAAGCCTTGTCCTTAAATGTGCGTCAATGTCAGATATTGCCCTCT
>FMTG01000036.1 GCA_900099715.1 Ruminococcaceae bacterium YRB3002 | reverse complement strand
TAGCCGTGTTGATCTCAGTGACGTTGTACTTGCCTGTAGGCAGGTTAGAGAACGTTGCTGTCCACTTGCCGTCACCTGTATCCTCGAAGCAGCTGTCTGAGAGTTTCAGTGTTGTTACTTCATCTACAAGCTTGCCATCCTTTGTCAGGTACTTCGTCACTCCCTCGATAACTGTCGTTACCTGGAATGTGAGTGCGCCAGCTGCCTCTTCCTCTGTCACAGGACCTACAACGGTCTTTGTGATTACGAGTCCACCTGTAGGTGCTTCGTATACGTCCTTGAGATCTACTGTAGCTCCGGATGCTGTAGATACTGCAACATTCTCCTTTACAGTAATGGAGTCATCCATGATGAACTTGTAGTTGTTGCCATCCTTATCCTTGATAGCTGTGTTGATCTCAGTGACGTTGTACTTGCCTGTAGGCAGGTTAGAGAACGTTGCTGTCCACTTGCCGTCACCTGTATCCTCGAAGCAGCTGTCTGAGAGCTTCAGTGTTGTTACTTCATCTACCAGCTTGCCATCCTTTGTCAGGTACTTTGTCACTCCCTCGATAACTGTCGTCACCTGGAATGTAAGAGCGCCTGCTGCCTCTTCTTCCGTAACAGGACCTACAACGGTCTTTGTGATTACGAGTCCACCTGTAGGTGCTTCGTATACGTCCTTAAGGTCAACCTGTGCAGCACCGCTGGTAGATACTGCAACATTCTCCTTTACAATAATGGAGTCATCCTTGATGAACTTGTAGTTGTTGCCATCCTTATCCTTGATAGCTGTGTCGATTTCCCTAACAGTATAAGAACCATCCGGCAGATTCGCGAACGTAGCCGTCCACTTGCCGTCACCTGCATCCTTGAAGCAGCTGTCTGAGAGTTTCAGCGTTGTAACTTCATTAACAAGATTGCCATCGGATGTCAGATACTTCGTCACACCCTCGATAACTGTCGTTACCTGGAATGTGAGCGCTCCTGCTGCCTCTTCCTCTGTTACAGGGCCTTCGACTGTCTTAGTGATCGTAAGTCCACCGGTAGGAGCTTCATAAACGTCCTTGAGGTCTACGGTCTTTCCTGTAGCTGCAAGTGTAGCGCCTTCAACAACAGTTACAGAGGATTCTTCTATAAACGTATAATTCTTTCCGGAAGCATCCTTGATTGCTGTGTTGGTCTCCTTAATATCGTATTTTCCAACATGCAGATTATCGAACGTAGCCGTCCACTTGCCATCACCTGAATCCTCGAAGCAACTGTCTGAGAGTTTCAGTGTTGTTACTTCATTAACAAGCTTGCCTTCAGATGTCAGGTACTTTGTCACACCATCGATAACCGTCTTTACCTGGAATGTGAGTGCACCTTCCGCTTCTTCCTCAGTCACAGGACCTTCAACAGTCTTTGTTATTGTAAGACTGCCATACAGATCGGGATGCTCGTAAACATCAGTCAACTCGAGTGTCGCTGCATCGCCGCCATCAAGAGTAGTACTGTCGGTCGTCTTAGATGCATCCTGCTTGAATATATATGTCTTAGCAGAAGAGTCTCCTCCAATATGGATCTCTGTATTGGTCTCAGTTACTGAATAGTCACCTTCGTCAATATCTGTCCATGTCTTGGTCCAGGTCTTCGTAGATGCATCATAATCCCAGCCATAGTCTGAGAGTTTCAACGTGGTCTTTTCAGTGACAAGCCGTCCATCGTTTGTCAGATAATACGTTGTTCCTCCGATATCTCTTGTCACCTCGAAAGTAAGAGCTCCCTCAGCTTCAGACTTGGTCACAGGACCGCCGACTGTCTTAGTGATCGTGAGGTCACCCTTAGTCGACTTATAATGATTTGTTACTTCTGCTGTCTGCTGTCTTCTGGCAGCATCATCAAACAGCGTCACCGTCTGTGTGGTGCCGGTGGTAGATACATAGACGCTATCACCAACAGAATCAGGATATTTCACTTCCTTGATCGTGTATGTGGTTCCGTTGGTATTATGTGCTGAGCCCCAAACACCATTGTCATCATCGCTGACTCTATCTCTTCTATAGATCTCGAACGGTGTTCCTGCAGTAACTACGATAGGCTTGGCCGTAGTCTCATCTGCGAATTCATACTGAGGAAAAGGATAGTTTGATGTCTGTATTTTCTGCTTCTTACCCTCCGAATCAAGATAGATGGTTCTGCCACGATAATCATCATAGTATGAGACAAGGAATTCACACTGAACAGGCTGATTAGAGCCCTCAATTCCATCAGTTTTCTTGTCGATGATGATAGCCAGGTAATCGTTATGCTTGTACGTATTAACTATTGTGGACTCAGCATCCGGATTATCCTTGGAAATCGTAAACTCCTGATTCTCATAGGATACGATAAGTGTCTTATTCTGCGCCGTAGGAGCACTTGCCTCGTCCTCTGTGATCTTGAACTTACCATCAATACCCGGATTACACTCGAAGGTCTCACCAGCTTTGATGCTTATCAAAGTCTTCTCGGTTGTTGCATTACCATTCTCGTCAAGGTAAATACCGGGATGGTCTACAGACTCAATATAGAACTTGAATGTCCCATCTTTGATGTGCTGGGGCACATTAGAATCCTTGCCTGCTCCAACGAGTTCCTTGGTAACCTTAAGTGAGGATGTATAGTACTCATTTACCAATTCAGCAACAGGGGTGGAAGAATTCTTAACTGTGACCAGTGTGGGCTCCGGTGCATTTAAAGTAGAATCACCGCCATTTGCAGATGCAGTTATGAGGTCCTCAGATACATAATAGTTTCCGGGAGCAAGATTATCTACCTCAACTGTCTCTCCGGCTTTTACTGTGATACCGGTCTTGAGCTGACCGTTGTTGTTACCGTCAGCATCATAGTAATTAAAACTCTCATCCTGAACGTAGAATGTATAATCCGCAGTCTTAGCATCGTCATTATCACCAGTGACGGTCTTCTTGAGTAACAGCGACGTATCAGTCTTGTTAAAGAATGCACCCATGGAGAACTCAACACCGGACACTCTTATATCATCGTTATTCTTGTAGAGCGTGTGTGCGTCATCACCGAGATATGTATTAGTCGTTGCATAGAACTGAAGTTTTCCTGCAACGTTCTTTACAGTGAGTTCGATGTTGATATATCCGGTAGAGATGCTGACGTCATCAGCATTGACTGTGCCTGCTCCGACCTCACGGACTGTGTAGTAGTAAGTCTTCTCAGTAGCAACATAATGCATTCTGTCGTTATCATCCTCCGGATGTGCGGGATCCATGGGATCGTTCGCATCCTTGGCCTTCTGAAGATCTGTATAGAACTGAAGAGTCGGGAAAAGCAGTTTATTGGTTGCATTATTCCAGACCGGTTCATAGTCGTCTCCGGGATCTGTTATGCTGAATGAAGAATCATTCTCATACCACATGAATTCATAATTGTGTTCAGGTGTATAGATCGTCTCATCTTCGACGGTGTTCTCGCCATCCCAATTGTGTGTAAAGGATTTACGGGCAGCAAAGTGGATCTGTCCTACACCGTCCCTCAGGACATCCTGGCTTCCGCCATGATAGATATAGTGCCATTCACCAACCTTGTTAGCGAAATTATCTGAAACAACCCATCCTGCACATGTACCCCAAGTCTGTGCTTTGGGGGCATTGGGGATGATAAAGAGACCTGATGTATTGTCCAAAGCAACATTGTAGGAAGACCTAATGTTCCATATGATCTTCTGGCAGATCATCCTGTCGTTCCTGCGGCAGCTGTTAGTGGGATCTTCACTGTTGCCGGAATACCGGTCCGACTCAGCTTCAACTGAACCGTCCCTGTTGAATACCTTATACTTACCAAGAAGTACCCACTCCTCACCGGAAGATGTCTTGTTAGTTCCTGCATCATCGCTTATGTTAAATACGACTACTGTGGAATCATCCTTATATATAGTGAATCGATTGCCGGCTTCACCGATTATTCTGAGGAGATCACTGTCAACATCGATGTAAACAACTTTGTTAATAAACTTCTCGTCAGTAAGGTCAAGTGCGTTCTTCGTCTCACCCTTAGGTCCGAAATAATCATGATAGTCGATAGCATACTGGGGGTTCGTAGCTTTCCTGTCAAGTTCTACAGAAGATTCGTATACATTATTAATGATCCTGTCTATATTCTTGCCTGTATCAGGGTTCTCCGTAATAACTGCCTGATCCTTTGCCTGAATATTAGCAAGATCAAAATACTGACTGATGCCGGGGGCGCATTCAATATTAACAACATTTGCAGTTGTGGATCCGATCTGAACGGCTTTAGTTGAATATCCTTCTGATACGTCAACTCCTCCAATGAGAACCTGGGCAACTGACCCGTTAGGGATAAGGTCGATATCATTGTTCTGTCCAAGGTTCGCATATGTATTTACAGCGAAAGTCGTCTGCATATGCTGATTCTGCTCGAATCTGTCTGCCACAATACCGAAGTCAACGCCACGGCCTAAGATCGTCGAGTAGTTAACTGCACTTACGGAGTCATAGATCTTGCCGTCGCCGACCTCATCAGCAAATACCAGACATGCGGCATCATTGCCGAGAAGATTCACATTTGCAGCAAATGTACCCGCCATAATGGCGCCCGCTGTAACGATTGCTGTTGCCTTCTTTAACTTACTAAACATAAGATTTTCCCCCATTCTATGTTTATACTCCCTCTATATTACAGGGGTTCAAAGCAAATAGCAACCCAATTCAGGCATAATTTCCACATTTGTGACTAATTTGTTAATAATTTGTTCAAAAATGTCATGAACACAAATAAATACGGCCTCACAAGTATATGAGGCCGTATATTCAAGATAAGATTTTTGATAAAAAACTCGGTTCTATATATCAGTTTCCGCCAAGTACGAAGTACAGGATAACAAGCACCGCAATGATCGCCAGGATCGTAAGGAATACCTTGAGACCTGATACAGGAGAAGAACCGGATACCTTGCCTGTCTGGCCATTAACGGCAAAGGAATACTCCTTGTCTTTAAACTTATAGTTTGCGATCCAGATCGGAGCCAGCAGGTACTTAAAGGTAACATCGTCGTAGCTTGTTGACATATTGAGTTCCTTTACGTGATCAGCGTTGTACTGCTTCCTCAGTTTTGAAGTAAGATTGTTCCTCAGCCTGTCCTTGATAATCTCTTTCGCCTTGGCCCAGCCATCATCAAGGCCCAAAGTGTAACGCTCTGCAACAAAGCCGGCGATAAACTGGGGATCGTATGGTTTAAGTTTTGCAAAGTCAAAGACAGATACATTATTGATATACTGGTTCTTTGTCTTGCGGCTCGCATATACCACCTGATCATCGATGAATTCCTGGTAGATACCCCTGTAGTGCCTCCACGTAGTTACGGTCTTGTCCCCCTCCCTCTTATCGAAGCCGAGCTTGGCATCATATGAGGATGTTGTGTTCGTGTCATATGTCCAGTAAGGGAGATACAGACCCTGGAAATTCTCAGGTTTACAGCTCTCCTTGGCAACATTCGGAACGAAGAACTTACCCTTCAGCCACTTTGTGAACATCTGTCCGGCCTTTTCTCTTGATATCTCGAAAGGAACTACGCCCTGAGGTGCCATAACATTCTCATCATTATCAACAGGCATTACCTGAGTCGATCCACAGAAAGGACAGCATCCGGCAGTCTCTGCCTCATCGTACATTGCCTCTGCGGCGCAGTTCTTGCAGATAAGCTGTTTTGTAGAAGTTCCCCAGTCAAGGCTCTTACGCAGCTTAGCAGACTCGAAGTCAAGTTCCTCGATATCATTGCCTGTCTCGGGCTTCGGGATCTCTCTTGAATAGCCGCAGTAAGGGCAGGTCATCTTGAGCGTATCAGGATCATATTCGATGGTAGCGGCGCAATTGGGACACTTCTTGTCCGTTACGTCCATCGTTGTCTCCTGCTTTATATTCTCCTCACCCGTATTAACCTGGATATCATTAAACTCAGACATAATAATAAATTCCTTTCGACTTGATTACGAGTAATATTCTACAATAAATGCCAGATTTAATAAATGCAAAATACAAAGGACTTTGGAGGCAGTCCGATGACGTTGCAGGAGCCTGTCATTCCTCTTACGATAAAGCTGTCGTTAAGCGAAACAAACGCCTTCTTAAGAGGAGTTGCCGTCAGTTCTTCACCTGTATCATCAACATTGAGATACACGGGATGATCACCTCTGTTTATGAGAACCGCTATCTTTGAACTTCCATAACTCTCTTTGCCGAAGAAATCCATCCCGTCCTTAAGATATCTCATAAAGCAGAATACATCACCCTTTGCCAGAAGAGTCCTGTAATAACCCGTCTTCAGGCAGCCGTTATCGCGGCGAAGTCTCGCAAGTCTCCTGATATATGCCAGATTCTCTTCCTGTTTACCCGTGAGCCTTCCCCATGGATATGTTCTTCTGTTGAACGGATCCTTATACCCTTCCATCAGGACTTCATCGCCATAATAGAGACAGCATGCACCGATATACCCGATCTGTATGGCATAGGCGATCCTGGACAGGAATACGCAGTCCGCATACTGGGATGCTGATACTTTCATGTCTTTCTGGATCTCACGCGAATCGGAATCCTCCGGTTTGGACAGGACAGTCATGATACGCGGAACATCATGGGATGATACGAGGTTCATTATTGAGTAGTAGGCCTCAGCGGGATACCTCTCACGGAATCCCTCAAGCCGGGAATCCATGATCTCAGCACTGATATATCCGCACAGGAAATCAAGGATTATGTGCCTGAACGTATAACCCATTACCGAATCATGGGTAGTACCGAACATGAAGTCCCTGTAAGAACCATAAGAACACTTGCATGATGCATCCTCCCACACCTCTCCGATAAGGATTCCCTTATCGTCAGTGCTGCGTTTTATGGTCTTTCTCATCTGACGGATAAAGCTGTCGGGAAGCTCATCTGATACATCAAGTCTGAATCCGCCGGCACCTCTTCTGAGCCACGTCTTTACTACTCCATCCTCACCGAAAATAAACTTGCGGTAGGACAGATCGTCCTCATTGACATTAGGAAGATCCGGAAATCCCCACCAGGAATCATACAGGGTTGCACCGTCCTCATTACGCCAGAAATTGTACCAGGATCTGTACGGGCTCTCCTCTCCGGTCTCGAAAGACTTGTATGCACCGGTCCCGTCATAACGGTCAAACTTGTTAAAGTATTTGCTGTCTGCACCTGTATGGCTGAACACACCGTCAAGGATCAGCTTAATTCCGTGTTCTTTGCAGGCAATTACCAGCTCATTGAAGGCACTGTTTCCTCCAAGGATCGGATCGACATTCATGTAATCTGCGGTGTCGTATCTGTGGCTCGATCTTGCCTCAAAGATAGGATTCAGATAGAGAACCGTAATCCCAAGCGACTTGATGTAATCCATCTTCTGAGCGATACCCCTAAGCGAACCGCCATAGAAGTCGCATGCCAGATAACCGGTCTCCGGCTTGCCGTAGATATCAACATCTTCATACCAGTCCCTGTGATAGACCCTCTCGGATCTGTTGCTCACATTTACCATCTCGTTGAAGTTAAAATCATCACTTCTGGCGAATCTGTCCGGGAAGATCTGATAGATCATCGCTCCCTTGATCCTGTCAGGTGTGTGGAAACTCTTATCGTAAACAGTTATCTGAAAAGCATAAGGATACTTGTCTTCTTCGGCACCGACCCTCGGTGGCTCATGGTATATCTCGCCTTCACCGAATCTTGTATCACCGGAAGCCACATAATACCTGACTGTATCCTCATCATCGATAAACCTGAACCAGTAGAACAGAAGTCCCGATTCATCGGGGAGCATCAGTTCTACCTTGTAAGAGTCCTCCCCGCACCTGGACATAGGTTCCTCATGGTAAGAGAAACTGTACAGCCCGTACGTATAACAGAGCGTAACCTCTTTATAGATATCAGCACAGTCAAAATGAAGTAATACTACACTTCCCTCCGGCTGTGCTCCAAAAGGCTCTCTGTACTTAAGAAGGCGCGAGGCGTGATATACACGCACCCGCGTCTCTTCATTCGTGATCTCAGTTATCTTGCCCTCAGGATCCATTATTCGGGCTTCTTCTCCTCTGCTTCAGTTTTTGCCTTAACAACTTTCTTGGCTGGTGCTTTCTTCGTCGCAGGCTTTTTTGCTGTTGCTTTCTTAGCAGGGGCTTTCTTTGCAGGAGCCTTAGGTTCTTCCGTCTTCTCAGGCTCTGCCTTCTCTTCTGCAAGAGGAATACCTGTGATAAGCGAGAACAGACCTGCATATTCTGCGGCGCTCTTCTTCCATGAATAGTCACCCTTCATACCGGCCTTGATGAGCTTGTTCCATACATCCTTATGGTTGCGGTACAGATCGGCGGCATACTTCGTAACGAACAGGAACTCATGAGCATTTATATTGGCAAATGAGAAACCGTTGCCCTCTCCTGTATATTCGTTATAAGGGATTACCGTATCCTTAAGTCCGCCCGTCTCTCTTACGATAGGCACAGATCCATATGCCATCGATACAAGCTGAGACAGTCCGCACGGCTCGAAAATAGAAGGCATAAGGAATATATCAGAGGCCGCATAGATGGTATGCGCAAGAGCACCGTCAAAGTCGATGCAGGCACACATCTTGCCGGGATTCCTGTTGGCAATATCAACAAGAGCTCTCTCGTAATACGGATCACCGGTTCCAAGTATAACCACCTGCATTCCGTCGTAGAGGATCTCCTCCAGAACATAGAGAAGCAGATCAAGACCTTTCTGGTCAACGAGTCTGGAGATCATGGCACACAGAGGAGCTCCGGGGTTGACCTCGAGACCAAGCTGCTCCTGGAGAGACTTTTTGCAGACAGCCTTTCCTTTCTCATAATTCCTGATGGTGTACTTCATCGGGATCTTGTCATCCTTAGCAGGATTGTACTCAAGATCATTCATACCGTTCAGGATACCTGATACCTTGTATGCATACTTCTGAAGTGTCCAGTTAAGACCTTCGCCATAGTAATCGGTCATGATCTCATACGCATACGTGGGAGATACTGTAGTTACTGAATTGGAGAATACGATACCGGCCTTCATAAAGTTAATGGCACGGTCCTTTATGCAGAAATCCTCGCGGATATACTCGTCAGGAAGATCGAGCATCTCCTTAACTACCTCTGTGCTGTGAACACCCTGATACTTCAGATTATGGATCGTATAGACCGTCTGAACATCAGTGTGATAGCCGTGCTTCTTATAATGAGCATCGAGGAGCATGGGGATCATACCTGTCTGCCAGTCGTTGCAGTGCAGAACGTTAGGCTCAAAGTTCATGAAGTCTCCGAGGAAATCAAGAACAGCCCTCTGGAAGAAGCAATATCTCTCAATGTCGAATACGTATTCCACATAGATCTGATCAAAGTTAAAGTAATACTCGTTATCTACAAAGTAGAATGTCGTTCCATTCTGCTCAAGCGAGAACAGACCTGCATAAAGGGATCTCCATCCCATATGCACCATTCTCCAGCCGAGGAACTTGAGCTGGTCAGCGTACTTTACTTTGACCTTCTTGTACAGAGGAAGGATGACTCTTGCATCGATCCCCTGCTTGTTCAGTTCGACGGGAAGTGCTCCGACAACGTCAGCCAGACCACCAACCTTGACGAAAGGACTAACCTCTGAAGATACCAATAATACTTTAATTGACTTTTCCATGATCAGATACCTGCACCCTTTCCGATAACGATAGGATAATCCGGATGTCCTACGAGGCGTACACCCGGACGGACAAATGCGTTCTTGTCAAGGATTACATTCTCGAGATGGCAGTTCTCGGAAATGTGTACATCCTGCATTACAACGCAGTTCTTAAGTGTTGTGTTCTTGGAGACCGTAACACTTCTGAAGATAACGGACTCCTCGATCCTGCCATATATCCTGCAGCCGTCAGATACGATACAGTTCTTGGCGTCCGCATTGTCAAAATAAAGCGTAGGAGCTTCATCCTTGACCTTTGTGTAGATAGGCTCGCCACTCCAGAACAGGTCGTTCCTGACACCCTCATTAAGAAGGCTCATGGATGACCTGAAGTATGAATGGACGTTGTTGATTCTCAACGCTGTTCCGCCATACTCAAAGCCGTGAACCTTCAGTTCATCGTACATCTTTACGATGGAATGGATACCGAAATGTGTCTTGCCGTGAGACATCTGTCTTGCGATGATATCGATGAGCAGATCCCTTCTAAGAACAAGGATGCCGAGTGAGCACTTGTTCGATACAGGCTTCGGAGGATTATAGAGCATATCCTTGACGAATCCGTCATCATCCAGCTCGAGGATATATGAAGGGCTTCCGAACTTGATGCCGTCTCTGTTATACATAACGGAGATATCTGCACCGGACTGCTCGTGAGATTTTATAAACTCATCGAAAGTAGTATTGAGTACCACATTTGCAGCAGAGATGATGACGTATGTTGTCCTTGACTGCCTAAGGAAGTCGAGAACGCCCGTAAGCTCCTCATCACCCTGGACGTTAGCAGCTGTAGCCTCAGAGTTAACGTAAGGCGGCAGTATATGAAGACCATCGTTCTTCCTGTCCAGTGACCATGCAGCACCTGTACCGACGTGGTCCATCAGTGACTTATACTTGTTATATGTCAGCACACCGACGTTCTTGATGCCGGAGTTGACCATGTCTGACAGCATGAAGTCTATGATCCTGTACCTTCCGCCGAAAGGAACGGCAGACAGAGCACGGGGATTGGATAACTCACCTAATGAGATCTTTTTGTTATCGGCCAAGATCAGGCCCATTGCATTATTAAACATTTATCTTGATCCTCCTGCTCTTATACTCTGAATGTACTCTCAATGACGCTCTCTTCATCGGATACTTCGATGTCGGAGTCGATCATACTGTTGCCCGGGATAACGGAATCTGCCTTGATCCTGAGCCCTCTCTCGAAGACCACGATACCTTCAGAGCAGATCTTGTGATTAGTGTAAGGACCTTCACCTGTGACGGAAGGACCGGCTTTGACGTTCTCACCGATGATGGTACCGAAGTCAACGATACATCTCTCGAGATGAGCCCCTGCCTTGACAACAACTCCGGGAAGCAGAACACAATCCTTAACGACAGCGCCCTTCTCCACTACTACGGAGTTGGACAGTACTGAATGGATTACATCACCATAGATCCTGCATCCGTCGGTGAGAGCTGAATTGGTAACCTTACCTTCTGATCCGATGTACTGGGAAGGCTTAACAGGGTTCCTTGAGAAGATCCTCCAGGAACGGTCAACAAGGTTGATATCCTCAGGCTTATCAAGGATATCCATATTGGTCTCCCACAGAGATGAGATAGTTCCTACATCCTTCCAGTATCCTGCAAATCTGTAAGCGAACAGCTTCCTTCCATCGGCAAGGAGCATAGGGATGATATTCTTACCGAAGTCGTTGTTGGAATTCTCGTCAGCCTCATCCTTTATAAGAGCTTCTCTCAGGACATCCCATGTGAATACGTAAACACCCATTGATGCGAGATTGCTCTTGGGCTTTGCGGGCTTCTCCTCGAATTCAACGATGGAGTCATCACCCTCTGTATTGAGGATACCGAATCTGGGAGCCTCTTCCCACGGTACCTCATATACAGCTACAGTAGCATCGGCGCCTCTCTCGATATGGCTCTTAAGCATGGCACTGTAGTCCATCTTGTAGATGTGGTCACCGGACAGGATAACAACATACTTGGGATTGCAGTCATCAAGGAAATCCTTGTTCTGGTAGATAGCATTTGCCGTACCCTTATACCAGTCGCTCTTTCCTGATTTCTGGAAAGGCGGAAGGATGTAAGCTCCTGCATTCTGACGGTCGAGGTCCCAGGGATGACCGTTTCCAACGTAAGTATTAAGAGCCAGCGGCTGATACTGTGACAGTACGCCAACTATCTCAATTCCTGAATTAACGCAGTTGGACAAAGGAAAATCGATTATCCTGTAACGGCTTCCGAACGGAACAGCCGGCTTCGCGATCTTCTTTGTCAACACTCCGAGTCTAGCGCCTTGTCCACCTGCAAGTATCATTGCAACGACTTCAGCTTTTGCCATAATGTGTTACCTCCGAATATATAATCTTTTTATTTCTTACTCTTTGATGCACTTGCCGTCTTCCTGACTTCTGCCTTCCTGGCTTCGCTCTTTGAAACAGCCTTATCAGCGGCCTTCTTGGCAGCCGTTTTCTTCCCGGATACCTTTTCAGCTGCTGCCTTCTTCACAACAGCTTTCTTCTCGGCAACCTTCTTCTCTGCAGCTTTCTTGGCGACCGGCTTCTTTGCCCTCGTGATGATCTTGGGATCGGCAACCTTTATGAAGTAGATGCCTGCCAAAGGAGGAAGATTGATAACGATGTGGTAAGGCTTGCCGTTGTACTCTTCATCGACCGCCTCAACGCAGCCGTTGGGATCAGTGGCGGTAGGATAACCGGAGCCTCCGTGGTTCATGTCGTCAGTATTGAGTATGATCTTGTATGTACCAAGCTCATATACGGGGATCTTATATTCCTCAAGGGGCTGGGGAACCATGTTAAGAGCAACATATATGTCGTTCTCTTCAGGCTTCGGTGAAGACCTCTTGTAAATGAATACGTTATTCTTCGTGTCAGACGCATCGATCCACTCGAATCCTGCCCATGTGTGGTCATCTATCCACATCTGGGGATGATCGATATAGAATCTGTTCAGCTGTGCAACATAATTCTGGAGAAGCCGGTGGGATTCATAATCCAGCAGGAACCACTCCAGCTGCTCATAGAATCTCCACTCTATGAACTGGCCAAACTCTGAACCCATGAAGTTCAATTTCGCGCCGGGATGGCTCATCTGATACAGATACAGGAGTCTGAGATTAGCAAACTTACGCCAGATATCACCGGGCATCTTGTCGATCATGGAATACTTACCGTGGACGACTTCGTCATGGGAAAGGCTAAGTATATAATTCTCAGCGAATGCATACATCATTGAGAAACAGAACTCGTCATGATGCCATTCTCTTGCGTAGGAATCTGTAGAGAAATAATCGAGAGTATCATGCATCCATCCCATGTTCCACTTATGAGTGAATCCGAGACCGCCATCCTCCACCTTATGCGTGACCTTAGGCCATGCCGTGGATTCCTCTGCGATCATCATGGCATGAGGATAGTGATACCTGATAGTGCCGTTGAGCTTCTTGAAGAACTCGATAACTTCGAGATTCTCGTTGCCGCCGTTGATATTAGGCAGATACTGCTGTCTTCCGTAATCCCTGTAGAGCATGGAGCTTACTGCATCGACTCTCAGGCCGTCGAGGTGGAATTCATCCAGCCAGAAGATAGCATTGGAGATGAGGAATGATATAACCTCATTCTTGGAATAGTCAAATACGTATGTGCCCCATTCCCTGTGTTCACCGAGCCTCGGGTCGGCATACTCGTAGCATGGTGTACCGTCGAATCTTACAAGACCCTCGAGGTTCTTCGGGAAATGGGCAGGAACCCAGTCAAGAATGACAGCGATGCCGTTCTGGTGAAGAACATCGATCATGTACTTGAAGTCGGCAGGTGTTCCGAATCTGCTCGTAACAGCATAATACCCGGTAACCTGATATCCCCACGACGCATCAAGCGGATGCTCCAGTACAGGCATCAGCTCGATATGTGTGTAGTTCATCTTTTTGCAGTAATCCACAAGATCGAGAGCAAGCTCCCTGTACGTGAACATGTTGCCGTCGGGATGCCTTCTCCATGAACCGAGATGGATCTCATAAATGTTGATCGGCTTGGGAGCCAATGCATCCGTACGGTTTCTGCAATACTCGTCATCATTCCATATATAGTCATTGGGATCATAGATGATCGATGCGTTATTAGGTCTGGTCTCGAAGTGCCTTCCGTAAGGATCGCCCTTCTCATATACCCTGTTGTCTGCACCGATAACTCTGTACTTATAACGGTCCCACTGCTGTGCTCCCCAGACTATCTGTTCCCAGATACCGGTATCACCCAGCTTGAACATCTGATTTGCAGCCGGGTCCCAGTCATTGAAGTCGCCCATAACGCTGACACTTCTGGCCTTGGGAGCCCACACTCTGAACATATAACCCTTGTTGCCCTTATCATCCTCAAAAGGATGCGCACCGAGGAAATTATAAGACATATAATTCTCGCCGCGGTTGAATAAATAAGCCTGATCCACCTTACAAAATTCCTTCCTATGCACTTACAGGCGGACATAGTTCCGCCTTATATACCCGCTATTATAATATATCGGCGCGAAAATACCAACCAAAAATACAAAAAACTATTTTTGTAACTTGCGTTTTTTGTGCATTTTATACATAGGGCGATCTAAATATCTGTAAAAGGTGAGGTAGTGACATGTATTGCAATCGAGTAGGGGGAATTTAATCCCCCTCTCACACCACCGTACGTGCCGTTCGGCATACGGCGGTTCAACTTAACTTCAAAGCGTGGCGCTCATTGTAGTAATCAAGGCAACTGATAAGACCTGCCCTGCCAAGCACCTCTTTTGAGATTGCTCGTGTTACACAAGTCTTGGTCACGACCCATTGGTATCTGTCTCCACAATACGAGGTCAGTCTTGCTAAGTCTTTGGATACTCCGAGTTTTTGGAGTCCCCATTGTCTCTTGCTCGGCACCTTCCATTGTTTCCAAATAATGGTTCTAAGCCTTGTCCTTAAATGTGCGTCAATGTCA
>FMTG01000024.1 GCA_900099715.1 Ruminococcaceae bacterium YRB3002 | reverse complement strand
CTCTTTCTGATATCGTCGGATGACTTAAGGAGAAACGATATGTAACAACACAAAAATAGTTCTTGACTGGGGTCACTTCATAACAGTTCCGCAGGCGCTTGCGCCGAGGACCTGTCCGAAGCAACGCAAATTCGTGCGTTCGAGCCTGTTGTGCTATAATCTAACAACACGATCCGGAGGAGCAGAGCAGGGAATGGAAAAGGCTGGCATGAATGTTTTTCAGGCAAATATCTGCCTTCTCTGCGTTACGTTCTGCTGGTCAACTGAGGTCATACTGTTTGCGTGCATTCCGGATACGGTGTCTTCTTTCGCGACGACATGCATTACATCGCTGGTGGGGGGACTTCTGCTGTTCCTTTGTTTCGCGAGGAGGATAATCGAGACGTGCAGGAAACACGGCAGGAAGCTTTTTAAGTACGTGCTTGCGCTCGCGATCATGAATACGGTTTATAATTTGCTGAATATTTCCGGACTGAGGTATTTCGATGTGTCGACCGGGGCTTTCACGCTGTCGATGACTGTCGTTATACTTCCGGTTATACTTCTTACACTCCGGCAGAAGACGGGAGTCAGAACGTGGCTGTCGGCCGGCCTTGTCTTTGCCGGGATCATCATCGTTGTTATCAGGAATGTCTCGATCGGACAGGGATGGGGCATTGTATTCATGGTGATTGGATGCATCGTCAGAGCTTTCTATATCGTCCTGCTGAATAAAGCTGCTTCCCTGTTCGATTCGCTGGCGCTGTCGTCGATGATATCGCTGTCGGTGGGAGCCATTGCTTTTGTTCCGTGGATCATTACGCAGCCGGCGCTGTTTGCGGCGATCCCCTGGAATAAGGAGATCATAGCGAGTATAGCAATTTATTCCTACTTCATTGTCGCGCTTGCGCAGACACTCAATATCGTGGCTCAGAAGAAATCAACGCCGGCCAATGCAACGATCATCTATTCCATGGAGATAGTATTCTCCGTGATCTGGGGAATAATACTGCCGGCGTCCATAATCACACCGGTTACACTCACCTGGTATATACTGCTGGGAACGGCACTTGTGGTGGCCGGTAATATAATTGAGATAGTGCCTGTGGGGAGGTCAGATGAGACGTAAGATAATCAACATAATCGTACTTATCATAGCCTATCTTATCATGGCGATCCCATTTAAGGTCATGGTCGTGATCCCCGGCTTCGCGGATATACGTCCGATCACCGCATTGGGACCGATCTACAGCCTGTTCTTCGGTATTCCCGGCTGCATCGTATTTGCACTTCTCAATCTTGTCATGGACATCGCAAGTGACAGCCTGAGGTGGTCATCCATCGCAGGTCTTGTGGCGAACTTTACAGGACCGTTCCTGATCATGCTGTACTGGACCAGGATTCCCCGCAAGGATCTTCATCTGCGCACACCGGTAAATGTTCTGGAATTTTCCGTAACGCTGGCAGTCGCTGCGGTACTGGAGGCGGCGATGATCACGCCATCTGTCGTTGCAACAGACAGCAGTGTGAATGCTCTCGTATTTGCTCTGTCTGTCGTCGCTAATACTGCTTTGTTCCCGATAATCATAGGAATACCGGTCATCATATTGCTTAAAGAGGAATTCGGGTTTAAGATCGGTAAGTGAAGCGGATATGCAAGGGGGAATAATATGAGAAAAATAATGAGCGTTATCCTCATACTGTCGATGGCATTTACATTGTGTTCATGCCTGAACGAGGATCTCTACACTGAGGAAGAATTCCTTGAGAAGCTTAATGATACATATAAAGGTTATGATTTTGAGATCGTCGGCAAGAAGGTGATCAGTAATACTGAGATTGAGTATTTCGTATCGCCGGCGGATGATCCTGATGAGGAGTTCAAGGTCACGAGCACACTTGGTGCTCCGTCGGATTTTGCCAGATACACTAACCGTATCGTAATAAGCCATGACCTCTATCTGTATTTAAATCCGGAGGATGCGGAAGAACACAATCAAAAGTGGGGAAGCTTCTCTTACGGCCCTGAATACAGCCATGACCGGAAGTATTACGCTACCGCTCATCCCAACCGTGAGACGATACTTATTGATATCCGTTATTATGAGGATGATACACCGGTCTATAGCTTCGAGCCCTGCAGGATGGATGATTTCTGGGGAATATGCTGGGATAAAAACAGTTACGACATTTGGGTCCAGTCCGGCGATATAGGCGTGGTATGCTACAGCATGCAGGATGGTGTCTGGGAGCTGAACGAAGATGCTGTCAGGCCCGATTATATCATCAGCAAATACGACGGCTGATCAGTCACAAAGTGCAGGCCGGTAATCCACAATTAACAATAAGGTGTTATTAACACGCGCGAAAACTATATGCCAAAGGTGGTATAATAGCAATACGGACCTTGCGCCGGATCCATGAATTCCGGGGGTATTTTATGACACCACAGGATAATATATTCAGGAAGATCTCCGAAGCATTGCTGATGGACTACTCCAGTGTCTATTATGTCAATGCGGTCACTAATGAGTACTACTGGTACTCTGTAAATCCCGAGTTCCATTCACTGAGCCTTGAACAGGGCGGTGATGATTTCTTCAGGAACATCATCCGCGACTGTAAGAAGGTCATTTATGAAGAGGATCAGCATATATTTATCGAGGATATCCAGAAGGAGAATCTTCTGAATGCCATGAAGAAGGGAAGTATGCAGAACATCGAATACCGCCTGGTCATCAATGGTGTTCCGGTCTGGCACTCGCTGAGGTTGATCCGCGGTTTTGAGGAAGGCGATACAGATTACTTCATTCTTGGTGTCATCAACATCGACGATGAATACCGTCGCAGGGAACAGGAACGGGAGATTGCCCGCCAGAGGGAAGTTTATAATCAGATAACTGCAAGTCTGGCCGGACAGTACGATACACTTTACTACATCGACATTGAGACGAATACATATGTGGAGATCTCCTCCACCGACGAGTATAAGAAGCTGAACGTACCTGCGACGGGAAGTGATTTCTTTGCGGAGAGCAGGAGAAGCATCCGCAAATACGTTCATCCTGAAGATCAGGATATGATCATCAGGTGCCACTACAAGGATGTGATGCTGGATAATCTGAAGCACAGGAATTCCTTCTCTGTGGCATACCGTCTGGTTGTGAACGGGCATGTGAAGCACGTACGTCATACTGAGATAATGGCCAGCGACAGGAAACACATAGTTGTATGTATCGAGAACATAGACGAAGAGGTCAAGGCAAGGCTGGAACTTAATGAGACTAAGCGTAAAAGCGTTACATATACGCAGATCGCAGAGAGCCTGGCAGCACATTACGACCTGATCTACTATATCAACGTGGAGACCGAACACTATCTGGAATTCGCGACTCATAAGATCTATGGCGAACTGGAGATCCAGGAAGAGGGGGACGGTTTTTTCGCGACGGCAATGAAGAATGCGGACAGGATAATTTATTCTGACGACAGGGACAGGATCAAGCTCTTTCTTGATAAGGACAATCTCATATCGAGACTCGACACTGAAAGACAGCTGGTGGAGGACTACAGGATGGTGGTGAACGGCGGTGATCCGCAGTACACCAGGATGAAGATCAGCTGGTCCTCAGACAGGACGCATTTTATCATGTGCGTCGAGAACCGCGAGGAGGATGTGAAGAAGGAGAAAGAGCATCTTCAGGCGCTTAATATGGCTAATGAGATCGCCCGTCGTGATTCCCTTACGGGGACGAGGAACAAGACGGCATATAACGAGTATGAGAAGGAACTCCAGAGTTCAATCGACAATGAAGAGGACCTTGAATTCGGTATACTGATCTGCGACCTGAATGACCTGAAGCTGATCAACGATACACAGGGTCATAAAGTAGGCGATGAATATATCAGGACTGCCTGCAGACTGATATGCAGGGTGTTTGCCCACAGTCCCGTATTCAGGGTCGGAGGCGACGAGTTTACGGTCATCCTCAGAGGTCAGGACTACACGGAACGTGAAGTGCTTGTGTCCGGATTCAGAAGACAGGTAGAGGATAATGTCAGGATAGGACAGGGTCCGATAATCGCTTCGGGAATGGCAGAATATCAGGCCGGTAAAGATAAGACGGTGGAGGATGTTTTCCAGCGGGCTGACGGCCGCATGTATGAGAATAAGAACCGTCTCAAGGAGCAGAAAATGCTGAGGGAGAGCCGTTCCATGAAGGAGACGGCGAATATGAAGACGATAACCGAGGAACGCAGAAAAATCCTCGATTCCCTTTATAAGTCCTATGAAGTCGTATCGGAGGGAACCTATGTATATCTCTGTGATATGAAATATGATTTCTCCCGCTGGTCCAAGAATGCGGTCGATACCTACGGGCTTCCTTCAGAGTATATGTACGGTGCCGGAGACATATGGGAGAACTGCATACATCCGGAAGACAGAGAGGCATACCACAAAGGTATAGACGAGATCTTCTCGGGGAATGCCGCAGGTCATGATATGCAGTACCGTGCGCGCAGGACCGACGGCAAGTATGATGTATGCACCTGCAGGGGAACGGTCATAAGGGATCTTTACGGGGAGCCTGATTACTTTGTCGGAACGATCCGCAATCACGGTTCCCAGGGACATGTGGATACGCTTACAGGCCTTAGGAACCAGTACGGATTCTTCGAGGATCTGGATAGTATCATTAAGAGGCAGGCAGAGGTATATGTTACCATTGTGGGCATCAGCAAGTTCTCTGAGATCAATGAGGTGTACGGTTATCACTTCGGCAACCGTGTGCTCCAGCTCTACGCGCGCAAGGTATTTGAGGTGACGGGCAACACCGGAACATGTTACAGGATAGACGGAACCAAATTCGCGGTGATCAGCAGCACATCCACCTGGGACGAGATCCAGAGATCATACAGGAGATTCCGTGAATACTTCAGGGAAGTCTTCCAGGTGGATGACAAGATGATCATGCTGGAGGTTAACGGCGGATCAGTGAAGATAGATCGTTTTGATATAGATTCACAGACGGTATATGCGTGCCTGAACTATGCATACGGCGAGTCCAAGCACCGCCACCAGGGCGATATAATACTGTTCTACAATGATCTCAATGAGGATAACAGGCAGAGGCTGGAGAAGCTTCACGCCATCCGCGCCTCGATAATGCACGGATACAGAGGATTCTATCTGATGTATCAGCCCGTGGTCGATGCCCAGACCGAGCAGCTGGTGGGCGCCGAGGCTCTGCTGAGGTGGAAGAACGATGAATACGGGACAGTGCCGCCGGACCAGTTCATTCCGCTTCTGGAATCGGATCCTCTGTTCCCGGAACTTGGCGAATGGATAATCAGGGAGTCCATATACGCAGCGAAAAAACTGCTGATGAAGAACCCGGATTTTGTCATCAACATCAACCTGTCATATACGCAGCTTGAGAAACCGGATTTTGTGGATATGGTATTCCGCATACTCGAGGATATGAAGTACCCGCCGGAGCATCTTTGCTTCGAGATCACAGAGAGATGCAGACTTCTTGATATAGATCTCCTCAAGAATGTTACGACGAATCTTAAGGCAAGGGGTGTCCTCATAGCTCTTGATGATTTCGGCACAGGATTCTCTTCCGTGGGTATAGTAAAGGAACTGCCTATGGATATAATCAAGATCGACAGAGGATTTGTTGAGAGGATCGAGGAGGATGATGTGGATCGTGAACTGATCAGGCATTTTGCCGGACTGGCTTCGCTCTTCGGTGCCAAGGTGTGCGTAGAGGGTATAGAGACAGAGGGTATGCGTGACATCCTCCAGAAATTCCATGTGGAGAGTTTCCAGGGCTATTACTATGCCAAGCCGCTGCTTTTGGACAAGTTGTTCGAGTGGGAAGAGGGGAAATAGCACATGGCAAGACAGATCAGCTACAGTGCTTTTATCAGTTACAGGCATTGCCCGCCGGACAGTCAGATAGCAGAAAGACTTCAGAGGAAGCTGGAGAACTTCCGTCTGCCAAAGGAAGTGGCGGCGAAGGTCGGCAAATCGAGGCTGAGACGTGTTTTTCGCGATGAGACGGAATTGTCCGTGGCTGAAGACCTGTCGGAAGTTATCAATACTGCATTGCGCAATTCAGATTACCTGATCGCCATCTGCTCCCCACGGTACCTGGAATCCGTCTGGTGCCGCAAGGAGATAGAGACATTCCTGAAGATACGCGACCGCAAGCACATACTTCTGGTGCTGGCTGAAGGGGAGCCTGAGACGTCATTTCCGGAGATCCTCATGTATGATGAGGTCTTCAAAGAAGGCCCCGACGGGCAGAAGGTCATGGTCAGAAGGCCAAGAGAACCGCTTGCGGCTGATTGCAGAGGCGAGAATAAAAGAGAACGCCACGCCAATGTCGACAAAGCCGTGATCAAGCTGGCTGCTGCAATGCTCGGTCTGAAGTACGACGACCTGGAGCAGCGGTACAAAAAGGCTGTCATCAGACGCGCCCAGAAGCGTATACTGACTGTATTCAGTGTTATGGCGCTGATCATTGCCTTGTGTGTTGTTTTCCTCGTCATGATCGCCCGGCAGAATGAGATCATACGCCAGAGGTATGCGGATACGATTGCGGCGACCTCGGATAACCTTCTCAGGGATGGAAAGAGAATGGATGCTCTGTACGCGGCACGTCTGGGACTGCCGGACAGCAATACCGGGAATTACAGCGAGAATGCGGTCAGGGCTCTTACGAACGCCCTCGGTGTATATGATCCGCCTAATACGTTTGCATGCGACGGGGATATCAGGATCCCGAGCTCATTCATGAACAATCTGTACGTCTCACCATCCGGAAAGTATTTCTCAGTAATGGGTCTGAACTCCAACAGATATGTTCTAGAGGCCGCAACGGGTGAAGTGGTGTCTTGCTGGGAAGAGGACGGTATTTCTGATTTTTCTTTCGACGGTGATAAGGGCTTTGTTTATCAACGGACGGACGAGACGTATAAATACTTTGATCTGACGACTCTCGAGGAGACAGATCTTGGCTTCCGCGAGGCCTATACCGAGTGCGACGCCAATGGAGAAGGGTACGTTTTCTTTACCAATGACGGTGCATACGTGTACAAGGGAACAGAGTGCGTGTGGAGTCTTGATTACGCACATGAGGGGTTCTCATATGCGGAGCGTCTGAACCCTATAGTGGTATTTGTTCCCGGAACAGATGAGGTGTGGCTGATCATAATCGACTGTGACAAGATGAAAACTGTTGCGTACATTGTGGATAAGCAGACAGGCGGGTCAGATAGAATGGTACTTACCGAAGACTCTCAGATGCTTACCTGCAGCACAGACGGAAAGACTATTGCCTGGAGATACTATGATGAAAATCTGAATTACAAATACCGTGTTTTGGATATTGAGACCGGCGAGGTCAAAATCTGCAATGTTGAGCTTGATGATATTTACGATATCGGAGTCCGTGGAGATGATATAGTCTTTATCGGTCAGGAGATCGTCTATCTGTTCAACCGGGATCTCGTGTTTCAGAAAAAGATCAATGTTAAGAGTTATATTCAGAGATTTATCACTGATGCGGAAATGATCCTGGTGGATAATTACGGCGGATGCTACAGGATCAATAACGGGGATTACGAGTATCTGGAGCCGAATACCACAGAGGATGTCTTTTCCTGGGAGAAAACATTCACTAACGGGACACTCTTTGTCTGCGAGCCGGGAAGCACCCATGTCTATACTTATACATTCCGGCAGTCGGATTATCTGACACGTTATTTTGGCGAATACGAGGAATTCGGACACAGCGGACTGGGTGATACTGATGTTAATAGGTTCCGTGATTTAGTCATGGAGAAAGAGACCGAATTCACGATGGAAGATGTATACATGGTCACCCTCTGTACAAACGCGGATGCAGGTATCATACAGCTGTGGGACGAGGAGCTCTGCATTTACGACTCCGTCACCGGCGAGCGGCTTAAGACGATCTACTCGACGGAAGGCACCCTAAACGGTTTTTACTATGACGAAGAAGACGGGTACTACTACATCAGCACCTGGGACACTGAAGTATTTGACGTTAACTTCAGGTATATCTACAGTATCAAAGGATGCATCATTCAAGGAGTTGACCGGGTGACCGGCGATCCGGTTGTAACGGAGATCAATGCAGATCCGGATGTGGGGGATAAAGTGATGTATCTGGTTCATCCCGTTACGTATGATAAGCTGATCTCCATTGCAGATGAGATGCTGAAAGGATACGAGCCGGATGAGAGAGTGAGTGAGAGATACGGAATCTAGGGCTCGGGGGCTCGCGACCGCTTGCTCGCTTCAGTCCTCGTCGCTTCGCTCCTGCGGTAAGTCCGCTCGCAAGGGCAGCGCTCGCCCTTCTGGAAATGGGGACGGTTCCTGTTTTGCATTTTTGGTCGGATATCTGTTATAATCATCCTCGGATCCCAAGAGTAGTTAATGAATAGGAGGGTTTGCTATGAGAAAACTGAGATCTGCTGTTGCTTTGATACTGATCGCTGCTATGTCGCTCTCGCTGGCTGCGTGCGGCGGTGTTAAGGAGTATAACAAGGATTCATTTGTTTCGGTCCTTAAGAACGACCTGAAGATCGCTGACGATCAGATCTACGAAGCTGAGAACGACGGAACGCAGAACAATTTTCCTGTAGCTACAATTGTTACTGCAAAGTACAACGAGTCCAGGATCAACGCATATTTCTGCCAGGATGCTTCCAAGGCGAAAGCATATTTTGACGAAAGATTCCAGCACTTTCAGGATACCTTTGACAAGAATAACCAGTTCAAGGGCAGCAGTGTTACCGGCAGCACAGATAACAGCGGATATATCGTGATCAAGGGTGACATGCCCGGCACGGATCTCTTCGGTGCACTTTATCAGGCCGGCTCAGTCTATGGTGGACTGTATTACTCAGGCAACATGATCATCATGGTATTATCTGATAACACTGACGGTTATGATGATGTTGAAGCATTCATCAAGGCGATGGGTCTGCCGAACGTGTAAGTTGAGCTGATGAGATAACGAAAGTCACGAAGGCGGTGCCGGTTACGGTGCCGCTTTTTTATGAAAAGTGGTGAAATGGGGACGGTTCCTTTTTCACCATAAGCTGCTTACCGGAGTCTTTCAAACCAAACACCGTGAATTGCTCGAAAAGGTTTGGCGGATGTGCCTTGCATCTGCTCTTGAATCAAACCCAATGGTGTCAAATCATCATATTGGTATGAATAGCTGATCGACCGGAATTGTTCTTCCTCGCTTCGCATTTCCCTGCCGAATCTGCTGTTGTATGTCAAAGTTCTAAAAAACGATATTTGACATACAAAAATGAGCTGCTTTGTATGTCAAAACCTTAAAAAATGAAATTTGACATACAGATATTGAGATTTTGTATGTCAAACTCTCGAAAATGCAACTTTGACATACATTTTCATGTGATTTTGTATGTCAAACTTCTAAAAACTGACTTTTGACATACATGTCGATACGAACGCGAAGGGCGAGCGACCAACGCGAACGGACTTACCGCAGGAGCGCAGCGACGAGGACTGAAGTGAGCAAGTGGTCGCGAGCCCCCGAGGACCTGTTCGAATCAGCACAAATTCGTGCGTTCGAGCCCTAGTCGAACCACTGCTTCTCAAAATCCTCCACAGGAATCGGTTTGGAGAAATAGAAGCCCTGGTACAGGTTGCAGCCCATTGCGTAAAGTTTCTCGAACTGCTTGGCTGTCTCGACGCCTTCGGTGAGCGTATCGATGCCGAGATCCTCTGACATATTTATGATGCTCTTGATGATGATACCGGCTTTCATGTTATGCTCGGAATCCTTGAGGAACTGCATATCAATCTTGATAACGTCGATGTTCATATCTTTCAGCAGGTTGAGGGATGAATAACCGCTTCCGAAATCATCCATCTCCACGATAAACCCGTACGCACGGAGGTCGTTGATGATCTCCAGTATGCTTCCGGATGAGCCGATCATGGTGGTCTCGGTTATCTCAACTCTGAGCTTGACCGGTTCGATGCCGTATTCTGCAACAAGGGCTTTGAGCTCGGCTGCTACGTCCATGTAGTAGAAATCTTTAGGTGAGATGTTGATGGAGATGAAGCAATCGATTCCTCTGGAGTGCCAGTCGGAAAGGATCTCGCAGGCGCATTTCCACATGTAGCGGTCGACGTCCGCGATCAGACCGTTGCGCTCGAACACAGATATGAACGCGCCCGGATTCATGAATCCCTCTTCGGGATGTATCCATCTTACGAGAGCCTCGGCGCCTGCGATAATGCCGCGGGAGTCAACTATAGGCTGGAGGTAGGGACGTATCTGTCTTGTCTCGATGGCACCCTTGAGCTGGTTGGATATCAGCTGGTTGTGGATGACCTCATTACGTAGTTTGTCATCGTAATAGACTATGTGCTGCTGGTAGTTATCTTTGATCATTGTGGTGGCGAGACGGGCGCTGTCGAAGAAGAGCGGCACGTCGACTTCGTCGTCCGGGTTGATGTCGTAAACGCCGAAATGGATCAGGATGCGGTGTTCGAGATTATCGTCTTTGACCGTGAAGGTCTCGAGTGCCTTGTTGAGCGCATCCTCGTCAAAGTGCTCCTTGTCGATCAGCACGCCGAAGGAAGACTCGGAAAGTCTGCCGTACAGGGTCTTCTCACTGACATGTGTAGTAATGAATTCGGCGATGCTCTTGATGGTGAAGTCGCCGAACGCCTTGCCGAAGACGTCGTTTATGAGCTTGAAGTTTGCGACCTCGACGAAGCCTATCATGTAGTCAGTCTCGCGATCATTTTCGAGACGCTTATCGATGTTATGGTGGAGATATTCTTTTGTGTAGAGGCCCGTGAGGGCATCGTGGGTGGATCGGTACATCTCGCGTCTCATTTCCTGCTGTTCCTCAGTGATGTCACGGACACTCAGGTAGGAGCCGGTGATCGTGCCTTTCTCGTCGGCGATGGAGCGCATGGCGAGGTATGTGTACTGTGTCTCTTCGCCGGTGCCGAGGGTGACTCTCTTGAACCAGCCGCTGCTGTTCAGGTCGATGTCGCCAAAGAGGAAGACCAGATTATCTTTGACGCCATCGTAATTCTCTTTGGAGATGCCTATGAGATTCCTACCGGGGTCGTTTGTCCAGATGCACTTGCCGCTCTTGTCGAAGAAGAACAGGGCATCCGGCATATCGGATGCCATTCCGGCAAGCAACCTGTCGAGAAGCTTCATGGGCCTGTAATGCAGCGCGAAAAAATACACCATCAGTGCACAGCATGCGAACCCGATCATGGCAGCGTCCATCGGCTGCCTCGAGAAGATGTAATATGTCTCCACGGCGCCCGTAGCGGCCATGGAGAATAACATTACCCAGTATTTCTCCGCGTAGATCCTCGGGGAACTGAGCCTCTTAACGAGGAATATGATGAGCACTGCCAGGAAGATTCCGTAGCACACGACTCTGTGATATGTCTGGCCCAGATACGGGACGAGCCTGAAGTAGGCACGGTCATCGACAGTTATCTTCTCGGTCGAGAATGAGAACTTGAGGAACGGATTCAAGATATACTGGACAACATCGATGGCTAAGAGAGAGCATACCGATATCTGCCACTTCATCTTTGGTTTGCCGAGATCACAGTAAACGTGTGCGAAATACCACAGCGAGTACATGGCCACATCCATACCGAGAAAATATATGTAGTACCCTGCGGTCGAGATAAATGGATCTGTCGACAGGATTATGATCAGGTTGCCGATAACCGGGATGCCAAGAGCGGCCAATGCGAAAGAAACAGCATTGCCAAGAGGCTTCTTCGAGAACTTGGCGAGTACCAAGCACACAAGAAGCGCTGCCACCAGTATGGAAAATACCACAGATAATGCCAGTCTCATAACACTCCTGCCAGTCAGCTGTTGCCCATAGTTCTTAACCTATTATAACACGCGCAAAAAGTTTTCTCATTTACACATATGTTACTTCTGATTAACAATTGCGTTGAAATCCGGGAAGGGACGTGTAAATTTCCTGAAAAGGTACACGTTACCTTCTCAGATTTTTGTTGAGATTTGCCCCCTTAAATAATAAAATAATGATATGTCAGAGCATAGTCGTAAAAGGATCGCTGTCCTGGTAGGACACCCGGAAGAATATTCCCATGCGCTGTTCCTTAATGGGTTCATTGAGGAGGCGTTCGGGCTTGACTATGATGTTGTTGTTTTCGCGATGTATATCAAGTATCAGGATACGCTGGCCAGGGCGGTCGGCGATTCGTCGATCTTTAAGCTGATCAATTATGACAGGTTTGACTGTATTGTGGTGTGTGCTGACACGATACAGACAAAGGGGCTGTCCCAGCAGATCGAGGAGGATCTTCACGCGAGGTATAAGGGGAAGGTTCTGTTCGTCGATCAGGACAGCAAGTATTTTCCGTCCATACACATTGATAATTACACGCCGGAGAAGATGGTCATCGACCACCTGATCGAGAAACACGGACTGAGGGATATTGCTTTTCTTACGGGGAAATCGTGGCATCCTCATTCGATAATAAGACTCGAAGCTTATAAGGATTCACTTAAGGAGCACGGGATCAAGTTTAATGAGGAAAGAGTTTTCTACGGCGATTTCTGGTATACCAGCGGTGAGAGTCTGGCGGACAGCCTGATAAAGAGCGGGGAGAAGCTTCCTCAGGCGGTGGCATGTGCGAACGACTGCATGGCACTGGGCTTTGCGAAGATCATGACGGCAAACGGATATTCCATTCCGGATGACATAGTCGTTGTGGGCTGCGATTCCAATGACGAGGGCAGGCATGCGCCGATACCGCTGACGTCGATTCCCTTAGCTTCCGAAGAGCTGGGTGCCAACTCCGCGCTGATGGCGCATGCGCTGATAACGGATACCGAGCCGCAGAAGGTTCCGTCCAGAGCAGAGCTTTTTGTCGGCGGAACATGCGGATGCAATTGTGACAGTGCGAAGCCTGTATATTTCAAGCGTAATTCATGGGATACTGAGCTGTCTCTGGCTACGATATTCTCGCCTTTCAACAACATGGACGAGGACCTGATCGCACAGACGACATTCACGGGGCTGGTGAGCGCGATATTCAGCTCGATCCATCTCGTCCGGGGGTTCGACGGGTTCGACCTGTGCCTGAATCCGAGGCTGGGCGAGGCGGACGTGCCCTTCGAAGATAAGATAATGAACGTTATCAAGTGCGGCGCCGAGTATGACAATAACGACAGGATACTTACGGACACATACATTGACAGGGACGACATGCTGCCCGAACTTTACGAGGCGCGGGAGAAGCCGTCTGTCTTCTACTTTATGCCGCTGTTCTACGATGCGAGTATCTTCGGGTATTCGGCGGTCAGATATGACGGAAGGACGGCTGTGATCTCGCAGGAGTACAGGACGTGGCTCCGCAGTATCTGCAGGGGCATCGAATGCTTCAGAAGGAGCGATACCATCATTAGGAGTTCCAAGATCGCCAGGAGCGGCATCACAACAGACAGCATGACAGGGCTTCTCAACTACAGGGGATTCCTTGAGCAGGCCGATACATTCCTGAACCTCATGAACAACAACGGCGGCCACATGGGGGCACTTGCCGTAGATATCAAGAACCTGTCATATATCAACGGTGAATTCGGAAGGAAGGAGGGCGACCGCGCGATAGTCAGCGTGGCCAATGCCCTCGAGAGTCTTTTCTCAACGCGAAATTGTATCTGCTTCAGACCCGGCAACGACGAGCTTGTGGCGCTCCGCATTACCAGGAAACCCTGCGACCGTGAACTTCTCGACGAGAAAGACAAGCTGATGAAGCTGATCGCGGACAACCCGAACTCACCTGACTATACCATTGAGCTGTATTACGGCACGGAGAGCGGCAGTCCAACGACGTCGGAGGAGATGGAGCGTCTCGTTAATGTGGCTATCAGCCGCAAGAATAACAACAAAGCTCTGGCTTTCACTCTGTCCAACGGTTCGCTTACCGAGGATGAGCAGAAGGAAGCACAGGTGGTAATGCTGATTCTTGACGAAAACAGGATGACATATCATTTCCAGCCGATAGTCGATGCGAGGACGGGAAAGATCTACTCATACGAGGCGCTCATGCGCCCTGACGTTGTGCCGTATCTGCCGCCGCCGGTGGTGCTCCGTTATGCCAAGTTCTTTGACAGGCTGTATGATGTCGAAAAACTGACTTTCGCGAACGTGATAAAAGTGATGGAGACACACAAGTCGATATTGAAGGACGGCAAGAAAGTGTTCATCAATTCCATCCCCGGTCATATGCTGTCGGACAACGACATAAAGATGCTGGAGGAGTGCGTTTCCAAACTGCCGGGATCCATCGTGGTGGAGCTGACTGAGCAGTCGGAGATATCCGATGATGAGCTGGAGCACATGAAGAAGACATACGAGAGGATCGGCATCGAGACGGCGGTCGATGACTACGGCACCGGCTACTCGAATGTGGCAAATCTCCTGAGGTACACACCGGACTACGTGAAGATTGACAGGGCGCTCCTGTCGGGTATTCAGGACAGCCCGCAGAAACAGCATTTCGTGAGGGATATAATCGAGTTCTCCCACAAGAACGGCATCAAAGCGCTGGCAGAGGGCGTGGAGACTTCCGAAGAACTCCATACTGTTCTGGAGCTGGGCGCCGATCTGCTGCAGGGTTATTATCTGGCAATGCCGGGCAAGGACATGGTGCAGACCATAAACTCACTGGTGGTGGATGAGATCAGGCGGTTCTCGTTGATAAAGGAATCCAGCGGCTCGAAGAATTGATTTGCGGCGCTTCGGACAGGTGCTTGGGGCTCGCAACCGAACGCTCACTTCAGTCCTCGTCGCTTCGCTCCTGCGGTAAGTCCGTTCGCGTTGGTCGCTCGCCCTTGCGGGGGTAATATTGCACAATTTATTTACCGTGAGTTAACAGATAGATAACACATTAAATTTCGGGGCGGAGAATAATATAATATTAACAGGGAAACGCTTTAAAGATCTAAGGAGGATAAGACTATGGCAGACAAAGATAATGATATTCTGGATATCGAGGAACTCGATCAGGTATCGGGCGGAAAGTTTGACAGCCGCAAGGTGCCGGAGAGACCTGAGATCGTATTACCCGCTAAGGGACCTTTTTTCGATCAGCGTGAGCCGTCAAAGGGCGGATCGCGGCCTGACAACAAGTAAGACGATATTTTCGAGAAGTACAAGTAATAACCCGGGATCCTTTGACGGGCCCCGGGGTGTTTTGTGGTGTGAGGTTTATGTTGCTTTCCTCAAACAATGCCGGCAGATGTCACGCGCGCAATAAAGGTGCTGCATAACTGCTTCAGGTCGTGATCGCAGTTGGAATTTCCCTCACTGCTCAGACCGCCTGCGATCTCTTTAAGGTCTTTGAGTGTCAACAGTTTATTATCGTCAGGTGTAATGTTTTCCATAGTATTATCCTCGTTAATTGGCTGGAAAACTGAAGGTACACGTCCCATATTCAGAATCCTATATTGACTTATGATGTGTTATGAAAATGTTATTGGATGGTTAAAAGTCAGTTAATTACACAAAAATATAAGAAAATTACATGTGCTATAATCATCTCGAAAAGGAGTACCCGCATGAACAACACGGCCACCGGCAACAAAAGAACGGCACTGACGCTAAACATAATCGCCACAGTAGTGACGGTGCTGAGTCTCATATTCTCGCCGGCTCTCCTGCTGGGCGCCTTGATGACGGGCCTCAGCACCGGCGGCGGAACTTATGGTGCCACGCAGATGGAGGGATATTTCCTGCTGTCCGTGCTGTTCTCGCTGGGGTTCGTGGTGAGCCTTATCCTGTCGATAATCGCGGTTGTGGCTCATCACAGGAGTGCCTGGGGAATAGTGGGAATAGTAATAAACGGTCTGCTGGTGGCAATCGTGGCTCTGTTCGTTATCGTGATCGGTGTGGCTGATCATGCTGTCAGGGAGATCGGAATGACTGATCCGGATGTGAAAGTGACAGGGAACTGGGCCGATGATGTTCGCAGTATCTATGACGGGTTCGATTTTAAAGAGAGCATGATGGCTGATGATTACGATAGCCCGGGTTATGTTCATGAGGTCCATATCAGCCTCTATATCAAAAGTGATGCCCCGGACGATTCGCGCCGGCAGGTCGTGGAGTTCCTTAAGAAGCTGCGATCGCTGTGCCACAGCTACGGGGGATGCCGTATTCATGTGTCGTTGTATATTTACGATCCCGAATGGGATTATTACTATTATCCGTATGTTTCGTCGATCGATGACCGCACGACAGAGGACTATCTCAAATCGGTCGTGAAAAATCAGGAATACGATACGTACCGCCGGGACGGAAAATGCGAGGTGCCGTCGGAGATTTGGGACGAGGATATTTTGATCGTTCTAAGGTAAAAGGGCTCGCGACCGCTTGCTCGCTTCAGTCCTCGTCGCTTCGCTCCTGCGGTAAGTCCGCTCGCAAGGGCAGCGCTCGCCCTTCGGTGGTTACGAAGCTGGTTACCTTGGTAAGATATTCAACGAAATCCCGACTGAATGCCCGACCTATAGTCGGAGGTTCAGTCGGGATTTGTATCCTGATTTCTGGATGTGAAACTACTGATGAATTTGGGACGGTTCCTTTTTCATCAAAATGGTGAAAAAGGGACAGTTCTTAACGCACATGTAACATTCAAAGACATAGCAAAATGGGGATTCCTGTGGCATAATCACTCTGTGTGACAACACGAAAAAGGTGAAAAAGGAACCGTCCCCATTTCACATTTGTTTAAGATTTCCTTATGATTTGATAACTGCACTTGATTCGCGGTCCGGGTCGTAGTATCTTCGGTGGCGGTTTAAGGATCGGAGGTATTTATCATGAACCGTAAAACATTGTCAATCATATTATCGTGTATTCCCATTATATCGGCGGTTATCTTTTTCGCGCTGCTCGCTGTTGATATTACTTTTCCCGCGATAGGCGCGGTGCGTATCGTCACCATGCTGCTGGCCCTTATGGGCGGCGTGGTGTTTGCCGTCGGCAGGGTGCTGGCCAAGGACAGCAAAGCAGTTCTTGTTCTGGGGATATTTGATCTGCTGTCGAATATCTCGATCATCGGGTTGTATGTGGTCGCGATATTCAGCTTTGGATTGTGACAGGGGGACAGGTCTGAACGCGCTTGCAACGCCCGTAAATATAGCAAAACGGGGATTTTTGTGGCATAATTCCTATGTAAAAACGCGAAAAATGTGACAATTGAGAACCGTCCCCATTTCACATTTTGGGAGGCATGCTATGTTCTACATAATAATGATAGTCATCTTTCTGGTGAGCCTCATCATCCAGTCGAGGCTCAAGAGCCTCGTGGCAAAGTACTCCAAAGTGCCTGTGGCCAGCGGGATCACGGCGAACGAGGCTGTGGATCAGATGCTCAAGGAGAATGAAGTTTACGGAATGGTCGTCAAGCATATCGACGGCAGCCTTACTGACTGCTATAACTCCAAAGAGGGGACGATCAACCTGTCGGATACTACTTACAACCAGAACTCCATTGCGGCTGTGGCCATCGCCTGCCATGAGGCGGGTCATGCGCTGCAGGATGCCAAGGGAATGGGGGCGTACAAGGTGAGGCAGGCGATAGCGCCGGCTGTCAATTTCTGCTCGACAGCGGGAGTCTACGTGACTATCGCGGGTGTGCTGATCTCCCACTTTCTTGAGAGGAATCTGGGCAACGGCTTTGGTTACACGGTCTCCACGATCGGTATCGTTATGTACAGTGTTGCGGTCATTTTCTATGCGGTGACGCTGTGGATCGAGAGGGATGCCAGCAAGCGCGGATGGAAGGCTATGCAGCAGTTCGGGTGGGTGTCGCAGGACCAGCTTGGAGCGGCAAAGAAACTGCTGTGGGCTGCGGGTGATACGTATGCCATTGCGCTGGCGAGCTCGGCGGCAACGCTGGTCAGGCTGCTGATGATGAGGGGCGGCAGGCGCAGGTAACACACCAAACACACAAATCACACAACACCACACACCGGAGGGATACGTCATGCAGAAGGAGAACGTTGTTTTCGAGGCGTCGATAGGGGGAGGGAATAAGGTTCAGGGGTATTTCTACCCGACGGAGGAGGCGCAGCCGAAGGGCGTGATCCAGATCTGCCACGGGATGGCGGAGTATATCGGCCGGTATGAGGAGATGATAGCGTTCCTGAATGAGTGCGGCTGGCATGTGTGCGGCATGGATATGCTGGGGCATGGCGGGACGTACGCGCTGAATAAGGATAATGACATGCCGCTTGGGTATTTCGGTGAGGATAAGGGCGCGATATTCAAGACGATAGGCGATGTGCTGAAGATGCACAACAAGGCGAAAGAGCGGTTCGGAGCGGACCTTACGTACGTGCTTTACGGGCATTCGATGGGGTCTTTCGTGGCGAGGGCGGTCTATTCGCTGCCCAAGTACAGCGGCGAGTTCGATGCTTATGTGATCTCGTCCACCATGGGGCCGAATCCGGCGGTGGGATTCGCCAAGTTCCTGGCGTCCATGGCAAGCAAGAAAAAACCGGCAAACCTTGTGAATGCGGCGGCTTTCGGGAGCTACAACAAGAGGGTGAAGAACAGGCTTACGGTCTTTGACTGGATATCCACCGACCCCGAGGAAGTTGCCGATTACATGAGGGATGACATGCTCGGATTCACGTTCACCGGCAAGGGATTCTACGACCTGTTCACGCTGGTGGAATTCATTCAGAGCAGCGAGGCCTACAACAACCTGGCGCTGGCTCCAATCTTCTTCACATACGGTGACGACGATCCGGTGGGCTCATACGGCGAAGGTGTCAGAAAGGTCATCAAGGCCATGGAAGAGAAGGGCGCTCCGGTCAAGTCAAAAGACTACGGCCCGTACCGTCATGAGATACAGCACGAGCCGGTGAGAGCCGAATACTTTAAGGATATCGACGATTTCTTTACCCAAGCGTTATGATGAGCTCGCTTGAGCTGAACTCGATCGTCGTTCCGTACTGATCGCTGTCAGGGAATCCTTCAGATACGCCGACAACATTCGTTATGCCTGTGAGGACCACGCGCTTCGTGCTCCTGCCGAATCCGTCTGTCTTGACGGTAATGCGGTCGCCCTGCCTCAGGACATTCACGACGCCCGATACAGCCTTATCCTGCCCGAAAACCTCAGCCGCAGCGACCTTGCCCTCCGCCAGCTGGAAGCAGGAGAAGGTTATGGTATCGCCCGTGTGTGACGTGATGATGGAGTTCGGCCTGATGTACAGCGGGATCTCCTTGATATCAGCCTTGCGGGAGATGATCCTCGGTCCCGTGATGACCTCTCTTGTCAGATAGTTCGTCCACACGCCGGAAGGCACATAGAAGCTCACGTTGCCTGCGCCCGAGAAGACGGGGCATACCATTACGGAGGAGCCGAGCATATACTGGTTCTGGCACTTGGCGGACAGCTTGTCGTTGGAGAACTCCACCTGCATAGGGCGGATGACCGGCGCACCGAAGCTGGCAGCCTCAACGCAGCAGGACTCGATGTAGGCAAGAAGGCCGCTCCTGATCTGGCAGGCGAGCTTCAGCGTCTCGAGCATCTCGCTGTCCTTGCAGAAAGGAACCGGCAGCCTGCAGTGAGGCATGAGCATAGCGAGCTGCGCCCATCTGGTGTAGAGGGTAGGGGAAGATACCGCGATGGACGGAACGTCCATATTCACGATACCGTAGCCGGACATGCCGTAGGACAGTGCGTTGTTGACTGCACATGCCATGCTGGAATAGCTTGCCGTATTCTTGTTGATGAAGATATTGCGGTAGGGACCTGTCTGGTCGCCTGCCGATGTGCTTGACCTGATGATGGAATCCTTGTCGGAACCAATGCACCTTGCGGCGCAGTCCTTGACGATCATGTTGAATGTGGAAGCGTAGTTGTTGATGTAGGATGTGGGCTTGTCCTGATTGAGGAGCTCGTACTTGAAGTCTGCCTCCACAAGATCGATGCCCATGTGAAGGATCGAGTCGAACTTGAGACCGAGCCAGTTCCTTGCCTGCTGGTTCAGGATATCGATGATGGCCATGGATCCGCTGTCGTAGTCGGCAAGAAGGATATTGCCTTCGGAATCCTTTACGAGGTAGTCGTTGTCCACGCACTCCACGAATTCAGGCGTAACGTCAGAGATGTACGGTGTCAGGGCGACGCCCAGCAGGATCCCGCGGTCATGGATCTTACGGATGAACTTGCCGGGATCAGGGAATCTTGCAGCATCCCATGTGTAGCCGGTCCTGGCGTTCTTAGCAAGGAAGCCCGTGCCAAGCCACAGTTCGGAAATCGTGATGCCCAGATCCTGCGCCTGATCCAGGTCGCTCAGGATGCTCTCATATGTGTAGTCGTAGTTATTGCCGTAGTTGATGGCGATGCCGTTGCTCAGGGAGTTTATGGTGTCGTCCCTTCCCAGAAGTCCCGTGTATGTGGCGATGACCTCGGTGGGAGTGTTGCCGGCCATGATGAAGAACTCGATCGTCTCGCCCTCCTGGGCGATGGAGATGGATCCGCTCTGCGACGCGAAATCAAACTTCACCGATCCGCACGAATTGACAAATACTCCGTAGCCCCTTGAGGACACGAAGAAAGGCACCTTGTTGAAAGCGGCGCTCTCGTTCATGTTGTTCGTCTCTTCCTTGCGCCCGATCAGGTCTATGGTCCCCGAGCCGCCAAGGCCGAAGCATGACTCGCCCGGAGCGATGTCAAAGCACACGCCCGTATAAGGATCAGGCCTTCTCGACGCGAAAAAAGCATTTAACGAAGTGGCAGTGATCGGTATTCCGCAATAGCTTATAACGATCCTGAACGTACCGGTCTTATTGATCTTCGCCTCCAGCATGCCGGACTTGAATATAACGGAGTTCTCGTCGTTATCGATTATTCCGGAACCCGAAGGGCGGGTACTGATGACCTGTGTAGTATCCTTGCCGAGATACCTGACCTGCGCAGTCACCTTGATCAGTCCCGACTGGGGAGAACTTAAGGTTACCTTCATCCTGCCGTTCTCCTTTCCGCTCTCGGTAAGGGGGCTCTCGGCAAATTCCGTCATTATGAGTCCCAGTGACAGGGTATTGTCTGAAGCTGTGATCTCGTTCAGGGTGCGGGCGTATTTGGTAAGACTGTACATATTGGACCTCCCGTTATTCTGCTGTTAACTCAACCAAATTACTTTGATTATATGATATTTTGTTCGCAGATGATGTTATAATTTAATTACTAATGAAGGACGGACTTACTTAATATGTCAGGCAAGCTCAATTTCGTTAAGAGTACTCTCAAGGATGGTGTAACACCGCAGACCCTGTATATCGACAAGGGAGCTGCCGGCGCCATCGCAGGGGATCTTAAGGAACGCGGCTCCAAGAGGGTGCTCTTCATATCCAACAAGACTATCTTTGACTACAGGTCCGTCGAGAATGTCATCAACAAGTACAATGAGGCGGGACTGCGTACCTTCAAGTACCAGCGGCGCAACATCGTGGCTGATACGCGTGATATCGATGCCGCCCTCTCCACATATAAGGAATACAACTGCGACACTATCGTTGTCATCGGCAACAGGTACGATATCGCCGTCGCCAAGATGGTCGCCGTATGCAACACGAACCCCGACAAGGCTACTTCTTATGAGGGCATAGGCAACATCAAGTATGACATCAAGACACTGGTGGCCATCGAAGTTGATAATACGCCTGCCGCGTCGATGCCGGAGTGCTCCTTCTACGACCACGAATCGGGCAGGTGGTACACCTGCTTCAGCCAGATCATGCTGCCCCATATAGTGGTCATCGATTCCGACATGATGATGCGCAACAATTCTGATATGGCGAGCTTCTCGGCACTGAACGCCCTGTGCGTGGCTATTGAAGCATATCTGTCGCCCTGGGCTGCGAATTACCCGGACTACAAGGCTGACGCGGCCGTGGCGATCTATAAGGTTTTCGGGAGGCTGAACAACCTGATGGCCGACAAGGTGGACGGCTATCTTCAGACAAAAGTGGCGACGGGCGGTTTCTACGCAGGCCTGTCAACCACGAGGCTCGGCTTCGGTTACACATACTTCATAATGCATCACATGCAGCTGAAGTATAACTGCGATTACGGCGCGGGCATGGGAAGGATCCTCGTGGGCGTGCTGAGGGAGCTGATGGAGTTCTATGCCGAGGACATTGCGGAGCTGGCCAGGTCCCAGCATTTCTGCACGACGTCCCTCGATACGGTCAGCGCAGCCCAGTCCTTCATCGAGTCCGTTGGCGACATCTATAAGAAGAATATGCCGGATTACCAGGTTCCCATGATGACACCCGAGGACTGCCAGAAGATCGCTGAGGACACCAGAAGGTCACTTGCCGAGTTCGGCTATCTGCCCAGGATCACCACCGACAGGCTCGTTAACATCCTGCGTACACTGTGAGATACGATATTCCCTCATACTGCATCAAAGTGCTGGACATGCTGACATCAGCCGGCTACGAGTGTTACGTGGTCGGAGGCGCCGTGCGCGATCTTGTAATGGGCCGCATCCCGTCCGATTACGACGTGACCACATCTGCCATGCCGTCCGAGACTATTGATGTTCTTACTTCCCACGGCATCAGGTATCTGCCCACAGGCCTCAAGCACGGCACCGTCATGGCGCTGGTGGACGGCGTTACCGTGGAGATAACCACCTACAGGATCGACGGCGGTTACTCGGATTCCAGACACCCTGACAGCGTGACATTCACGCGTGATATATGTGGCGATGTGGCGCGCCGCGACTTCACCATGAACGCCATGTATCTGGATAAGGACGGGTGTGTCCGCGACGATGTCGGAGGCCTCGCTGACATCGCTTCCGGCATCATCCGCGCTGTCGGCGACGCGAAAATCCGCTTCCGCGAGGACGCCCTCCGGATCCTGCGTGGCGTAAGGTTTGCTGCCCAGACCGGATTTGACATAGAGCCGTCTACTTATGATGCCATGGTCTCCTGCGCGCCCCTGCTGGCCAACATCGCAGGGGAGAGGATCGCCGCGGAGCTTAACGGGTTCCTGACGGCGCCTTATGCTGCTTCGGTTTTTGGTCCGGCAGTTCCCGTGCTGTCTGTGTTTGTGCCGTCAGTGGATGCGGAGGTGACCGTGCCGGTGCTGGAGAGGCTGGGTGGCTCGGGTGCGTTGAGCGGCGCGGGTTCCTGTTCCCGGGATCTGTCAATGGCGTTGGCGGCACTGCTTTTGCCCTGCGGGGTTGATGGGGCTTCCGGGGTGTTGAGTGATCTTCGTTATGCAAATGAGATCAGAGATAAGGTCCTGGGGCTTCTTGGCGGCCTTGAGCTCGAGATAGTTTCGTCACGTGAAGATGTTCACTTTTTTATGAGCCGGCTCGGGGTGGAAATGGCCCGTGATACCGTGATATTCAGGAGAGCGGCGGAGCCTTCCTCTGCTGGTGATTGTGACGGGGTGCTGAAGGTGATGTCTGATCTGGTGGCTTCCGGGGCTGTCTTTGGTGTTACAGATCTGGAGATCTCGGGGAAAGACGTAATAGCGCTTGGCGTGGCGCCGGGACCTGAGGTCGGTGTGGTGCTGAAGAGGATTTTCGAGATGTATGTGAGGGGCGAAATGCCCAATGAGCATGAGGCGCTGGTGAAGGCGGTACGGGCATTTTTATAATATGTTCATAAAAATGTGACAAAATTGTGAAATAAACCTATTGATTTACATCTGTCAAAGATTTTATAATACTTAATAATATGTGCCTTTGTGCTGAAAGGTGGTAAATTATGAGAAAAGTAACCAATAAGAGAGGTTTTACCCTTACTGAAATGGTTCTTGTCATCGCGATCATTGTGATCCTGGCAGGCGCCGTATCAGTCGGAATCGCGATCGACCTCAAAAGATACAGGGACTACTTGGATGATATGTCCGACAGAGACGGCTTTTGGGAATTAGAAGCCCGTAATACTGTAAAGGGACTTTTTGGTGCTCCCGTATCTGCTGATGCTCCATCAAGTGAGACAACAGAAGCTGCAGCCAAGGCAAATCTAAACTCGTCATATGATAAAGATTGTGAGATCTATGGCAAGAGTAATATTCGTGTTTGGAAAGACGAAGATGGCAATGTTATTGCATATCAGATCAATCTGAGTGCGGAAGAGAAGGCTGCGAAGTTGGAAGAATACTATCAAAAGCATCCTGAGCTGAGGCCCGAGACTAATAACAACAATAACAACAGTAACAACAATAACAATAACAACAACACCAATAATAATAACAACCAGTCAACAACGACTTCAGCTGCTGCAACATCTGCACCTCCGACAACAACTCCGTCAGAGACTCCCACAGGTGGAAACGCAGATGGTAGCAGTTGTATTCCTCAGGGAGCATCCACAATTAGTGGCACTGTAGGCGGTGGCGGAGATACAGCCCTTGGATCTTTCAATGTTTCAAACGGAGGAGAACCTATTCGAAAAGCTACGATTACTTTCTATAATGACTATATTTCCGGATGGAAAGAGGACATACAGGTCGATGGCGGTTGGATGTATTCTATAAAGAGAGATGGCAATACATTTACAATAACATATACTGGTAGTAATAACAGTTGGGATCAGCCAATGACAGATCTTAAGATTAAAAATGTGCATTACAACGATTCACGAGGAAATGATGGTAGTGGCAATGATATTCAGCTTGGATACGTGGTTTCTTACAATTGATTTTGTGTTTTGACTTTTGATTATCATATTAGCTAAAGGGGCTGGCTCAAAACAGCCCCTTTTCTTTTTGCCACATATCTCAATCAATGATATAATACGTAGGTTGAATCATCCCATCTGATCTGCAGTCGGTTCGGGTCTCGTGCAAGGCAGTGTTGTGAACCCTGTCAGGTCCGGAAGGAAGCAGCAGTAAGCAGATTTCTGTTTGTGCCGCGAGGGTGCCTGTCCGACTGTAGTTCAGGTGGGATGAGTTTATCTACATGGGATAACAGAGGGGAATCTGATGGATCAGGAACATATTGCTTTATATAGGAGATTCAGACCCCAGACTTTCGATGAGATCACGTATCAGGATGCTCCGGTGGCCGCGCTGAAGCAGGCGGTGAAGAGCGGGAAGATAGGTCATGCGTATCTCTTCGCGGGGCAGAGGGGAACCGGTAAGACGACTATTGCCAAGGTTTTCTCCAGGGCGATCAACTGCACGAACCCGAAGGACGGCAATCCGTGCAACGAGTGCGAGGTGTGCAAAGGCATACTGAACGGGTCGCTGCTTGACGTCATCGAGATCGATGCCGCGTCCAATAACGGCGTGGAGAACGTCAGGAGGATATGCGAGGAGGCTGTTTTCGCGCCGACAAAGGCAAGATATAAGGTTTATATCATCGACGAGGTCCACATGCTGTCGGCCGGCGCTTACAATGCGCTGCTGAAGACGCTGGAGGAGCCGCCGAAGCACGTTGTGTTCCTGTTCGCGACGACTGAGCCGCACAAGATCCTGCCTACGATCCTGTCCAGGTGTCAGAGGTACAGCTTCAAGAGGATCCCCGACGAGCTGATCGTGAAGAGGCTCAGATATATCTGCGATACAGAGAAGATAAAGGCCGAGGACGACGCGCTGAAGCAGATCGCGACGCTGTCCGACGGCGCTTTGAGAGACGCCATATCGCTCCTGGATCAGACGGCCGGCATGGCCGACGGCAAGGAGATCACGGCAAAACACGTGAGAGATGTGGCGGGAACCGTTGACACCGCGTTCATCATCGAGATGGGCAACGTGCTGATCGACGGCGACTACGAGAATCTGCTGAGGCTGTGCGCCAGGATCTCCGAGTCCGGCAGGGACTACGTGAGGTTCACGCTGGACATGGCCCAGTATTTCAGGGACCTGCTGGTCATCAGAGTCATGGCTGACCCCACGTCGCTGCTGAGCTACTCCGCTCCCGACATGAAGCAACTCTATATCACCGCTCAGAAAGCGAACCCCGATACGCTGATCGGCTTCATCTCGTACATGTCGAGGATGGCTTCCGACCTGAAAGTGTCGCCGTCCGTCGCGGCAAGCTTCGAGACCGGCATGATAAGGATCTGCGGACGCAAGACGAGCCTGCCCATTCCGCCTCTGGTCATTCCTGATTTCGCCGCGAAACAGGCTGAGGCAGCTGCCAGGATATCGTCCGGCGGTTCAGCATCTGTAGCTTCCGCAGCCGCAGCAGTGCCCGCGCCGGCACCAGCTCCCGCTATTGCAGAGCCCAAGAAGGAAGAGAAGTCCCAAGAGGAGAAGACATCCGAGATCAAGCTGTCGCTGCCTGTCAGCGAAGAGAAGGCTGAGGAGAAGAAACAGGCTTCCGGATCGCTGTTCGGGAGTGCTTTCGTGATCGCTGAGCCTAAGAAAGAGCCTGAGAAGAAGGAAGAGAAGCCCAAGACTGAGTCTTCCGAGATGTCAGTAACGGAGCGCCTGGCGAAGCTTAGGCAGTCACTGTCCACGGGAACTTCTGAGGAGTCCAAGGCACAGGAGCCCAAGAAAGAGGAGCCCAAACAGGAGGCTCCCAAAGCGCCTGAGACTCCTGTAGTTCAGCCGATGGGACAGACGATAATCACGGCGCCTGAGGAGAGGGATGAGAACGCTCCGATGGAGAACCAGATCGACCTGTTCAGCGCGCTGGCGGGCGAGTCTGAGCCGGCGAAGACACAGGAACCGGAGAAGAAGCAGGAGGAACCTAAGGCACCTGAACCCAAGGCACAGGAGCCAAAACAGGAGGAGCCTAAGCCGGTCAGGAAGAACAAGATACCGGTCAACGAATCTTTCGTAGATGATATAGAGGTGGAGCCCAAGGCCGCGGAGAAGGTACCTGAGAAAGCGCCTGAGAAGGCACCGGAGAAGAAGGGCAAGACGTCGCTGTCGGCCGTCTATGATTCTTCGGGACTGATCGTCAGCAATGCCCACGCCAAGGACGTGAGAAGACCGGAGTTCGGCGACAGGCTGCCCGGCAATCCGGGACTGTGGATGGATGTGCTGGCGGAGCTTCAGGCAGGAAAGCCGAATCTGTTCAAGGTGCTGAAGAACGCTTCTTTCGAGCAGATAGAGGACTGCGGGTATATCGTGTTTGACGATAAGGACCGCAACGTGGTGGAGAATCTCAAGGGCATGAACGAGTTCCGAAAGCTCGCCCAGGAGATCAAGGCCAGGTTCGACAACGTGAAGCGCCTGTTTGTGTGCACGAAGACCCAGTACGGCAATGCGGTGGCGCAGAACGAGAAAGCAAAGAAACAGCAGGAGGCAGAGGACCTGAGGGCCAAGGCTGAGCAGCTCGGCATCATCACGAATCTGCATTTCGGCGACGACTAAAAAAGCAATAATTTTTTTTGGAGGAAATAAATAATGGGTAAGAATTTCAGAGGCGGTTACGGCAATATGGGCGGCATGGGCAACATGGGTAATCTCATGGCTCAGGCCCAGAAGATGCAGAAGCAACTGGAGATCACACAGCAGGAGATCAAGGAGCTGAGGATCGAGGGTACCGCAGGCGGCGGACAGGTTAAGATCATTCTCGGCGGCGACCACAAGATCTACAACATGGAGATCGCCAAGGAGGTCATCGACCCCGAGGATCCCGAGATGCTGGCAGACCTCATCACAGCAGCCTACAACCAGGCAAGCGAGGCTCTCGAGGCTGAGTCCACAGAGCGCATGAACAAGGTTACCGGCGGCGTTAAGATGCCCTTCTGATAATGGCAAGATATTCACCTTCCATACAGCAGCTGATCACTGAGCTGGGAAGTCTTCCCGGTATCGGAGGCAAGAGTGCGCAGCGCCTTGCTTTCCACATACTCGACATGCCCGAAGAGCGTGCCGAGATGCTTATCAGCGCGATAAAGGATGCCAGGACCAACACCAAGAGGTGCTCTCTGTGCCACAATTTCACGGATAGCGATCCGTGTCCGATCTGCTCGGATCCCACCAGGGACAGATCGACCGTGCTGGTGGTGGAATCGCCGAAGGACGTATCCACTTTCGAGAGGTCCCATGAGTACAGGGGGCTGTACCATGTGCTTCACGGCGTTTTCGACCCGCTGAAGAGCAAGAGCCTGGAGGACACGACGATCTCACAGCTGATACAGCGCCTGGCTGCGAACAGCGAGGTGAAGGAGGTCATCGTTGCCACGAACCAGAGTGCCGAGGGCAACGCAACGGCTCTGTATATATCCCGTCTGCTGACTCCGTCCGGCATCAAGGTAACGCGCCTGGCTCAGGGCCTTCCCATGGGTTCTGACATCGAGTACGCGGACGACCTGACACTGCTGTCGGCGCTGAACGGAAGGACTGTTCTGAACGGATGAGACTGGATAAATTCCTCAAGGTATCGCGCGTGATAAAGCGCCGCACGGTGGCCAACGATGTGTGCACCGCGGGCCGTGTGTCCGTCAACGGCAGGACGGCCAAGCCCTCCGTGAAGCTCAAGGAGGGGGACGTGGTGAGCATCGTGTTCGGCAACGGCGTCGTGACTTTCCGCGTGCTGTCCCTGAACCAGACGGTCCGCAAGGACGAGGCCTCATCCATGTACGAGATAATCGAGGACACGATCTGACGTTCTGTTACGACTAAATTACATTCAGTTACAATCAGTTTAAGAATCCCGCAAGTGTATTGCGGGTATTCTTATGTTCTATAAAATGATAATTGTAACTATCTTTGATAAAGGAGGTACGGCGAGGCATATGCGCAGAGTGGCACGCAAGCGTAAAGTGAAGATGTCATTCGTTCCCGCTATCATCTCGATAGCGCTTATCGTCGTCATAGTCCTTATCATCACGCGCTTCAACGACATAATGCAGCAGCGTGAGCGCATCGTCAGCGAGTCAAGGCAACTGTCGCTCCAGGAGGAGTCGCTCAAGGCAAGACTTGAGAACCTGCAGTTCATGGCCGGCGGTGCAAATGATGCTGCCAAGGTCGAGAACATTGCCAGGGGACAGCTGGACATGGTCTACCCCGGCGAGATAATCTTCAGAGTTTCAGGCGAATAGCCTTGAGATACGAATTGCACATGACAGATCCGGCAGCATTGATCCACCCCCCGCTGCCGGATCTGTTATTTGTTCCTATTCTGTGAGCCTTATCTGAAAGCGGTCAAACCTGACCTTCTCCTGATATGACTCCGCGAAAAAAACAGTCTGATAAAACGCCGCAAACTCCTTCGTGTTCTTCTTCATCCACACCGGTACCGGAACGTCCAATTCCTTGCAGAGAAGTATGAGCGCCCGCTCCAGATTCTTCGAGAAAGGCGCGTCCGGATCAGTCTCGATCGAGACCTCCTTCACCTCCAGCAAACGGTTGCCTGTCATCAGTCTTCCTTCAAGAGTCATGTTGATACCTGCCTTATTCTCTGCATTATTTTGACCAATCCTTTGCCACTATTTTGCCTTTTTTGAACCTTAAAGTAAATGCCAATCGTGTTATGATATGGGTGTTCAAAGTAATTGTTCCTTAACTTCATAACACCCTCCTTACAGCACTGGCTTAACGGTCAGTGCTTTTTCTTTGTGCATATTTACTACCAAGAATTTGAATTCTTTGTAAATACCACGATTTTGCCTATTAGATTATTGAAGATATGAAGTTTAGGTTGTAATATATTGTGTAGATTTGCACAAAAAAAAGTGTATTTAGGAGGATCTTTTTATGAAGAAATGTCCCGATTGCGGAATGGTAATTGCTAACCAGGCCATCAAGTGCCCTAAGTGTAAGTACACATTTACAGAGGCTATGGACAACGGCAACGGTGCCGGTTCAGTAGCTCCCCAGGCAGCAGCTGTATCAGCAGCAGCTACAGGCAGGACCGGCGGAAGAGACGGCATCATGCCCATGGTGGAAGTTACAGCAGCTAACGTTGACGAGCTCTACAGCCAGCTCAAGGCAGCCGTTGTAAAGAGAAAGACAGAGTTCGACCATTTCATCGATTTCCTCGAGAACAGGACAGCATGGCTCACAGCACCTGCTGAACTGAAGGGTCCTCTTGCATGCGAGAAAGGTCTCCTCATCAGGAGCGTCAGCACAGCCAAGCAGCTCCTCAGGATCAAGGATACGATCATGCCTCAGCTCGACGAAGAGTCAGCGATCATCATCTCCCTCTTCCACGAAGTAGGCAAGGCCGGCATCGAGGGCAAGCCCCTTTACATCGTTGAGGAGACAGCTCCCACAACATCTTCTTCAGCTCTTGGTCTCTCCTTCAGCTCCAGGATCTCCACAACAACATCAACCAGCACGAACTACACGATCAACAACAAGCTGGTTCACATGAACGTTGGCGTAAGGAGCCTCTTCCTCGTATCACAGTACATGCTCCTGTCCGACGACGAAGCACAGGCTATCAGCTACGCATCCGACATCGAGCTGCTCGACGGCAAGATGAGCCCTTACACACTGCTCCTCTCCACAGCTCTCCAGATGCAGAAGACGATCTACGAGAACTCCGATGTAGTATCGGGCTACAGCTTCACGGTTATCCAGCCTAAATAAGCTGTAATCAGGAAATTGGGTTAACGCACCCCGCTGCTCTGTGGCAGCGGGGTGTTTTGTTGTAAAAATGTGAAATGGGGACAGGTCTGACCACCTTATCACTCTATGTTTTACTCTAACTTGGGTAGTTAAGATAGAGCAAAAGGTAGAATTCCATCAATCGTTCCAAGATTATTCAAAAATAGGTACATAGTTCATGCGGTGTATAAGCATGATGGTGGCAAATATTTGTAATTATAAACAAAATTGTGATATTAGCGGAAATGTTGCGATTCCGCAATACATTTAGGCGGGCTTTATCGAGATGTTTTATGGACCCAGATTATAATTATTGCAAAATGAGTCGAACTTAATGGACCTATTCTACATTTATTTGGATTTGGGTCCATGCAGATCGACCAGAATTGTCCTTCCTCGCTTCGCATTTCCCTGCCGAATCTGCTGTTGTATGTCAAAGTTCTAAAAATCGATATTTGACATACAAAAATGGTCTACTTTGTATGTCAAAACCTTAAAAAATGAAATTTGACATACAGATATTGAGATTTTGTATGTCAAACTCTCGAAAATGCAACTTTGACATACATTTTCATGTGATTTTGTATGTCAAACTTCTAAAAAACGACTTTTGACATACATGTCGATACGAACGCGAAGGGCGAGCGCCACCCTTGCGAGCGGACTTACCGCAGGAGCGAAGCGACGAGGACTGGAGCGAGCAAGCGGTCGCGAGCCCACGAGGACCTGTTCGAAGCATCACAAATTCGTGCGTTCGAGCCCCCTCAGTAGCACCCGTTGATATACTCAGCCACGTAACCGGAGATCGTTGAGAAGATTGTGGCGGTTGTTGTTGTGTTGCTGCTTTCGACATATATGCAGACGACGATGGGTTCCGGGGCGTCGATCAGGGCTATGTCGGTGTAGGCATTCATGGTGGTGTTGCGGCCGGCGATGTGGAGGACTTTGACGTCGTCGCCGAAGGATCCGGCGATGGGTGACGGCGTGTTGGAGTATGCCAGCGAGTTGATGACGTTCTGGTAGCAGGACGGGTTCTTGACGTAGGAATGGTAGAGGTATTCCATGTATCTCGCCATGTCGTAGCAGGTGGAGCGGCCTTTGCCCCGGGTGTCCTTGCGGTTGTAATCGACATAGTAGACCTCGCTGTCGTAGGGCTGGAAAGAGCTGATCTTGTTGATGTCCGGCATGATCTGGTCGAGCCCGCCCAGACGCTCCAGAAGCATTTCCTGAGCCACGCTGTCGTTGTAGGACAGTGACAGGTAGGCAAGATAGGACAGCGTGATCTGCTTACCGCTGGAGTAGTTGGAGGTTATGTATGAGCCGTTCACGGCGCTGTGCCCCTGATAGGTGATTACCTCTGAGGGCGACATGGCGCTGGTCATCATGCGCTCGGCCGCGATGGTGTTGATGGGCAGCGCGAAGGCGCCCGCAGGAACGATGGGGTCGAGCTCGCGGATGCCCAGCTGCTCGTTGTTCTTGAGGCTGATGTACTGGAAGCCCACCCTTACGTTTTTGAGGGATTTGGTGTACTGCTCTATCTGGTTCTTCATGTTGTCCAGCATTACGGCGCGCTTCTGGTGGGAGACCACCTGGGAGCGCTGGGTGGGGAAGTGGTAGTCTTCCTCAGTAAGTTCATCCGGCTCGAGGCTGGTTGTCGTGGCGGAGGTTGACTCCGTCTCAGATTCGGTGGAGTGGGTGCTGGGCATCGGGTATGTCTCGCCCGTGGACTCGGAGGTGGTCTCGGAAGTCTCGCTCTCCGTGGTCGTAGCCTCGGTAGCCGATGTCTGAACGTATTCGTATGTGGTGGTTGTATCCGTGGCGCGTCCCACGAGGTCCGGGTACAGTTCTTCGTACTCGCGCTGGCGGGAGGCAACGGCCATCACAAAGGATACCACCAGCACGAGAGCGGACAGTATCAACACAAGGATGAGGGTTACGAAGCGCCTTTTGCCTCTTATGTTCTCAGCCTTATGGAGAAATGTGGGATCCGGTCTTTTCATATCAGAACAGCATCAGAACAGGCCGGTAATTACACCCTCGGAATCAACGTCGATGTCAAGCGCAGCGGGATGAGCGGGAAGTCCGGGCATCGTCAGGATCGTTCCTGTGAGGACTACGACATATCCAGCGCCGGCACTGACATAGCAGTCCCTGACGGTGATGTTGAAGTCCTTGGGCGCGCCCAGCTTCTTGGCGTCATCGGAGAATGAATACTGTGTCTTGGCGATGCAGATGGGGAGATTGCCGTAGCCTGCGTCCTTGAGAGCCTGGATCTTCTCCGCAACGCCCTCCTCGTATGTGACGCCGTCAGCGCCGTAGATCTTTGTGGAGACCTTGTAGATCTTGTCCTCGATGGAGTCCTCGAGCTCGTATGTGTACTCGATTTCCACGGGCTCGTCCGCCTCAACGATCTCGGCGATGCGCTCAGCCAGGGCCTTTCCGCCTTCACCGCCGTTCATGAACACGTCGGACGGCACGAAAGAAGCTCCTTCAGCCTCACAAAGCCCCTTAACGATGGCAAGCTCGTCTTCCGTGTCGGAAGGGAAGCGGTTGCACGTAACAACAACGGGAATGCCGAAGCCGGACATATTGGCGATATGCCTTCTCACGTTGGCGAAACCGTCCATCAGCGCCTGCTTGTTGGGGAGGCACAGATCCTTCTTGTCAACTCCTGCGTTATATTTGAGTGATCTTACCGTAGCGACGATAACGACGGCAGAAGGCGTGATGCCGGCCTTGCGGCACTTGATGTCGAGGAATTTCTCCGCGCCGAGGTCAGCGCCGAAGCCTGCCTCAGTGATAACGAAATCAGCGAGCTTCATCGCCGTCTTGGTCGCGATGATGGTATTGCATCCGTGTGAGATATTCGCGAAAGGCCCTCCATGCACAAAAGCAGGAACATGCTCGATGGTCTGCACCAGGTTGGGCATCAGGGCATCCCTCAGAAGTGTTGCCATGGATCCCACAGCGCCCAGCTGGCCGCATGTGACGAGCTTGCCTGACTTGGTGTAGCCCACAACGATATTGGACAGTCTCTCCTTCAGGTCGTCCATGTCCTCTGCCATACAGAGGGTGGCCATGATCTCCGAAGCAGCGGTGATCTGGAATGAATCAGGTCTTGTAACGCCGTAGTTCCCGCCGCCGACACCGACAGTGATCTGACGGAGAGCACGGTCGTTCAGGTCGAGACATCTCTTCCACAGGATCCTGTTCTCGTCGAGATCGAGCTCGTTGCCCCTGAACAGGTGGTTGTCGATCATGGATGCCAGAAGATTGTTGGCAACAGTAATGGCGTGCATATCGCCGGTGAAATGAAGGTTGATATCCTCCATGGGAACTACCTGTGAATAGCCGCCGCCGCAGGCGCCGCCCTTGACGCCGAACACGGGACCCAGCGAAGGCTCACGGAGCGCCAGACAGACACTCTTGCCCAGCTTCTGAAGGCCCTGTGCCAGACCGATGCTGACTGTAGTCTTGCCTTCTCCGGCAGGGGTGGGGTTCATGGCGGTAACGAGGACTACCTTGCCCTTACGGGGTGTCTTGATATCCTTGAGAGCTTCCTTGGGAACTTTGGCCTTGTACTTGCCGTATCTCTCGATGGCGTCGGGATCGAGTCCAAGCTTGGCGCTGATCTTCTCAATGGGTTCTAATACTGTACTCTGAGCAATCTCGATGTCACTGGGCATATGGAATCCTCCGTGTTTAAGTAATAATTATTTAATTTTACTACATAAAAGCACTAATGGTAGAACTTGTTCATGTTGCGAGGTAAAAACACTACATTTTGTGTAAGTTAGCCAAAATAACACTACATCTTGTGCCGATAATTGACAAAAAGATCCGATGCTGATATTCTTTTACACGTAATGGGAAATGTTTCTGTAATGCTTTTTTCAAGTCGTAGTAACATTGTACCCACTCGTTAAGTGGAGGTAGTTGAAGATGATAATCAGCTCTGATATTGAACAGTGCCGCAGGAAGTTTGAGGAGATCATTGGTCGGAGAGTTGTCCTTAAGACTAACGGCGGACGTAAGAGGATCATTACTTACGTCGGAGAGGTTGATTATTGTTATCCCAATGTTTTTACCGTAAAGTGCGAGCGTAATCCCGGTGAGTTCTCCATCGTAAGCTTCAGCTATGTTGATGTTCTTACGAGGACTGTAAGGGTAGGTCTCGTGGCAGAGCACTCTGATGAGGAGATGGCTGCCGTATAATCTGCGGTACAGACTGCAGGCAGCAGGGATCAAAGTAAAGAATAACAGGGGTTATGGAAGGGCACGTGAGTGCCTGGTCCGTACACCCCTGTATTTTTATGTTCAAATGCCCTAAAATATAGAGAGGAGGTGCCTCATGAACGCAGCAAAGACCGTTATCAGGAGACTGTACTTCTCGGTAGTGATCTGGATCATAATTGCTTCGCTCCAGATCCTTATCGGCCTGCCGCTCCTGCTCGTAGGATATGGCGTGTCCATGATCCTGTGCGGCGGCTGGAACATCTACGCGTCGGTCACGAGAATGCGGGCGATCGATGCATACAAGGCACATCCGGAACTGATATATCCCACTTTCGAGGCGGATCTTAATCACATGCTGATCTTTCTCGGCATCAATCTTATATTTGGCGGCGTGATCGGCGTCATCGCCAGCGTTTACGACCTGGTCCTGAGGGACTACGTCATGAAGCACCGGGACGAGCTCATGACGGTCAATGCAGACGGAGGGGTTTATGGAGAGTTATGAGATAAGCGCCAATGCGAAGATCAACCTTCTGCTGAGGATCTGCGGCAAGCTGGACAACGGCTACCACAAGCTTTACACGGTCATGCACGAGGTCGATATAACGGACGACATTACGATCGATATCGATCCGGACAGGCCGTCCGATATCGTCGTCATCTGCGAGGGTATGGAGGACATCGACCCAAAGAAAAACCTGTGTTATAAGGCATGCGACCGTTTCTACGCCAGACTCCATAAGAAACTCGTGGAGGAGGGGACCAGGGAGCGTATCGTTTTCCCTTACACGGAGATCAGGCTGGTGAAGCGCATTCCCAGCCAGGCTGGCATGGGCGGCGGATCGTCTGACGCGGCGGCTGTGATACTGGCGCTGCAGGATCACTTCGTTAATCCTTTCGATGAGGAGGAGCTCAACAGCATGGCGGTCAACGTGGGCGCTGACGTGCCTTTCTTCCTGTATGGCGGAACGTGCCTGTGCGAGGGCGTGGGCGAAGTTATAACGGTGCTGGACAACATCCCGAAATGGCCGCTGCTCATCGTAAAGCCGCCGGTGGGGGTATCTACTCCCAGGTGTTTTGCGGAGGCTGACAGGATGGCGCTGGTGGAGTTCGACAGGGACAGCTACCGCCGTCTTTATGAGGATATCGTGGCTGCGGACGGCGATGCCGACAGGATCGCCGGAGTCATCGCCGCCAACAGGGATCTTTTTGTTAACGACCTTCAGGCGCCGGGCATCTCGGAGGTGCCGGTGATCGCTGATATCATCCGGGATCTGGAGGGCGCGGGCGCATTATTGTCCCTCATGACCGGGTCCGGAAGCGCCGTGTTCGGCATATTCAGGAGCGGGGAGGACGCAGCCCGCGCGGAGAAAGCGATCAAAGAGTCGGGCAGATATGATGACTGCGCGTTCTACAGAATCTGAAAAGTGGAAATAATCAACGGCGAATGGTATCTGAATGGTGTTGACGCGGACGACGCGAGGTGCGTTCACACCGCAGGTGAGCTTCTCGAGGTGATCGGGAGGGTCGGCTTCCTGCCGCTGTTTGCGAATGCTGTTGACGGGTTCTCGGTGGAGAACATGACCGATCCCGGCTGCTGGTGGAGCGGCGATGCCGAACATGATCCATGGGAGTGGCGGACCGCGCTGGCGGAGACCGGGGAGGTCGCTTACGGGAAGTTTTTCGGCAATAAGGCTGGGTTCATATCCCGGGAGTGGTTTCCGTACATGGCTAATTACAGACGCGACGGATATGATTTCGACGCGTGTTACGAGGACGGAAGGGCGGGCTACCGCGAGAAGCTGCTGATGGACCTGTTTCTGCCGGCGGGCGTGGACCTGTGGGACGTGAAGCCCGGGGAGCTGGCGACGGGGAAGACGGGGTGCGCCAGGGAGATGTTTACTTTTGAGATGAAGGAGAAGGGCGGATTCGGCAAGGGCGGCGAGAAGAATTTCGAGGGGACGCTGGCAAAGCTTCAGATGCGGACGTACCTGGTGGCTTCCGGCTTCCGGCCGAGGCTGAATAAGAGGGGCGAGGAGTACGGCTGGTCCGTGGCGGTCATGACGCCGCCGGAGTACCTGTGGGGATATGAGTTTGTGACGGGAAGATATAAGGAGGCGCCGCAGGAGTCCTTCGCGAAGATCGCGGCGCAGGTCGGAAAGCATTTTGATGCTGACGGGAGAATGGTGAGAAAGGTTATCTGAGATATGGAGATAATGAGGGCAGAAGCAGAGTGGCAGCGGGCCGGCGCTTATTCCGTCAGGGTACAGGGGATGAACCGCCAGCACCACATACCGTTGCGCGACGAATTTGACGAACACGACTGCGAGGGCACGCGTTACATCGTGCTGCTGGACGACGGGTACCCGGTGGCGACGTGCAGGTTTTACGAAGGCTCCGGCAGCGGCTCCGTGGTCCTCGGTCGGGTCGTTGTCCTCCCTGAATACAGGAAACGCGGCCTCGGGCGCACCGTAGTGACCGAAGCCGAGAAATGGATCGGTGAGCTGGGGTACAGGGAGATCCTCATCGACAGCCGCCTGGAGGCCGTGGAATTCTACGGGAAGCTCGGCTATCTGCACGCCGGAAGCGACGTGGTGCGGAGCGGGACGTTCGACTGCGTCCGGATGACGAAAGTACTGTGATAGAATAATACTAATAAATCATCGGAGGTGCTGATTATGGGCGATTTTAAGGTGAGTTTCGGCGTTGACATTAATTACAATGATCCCGAATACAGGTTCCTTCAGGTGACGGCGGCCGGCGAGGCGGCTGTGTCCTGTGCGGAGCGCGCGGGCACGGAGGACGACATCACGACCGTAAAGATGATGATCGAGACCGCACTCATCGAGACGGCGTCCCAGCTCTCCGTCGACGGCGTGTCCTACAAGGATCTTACGGCGCAGCAGCCGCGGTTCACCGAAGCTGTCTCCTCCGCCCTCAGCTCGAAAACAATAACCCTCAGCTCTTTCGTTCTCAACACACTTGCCCTCACCCCGAGGAGCCAGGAGCAGATCAACCGCATCAACAAGATGAAAGAAATGGCGGCCATGTCCCCGGAAGAACTCCAGAAGAAGATGATGGAAGCGCAGGCCGCCGCTCAGGCCTACATGGACAGCCTGTCGCCCGAGGAGCGCCAGCGCATGGAGGAAAAGGCAAAACGCGACGCAGAAGAGGCGGCCGCCAAAATGAAAGCCACCATGGAAATGGCTCAGCGCATATCCGCCGGCGAAAGCGTCGACTCCGTCCTCGCCTCCCAGAAAGCCGCCAGGACCGATAGTTCCGGTTCCGGAGTGGTTAGGGTGGATGGAGCCGGGGTGGCATCGGCCGGAGTGGCTGGTGCCGGAGTGGCAGCGGCCGGAGTGGCTGGTGCCGGAGTGGCAGCGGCCGGGGCTCCTGTTCCTGCGGCACCCAGGTTCTGCCCCAACTGCGGTGCCCCGAACAAAGGCGGCAAGTTCTGCACCGGATGCGGGAAAGCGTTCTAGCTTCGGTAGTTGCGGAGTTGGTTTCCCTGGTAAGATATTGACTGAAATCCCGACTGAATGCCCGACCTATAGTCTGGCTCAAACGCACGAATTTGTTATGCTTCGAACAGGTCCTCGTGGGCTCGCGACCGCTTGCTCGCTTCAGTCCTCGTCGCTTCGCTCCTGCGGTAAGTCCGCTCGCAAGGGCAGCGCTCGCCATTCGCGTTCGTATCGACATGTATGTCAAAAGTCGGTTTTTAGAAGTTTGACATACAAAATCACATGAAAATGTATGTCAAAGTTGCATTTTCGAGAGTTTGACATACAAGATCTCAATATCTGTATGTCAAATTTCATTTTTTAAGGTTTTGACATACAAACTAGGCCATTTTTGTATGTCAAATATCGATTTTTAGAACTTTGACATACAATAGCAGATTCGGCAGGGAAATGTGAAGCGAGGAAGGACAATTCTGGTCAATCAGCATGGACCCAAATCCAAATAAATGTAGAATAGGTCCATTAAGTTCGACTCATTTTGCAATAATTATAATCTGGGTCCATAAAACATCTCGATAAATCCTGCCTAAATGTATTGCGCAATCGCAACATTTCCGTTAATACTATTATTTTGCTTGAAACGGAGCATTTTCCGACTCAGTTTCCGACTTATAGTCGGGGTTCTAGTCGGGATTTTTCACTTGATCTCCTGATGAAGCCTTGCTGGGTTGCCATAGCACCAACTCACGATTTACTGACAGCTTGGGGTAATGAATGTGAGTAGTTTATAACGGCAGATATAACCGGATCCCTGATAATCGTTCATTTGGGGTAACGTATTGACGTCGATAACTGCTCACAGGAACTGATAATGGTAAGAATACGCGAAGTATATAGTCGATACAGTACCCCAAATCGTGAAAAATGAGCTGGTTGGGGTAATCCATCAGCCTCCGGAGCAGGATCTCATTACCCCAAAGTGCCGGATCTGACCACATTGGTGCTATTCATACCAATATGATGATTTGACGCTATTTGGTTTGACAAGAACCGTCCGAACCGGATCAATACTCAAACCAAACATGGCTTCAAGTCCAATTTGGTATGATAATAATGATTTAAAGAGCCTATAAACAACGGATTCCCCAGTTACATGCCAGTGATAACAGCTTTTTAATCAAACCATATCACCGGATTACGTGGATTTGGTTTGACAGAAGCAGCGGAAAACAGCATATCCGTCAAACCTTTTCGAGCAATTCACGGTGTTTGGTTTGAAAGACTCCGGTAAGCAGCTTATGGTGAAAGAGGAACCGTCCCCAATGTCATTAAGTTAAGAAATTTTTCTCTGATACTCGGCATTTCAAATGGTGCCGAGTATTTTTTTACTTTTTTCAAGAAAACAGTTGACACTGCAGCCTAAATGTGCGGCCTCATTAGCTCCACCAGCTCGGAGCTAATGAGGCCCTTGGAATTAAGGAAACTCGATTCCAAGGAGGCACAACATGAGAATCAAACAAATCAAAAAGCACTTCAACTCAGCAATCAACGAGATCGCAGAACATCCGCAAGACTACTGCTTCGACCCGGAACGCGACTTTACCCGCAAACGTAAGAT
>FMTG01000034.1 GCA_900099715.1 Ruminococcaceae bacterium YRB3002 | reverse complement strand
GAGCGGATGGAAAAAAACGGACTGATAAGCCGCAAAACGGATGAAGCTGATAAGAGAAAAACTCTTCTGTTCCTCACAGATAAAGCCAAAGAACTTAAAGAAGCTTATGACTCCGTATCCAATGAGATGGGGAATATTTATTATCGTGATTTTACGGATAAAGAGATTCTTCAGTTTGAAGAGTATCTTAACCGCATCAGGGTAAACCTTGAGGAATGGAGTGACAAATGAGTATCTGTATAAAAGATCAGATTCAGAACATGAATCTTGTTATAGGGTGCACTGTTGGATGTCCATACTGCTATGCCAGAAACAATACGAGGCGTTATCACATCATAGATGATTTTGAAAAGCCACAGTTTTTTCAAGGAAAGCTTCGTATGATGGAAAAGAAAAAGCCACAGAATTTTCTGTTGACCGGCATGAGCGATCTCTCGGGCTGGCATGAGGAATGGAGAGAGGAAGTCTTTAAAAAGATAGCAGAGAATCCTCAGCACCAGTTTCTTTTTCTTACCAAACGACCGGATCTTCTGTCTTTTGAAACAGATCTTGATAATGCATGGTTTGGCGTTACAGTTACGAGAAAGTCTGAGTTATGGCGTATTGATGCACTGCGGAGCAATGTGAAGGCAAAAAAATATCATGTTACCTTTGAGCCTTTGTTCGATGATCCGGGTAAGGTTGATCTTACAGGCATTGACTGGATTGTGGTGGGAACCATGACAGGTGCAAAGAGCAGGACTGTTAAAACAGATCCCGGGTGGGCTTATTCATTGACAGAACAGGCTCATGAACTGAACATTCCTGTATTCTGGAAAGAAGATCTTGTTCCGATTATGGGAGAAGAAATGATACAGGAAATGCCGGATGCTTTTAACAAAGTGCTGGAGGAACAGAGGATATGGAACAACCAGAAATCAAAGTAAATCATATAGAAACAAAAAGTGTAATGACAAAATCGAATACTCCTATTGGAGGATATTCGGTGAATCCCTATGTGGGGTGTCCCCATGCCTGTAAATACTGCTACGCATCTTTTATGAAACGCTTTACAGGGCATACGGAGGAATGGGGAACTTTCATGGATGTGAAAGACTGGCCTGAAATAAAGAATCCAAAGAAGTATGCCGGCCAGAAGGTAATCATTGGAACAGTTACGGATGGTTATAATCCGCTAGAGGAAACATATAAAAATACAAGAAGACTTCTGGAAGAACTAAAGGACAGTGGTGCGGACATACTTATCTGCACAAAGTCAGACCTTGTACTAAGAGATCTGGATCTGCTAAAAGAGATCAATGAAAATAGCAGACTTACAGTATCATGGTCAATCAATACTCTCGATGAAGAGTTTAAAGATGATATGGATGCGGCAGTAAGCATAGAAAGAAGGCTTGCTGCAATGAAAGAGGTATATGCGGCAGGCATTCGTACAATTTGCTTCATTTCACCCGTGTTCCCGGGGATTACGGATATAGAAGCAATCATAGACAGGACAAAAGATCAGTGTGACCTTGTATGGCTTGAGAATCTGAATCTTCGCGGAGGTTTTAAGGCAGATATCATGAAATACATTTCCGATAAACATCCGGATCTGGTGCCGCTGTATGACGAAATTTATAACAAAAAGAACCGCAGCTATTTTGAAGCGTTGGAAAAGAAAGCAGAAGAGCTGGCTAAAAAGTATGATTGCAGGTTTGTTGATAATGAAACTCCGTATGAGAGAGTAGAGAAAGGACATCCAACAATCGTAGATTACTTTTACCACGAAGAAGTAAGAGGAACTGCCAATAGTGGAAAGAGAAATGTAATACATAATTCTTGATGGAAGAATAAATAAGGAATATAACGAACAAAGCCCCTATGGTATAATAACCTTGTTTCAGTGATATCGCTGGAACAGGATATTACAGTATAATTATCTTCTAACAAACTTAAGACGGAGCATCGGCTCCGTTTTTTATTGCTCATTTTTCATATCAACAGAGAAAGGAGAAAGTCTATGGCAACGACATCCCTTTGGCCTTATAAGAACACGCCCTTGAAGTGTATTACTTACATCATGAACCCAGACAAGACAAAAAATGAATGGGTGGACTTTCACAGAAGATCTGATGGTAGCTCAGAATACGATGAAGACGCAAGAGATGAGAAAGTATTACTCGTATCAGCGGTAAATGCTGTTGATATATCCTCTCCAGAGAAGGCTGCACGAGATTTCACTGCTGCTAAGAATATGTGGGATAAGCACGACGGAAGACAGTGCTATCACGGGTATCAGAGTTTTGCTGCCGGAGAAGTTACTCCTGAGGAAGCCCATAGAATAGGGATTGAACTTGCTGAACGACTCTGGGGCGACAGATTCCAGGTGATTGTCGCAACACATGTGAATACAAATCATGTCCATAACCATTTTGTTATTAACTCGGTTTCGATCACAGACGGATATAAGTTCTATAACTTCAAAGCGGATTACGAAGCAATGCGCAGAGTATCAGATGAGATATGTCTGGCTCACGGTCTTACCATCATAGACGAGCAGGACAAAAACACGAATAAGTCATGGCGGAAGACCGGCGCAAACAGACCGGCAGTAAGAGAGCAGATATGCCGTGATATCGATTGCTGCATCAGAGATTCCGACTCATTGACAGAGTTTTACAAAAACCTTGAACTGATGGGTTATAGCCTTAAGGTCAGCGGCAAGTATAAATATCCGGCTCTGTCGCCACCAGATGAATACGATAAGAATGGTTATCGCAAATACTATCGCTTCAAGGGCCTTTGCAAAAGAGACGGTTACTCGATTGAAGACATCGCTAGACGCATAGAAGACCGTGAATACGATGAGAAAGTCTTTGCAAGAGAGATAGAACTGTACGTCAGGAGCAAACAAGAAGAACACAACAAGGTAAACCGCGGACATAAGTACTATGTAAGAGTTCAGCCTCTTCACAGATTTAATGTGTTCGGTAAGATATACCGACTCAGGATGGCAACCTTTCATAGTGTTTTCTTTTATAAATACAACAAGTACCAAAGGATCCTTAGGGCAGAGCAGGATTATCAGAAAAGAAGATTAAGACCTAAGCTTTCGATCGAGACAAGAAGAGATATCAAAAGGCTGGATATGTTCTCGGCAGCCACTAACTACATAGTCCATAAAAGGATAACATGCCGAAACGATGTAGTTGAAAGAAAAATGAAACTGACCGAAGAGCTGGATCATCTGACTTCAGAGAGAAAGAAAACGAAGAGCGAAGATCCTAAAGCAGCAACTCTAAGTAAACAGATAAAAGAGATACGCAAAGAATTAAAGGTCTGCGATTTCATTCTGGATTCTGATCAAGGTGTTACTGAGGTGTGTAAGGACTGGAAGATAAAGGAATGGAGGCAGGAAAAAGGATCCCAAAAGCAGGATACACAACTTCGGCTCAAAATGAGCCGAAGTTAAGAATAACAACGACAGGAGGAAATGATTATGTACGAAGAACAGGTAGCAAGTCAGGTCTTAAGATTTATGGTAGATGGCGTGGAGACTGTATTCAGGGCATCTTCACAGGTCTTGGTTGACTGTTTTGCCAAATATCTGGCTAAAAGAGAGCAGATGAGCAGAGAGGAAAAGGAGAAGGCGCTTATAAATAATCATCCGCTCGAAGCAATAGCCCAGGGTAAGATCTCCGGATCCACAATCACCATGAACGCAGAGGATGCCGAAAAGCTCATAACATCCTGTGAAGGCAGAGGTATCAGATTCGATGTCCTCGCAGATCAGGAAGATACATGTATCCTCATCTATAACTCAGCATATGCCAGTGTGATCAATGCGATCATGGCACAAAAGGAAATTAAGCCCTTAGATACAACTGGCACGGTGATGAGATATGCAGAAGAGATGGCAAGGCATGAGCAGGAAATGAGAGAAACTGTTCAAGATGAAGTAGTAGAAGCGGCAGAAGAAGCAAAGAAACCTATGCCGGACTTTGATTTCAGTAAGTATGCCGATGGTGCTGAAGAAGATATAAAGGATCGTAAAGCCCCTCAGGACGGTGTAGTCCATGATAAACCGGCAGCAGCGGAGGAGATACCGACAGAGCCTGAGCAGAAGGAGGCAGAGCAGGTCGTAAATTTTCAAACAGCTCCGGTGAACAAGGAAAGCCAAAGTCCGTCGGAGCAAAAAGAGGAAGAAAACAAGACTCAATCCTTGGAAGGATCGGATCCGAAAGGATCAGTATCAGAAAGCTCGGAGAGATCATCAAGCGAGACTGTCTCTGAACCGGTGGTCGGGAGAAAGAAGAGTATCCGTAAGGTGAAGGAAGAATGCCAAAGGGAAGCTGATGAGTTCAACGAAGAGATAGTAAGGACTGCCGAAAAGGCAGGAAGGCAGATCGAGGAGGCAGTAAGACATGGCTGATCTTCTGATATGGATGGTAAAGCTCTGGAATGTCATGATCAATCAGTTCATCGCAATGGTCTCCTGGGATTTCTCGGATTTCAGCCAGACTCTCTATGAATCGGCAGTAATAGTAAATCAGGCATTGGTTCCTGTAGGTGAGGCCTTGTGCCTCATTATGTTTCTTATGGGACTTGCTAAATCTTTGGAGAATGCCCCGGAGATCAGACCCGTGTTCATAATAAAGCACTTTGGAAGGCTTATAGGTGCATATGTCTGCGTTGAACTGAGCGTAAGGTTCATGATGTGGTTCTGGAAGGTAGGCATTGGACTCGTTCAGCTGGTATCCGATATCGATGCAGCATCGCCTCTGATCGATGAGCAGGAAGCAGAGACGATAGGAGCGTCCATAACCGCGCTTCTGGAGTTTGATACGACAGGTTTTAATCTCCTTACGGCTCCGTATGTAATAGTTGAGAGAGTAATGGACTTCATTAACGGCATGATTCCTTTTGCGGCTTTTGCACTTTTGTCATTTCTCATAGTAGGCGTTATAGCAATAGCGCTGTATATCTATATTCTGGCACGGTTCATGAAGATCCTTATCACATTGGCATTGGCTCCGATAGGTATATCCTTCTTTGCCGGAGAGCCAACATCCAGAACGGGCATGGTATTCATAAAGAGTTATATGGGCGACTGTCTGTTCGGATGCGTGCTGGCCGTGATCCTCAAGATCTATGGTGTCATGATGGCAACTGACATCTTCCAGATGGGTAACGGCAATAATGTGCTGACATTGCTTTCAGGTACGGGCGTTGCGGCGCAGAGTGAGCTTTGGCAGTATGTGTTCCAGCTCCTGATCAAGACGATCCTGTTCGCCGTGATGGTATTCGGTACAAGGTCTTTCATTAAGAATAAGTTTGAGATGTGATTTCACTCACTTTTCACACAGTTGGTTTAAGGTTCATTTCAGGTTGGGCAGGCATAATGAAGACATCAAAGCAAAAACAGTCTTCATACCAACCCCACCCTAAGGACCCGGACTAAGTGCCGGGTCTTCATTTGTTTCAAGAAATATAAGGAGTTTATTTCCATGGGGATTAACAACAGACAAAAGATAATGTGGCTTTCGATAGCAGCCTTCGGGATCATTCCAGTTATATGGATAGCGGTTCTGATAGCGCCGCTTTTTTCATCAGAGACATTAAGGGGAATGAAAGGGTTATTGTATATATTGGATCATCCATGGACCCCTGTTCTGACAAAAGGGACACTTCCGACTGTATTGATCATGCTGGCCTTATATCTGTTCGCTGCATATGCCTTCTTCGAAATAAAGCTTGATATGAACTTAAAGCCCGGAGCAGAGCACGGCGATGCCAGATGGGCAGATCCTAAGAAGGTCGGCAAGGAACTGTCAGATAAGAACGGAACAAGGAATATCGTACTTACAAAGAATGTATCCGTATATTGCGATGACAGAGTAACAGGGATAAATATCATCGTGCTAGTCTTGGGAAGCCCGGGATCCGGTAAATCAAGGTTCGTCGTAATACCTACGCTTCTTAACATGCTGGGGTCGTATATCATAATCGATCCTAAGGGGGAGCTTCTGGAATACACCGGCAAGATGTACGAGGAAGCAGGGTACGACATCAAGATCTTCAACTTAAGGGATGCAACAAACAGCCATCTGTATAACCCGTTTCACTATATCAGAAGGGACAGAGACCTGGATAATGTCGTCACGAACCTGTTCAGATGTACGACACCAAAGGGCACAAACAATCAGGATCCATTCTTTGAGCAGATGGCAGAAACGCTCCTCAGAGCCCTGATGTTCGCAGTCTATTATGAAGCCCCGGAAGAAGAGATGAACTTCGATACGGTCCTTTTTATACTGGGTAGCATTCAGGTTAGCGAGACTAATGAGAAGCAGAAGAGCTGGGTTCATGTATGGTTTGAAAAGCTCGAGAAGAGAAATCCCTATCATCCGGCAATAGGTCCATGGAAAGCATGTATGCAGGGTGCAGCAAGAACGGTCAAGTCGATAATAATTTCACTGCAGGCCCATCTTAAGATCTTCGACAGTGAAGAGGTCAGAGCACTTACCTGTATGGATAATATAGAACTTGATCAGGTCGGAGAAAGAAAGACTGCGTTGTTCCTTGAACTGTCAGAGCAGGACACTGCATATAACGCCGTTGTCTCACTAATGTATACATCACTTTTCAGTGAGCTTACCAGAATGGCAGATACAGTCCATAGAAAAGACGGCTGCAGGCTGCCTGAGTATACATTATTCGTCATGGATGAAATGGCTAATGTCCCGGTCCCTGAGAACTTTCCTAATCTTGTAGCTACCTTAAGAAGCAGGAATATAGGCTTTATGATGTTCCTTCAGGACATCAACCAGCTTGAAACAACCTTCAAAGATTATGCGAAAACGATTATAGGATGTGCCGATCAGACGCTTTATCTCGGATCTAACTCGAAAGATACCATGAAGCTCATATCTGAAATGCTCGGTGAACAGACGATCGATATCCAGACGACCGGACAGACAACAGGGCAGAGCTCCAGTTCATCTAAGAATATGCAAAAAGGCGGCTTACCACTGGCTTCTGTTTCTCAGATAAGAAGGATGCCCCTTAATAAATGTATTCTCATGATAAAGAGCAAAGATGGCATCTACGACAGTAAGTACGATCCCAGAAAGCATCCCAGAGCAAACCTTACTCCGCTCTTAGGCGATAACACAAGGAAGTACAATCCTACGATCGGGTATGTATCCACAAAGTCTGAAACCATCAATGAACATAGTAAAGACAATGCTTATAACAAGTTCTATGTAACAGCAAACAAGGAAGGTTACAGAATAATCGACTATTCATCAGTAAAAGAGTTCTATGAGCAAAGAACTGAGAAACTGTTTCTTTATGAAAGCCAGGAAGCATTCCTGATGGAACGCAGAGCAAAGAGAGCTGAAAAGGAACAAAGAATGGAAAATGTAATCAAACCAGGATGAACGGACTGTAAATTATCAGTAAAAAGCGCTGATATCCTACGGTTATCAGATAGTAGTGCCCTTTTCAAGAGCACTACTAATGAGACCTATTCAACAGGGGGTATTCTATTATGCCGTTGATTGAAGCAAAGTGTACTAATTGTGGTGGAAATCTGGTCTTTGATGATTCTAAGGAAAAGGTGTTTTGTACTTTCTGTGGAACCCCATTCATTAACGAAAAAACAATTAATAATTATCAAACGAACAATAATTATAATGTTGGCGTAGTCAACATATATGGAGGAGGATCAATCAATGGTCTATCGGATCAAAACACTGGATTTGGGCAGACGACATTATCAATAAGTGATCATAAGTATGCTGCTGCTTTTTCAAAAAGTGAAGATCAAGTTAAAAGAGAGCTTATTTATCTTTTGATGAACGATAAGAATGCTCCTTTGGATGTTGCATTTAAGACAAACTTTACAAGTATTAAAAGGGAGTATTATCCAGTTGCATTCATAGAAGTAACGTGTTCAGCGGAATGGGATGCCACAAGTATATGGGAACATGAAGAGTCATATCAAGTTGCAAGGGAAGAAACAGTATATATTGATTATCGAGGTAAAGAGCATAAACATAGTGGATCAGATACAGAGTATGTAAATGGTAGATCAATAAATCACTATCGCAGACCAATGTCTAGGACTGTATACGATACCAAATGGAGAACAATAACCGATGCTGTGCAACGGACTGAAGGCAGGGTAAATCCTACTACTTTTACGGAAATTATATGGATGGGTCCGGAATCTAGAAAAGATATGTTTTTTAGCTGGATTGATCATGTGGAGCATTCACAGTTCCTCGAAGTAGAACACGATTATCTTAAAGAATATGATGTAATTAAAGCGGAAAAAGAGCAACTTGATGCAGTGGATGAGGCTAAGGAAGATGCTAGAATAGATATTGGGAATGTGGCTTCGCGTGATGTTCCCGGTAATAGATATGAAGATATGTATGTCACGAGTCATGTGCTGAGTGTAAATGTAGTTACACATTTTTTGGGTGTATATCATATTGATTACGAGTACTCTGGTAAAAACTACGAATACTATTCTACAGGTGGTACATCATCAAAGGATGTAATCTTTGGAGATCATCCGACGGATTCTTCTCTTGCACAACACGCAAATAATATACAAAAGAAGATAAACGAAGCAAATTCAATTCGAATGTGGCCTTTAGTGGGCATAATATGCTTTCCTCTGGTTGCCCTTGGCGTGTTAGGAGCAGAATGGAGTTATATTTTTGCAGAATTGGGCGCAAAACATCCTAATACGACAATTCTTTTGATTACAATACTTATTGATTCATTTTTATTAGCTGCTGCAATAGGGGCGACTATGTTTAGTTATTTAAAGTATGAAGCAGTAGATAAGGTTGTAGATGCTGCTAAGAAAAAGAAAGCCTCTTATTTCAGTGATAACCAAAAGATCAAAAAACAAATATATGATTTGATGGAGAATAAAACAATTCCTATAGAGACTGCTAGTGCTTCGATTGAACAATTAATATCTAATCACTTTGCGACATATAGAGATTTGGATTCGCTAGTTTATCAGAAAGATAAAAAAGAAAACTGGAAACTTATAAAGAAAACTTTAATTGTTTCTTTTATAATACTGGCTATATTGTTAGTTTTGGGGATGATACTGTGGGCTATCTGTTTATTCATTGCAAATAGACGTTAGGAGGATTGATCATGGGTGATAACATAAAAATGAAAACGGGAAAGATAGGAGAAAATCTGGCGTTCAATGCTTTTCTTAAGAATGATTTTGAAGTCTATCCTTCTTTGGTTGATGATAACGGGATTGATTGTATAGTTCATTACTCAGGAGAAAAGGTATTTTATATCCAGGTGAAAACTTGTCATAATAACAATTATCAGTTTGTAAACAAAAAAGCATTCCACAATGGAATCCCCTTTTATGTTTGCTTTATTCGACTTGATGATAATGATGAAGTGTTGAGTATGCATCTGATCCCTTCATCAGCATGGAACAAAGACAGTATAGCATTTCGTTTTCGCCCTTATGATAAAGATAGTAACAGCAGCGATCCAGAGTATGAAATAAACTATACAGGTAATACTAAAGAGGATTTTGAGCAATACACTTTTGATAAGATGGTTAAAGAACTTCAAAGAATTGCAGAGGAGAAATAACATGCGAGAAATAGAAGGGGATTATCCCTTCAAAATCAAATAACTATCCCAGAGGGAGAGAGCTTCGGTTCTCTCCCACTTTTTTGCGTGCGACGAGAAAGGAGAGCAAGTAATGGAAAAACTCGAAGCAAGGATGCCTGTTGAGATTAGGGCTTATGAAGCCGAATGGTTCAAAGGCTTAACAAGAAGGCAGTGCATAGCCGGCGTGATCGTAATAGCGATATTTGTCGGAGTATTCGCTTTCAGTCGGTTCGTTATAGAGATCCCTATACCACTAAGGATAATGCTGACTCTCATATTGGCAGCTCCGGCAGGAATAGTGGGCTTTCTGAAGTATCGAGGCATGTATGCCGAAGAGTATCTGCCGATAATCAGCAGGTTCTTCAGAGAACCTAAAGAGTACGGGAAATGGTCAGTCCCGGATAAAGAGACTATAGCAGCCGTTAAAGAAAACCAGAAAGGATGGATGAAATAAGTAAGATGCTTCAATCATTAAAAGACAGGATAAAAGAAGGCAAAGTTGGCTATAAGGTTCCTAAAAGGACCCAGGATCTCGTTCCGATCCAGAGGATCTTCGGCTCAAGCGGCATATTCCTCGTAGATAATAGGTTTACTAAAACCTTCAGGTTCAAGGACATCAACTACCAGATGACCAGCCGCGAGTATAGGGAAGACATCTGTATCCATAAGTGGGCATCCATCATAAACGGGATGGACGATGAGGCAATAATCAAGATAACGCTCTTCAACAGACCCACGGAAACGACCGATATCGACGACGGAATATACATCGATACTACGGACCTTCATTGCTCAAAGATGCTTATGCAGGCAGCAGACGAGTTCAATAAGCTCATCGATGAGAAGGCAGGGAACAGGACGGGAATGCTCCAGGACAAGTTTTTAACCATCTCGATAAGAAGGGATTCCTTAGAGGATGCCATAAGCTTCTTCGACCGGATAGAGGAAGACCTGGCAAATGATCTTCAAGACATGGGTTCTGACTTAACGCCCCTAAATACAGATGATAGATTATTCGTTCTCCATAGCTTTTTCCATAGGGGAGACGAGTACAGGCCCGTAATAGATCCCGACAGTCCGTATTTCGGTAAGGACTTCAAGGACTATATAGCTCCTGAGTATATGAAGAAGCACTGGAACCACCTGAAGGTCGATGATAAGTTCGTCAGAGGTTTTTACTTCATTTCGTACCCGAACATCATAAACGATACGATCATAAGCACGATATCGGCAGTTTCTGAGAATATGGTCCTGTCAATGGATATTATCCCTGTCCCTACGGATGAAGCAACTAAGCTCGTCAGGGATGTGGAAAGGCAGGCAGATTATGAGCTCTCCTCCTGGCAGGAGTCATCCGGCAACCCGAATGGACTCCCGCCCCAGTCAAGGCTGAATAAGCAGGATGGAAGCCGCCAGTGGGACGAGGATCTGACGCAGGAAGACGAGAAGATGCTGCTCGTCTGTATAACGATCACGCTGACCGAAGATAATATGGAAGCCCTGGAGAAAACTTCGGCACAGCTAAAGAAGGCTGTAAGATCGTCCTCTGTCTCCGGCAGCAATCTGATCGAGACCGCAACCTTCCAGCAACAGCAGACACTGGATACCTGTCTGCCATACGGCTGCTGGAGAACGCCGCAGCTGAGGACAATGAATACGTCAGCCCTCTCAGTCCTGACGCCCTTCAAGTGCTTAGACATCCAGGAAAAGGGCGGGATATACATAGGCGATAACGAGATAAGCCATAACCAGGTGGTCATAAATATGGATAATCTGATAAACCAGTCCTGTATCATGACCGGCAAACCCGGCGGCGGTAAATCGATGCTCATAAAGTGGATCCAGCTCCAAAGGATCCTGAAAACGGATAGAAAGTATATTATCGTCGATCCCGAAGGCGAGTATGCAGCACTCTATAAGGTCCTCTGCCCGGAGATCTGCACCGTAGTAAATATAGCAAACGGCAAGGACAGACTGAACTGTATGGAAATGGTCAAGGACTACGGGATAGAGTCAGCAAGCATTGCAGATAGTCCTGCATTGATAAAATCGAACTTTCTCATATCGCTATTAAACCTCGCAGACCCCGGCCATCCCATAAGCCTCATAGAGAAATCGATACTGGACCGCTGTACCTCCATGATGTACCCCTTCTGCGAACAGAGGGGCTATCTGCCGTGTCTTGCAACATTAAGGGAGATCGTCGTAAGGCAAAAGGAAGAGGAAGCAAAGACGCTGGCATTAAAGCTCGAGATCTTCACGAACGGGTCCTTTAATATGTTCGGCCAGGACTCGAATGTCGATATATACGGGAGCAGAGTGGTCATATTCGACCTCCACGGCTTGAGGGAAGCCCAGAAGTCAGTGGGCCTGTTCGTCTTATCGGATGCAATAATCAATATGGTCACGAGAGCATGGTCAAAGGGCGAGACGGCATATATAGATTTCGATGAAGCCCAGGTCCTCTTGTCAGACCCGAATACAAAAGAGTTCTTCGACGGAGCGTACAGGCAGTGGCGTAAAAGATCCGGTATCCCGAATGCCATAACCCAGAACGCCCGTGTCTTCATGACCGACGATATCTGTCAGAGTATGCTGTCCAACTCAGAGGTCGTCTTCATGCTGAGCCAGTCCCCGTCAGATCTGGAAGCACTGAGAGAGTACTATAACCTGTCAGAAGAGCAGACCAGGTGGCTCAAAAAGAGCAGGGTTGGCTCAGGCCTTCTGAAGTATGGGGATAATTTCATACCCTTCACGAACAAGATCCCGGATAAGACACTCATATATAAGCTCTTCTCCACAAAGAGAACAGAAGGAGTCTTTGGCAATGAAAGTTATCGATCGTAAGGAGATTTTTCACAAAAAAGCAAAGGGGAAGAAGCTCAGAACGGAGTATAGAAGGTATGCCAAAAGAGACAGGAACAGGGTAAAGGACGAGAAGGAAGAAGAAGAGAAAAAGACCGTAAAAGATACCTTCGAACCCGCAAAAAGAACAGCCTCAAGAGCTTCTCAAAGCCTCAGAAAGCACATAGACCAAAGAATAAGAAACACCGAAAGATATAGTAACTATCGCGTTTGTAACAATGTTACACATCAAAACGATATCAAACCCAAAACTCCGGCAACCCCGGCCAAAGAAATGGGAAAACAGGAGGCGGCAAAAGCGGCGGCTGCGCAAAGCTCGGCAGCAACAACCGTCTCCGGCGGCACACTGATAATAGTTGCAGGGATAGCAGTCGTGACGATAGCATTGATCCTTCTTATCATCGGCGCCTATACCTTCCTGATGGGACTCATAAGCTCAATAGGAGTAAATCAGATAACTAAGGATACATATTCAATGGCAGAGGTCTGCCGGATATATAAGAATGCCTATTGGGGAGTAATAGCAGAAGAGAGCAGGGATCTGATAGAAGATAACGGCGACGGTTTCACGTTTCCCATAGTCATGAACGCAGAGATACCGTGGGATCGGGTCATTATGCTCTACTATGCCTACATCTCGGATAAGGTTATAGAAGATCCTGATAATAAGCTTAATGTCGATTCAGAAGATATAAGCTATTTCGACGATGTTTTCTGGGCCGTAAATAAAGTGGCAGAAGATGAAAGAGAGAACTTTGAGCTGAACGAGAATAGTGTAATGTTAGGCTTTACAGGCCCAAACGGAGAAGTGGCAAGTATAGATATCACAAAGGGAGCGGTAGTAGCCTGCTACCATCCGACGGCAGAAGCCGTCTTCAGGGAGCTGAACTTCACAGAGCAGGAGAAGGAGTCATACTATACATACCTTGCAACAGCGGAGTTCCGGGAAGCAGTAAGCCATATAGTAAAGCTTATAGATTTCGGCAGCGGCCAAAGGGTGGTAGATACAGCAATAGGTGAAACGGGTAATGACCTAACTAAGTATTGCAGGTGGTACGGCTATGAAACGGAGTGGTGTGCGATATTCGTGTCGTGGTGCGCAGATCAAAACGGGTATATAGAGGAGGGGGTAATGCCAAAGACAGCAAGTGTCCCGCAAGTATACAGATGGTATACAGAAGACAGAAACCCGGGTTATTTCATCTATACATACGATTATGCTATAGCACCTGGTAGTATAGAGCCGCAGCCCGGGTGGCTTGTAATATACGAAAGAGACGATAACCATAACACATTGAACCATATAGGCATCGTAGAAAGCTACGACAGAGAGACAAACACCCTGCAAACGATCGAGGGCAACTCAGGAACGGGAGCAAATAAGTACGAAAGAAGGGTAATGCACTACGAAAGAAGACCATGGAACAGACAGATCTGGGGCTTCTGTGTCCCCGCATACCCAAACACAAATGACAACGATCTGCAAGATTTTTACAATAACAGAGTCTTCAACGTCAGCACAGAATACGTGCCATTCCAAACAAACGACGAAGATCTGAGAACTCTCTGGCAAAACGAAGAGATTATCCCACAGCACATAAGACAGGCCATCCAAACGCGAACAGAAGCCCTTGAACGCTGACGAACGCAGTTCGTCAACTCCCGGGTGGGTGGGCGGGTACCGCTGGGACCTCGGTGTCCCGGCGTTTCTATTACAATCCTCAAATAACAGCACTACTGATCGCAATAAGGATATTAACGTTTTATAAATTGCCGCTTGTATGCCGAGGGAATACATTACTTTTTGCCTAATGTAATATATAATAAATAATGCTTGCTTGTGCATATTATCCATAAAAGCGCTGAAAAAAGGCGATGCAGTACGATTATATGGTCACGGTAACAAGTATAATGATCGTAAATAAGTTTGAGTATTCTTATAGAGATAGGAGATTGTATTGTCATGGCAACCAGAAGCAATAAGATAAACCAAAAGGCGGATTTGATCTGGGCAATAGCAGATAAACTAACAGGTGTTTACAAGCCGCATGAATATGGTGAGGTTATTCTTCCTCTTACGGTTATCAGGAGATTTGACTGCATCTTATCTGATACCAAGGATGCTGTTCTTAAAAAGTTTGATGAGGTTAAGAGCCTTCCTATGAAGGATGTTCTTCTCCGCAAGGCTTCTGGCTATGAATTCTACAACACGAGCAAATATACATTTGAGCGTCTTTTAGACGATCCTGATCACATCGAGGAAAACTTCAGAGACTATCTGAATGGTTTCTCAGAAAATGTTCAGGATATCATTGTAAAGTTTAAGTTTGATGGTCATATAACCACAATGGCTAACAAGGGCATTTTGTTTATTGTCCTTAAGGAGTTCACCACGGAGAAGGGTAATCTCCATCCTGACGAGATATCAAACTTGGAGATGGGCTACATCTTTGAAGAAATCATCCGACGTTTCTCAGAAGCTCATAATGAGGATGCAGGACAGCACTATACCCCTAGAGAAGTTATCCAGCTTATGGTAAACATTCTTTTCTACGATGATAACGATATCCTTTCCGGAAATAACGTTGCTAAGACTATATACGACCCTGCATGCGGAACTGGCGGTATGCTTTCTGTTGCAGAAGAGTATCTCCATGCGCTTAATGCTTCTACTGAACTTGTTCCTTTTGGACAGGAATTAAATGATCAAACATTTGCCATCTGCAAGGCAGACATGCTCATTAAGGGCAATAATGCTGACTTTATCAAAGATGGAAATACGCTTTCTGACGACCAGTTTAAAGGACAGACCTTTGACTATATCCTGAGCAATCCTCCTTTTGGTCGCGAGTGGAAGAATGAAAAGGCCAAGGTTGAAGAAGAAGCTAAGCTTGGATTTGGTGGAAGATTTGGTCCTGGTCTACCAGCAGCAAGTGATGGTCAAATGCTTTTTCTTTTAACAACTATTTCTAAGATGAAGGAACCCAGCCAAGGAGGAAGCCGTATTGCTATTATTCATAATGGTTCTCCGTTGTTTACTGGCGATGCTGGTTCCGGTCCATCTGAAATCAGAAAATATATTCTGGAAAATGATCTCCTTGAAGCTATCATTGCTCTTCCAAACGATATTTTTTACAACACTGGTATTGCTACATATATTTGGGTTCTTTCAAACAAAAAAGCTGGCACTATAAGAGAAGGTAAAGTTCAGCTTATTGATGCAAATAAAATGTTTGTAAAAAGGCGTAAGGCTCTTGGTAATAAGCGAAATGATATTTCGGACGAACAAATAGCTGAAATTACTAAAATCTACGGTGACTTTGTCGAAAATGATATTAGCAAGATTTTTGATAAAACTGATTTTGGATACACTAAGATCGTAGTTGAAAGACCACTTAAAGATGATAATGGCAATCCTGTTCTTAAGAAAGGAAAGCCCGAACCTGACTCATCCCTTAGGGATACAGAAAATGTGCCTCTTAAAGAAAATATAGATGAGTATTTCAAACGCGAAGTACTGCCTTTTGCTACGGATGCTTGGATTGATAAAAAGAAATCTAAAGTAGGTTACGAAATTCCTTTTACGCGTTACTTCTACAAGTATGAGGCTCCTAGACCTTCTTCCGAAATAATGGCAGAAATACTTGATTTGGAAAAAGAGCTTTCTGGAAGTCTCAAGGAGATATTCGATTCATGAGACAGCTGAAGAATAGTGGCATTGATTGGGTTGGAGAAATACCTGTTGATTGGACTGTTACGCAGATTAAAAATGCGTATAGTTTTCAAACTGGGTGGACTCCTGATACACACAATGATGCATATTTTTCTGGTAATAATATATGGGTTAACATATCCGACTTAAAGCAACGCATAGTATTCGATTCAGCTAAGCACATTAGCGACGAGGCTGTAGAAAAGTCATCTATGAATATATCACCGAAGGGAAGTTTAATGTATGCTTTTAAGCTTTCCGTAGGGGCGGTCGGCTTCTGTGGTGTTGATTTATATACTAACGAGGCAATAGCGACCTTTTTAAATGGACATAACAGTTTGGAGTATTTGTACTATATTGCCCCAATATTCATCGAAAAAAACGCGAACGAAAACATATATGGAGCTAAACTTCTCAATCAGCAATTGATAAGAAATGCTAAGATTATTCTTCCACCACTATCTGTTCAATTAAAAATAGCTGATTATCTAGATAAAAAGTGTGCTCATATAGACTCAATCATTAATGATATGAAAGCTGTAATTGTAAAATTAAAAGAATACAAACTCTCAGTTATTACTGAAACTGTAACTAAAGGTCTTGATCCTAATGTAGACTTCAAAGATTCTAATGTGGAGTGGCTAGGGCGAGTTCCTGCTCATTGGTCTTTGTTTAGAGTCGCTAGTTTATATTACCAAACTAATGAAAGAGGCTGCGAAGATCTTCCCATTCTTACGGTATCAATTAATAGCGGTATTTCTGACCGTGAACTAAATGATGATGAACAAGACCGCGTATTTGCTCGCAGTGAAGACAGAACAAAATACAAAAAAGTTGCGCCTGGCGATTTGGCATATAACATGATGCGTGCATGGCAAGGAGCCTTTGGTGCAGTTCGTGTTAATGGTATGGTAAGTCCGGCATATATTACATGTAGACCAAAGGCTGGTGTGGATATAGATACTCGTTATATCGAATATCTATTTAGAAGCCCTATGGCTATCGAAGAAATGCATCGTTACTCTTATGGTGTAGCAGATTTTAGATTAAGGCTTTATTGGCCAGAGTTTAAGAATATACGATTATGTCTTCCGCCATTTGGTGAGCAAACGCAGATAGCGGATTATATTGACAAGACTTCATCTGATATTGATAGAGAAATAACCAGAATCCAAGGGATTGTAGAAAAACTAAACGATTACAAAAAATCGATGATTTACGAGATTGTTACAGGCAAAAAGGAGGTTTGCTCCTTATGCGAGAAATGAGAGATAGTGGTGTTTTCTATATAGGTTATATCCCTGCATCATGGTCAGTTGCTAAGTATAAATACTTTTCACAAAGTAGAATGGGTGAGACAATTCTGACGACAGATTTAGTTGAAAATGGAATACCTGTATATAGTGCAACGAATGACAATACTTTATTTGGATATGTTGCTGATGCAAGTGTAGTTTTGAAACAAGGTGACCTTGTTGTGCCAGCGCGTGGTAATTCGATTGGATTCATGAAGTTTGTAGAACATAGTAAGGCGACATGCACTCAAACTACAATATGCAGTTATAATATACACGGTATTGAAAACAAGTATTTATATTATTGTAGTTATGCTTTCAAGGAAGACTGGTATAAGTATGATGGCTCTGCTATTCCTCAGGTAACAGTTGAAGCATTGAAAAACAACTTTCTTTCTTATCCACCTTTGCATGAACAAAAAACTATCTCTGAATACTTGGATTGTAAATGTTCCCAAATTGATTCTGTTGTTTCAAAGCAAATGGAGCAAATAGAAAGATTAAGAGAGTATAAGCGATCATTAATTGCGGAAACTGTTACCAAGGGGTTATATCCAAACGTTGAAATGAAAGATAGTGGAAATAGTTTTCTTGGTTCTGTTCCTGCGCATTGGGAAGTGCTTAAGTTTGGACATTGCATTGATGTCAAATCGAATTTAGTTAATCCTAATGACTATAGTGATTACCCTCAAATATCGCCTGAGTCTATTGAAAAGGGAACCGCGAGAATACGCAACTATCAATCTGTTGATGAATCTGGAGTGATAAGTTGGAATCACTTGTTTTTTAAAGGACAAATAATATATTCTAAGATTAGACCACTGTTGGACAAGGTAATTATTGCCCCTTTTGATGGTTTATGTAGTGCGGATATGTACCCTATCGAAACAAATAACGATGCCTTGTTTATAATGTATTTGATGCTATCAAATAGTTTTCATTCACAAGTTGCATTAGTAACAGAGAATAGGGTGAAAATGCCAAAAATAAATCAGAATGAATTATCGAGTATAATTGTCGCTCTTCCACCGATAGATGAGCAAAGAGAAATAAGTGGTTTTTTATCTCGAAAATGCTATGAAATAGACTCGGATATAGCGCAGAGAATTATTGTGATAGAAAAGTATGAAGAACTTAAGAAATCGCTTATATATGAAGTCGTTACCGGAAAAAAGGAGGTATAATCACTTATGACCGATTTCGATGTGAAAGAAAAACGCTTCGAACAAGATATCGAAGAGTATCTTGTTGCTAAAGGCGGTTATGCTAAAGGTAATCCAGATAGTTTCAATCGCGTTACGGGAATGGACGAAGGAACATTTGTCTCATTTATCAAAACTAGCCAACCTAAACTCTGGGAACGTTTTGAAAAAATATATGGCGACTCTTCCGAGAAACAACTCATTGATAGGTTTTCCCGTGAAGTAAAGCAGACAAGCATTCTTAATGTCCTTCGTCATGGGTTCACGGATCGTGGCATTAAGTTCCGTGCTGTTTTCTGGAAACCTGAAACTTCTCTCAATGAGACAAGCAAAACTCAGTATGAAGCTAATATCCTTCACTGTACTAGACAGTTACATTACTCCACAAAGAATGAAAACAGCATTGATATAGTTCTGTTTATAAATGGTATTCCTATTGTTTCAATGGAACTTAAGTGCCAGTTTACTGGGCAAAATACAACAAATGCAATAAATCAGTATAAGTTTGACAGGGCAAGCAAAGACACTATCTTTGCTTTCAAGGAAAGGGTACTGGTTCACTTCGCTGTAGACCTCGCAAATGTGTATATGACAACTAAGCTTGCTGGACCTAAGACATACTTCCTGCCTTTTAACCAAGGCAGCAATGGTTCCGGTAATGTTGGCGGCAAAGGCAATCCTAATAACCCTGAGGGATACGATACAGCTTATCTCTGGGAGAAAGTTCTCTGCAAAGATAGCCTGCTCGAAATCCTTCAGAAGTATATGCATCTTCAACAAGAGCGTGATGATAAAGGTAACATAAAGTCTGAAATCATGATCTTCCCTAGATATCATCAGCTTGATGTTGTTACTAAGCTTCTCGCTGATGTAAAAGAGAATGGATCGGGCAAAAACTACCTAATTCAGCACAGCGCAGGTTCTGGTAAATCAAACTCAATCGCATGGCTTGCGCACCGCCTGTCAGGTCTTCATAACGATTTGGATGAAAAGATATTCCAGTCTGTCATCATAGTAACTGATCGTAAGGTTCTTGATAATCAGCTTCAGAACACTGTTTATCAGTTTGATCATGTTGAAGGTGTTGTACAGAAGATCGATAAGAACTCTCAGCAACTCAAGGATGCTATCGAAGCTGGTGCTGGTATCATTATCACTACCCTCCAGAAGTTCCCTGTTATTTACAAGGAAGTTAATTCTGCTAATAAGCGCTTTGCAATCATCGTCGATGAGGCTCACTCTTCTCAGACCGGTGATGCAGCCAAGAAACTGAAACGCGCCCTTGCGGATACTGAGGATATTCTTAAGGAATATGCCGAGATGGAAGCTGAAGATGAAGCCAACCGCAAGGATGATGAGGATCGTCTCTTAGATGAGCTCGCTGCTCAGGGAATCCAAAAGAACCTTTCATTCTTCGCTTTCACTGCAACTCCTAAGGGCAAAACCCTTCAGATGTTCGGAACCAAGGATGCAGAAGGTATTTATAGACCTTTCCACATCTATTCAATGCGTCAGGCTATTGAAGAAGGATTCATACTTGATGTCCTTCAGAATTACATGACGTATAAGATGTATTACAAGATCATCAAGACTATAGATGATAATCCTGAACTTGATACAACATCAGGCGCAAAGGCCATCCTTAACTATGAGTCTTTGCATCCGCATAACATATCTCAGAAGACCGCTATTATGCTTGAACACTTCATGAACATTACAAGACATAAGATTGGCGGAAAGGCTAAGGCAATGGTCGTAACACCTTCCAGACTTCATGCTGTAAGGTATGTCCATGAGTTCAAACGTCAGATAAAGGAAAAGGGCTATGATAACTTGGATGTCTTGGTAGCCTTCTCTGGCGAAATAACAGATAATGGTGTTCCTTATACAGAAGAATCCATTAACAAGACAAAGACTGGAGAAACTATAAAGGAAAAAGCATTGCCTGCAGCTTTCCATACTGATGACTATGGTGTTCTCGTTGTTGCTGAGAAGTATCAGACAGGTTTTGACGAACCTCTTCTCCACACGATGTTTGTCGACAAGAAATTGTCTGGAGTTAAAGCAGTTCAGACATTATCAAGACTGAATAGAACATGTCCTGGCAAAACGGATACCTTTGTGTTGGACTTCGTAAATACGGCTGAGGAAATCAAGGACTCTTTTGAGCCATTCTATGAAGAGACAGTTCTGTTGGAAGAAACTGATCCTAATGTTGTTTATGACATGAAGAATACTCTTGATGAGTTCAGAGTCTATCAGGAGAGTGAGATATCAAAGTTTGCAGATATCTTCTATTCAACAGAGGAACAAGCTGGAGGTGATCTTGGAATCCTTCATGGATCATTCAGACCGGCTTTGGATAGATACGTATTATTAGAAGTTGAGAGACAAGATATTTTTAAATCAACACTTGCTCGGTTTAATAGGATCTACTCATATATAACTCAGTGTTGTAGGTTCTTTGACAAAGATCTTCATAAGTTTAGTGTTTATGCAAAGTTTTTATATATGTTTCTGCCGAAAGGTGATAGTAAAGAACGAGTTGATATTGACGATAAAATCCTGCTTGAGTATTACAAGTTGGAGAAGAGTTTTGAAGGCCCTATTGAACTTGAAGGTTCCGCAGGGGGGTATGTTCCGGTAACTGGTGATGCGGGACATAGGGAGCCTAAGAAGGATCCGTTGACTGAAATAATAAGTAAGATTAATGAACGTTACGGAACTGCCTTTACTGAGATGGATAAAGTGCTTCTCCAAATGGAAAACGATTACGCCAATCAAGAAAAGTGGCGTAGTTATGCTCAGAACAATGATAGAGCAACTTTTATGCTGTTGTTCGCAAAGGATTTTCCTAATATGGCAGCTGAAAGATATGAACAGAATGATGACTTCTTCAAGAGATTATTCGCTGATCCTGAGATGATGAAACAAGTTATGGACACAGTTGGTGCAGTATTATACGAGAGATTGAGGAAAAAGAAAACCTTTGATGCTGATTCGGGTGTAGTTGAAGAAGCAACTCCCGAGACCTATGTCGAAGATGCCTATGCAAAGCCAGCTGATCAAGATGATTCATCTGATGAATAATATCTATTACTATTTGAAAAGTATTATAGAAAACTTGGGAAAAATAATGTCAGAAGAAATATGAGGTTAAAATGGAAAAATCGGGATATATATATGTGCTTACCAATGAAAGCTTTCACCGTGAGAATTGGATTAAGATAGGATATGCTGAGGACGTTGATAAGCGTATTAAGGAACTGTCTGGCACAGCGGTGCCGCTGCCGTATAAGCTCTACTGCACATATGAGATTCCGCGAATTAAAGGCGTAAAAGATCCCGACAAACTGCTTCATGACTTGATTTCGAAGATAAATCCTGATCTTAGGATAACTCCTAATCGTGAGTTTTTCGAGATGTACCCTTGGGATGCATATGATATGTTGTTTGCTATTGCGCAGATGCACGGAAGGCTTGATAAACTGGTTCGCAACAATGAGAATAACGCCGGACAAGATATTGCGGAAGATGGAGATTATACTGTAGAAGCGTTGTTCCCTATAAACAGCGAACTTAGGGCATTATATGAAAGACTTAATTCAATCATTATTTCTATTGATGATGGCCTTGAACAAGTGCCTAGAAAGCTTTACGTTGCCTACAAGTATGATCGAAAACACAGAGCATTATCTCTGTGGCCTAAGAGCGATTGTATCGAAGTTATTCTCTGCGGTAAATCTGGACAGATAGATGATAAATACGGCATGGTTTACGATATTTCAAATAGGAAATGGGGGTCTTCACGGTACGCTTTCAGATTTGGTAGGGATACTGATATAGATGCCGCGACGGAACTAGTTAGGAGAGCAATACCGACTAAGACTTAGTTTTAGAAGTATTATTAGGTAGATCTGTAATAGTTTTGAAGGTGAAATAGTAATGAATTACATACAAGCTTATATTGTGAATATGGGTTTCCCATCTAATTTAGATTTGCTTGCATCTTGTGTCGGTGGGATTCCTGATCCGATAACAAATTCAATTGAAGAAATAAGATCTACAACTGATTATTATCTGGAAGATGAAGATGATGAGGATAGTTATGCTATTTATATTGTAGGAACTGGCACTCTTGAACAGTATTCTGCCCCTAGACACGCCATGATAGGGGATATTTGTTTTCTCATGTGCCAAAGGACTGCAATGCAGACTTACACTCGTTTGAGAAAAGAGGCATACGATTTATGCGAAACCAATGTGAGTTATCAAGATTTCTGTAAATGGATTACTCAAAAACAGGATTTTGAGGATAATGTAAAAAAACATAGAACAAGTATTTATAGTTTGTTTTACAAAGAGCATGAGTATTATCCATATCATCAGTCAAATGATATTGTTTTGGTCGAGTGCAAATCGACTGATAGAGTGTTGGACAATAATAATTATACGTCTTGGAATGAGATTGGATTTAACTATAGTAATTACCAAAGAGTATTGCAATTAATAAAGCGAGAGGGGTATAGGTACGTCCATTTCAAACACAGATGTGCTGGAGCGATTCTGTTTAATCTTTTTTGGCTGAACGATACTGCTCAGAGTTATTCAGGAAAGATATATGCAGTTGGTGTAGTCGGTTCACCTCCAGAACAATATAATTTTAAGAATAAAGAGAAATGGAGTTATGGAATTATCACAGATTTTGAAAGGTGCTTTTTGCTCGATTCTCCAATTGATTATTCTGAGTTTAAGGATACTGTAAGTTTTAGCCATCGAGGAACCTTTACTAGTGTGCTTGGGCCTGCATTTGATAATCTGAAATCCATAATCGCAAGTAGGAATGAAGTTCCTGATTATTTTGTTAATAGTGTAGCTATACCTATTCCGTTAAGTCAGGTTGATGATTCCAACTGGCTTGAAATCACAAACCAGCATAGAAGGAATTTCTGCCTTGAAGATCAGTTCAGAGTTTATTATGTCAATAAACTATTACCACTTATCGGAGACAAGAAGAGTTTTTATATGGAATGCAAGTGTTTTCACAGACACAGACATTATACTCAAGTTGATAATGTAATCATGTTAGGTGGAAAGTATCTTCCTGTTGAAGTTAAACTTAGTATAGCTGTTGAAAAAGACCTGTTAGGACAATGCAATTCTTATTGTGGGTGTGAGCGAATAGAACTGAAAGATAAAGATGTATATATGACTGAAGCTTGGCAAAATGTATTGGTTATTGATCGAGATGGAGTATATATGTATAGCCCAATTAGTAATCAATTGAAATCAATAGCAAACCTGGATAATATAACTAATAATAAAGACATAAATAACTTGAGAACAACGATAATGAAATCATTGGACTAACGTGTGAATCAATGATTAGTTGTGAGAGACTACAAATAATTAGTTAATTACCCTCAACTATCATCTTTGTATAATACGCGTCTTCTATTCCTCATCATCCGGAAAATCATCATCTCCGCCTAACCCATAGCCGCTAATCTCGAACTCAGTGAAAGCCAAGAGATTACTGATAATATCCCTTATGTCAGGTTCCAGTAGGTTCGTAGCATCAAGATCAGTAATACAAGGATTACTAGTTGCAATCTCTTCAAGTAGCTCATCTGCCCGTTTTCTACCTAAGCCTGCAGTAATCGCTTTTTCCAGATTCGTTGTAGTTATCAGCTCGCTTAGGTATCTTTCCGTCATCTCGAGAAAGGCAGTATAGAAATCATCTTTTGAATATGCGTCAGGGTTATTCATTAATTCTTCTACAGTTTCTTTAAAGTTACCGTCATTGATCATATAGCGCCACCTTATATTGAATGATGCAAAATTGTATCCGCCGAAAGATTGTAATCTCTTTCATCCATTATTATATCAGTGTTCTTTTACTTCAGAGATGAATTGTTTGCTGATGATCTTAAAACAATCAGAGGGGCTTTTGAACGCATAGATGTATGTCCAAGTCGGCAAAATGCGAATTTTGAGTAGATTTACACGAATGAATGTCTACAGTTGCCAGACAAGACGAATTACCTGGAATGTTGTTAGCGCCCAGCTGTTAGCGTCGGGTTAATTTAACCACATCCGCGCCGAAATAAAAACACCAATCTCAGTCAAATAAAAATAGCCAACACATCAGCTGATAATTGTTTTTGTTTATTTGTTTCTGTTTGCCGTTGTTGCTATAGAGTAGGTCTCAAGGTTCTTACCGCGATAGCTTTCTCCCTGGATCATGTAGACAACTGCGTCATCGAAGATCCTGTCCAATGCACATTTAAGTGATTCATCCTCGTTGAAGAATTCACACCACTTATCCGGCATAAGATTGCTCGTGAAAACCATTGAGTTTGGACCTTCTTTGCTATACCTTCTGTCAACCATGTCGAAGAACGGTCTGGTGTTCTCTTTATTAAACACACATCGGCCTATCTCATCGATAATCAGACAGGAAGGTTTTACAAGACCATTGACCACTGATCCTTCACGACCATACTTTATGGCTTCAGAGAACCGCTGATTGAGTTCAGTTGCCTTAAGGAAATATGTCTTATATCCCTGCAAGCAGCATTCTCTTCCATACGCCATTGCCAGATGCGTCTTACCGACACCCTGAGGTCCGATAAAAGC
>FMTG01000022.1 GCA_900099715.1 Ruminococcaceae bacterium YRB3002 | reverse complement strand
GTGTTATTAGGAACGAAGACGCCATCTACGTTCTTGCCTATATAGGTGCGTCTATGTTCGCCGCGCTTCTTCTCCGGATTCCAATACGGCTCGTCGATATAGACATATTCTTGCCCTCTAATCTTCTGAACCTTGCGCTGAGCCATAAGTATCACCTCCACATAGATATAATGTATATCTATTGTAAAGGAATGTCAACACTGCCTTGGACAAAGCAAATGCCCACGATACTGGCGTTTGCAGAGCTTTATCAGTTATCTCATAGGTATAATTTCGCGGGAGCGCAGGTTACAACTACAACGGCAATAAGGATCTTTCTTACGCAAGCGGTTGCACATAACGGTTTTCCTTTCGAGCCTCACACCTCTCTCACATACCCGTAGATATTCGTCATCCGGTACTCCGTCGCCACGGTTGCCGCTCTGGATGCATCCACATCATCCATCTCTTTGATCGGCATATATGTGAGCGTCAGTCCGAAGTTCTCCTGGGCCGGATCGATAGCCAGCGGAGTTTTGGATGCGGGAGACAGCCTGAAAGAGTGATATCCCCTGGACAGATATCCTGTCCGGAACTGCAAAACGGAAAACTCCTCAGAAGTGAACTCCTGGTACTCTCCGGCATCAACTTTATAGACCCCCGTGATCTCGGCCTTGGGCGCACCGCCATCGTTCGTGATGGACACTGTCATGGCTCCCTGGTAGTCGTACCCGTATTCATCGTCGGTCCTGTTATATATAAACGTAACCGTCCCGGTAACCGCAGCCCCGGAACCGGCACCACTGGCGCCAGTCGTATTCAGACTTGTCAGATAGTGATGTCCGGCCGTATCAGTCAGCGCATACCAGTTGCCGTCGAACTTAACGACAGCAGTCTCGTCCTTGCCGTAGATGTTGCCGATAATCGCGTTGTACGGCTCTGGTATCTCCTTGAGCGTCTCGTTATCAGGATAGGTGCGCTCGGACAGGATCGTGATGTCGCCGGACAGGCCGTTGCCGGGAACCGCGCAGTTGCGGCCGTCACGGATCTCCGCTGCGATATTTGTGGCAAGCGCGGTTGCCCAATCCTCGGCAGACATGCCGTCAAGGTAGCGGGCAGCTTGCTCGATCAGTACGGAGACGCCTTTGTCCCAGGGCGTTGAGAGTTCGGTCTCGTCATAGACGTTTCCGTTCTCGTGGTAGAATTCGATGGTCTTGACGGATGCTTTCTCTCTGGTGTTCCAGACGGCACTCAGGTCAGCGTAAGACACGGCACCCCCGGCACCGCCATTCTCCACAATCTCCGATACCGCCAGCCCGGTGCTCTGCACGAGCCCGTAGCCCGTGGCGATGCGGATCTGGTTCTCCAGAACCTCAGCCTTCATATTAGAACCGGAGACGCCGCTCTGCTCGATATAGGCCTTCAGGTCCTCCATCGCCAGTACATATCTCCTGGTATTTTTAACATCAGAAGAAGGGAAGAAGATGCTCATTCCATAGCTGTCCGTTATGCCCTCCGTGTGCGCGAAATGAATAACCTCATCATCAGTCAGCACCTCCCTGATACTGTCAGCACAGGAAGTGTAGGCGCTGGCAGACGCATCTCCGGAAGACGAGAGCCACGTGGAGAAGTCGAGGAGGTCGTAAATGCCCTCCCAGCCGTACTTGTGCGCCGACTGCGCGCTCACGAGCTTGGTGTAGTATTTGTCTTCGGTATTTCCCGCAAACGCATCCGCGGCAAGCAGCCCTGTGTAGTCGCGCATAACCCTGAAAAGCCTGCCGCTCAGCTTATCCGTATCCACCACCGCGAAAGTACAAGGCCTTCCATATCCCGGCGAATTCTTATCGTTGTAGAAGGCGACGGTGTCGTCCACGATCATCGTGCCGATGTCGAAACCGCTCAGCGACGGATCCGCGGCCACCTTGCTGATCCAGTTGCTGTAGCACTGCCCGTATTCCGGAACGGTCTCCGCCGAGACCACCATGTATTTCGCGCAGTCGGACAGGGCCGCCATGACCTCCACATTGCTCATGAGGCACGCATCAAAGTCCAGCATCTCCAGCTTACCGCCGAATTCCGCACCCCGGATCGCCCGCGCGATGTCCTGAAGCGGCATGGTCTGCTCATCGTACTCGAGACTGTCCGTTGGGTAGAGCATATCGTTGCCGTAGCCCAGAGGCCCGTAACCGTGATCCCACAGGATCAGGTCGTACAGGTCGGACTGATAATTCTCCCGGCAGTACGTCAGAAAGCTTTCGAGGCAGGACTCATCGACCATATAAACGTCGTTCAGTTCGGTCATATTTTTCACGAGCACCAGCTTGTTCTCACCGCTGGCGTCCTTGCGGATCTCCCACAGCTGCTTGACCTCCGGGTCGCCCGCCACGGGATTGCCCGCCTCATCCACGGTCCGGTCCTCCGGCAGAAACCACCGGCTTGCGCCGCCGGTCATGATCACGATCTTCACCTTATCCGACAACTCCGCATCCAGCATCTGCTTGATGTTGAAAGACAGCGCGCCCCGGGCCGTCTCCAGATTGGACCCGATCCCGTACATCATGATGGTCCGCGTCCGCTCGCTCTCATCGCACCCCCCGCACACCATCGCACAAACGAAAACCATCACAACCGCCACGATCCCCGCCAAAACATTACCGAATCTCTTCTTCATGATCTGCCACTTTCCTTTGTTTGATAGAGGGTATTATACCTGAAATCTGAAAAAGGGACGAATCGGTGAAATGGGGACGGTTCCTTTTTCATCTTTTTTTGCGGAGCTGGTTACGTTGGTAAGATATTGACCGAAATCCCGACTAATATCCCGACTCATAGTCGGGGGTTCAGTCGGGATTTAACGTAAAACGGAGCTTTTTCCGACTAATATTCCGACTCATAGTCGGGGGTTCAGTCGGGATTTTATGTAAAACGGAGCTTTTTCCGACTAATATCCCGACTCATAGTCGGGGGTTCAGTCGGGATTTTATGTAAAACGGAGCTTTTTCCGACTAATATCCCGACTCATAGTCGGAGGTTCAGTCGGGATTGAACGTAAAACAGAGCTTTTTCCGACTCAGTTAACACTACTTTATCAACGACGCAGACGCGCATATTATAAAAATAACGATCCACGCAACAGGTATAGTTAGAACTATCTCCCAACGTCCTTTCACAAAAGCAGCCGCCCACCGTTTCTTCGAGATCGCCGCAAAAGTATCGGGATTTACCAGGGCAGCCTGAAACCCGACAATGGTGGATGTCAGAAACAGAAAAACAATAAAAGCAACGTTTGATGAATTTGATTTGTCATAAGTAGGTAACATCGCACAAAGAAAGAGAAAGAATGCAAACCCCGCCAATATCCACAACAGTATAGAGCAAGTCCACTGAATAACACCATAGTTCTTCTTAGAAACTGCTCCCTGCACCTGCTGCACTCCTCTCTGCCGCTCATACTCTGCGCTCTTTGACCTCTCCGCTCTCTCCGCATCTACCTGCGCCTGCCGTTCTTGCTCGGCTCTCGCGTCGGCCTCCCGGCGCAGCCGGTCCTCCTCGAACATGAACGTAACCACAAGCGCCGGCTGCATTCCGCCGCGAGTGACGTAATTCCCCTCGCGGTAGAAGACGGGAACTTCCTGAACGCTGGCGGTCGCCTTGGTGATCCCCATCCTGTACAGAAAATTCATCATCTCCGTCCTTATAGCCTCGGTCTTGCGCGGATCGTAACCGAATCTGCCCATGGCCGGGTATCTCGCCGACTGGTTGTGCATGTGGAGGGGGTAGCAGTAGAAGTCGTCCTGGAGTACTTTCGTGACGAGCACCTTGGTGGTGGAACTCCGGGACGCTATGCTGTTCAGTATGCATTTCGAGAAGTCCTCCATGCCCTTGATCATCCGCGCGCCGTCCAGCGCGAAAGACACCAGCACGCCCCTGTTATTCACCCGCCAGCCGGCGCTTCCGGTCAGCTCCTTCAGACTTACACACCCCTCGAAAGTCCTGCGCTCCGCGCTCCGCAGCGACTCCGGCACGACTACCCTGGACAGGTGCGTGCATCCCTCAAAGAGCCTGTCGATGTGCGTAATGCCCTCCGGCAGCGTGCATGAGCGCAGAGCACTGCAATGAGCGAACACCCTGGAACCAATATAAGAGAGCGACGCGGGAAGGGTGATCTCCGTCAGCGCTTGGCACATGAGGAAAGCGCCGTCCATTATCATCTGAACCCCGTCCCCGATGACGACTTCGGTCAACCCGCTGCACCCTCTGAAACTGCCTTTGCCGATGATCTTCACATTGCCCGGTATCGTCAGGGAACGAAGCCTGTGGCAGCTGATAAATGCGTCTTCTCCGATCTCAGTCACGCTCTCCGGGAATGACACACTCGTGATCCCGATGCACCCCGCGAAAGCCCCGGCTCCAATAATCGTAACGCTCGCCGGAATAACGATCTCGGTGGATTCTCCGTTGTATTTCTCCAGGACGCCGCCCCGTATCTGGTAGTCGCGGTTGACCGTCCCGTACAGATTGACAACGCCGGCATTGATATTGTTGGTCGTGTTGTAGTAGTTGATCGCTTTCTCGACGATGTACGGAGTGCCGCAGAAAGGACAGACAGCAGCGTCCACACCGCTGTCGATCTGCAGGTTCGCAGAACAGTTCGTACATTTCGCCTGCACAATAGGCATACAACGACCTCGCTCACATGATTAATACTTATTAATACCATGGAGAGGCGGGGCGAGGGTATGCCGGGGGAATACAATCTGGTGAAATGGGGACGGTTCCTTTTTCACCAAAAACGATTGCGAACCAGTCATCCAAACCATCTCTATTCCCCAAAAACACAAAAAAGTTAATTTTGGGGAATAGAGATGTTAATGTTGTGTTGGAGGTATGGTTTCTATGAAGATTATTTCGCGCAAAGGACATACATACAGGTTTCATACGACATAACAGAGCCAAAGACTTTTGAGAGAGAGGTAGCCCCTTTGCTGAAGATCACAGATGGATACTCAAAGATGATCATAGCAAGAACATATCAACCGGAGTACCATTACGAAGGAATAAAGATAATTGACGCGGCTGAATGGCTTTTGAGCGAAAACGATGGGGAGAGTTTATAAAAGCTAATCATTTAAAGATTTATTATTCTGAATCTACATTATCTATGACGATTTCATTCGATTCAAACATCCATCAAAGAAACGATTTCATCGTCATTCTCTTCCCCAAGCTGTATTGCTGAATATGAATTACCCCAATTTGCATGTTATTATAGTTAAGTAGAGACAGTTGTTGCGATGGGAGGTATATATGAAAAGAGTTTTATTATCCATTGTTTCAATAATGCTGGTTCTTTGTTGCGTATCATGTTCCGGGAATAATGACTCCACGTCAGACAGTGGGAATTCATTAGTTGCAGTATATGAAAAATATAATTACACACCAAACTTTACTGCATATGGGTATTCCTATGGAGCATATGAACAATTGCAAAACTCATTAGATCCTGATGATAAGGATCATTTTACAAGATATAATTCTGTTACTAGAGCTTTGGATGCGGTAGATTTACATTTCGTTAATGCACAGTTTGTTGATAATATAACTTGCAGTAAAAAAGATCTTGGTTCCATAGGGTTATTGTTAGATGGAGATCATACATTATTCTTTACAAGTGTTTTTGGTGCATCACATCAGATTGTGACGTGCTTAATAGATATCAATAATGAACAGGAAGCAAAAAACATATATGATTCTCTGTCTAACGGAGCTGGTTCAGAATGGTTAGTATTTGATTCGAACAGAAAACTGAATCTGGAACAATATAGTGATTTGATGAGTGAAACCGAGAATAACGATTATCGTCATTCAGATTCAGCTTTAATTCAGCGCAAAGGAACCATTTTACCGGTATCGGATGCGTACTTTTTTTCTGATGATGGCGACATAGCGTTGGATGAGTCTATAGAACCAATTGAATGCAACTATTTCTATTATGTCGGTATTAATGGAAATCAGATATTCATCTGTTCGGCAGCATATATGTCTTCAGAGAATGCTGATGGTCAGATTACCGAATTCATTCAGGAATGCTTTAATGCAGCGGGTTACTCATATGTCATTAACTGATATCTGTGATTTATGATGAATTGAGGAGAGATATTCATATGGGAGTTTCATTTAAACATTCAGCAGGTTTTGGTAAACGAATGGAATATTATCTCGTCGGCAAAATGTTGATGGAAGATCTAGATGTATACATGCCTCTCGTTGATGATCATGGCGTCGATTGTGTAATCAAAAGAGATAACGGAACATTCATTGAAGTTCAGATTAAGGCTCGATCCAATGAAGTAGCAGATGGTGATGCCGCGTTATTTGCAGCGATAGTACATGAACTCAGGGAGAATTTTTACTTTGTTTTTTATTCAGAACGTTTAGACACTATGTGGATAATGTCGTCTGAAGAATTTCTGGCAGAGTGTGTGACCAATAAAACTGGAAAGAATAAAGGAAAACGTAGTATATGGTTTAACGGTAATCGTAAAGATCCTCAGGATGGTATTAAGAAGGAGTACTGTAAGAGCAAATTTGAGAAATATGTTGCAACCGATTTCTCAAGATTTCATTAAACGAAAAGCTTGGTAGTGAGCAATAATAAGGAAATGGTGTGCAACCAACTTAATCAAATAGCAGATGTGGTAAAATACACTTAAATCTGAGCACCTATGGAGATCTTCTATAACCATGCAGCTGCCTTACTCAGAAGAACTTAACACCGGTTATCTCGCCAGACTGTTTGATAACACCAGCGAGTGTTATAAGCTGTTCTGGTTCAAGGCAATCGTACATAAAGTTTTTACTGAGAACAGGACGGTACTCACCTACGAAGAACTCATTGACAAGATGATCGCAGATGCCTGGTATATGGTAACGGAATACCATCTGAATCTTGGCCCGAATGACACTCTTGAGAAAGCAGTTAATCGTCTCAAACTGACCAATCCCGGCCTCAAATCCAGCGCGAAAGAGCAGACGATAATCGACCTGTTGAGTCTGTCAACAGATAAGGAGCTTCTCAAATACAAGCGGACGCTGACACTCAATGTTCCGTACAGACTGCAAGCACCTTTTCTCCCTGAACTAAAAGGAAAGGCATGGGATGTCAAAGCGCAGGATCTCATCACCCGGATTAATCAGGAGAGACTGTTAATGTATTACTTCGGCAACTATAACAGTCTGTCAACGGAGATAACTGTTCAGGACGAATGGGCTAATTATATTCGCAGGAACTACGAGATAATAATGGGATGGATCGAGTACAACATGATCCAATACCTGCAGCGACGCAACCCTAGTGTTCCTGGCATATCTGACAAACTGTATCCGCCAGAGGAACGTAAGCTTGAGAAAGTCAAGAAATACTGGAAGCTGATCCTATCATTTGGCCCGATCAATGAGATCTACAACAACGAATTGATTACAGATAAAAATATCTCCATTGATCATTTCGTCCCATGGTCTTATGTGGCACATGATGAGTTCTGGAATCTGAGCCCCACCACTAAGAGCATCAACAGTTCCAAGAGCAATAACCTGCCGGAATGGGATATCTATTTCAAGCGACTCGCTGCATTGGAGTATCGTTCATATCAGCTGATCTGGGACTGTGAAGCTGTTCATAAAGAGTTCGAGTCCTGTGCCAGAGAACATATCAACAGCACGGATGTAAGAGGACGCCTGTTCAGAGAGGGACAGTCATTGAGAGAGTTTACAGGTGAACTGGAGACACTGATTCTTCCAGTTTATAAATCTGCTCAGAACTGCGGGTTTAGTGAGTGGGTGTATACCGATAAATGGTATGACAAGAGGTTGAGTATCTAATGCTGAAAAACGGATTATATGAACAAGTGATAAATGAGTGTGTGGACAGAGAATTGTCAACCACAGATAAGTATAGTCAAACAGCGCCAATTGATTCTGCGGAAGCATCTAGTGTGCTTGCATCATATGTTGCTGAAGTTGTAAAAAGATGTCTTGATATACTTAAAGATAAAGGTGGAGAGCTCTCAGATCAAGTGGCATTGATTAACCAAGTTATTTCAACTTTGCAAAGTAATGTAAATGAATCAGATATTACTGAATTATCAGTAGCGGAAAGGGCAGAACAACTGCTCGCATTATATGATCGCAAAAATAGCGTTTTAGCTTTGGATGACAATTCTAAGGTGGTTCGACCAGAGACATCGATTGCACAATCTAATCTGTTTACAGGTGCAATTCATGAGCCTCAAATGTTTACTGAGCTTAAGAAAGAGATAGTTTCATGTAATAGAATTGATATGCTAGTTTCTTTCATTAAATGGAGTGGATTGCGCTTGATAATCGATGAGTTACGAGAGTTCACTCAGAATGGTGGTATCCTGAGGATAATCACTACTTCCTACATGGGAGCTACTGATGTAAAAGCTATTGAGGAACTGAGAAGTCTTCCCAATACAATGGTTAAGGTTAGTTACAACACAAAGGTAACACGTCTGCATGCGAAAGCGTATATCTTCTATCGTGATACAGGATTCACTACAGCTTATGTAGGTTCTTCTAACCTCTCAAATGCTGCTCTGACAAGCGGCTTGGAATGGAACACAAAAGTTACGATGAGGGATCTTCCGGAGACAATTAAAAAGATTGCAGCGACTTTCGAGAGTTATTGGAATGATAAAGAATTTGAATACTACGATGAAGGTCAGAGGGAACGCCTTTCACGCGCCCTAAAGGCAGAAAAGTATTTTGATAGCAATAACGCTGAAATCTATACTATGGATATTAATCCGTATTCATATCAACAGGAAATCCTGGACAAACTAGACGCGGAGCGCACAGTCCGCGGATATAACCGTAATCTTGTAGTAGCTGCTACTGGTACAGGAAAGACTGTTATTTCCGCTTTTGATTATAAAAGGTTCAAACGTCAGAACAAAGATTGTCCATGTAGATTGTTATTTGTTGCACATCGTGAAGAAATACTAAAGCAGAGCATTTATACATTCCGTGCAGTACTGAAAGACGCTAATTTTGGTGAGATGTTTGTTGGAAAATATAAACCAGAAAGCTTTGATAATCTGTTTATCTCAATCCAGACATTTAATAGTCAGGAATTTACATCAAAGACAACACCAGATTACTATGATTTCATAATTGTAGATGAATTTCATCATGCTGCAGCTCCCACTTACCAGAAATTGTTGGAATACTATAAACCAAAGGTACTACTTGGGCTTACAGCAACGCCGGAACGTATGGATGGCAAGAATATTTTGGAGTACTTCAATAATCGTATCGCAGCTGAAATACGATTGCCTGAAGCTATTGACCGCAAACTTCTTTGTCCTTTCCAATACTTTGGTGTTACAGACACTATTGATCTTAATACTTTGAAGTGGTCTGCAGGAGGTTATGATAAGTCGGAGCTTTCAAAGATATATACGTTTAGTGGTTATGCTGCATTGAGAAGAGCTGATCTTGTTTTAACATCACTGCTTAAATATGTAACTGATATAGACGATGTTAAAGGTCTGGGATTCTGTGTATCTGTTGATCATGCTGAGTTTATGTGCAGATACTTCTGTGAACATGGTGTGCCCTCTATGTATCTAACCGGGAAATCTCAAGATGACGAAAGATGTAGTGCTAAAGATAAACTTGTTTCTGGTGACGTTCGTTTTATTTTTGTAGTTGATATTTACAATGAGGGCGTAGATATTCCAGAGGTAAATACTGTATTATTCCTTCGTCCTACAGAGTCCTTGACTATATTCTTGCAACAACTTGGACGTGGATTGCGTTTGTCAGATGGTAAGGAGTGTCTTACGGTACTGGACTTTATTGGACAGGCAAACAAGAAATACAATTTTGAAGATAAATTTGCCTCACTGCTTTCTGATGCTCAGCGAAGTGTTACACGTGAACTTAAAGATGGCTTCATTTCTGTTCCCAAAGGTTGTTACATTCAGTTAGAGAAAAAAGCAACCAAATACATTTTGGATAACATAAGAGCTTCTTACGGAAATACCGCAGGACTCGTAAATCGAATCGCTTCTTTTACAGAGGATACCGGGTTAGAATTATCGCTTGCTTCTTTTCTGAACTATTACCATTTAGATCCTAGAAGTTTGTATAAGTTTGTCTCTTTCTCACGACTCTGTGCACGCGCTGATATTATTGATGAATTTGATGAGCCGTTGGAAGACGAATTAACAAAAGCAATGGCTAAGATTTCTGCAGCTGATTCCAGAAGGTGGATTTCATTTTTGATTGAAGTATTACCGTCAATCAATCTTATAGATGTTAGCAATCTTACTTCTATGGAACGACGTATGCTCCAGATGTTTTATGTTACTGTTTGGAATAAGACAGTTGATAATTGGAACGATTATGAGGTGCATCAGAATCTTCAGTCTCTTGGGAAGTGTCCAGTTCTAATGAATGAACTTATGGACTTGTTGAACTACAAGTACGATAGAATTGACTTTATTGATGCTCCTGTTGACGTAGGATTTGAATGTCCTCTTGATCTTCACTGCACATATACTCGTGATCAAATATTAGTCGCATTAGACTTCATGAAACCTTCTACTGTACGTGAGGGTGTAAAGTGGTTACCGGAACAGCAGTTGGATGTTCTTTTTGTAACTTTGAACAAGTCAGATAAGGAGTATTCTCCTACCACAATGTATAACGACTATTCAATCAATGAGCAACTGTTTCATTGGCAGAGTCAGAGTACAACATCTGAACAGTCAAGTACAGCACAAAGGTATATACATCATAAAGAACGTGGTAGTAGGGTTCTTCTTTTTGTGCGCGAGTTTAAGAACGATCGTATAGCTAATCGAGCCGAAGCATATACGTATCTTGGTACTGCAAATTACCTTTCACATGAGGGAGAAAGGCCGATGAATATTACGTGGCGATTGGACAATCCAATTCCAGCAAAATTCTTGAAGAAGACAAACAGATTAGTTGTGGGGTAATGGTAGGAGATGTGATTGAATCCCAGTAGTACATGCAATTGACTCAACGCAAATGAGCCTTTTGTGAAAGCAGTTGATAAGCTTCATTGGCAGGGAGTCTTAAACAGGAGAAAACGCGGAGGTAACATTTATGAGCAGCATAACGATCCAGAAGATAAGCATAACCAAACTCAACACAGACGCTATTGTCAACGCGGCTAATCCACAGCTGTCGTATGGGGGAGGTGTGTGCGGGGCTGTTTTTCGAGAGGCCGGAGTGGCTGAGATGAGCGCGGCGTGCGATGCGATCGGCGGGTGCAGGACGGGGAATGCGGTTATCACACCGGGGTTTAATCTGCCAGCTAAGTTTGTTATCCACGCGGTAGGGCCGATATGGCGCGGCGGGAACGATAATGAGCCCAAGCTTCTTTACAGCGCGTACAAGCAGGCGCTTACCGTGGCGAAGGAGAACGGGTGCCATTCCATCGGTTTCCCGCTGATATCGTCAGGGATATACGGCTACCCGGTGGATCAGGCGTGGAGGAAGGCGCTGCAGGCGTGTAATGATTTTATTAAGGCGAATGGTGATTATGATATAGAAATCATATTTGCTGTGTTGGATGATGAGGTAAAAGTATTGGGCGAGAATGTCATGCTGGAGCTGATGTTGGGAGAGGAACGGCCGCTGACGCTCAGTGGAATGGTACCGGTTGATTACAGGGATGATGGGGAGTGAATGCCGTAGTTCATAGTTTGTGGCGTTTATCGGTGTATAATGGTAAGTAGCTAGTGCAGATTAACAATCTGCATATATTCAGTACCGGGGAGACGAGCCATGACTGACCTTCAGACCGCGATGACCACCCGCCACACCGTCCGTAAGTTTACGGGCGAGCCGCTGGCATCTGATGCGCGGGAGGCGCTGGAGCAGCGGATCAGTGAACTCAATGAGAAGTACGTTCTTAATATGAAGCTCATGAGTGGCGGGGAGAAGACGGTGAGTCTGTTCGGAAGGATGTTTCTGGGCGGTGAAGGTGTTCGTGAATTCATTTTGCTGGCCGCGCCGGAGCGTGAGGGCGTTGAGGAAATGCTGGGTTTCTGCAGCAGTGATCTGATGCTGTTCGCGCAGACCCTGGGGATCAATACCTGGTGGATCGGAGGAACCTACGATAGGCGGCAGATGCTGGCGCTGGCAGAGGGCGATATCGTGGCAGGCATCGTGGCCGTAGGTTACGGAAAGACCCAGGGGACGCCGCATAAGAGCAAGACACCTGAGCAGGTGAGCTCGTATGAGGGCGAGGCGCCGGAGTGGTTTAGGCGCGGCGTGGAGGCGGCGCTGCTGGCGCCGACGGCCGTGAACAGGCAGGCGTTCAGGATAAAAGGAGTTGGCAATAAAGTTAAGATAACTTACGCTGGCGGGCCGCTGTCGGGAGTGGATCTCGGGATAGTGAAGCACCATTTCGCGATGGGGGCAGGAGAGGATAATTTTGAATGGCAGGATCAATAAAGTTTGGAGGAATAAGACATGAAGAGATTCGATAAGGTTTGCGCGGTGGCGCTTTGCGTGGCGACGGTCATGTCCATGGCGGGCTGCGCCGTGAAGCCGCAGGAGACTTCGGAGGAGACGTCTGAGACGGTTGAGACGTCCGCTGTTACGGAGACATCTGCATCGGCTGTTGAGACGACGGCTGAGACTTCTGAGACGGGTGCGACGGAGGCGACTGATATGACTGATAATACTGAGACGGCTGCCGGCGTGGACGGAACATATGTGAGGACTATGGACGACGTGACGGCCGAGATGATGAGCTGCGATTACTGGATAGAGAACGGGCGCGCCGGCGGGTTCGATATGGATAAGGTGCTCCTGAACGCGGATCAGATCAGCGAGTTCAACCGTGTGAACCATGCACCTTTCGAGGATGCGGACGGGAATACGCTGTTTTATGCGGATGAGATCGGCGCGACTTTCGACGGGGATATACTGAGGCTCCTGCTGAATTCATGCAGGGATGCGGTGCCGGAGAAGCCCGAGGAGTACTTCCTGAACGGGCGTCCCACTACGGCGGCGTACTGGAACGGGCTGACGGCGCTGGACAATCTGGCGGCGGTGCCGGACAGCATCCAGGTGCGCTACGGGTACACGGTGAAGAGGGCGACGCTGAGGTTGTTCCCCACGGACGACCAGGTGTACGAGACGGCGGAGGACAGGTACTTCGACTATATCCTTTTCTCCGAGTGCATGCCGTACATGCCTGTGCGCATCCTGCACGAGAGTACTGACGGGAAGTTCCTGTACGTTGTGTTTGACAGTTTTGCGGCGTGGGTGAATAAGGAATGCATCGCGCTGTGCCACGACCGTGCGGAGTGGAATGAGAGGCAGGAGCGCGTGAAGGCTTCCGGACTGACCGTGACCGCCCGCGAGATCCGCCTGGGCGACGATCCGTACAGCCCCGCGACTTCCGGTCAGGTGCTGCCAATGGGCACCCACATGGAGCTGGTGCCTTCATCTTCCGCGCCCGCGTCTGCAGGCGGCAGGACGACCTTCGGCGACTACGTGGTGAAGGTGCCGACCAGAGGCGCCGACGGATATGCGGTGGATGAGTATGTGCTGATCCCGTGCTCCGATGACGTGACTGTTGGCGTACTGCCTTACACGTCCGCGAATCTGTTGAGGCAGGCGTTCAAGCTTCTGGGCGACCGTTACGGCTGGGGCGGCGATCTGCGTGCCAATGACTGCTCGGGGATTCTTCGAGAGATATATAATTGCTTTGGAATACTGCTGCCGAGGACTAAGCAGACGTCTGTTGGCGGGGATTTTGTTGACAAGATCGACATGTCTTCCATGGGCGGATCTGCCAAGCTTGCCGTGCTGCACGACGTGATGCCGGGCAGCTACATCTCCATGCCGGGACACATGATGTTCTATCTGGGTACCGTTGACGGCAGGCCGTATATCATCAGTGCCGTGGGCACGTTTGTCCAGCCTTCACCGGGGTCCGAGGAGATCCTGAAGCCCAGGAGCGTGGTGCTGAGCAGTTTGCTGGTGAGAAATAGGGCGCTGAAGACGTGGCTGCAGAATTCGAAGTTTGTGGTGACGATTAAATAGAGCTCGGGGCTCCTTACGATGGCCTGGTGGGCTGGGGGCAGGCGGAGTTGTTCATGGATAAGGCGCAGGAGTGTGGGATCCCTGCGGAGCTCTACGAGGTGTGCGAGGCGTGGAATACGCACTCGGCGTATTGCGCGGGCGTATTTCTCAAGAACAGGAGCGAGTCGGATACTCTCGACAAGGTGTATGAGATGATGGGACGGGCCGGACTCGTGGCGGACCTTATCCCGGTAATGGCTGATGACAGTACATTTCACAGTAACATGATCTATGGTTCGATCTACGACGCCATGACGAGGCACGGCCATTGCTACCAGATCTTCGCAGGGTACATGCCTGAGGGATACTGGTGCCTCACGTCCAAGACTGATGACCCGGATATGTCCCTTAACGAACTCCTCGATACTGCATCACGCGAAGGCCTTCGCCCGGTGAAATACACTGACGCCACACAGCTGGCATACGACTCCATAGCAGGTGCGAGATATGACCTCGTTGACCGTATAGATGACGGGCACCTTATGAGCCTGCCTGATATCAACAGGACCGTAGACTTTGCAGTGACATACGGTCTTAACGATCTCAGTGATCCTCTGTTCGTTCAGGACATGAATGACGGCCTTGATGGAGGGCAATACCTGGCAGATACATTAGCGCCTGACAGCATAAGCATGATCTTTACGCCGTTATATCAGCAGGCAGATTTGTCATATACTTTTATAGGATACCCGTGTTCGTTCGGATCGGTCCATTCCATACGTCCGTATTCGATATGTTCCATGTCTGCTGACACCGATAAGAAGGAACTGTGCTGGGAATTCATGAGATATCTGGTAAGTGAGGACCTTCAGAGGGAGGTCACGAATAGCTACGGCAGGTTCCCGGTCAACAGGACTGTGGCAGAGGAACTTCTCAATGACACTTCATATTCGGAGACTACGCGAGGAGACCTGAGGAGGATGATGGACTCCATCGACACGGTCTATATGAGTGAATACAGCATATGGAACATACTGTCTGATGAGATTGGCAGTTACTACACCCAGAGCCGTCCTGTTGACGAGATAGCCAGGACGGTTCAAAGCCGGCTGGATGTGTACGTGCAGGAGAATTACGGGTAGATGATGTATAATTAGTATGCCGATATGGTAATCAAGATGGTTTTGGCATTGCCGAGGTTGATGATAATGAGCAGACTTGTCGAAGTAATAGATGAATATAGAGGATCAGGTATACCGGATCAGATAGATCACGACAGGCTTTATCTGTACTCTATCATCACTCATTCCACTGCGGTTGAGGGATCGACAGTAACTGAGATAGAGAACAGATTGCTGTTTGATGAGGGCATAAGTCCCGGAAGGCCTCTATCTGAACAGTTGATGAATCTTGACCTGAAGAAGGCCTATGAGTCTGCGATAGATCTTGCTGAGCAGCACGTAGATTACAGTGTTGAGATGCTTTGCCGTCTGTCAGGGCTGGTAATGAAGAATACCGGAATGGAATACAAGACAATGGCAGGGAATTTCGACAGCGCCAAAGGTGAATTGAGACGGCTTAATGTTACATCCGGGCGTGGTGGTAAAAGCTATATGTCTTACCTTAAGGTTCCAAAGAGACTTGAGGACTTCTGCAACTGGCTGAATACTGCAAGAAAGAGCGCTGATCCTAACGATGTTGACAAGATATATGAGCTGAGCTTTCTGGCTCATTACAACCTGGTCTACATACATCCTTGGGCTGATGGTAATGGCAGGATGTCAAGGCTTGTTATGAATATGATCCAGATGGAATATGGCATGATCCCGTCTGTTGTTAAGAGAGAGAACAGGGATGAATACATCAATAGTCTAGTCATGTCACAGGAGCAGGGGGATGCTGCACCGTTCCTTCATTTTATGACACGTCATCACGCGGATAATCTTGAGAGCGCGATCATACAATACAGGACTTCGATCGAAGATGATACTTTAAATCTGCAAAATGATACTTTAAATGATACTTTAAATCTCTCTGACAAAGAATCTGCTGTATACCTTGCCATTAAGGCTGATAACAGCATCTCTATTGATGAGATAGTAAAGATGACCGGATATAGCAGGCCGACTGTTACAAGAGCTATCAGTAGTCTTAAGGCGCGGGGGATACTTGTAAGAGAGGGGTCAAAGAAAACAGGTCATTGGGTGATCGTGGACGTCTGAGCCATCCCGGGTGCACTTTAAAATAAAAGTATAATTGCTACAATGTCATAGCAAACTTATCGGGGTGTAGCGCAGTTGGTAGCGCATCTGCTTTGGGAGCAGAGGGTCGCACGTTCGAATCGTGTCACTCCGACCAGCATATCATGGATCCCCTGTGCCCTTGACGGGTGCAGGGGATGTTCTTTTTCGCGGCGCGAAAAAAAATAAAGAATCTGCAAAAATCCGTTGCACAAATCAAAATGTTGGGTTGTCCTATAAAGACATATTAAGTTTTTGTATGTCAAACTCTCGAAAATCCAACTTTGACATACATTTTCATTTGATCCCCTTATGATGCCTTTTTGCTGCCATAGCACCAACTCACGATTTAACGGCAACTTGGGGTAATGAATGTTAGCTGTTTATTGCAGCGGATATAACCAGATCCTTGATAATCGTTCATTTGGGGTAACGGATCGTCGCCGATAACGGTTCGATCACAGTTTACAGGGACAGATAATGCTAAGGATAAGATAAATGCAGTACCCCATATCGTGAATAATGACGTGGTTGGGGTAACGCATCCGTCTCCAGAGCAGGATCTCATTACCCCAAATTACCGGATTAGATGACATTGGTGCTATTCATACCAATATGATGATCTGACGTCATTTGGTTTGATAAGAACCGGCCGATCCGGATTAGTATTCAAACCAAACATGGCTTCAAGCCCAATTTGGTTTGATAAAAAGTGCTCCTAAAGCATGTGAACGACGGATTCTCCGGTCACAAACCAGTGATGACAGCTGTTTTATCAAACCATATCACCTGATAACGTGGATTTGGTTTGAACCCGCAGCAGAAACAGATCACATCCGTCAAACCTTTTTGAGCATTTTGCAGCATTTGGTTTGATAGCTTCCCCGTATTCAGATTTTGGTGAAAAAGGAACCGTCCCCATTTCACATTTAAGCTCCGTTTAAGGTTGCCCCCGTATAATCCGGCTATAATCGGTAAGGAGGTGACTGAAATGCATACGAAAAGATTTAACAGGATACTGGCAGCGGCGGCTGCGGCTTCTCTCGCACTGACTGCAATGACGGGCTGTGCGCAGACGGCTGCGGGTGTGTCCGAAAGCACAGAGATAAATACAGATACAAGCATAACCGTAGAGGTCACGGACGAGATAACGAGCACGAACGACAGCGAGCACGCGATCGAAGTGAGCGGGGAGACGGCAGAGTACTCCAACATCAAAGTGACCAAGACCGGCGATTCCGAGGCCGGCGATGAGGCGGATTTTTATGGTGACAACGCTGCGATTTTCGCGACGGATGGGGCGACGCTGACGCTTGAGAACATCGTGGTGGAGACGGACGGCCTGCACGCGAACGCGGTGTTCTCGTACGGCGAGGGCACGACCATCAACATCAGCGACTCGGTGATAACGACATCCGGCAACTGCTCGGGCGGCCTTATGACGACGGGCGGCGGCACGATGAATGCCACCAACCTCGACATCCATACGACAGGCAACTCGTCGGCGGCGATCAGGTCCGACCGCGGAGGCGGAACCGTTACGGTAACGGGCGGCACATACACGACGGACGGCAAGGGCTCGCCGGTAATCTACTCGACCGCGGATATAACCGTGAATGATGCAGCTCTGACATCAACGTCTTCGCAGGGCGTGGTCGTGGAAGGCAAGAACTCCGTGACGCTCAACAACGTGACGCTGGTGGCGGACAACAACTCAAAGAACAGCGACAAATCAGAGTGGTATCAGGCGGTCATGATCTACCAGTCGATGTCGGGCGATGCCGCTGTGGGCGCTGCGTCATTTACGATGAACGGCGGATCGCTGACGAATGTGAACGGGGACGTGTTTTTCGTGAACAACACGGTGACGACGATAACGCTGGATAATGTTGAAATCGTTAATGAGGACGCGGACGGGGTCTTCCTGAGGGCAGCGGCAGCAGGCTGGGGCACGGAAGGTTCCAACGGCGGCAAGGTTGATCTGTATCTCAATTCACAGACGCTGGAAGGCGACATAATCGTTGATGAGGTGTCGGCGCTGAATATGCATCTCGCGTCGGGGACTGTTTATACGGGTACGGTTAATGGCGCTGACTCGGACGGCGCAGAGATCTACGTGGGAATCGAGTCCGGCTCCAGATGGGTGCTGACGGGCGATTCGTACATCACCTCGCTGACTTGCGATTCGGACGGAATCGAGCTTAACGGGCATAAATTGTACGTTGGCGGTGTTTTGTACAGTGAAGGCAGCGCGTCCGATGGAACGGCAATTGAGATGGTGACGGCTGGGGCGTCCGGTTCCGGGGCATCTGGGGCGCACCAGGCTCCTGATGGAGCGCCCGGGGAGCCCCCGTCAGGAGATCCCCCGTCAGGTGGCAGCGGTGACGGATCTGACAGACCTGAGCGGCCGGAGGGCGATCCGCCGTCAGGAGATCCCCCGGCCCGCCCCGATGGCGACAGCGGTGAGCCGCCGGCAAAGCCGGAGTGAGTGGAGTGAGTGGAGAGGGCGACTGCGGCAGCGGCAACAGCAGAAATTCGCTATAAAGCCGTTTTATGGGGTGTCTGTAGCGAACGGTGTAGCGAATAACAGCAGATATTCGCTATAAAGCCGTTTTATGGGGTGTCTGTAGCGAACGGTGCAGCGAATAACAATGCGTTCCGGGGCTGGTATGATAAGCAAGACTCTGAAAAGGTACACGTCCCCTTTTCAGAAAAATGCAAAAAAACTTGAAGCGCTTCAGGAAATTCGCATTTTCGCGATGTGGAGGATTATCCGAACACCTCATCGAAAAGCACGGCGATAGAGCCCTCCCGGTAGAACTCGCGGACCGAATAGCCAATGTTGGGCGCCTTGTAATTCACGTCCGCGCCGGCGTCCTTGAGCACCTGCAGGACTTTGCGGAGATCCCCGTGGAGCTCGTCCGTGAAGAGGCGGTCGGTGCCCTCGATGTGGTCCACGTAGTTGTAGTTCGGGAGGATCTGGTTGGCCTGCAGACCGAACCTGTTCAGACCGGAATTGCCGTAGGAATCAAGGGCGTTGACGTCCGCGCCCGATTCGATCATCTTCTTCAGGAGGCGGAGCGCCTCGTCGGCACGCTCCTTAGTGGAGTACACTTTGAGACCACGGGAATCGTTCGTGTTCCAGCGGCAGAACATCACGGCGCAGTTGATCGCGTCGTGCAGGACGGGGGTGCGCCAGGAGTTGCAGCAGGACTCGTCCTCAATGAAATTCACGTCGGCGCCCATGTCGATTAGGTAATCCGCGATGGCGGTGTTGCCCGTCTTGAAAGCGACCTGCAGCGGCGACTGGCCGTCGTCCTTCTTGGGCGGCTGCTTGGCGGTGCAGTTGACGAGTGCGGGATTGCTGTCGATGAGTTGTTTAACGGCTTCCAGATTGCCTGATCTGATGGATTTGAAGAGTTTTTTCATGGGCGGCTCCTGTTCGTAGGGTTGGCGTGTTTGCGCTGTGAAAGAGTTTGATTACCGTGATTATAACATGATGGGGATGGAATGGACGGAGGAGGTTGACAGCGGATAAAATGGCGGTTATAATAAACTTACCATTTAGGTAAGTATGGCAAAAGCGTTTATACCGGTTATTAGTATTGAAAATCGAATATGAAAACAAGAGTGTGGAAAAACTGTTTATCGATCTGAATGACAGCAGAGGCTCTATGAATCTGATGAAGAAACTCATAGGGGCTGAATTAACCCGTTCGGTCAAAAAGAGATATGATCAGATCGTAGCGTTCTCATCGTTCTATAGTCTGCAAAAGTCAGGGTTCGGGAAGATGGAGTCGCTTAGCGGAAAGATGAAGGATTCGTATTCATTACGCCTTACTGCGAATTACAGACTTATTGTCAGACCCAAATCGGAAAGCAGAAGTTCGGAGATGCTGATGCAATGTGACACGCTGATAATAGAAGGAGTAGTTGATTATCATGGTTCAGACAGGAAATACAATTGGCTTATCCCGTGACCTGATCATTCACCCTGGAGAGACTTTGGCCGAGATTATCGAAGATAGGGGAATGACTCAACGGGAACTTGCTATAAGAACAGGGGTCACGGAGAAGCATATCAGTACCGTTGTTAATGGTCTCAAGGGAATATCCGCTTCTTTCGCGAAGAGGCTTGAATATGCATTGGGCATAGAGAGTTCATTTTGGATGAATCTCCAGGCTAATTATGAGCGGGAATTATGTGATTATGAAGAGATAAACAGCGTTACGGAAGAGGAGAAAGGAATCCTTAAGAATCTCAATGAGGTTTGCGGTAAATGGAGTAAGTATGGCTGGATTGAAGAGAATGCGGATCAGGTAAAGACTGTAATGAGATTCAGGTCGGTTATCGGGATCAGTGATCTTCGGGATATACCCAAGATTCCGTATATATCATCGTGTATTGCCAAGAGTAAAAATTGTGATGCCGACCCGTATATTGTGGCAGCATGGCTTCAGATGTGTAATCGTCTGATCGCTGAAAAGGGGGTTACAAGACAGTATAATGAAGAACTCCTGCTGAGGAAGATCAACGAGATAAAAAGTGTAATGTTCGAGAACGAAGATGAGATACTTAATATTCTCACATCAAAGTTCGCAGAGTGTGGGATAACATTTGTGGTGGTTCCCTATTTTACCGGTGCTCCTGTATTTGGATCGGTAAGTAAATGTGAGAATGGTACGGCAACGATTTGTCTTGCATTAGAAAAGATGTATGCAGATGTTTTCTGGTATGCTCTTTTTCGTGAGATATCTTTTATTATGAATGGTGATGTCAAGAGAACGTTTATAGATTTTGAATCTGAGAAAGGATCGGCAGAAGACAGTGCTGACAGATTTGCCAATGATCTGATGGTAGATGTGAATGAGTATAGGGCATTCGTCGAGATGGAAGGTTACAAGAGTTCAGCACAGATGGCTGAGTTTGCCAGAACACAGAAAGTGATGGAATACATCGTTCGTGGAAGACTGATAAAGGACGGATTAATTCCATGTGCGGACAGAGTGAAGTATAAATGGGCTATATGAATGGTTGGGTTGATGGCGGATATGTAGATCATGACCGGATTTGATGTGGGACAGCGTGAGGAGGATCTGAAGAGGCTGCAGGGCTTGCGGCTCATAGATGATGATTTTATGACCGCATGTCTGGACGGATATGCTGAAGGAGCGCAGCTGATACTGAACGTTATCCTTGACCGAGAGGATCTTGTTGTGTCTGAGGTGAGAACGCAGAAAGCGATGAAGAACCTTCAAGGTCGCGATGTGTGGCTGGATATATATGCGACCGACAGCAGCGGAGCGAAGTACGATATCGAGGTACAGCGTTCGGATAAGGGCGCCGACAGGAAGAGAGCGCGGTATCACTCCAGCATGATGGATGCGGATATGCTGAAATCAGGTGATGATTATAGTGAGCTTCACGAGAGTTATGTAATCTTCATTACTGAGAATGATGTCATGGGAGACGGGCTGCCAGTTTACCACATAGAGCGCGGTATTGTTGAGGAAGGTAATTTGCCATTTGATGACGGGGAGCATATCATATATGTAAATGCATCTTTGAGACCGTCAGACACGGCCCTCGGCCGGCTGATGAGTGACTTTTACTGTACCAACGCGGCTGATATGAATTACAGTGAACTGGCGGAGAAAGTCAGGTTCTTTAAGGAGAAAGAGGAAGGAGTGGAGAGTATGTGCAGGGCGATGGATGAATTGAGGGATGAGACTGCTTTGAAAACGAGGATTGAGAACGCAGCTAGGATGATCGCAAGTGGAAAATTATCACTGGAAGATATTGCATTGTTTTCAGGACTTCCTATCGAGAAGGTCAGAGAACTGGCTGGTGAGAAGACAGCGTAACCTCGGGAAGGTTTGGTACTGTTATATAATGATCACATGAACAAGATAATAACTGACGATAATGTAAAAATAACTATCGAGGAGGTTCTGGGCAATCCGGACGTGGCGCTGATTCCTGACAGCGTAGAGTCACGGGAGGAACTGCTGGAATCGATGAAGCGGTACCTGATGCTCACGAGGCGCGACCGGAGGTTCTCTGACTACTACTCCGTGGAGCTGTACGGGTGCACCGTACCGGATATGTTCGCGACGATGTTGTACAGATTCAAGGGTGAAGGACCGCTGCCGGCGGGTGAGTCGCTGCTGATATCTGAGCCTGATCTGTACTACAACAAGAAGAGGTTCGATGAGGGGAAGATCAATCTTTGTTTCGTGATCGGGTATTCCGGATCCGGGAAGTCAGTGCTCACCAGAGAGTACGAGGGCGATAACCTCGAGAAAGTGGAGCTCGACGACATCGTGTGCATCAAGGATCACCTCACCATGGATGATCTGAAAGCCAAAGGCGATATGCTCTATTCGTTCTTCAGCGGGGTCGGCGCAGGATACTACATCTCGCGTGAGGAGCGGAGTATGACCGCGGACCATGGCGAGGTTTTCGTGAAGTTTATAAAGTATGCCTTTGAGTACGCGGCCGCGCATCCGGAGAAGCGGTTTATTCTGGAGGGCATCTGGACATATCTGTTCTTCGACGATCCTTCGGAGTTCCTGGGGTGCGCCGTGTTCATGAAGGGCACGTCCCTCGCTAAATCAAAACTGAGGCGCCTGAAGCGCGAGTCAGCGGACAGCGCCGAGGTGGCCATCGATAGGCTCCTGGAGTTCGGTTACTACGCGAAAGATACTGCGCTGCATGACGGGAATGTCGATAAGTGGCGGAGGTTTTTCGAGAGGCAGGAGGCGACGGTGATAAAGCCGGAGGACAACCGTTTTACGAGTCTGCGCATGAGCATTATGGCGGAGATCAATGAGATCAACCGGTGTTTTGTACACGGGGACGAGGACGGGATCCGCAGCATCATGGAGCGGGCGGAGGACAGCGCGGATATGGACAGGCACGAGCGCCGGATCGTCATGGAGGAGTGTAAGAAGGCACTTGCGGATTAAGTGCGCCGATGTTGAACAAATTGTAAATGTTCCACCGTGATTATTGACTTTGATTTTTTGCGCGGTATTGTATCATGATACTTGAGCGACATGTTACTTGTGCGAAGTGTTACTTGAACGAAAGGAAATCAAAGTTATGAATACTATTACTAAGAAAATATTGGCAGCCGGCCTGTCTGTGGCACTTGTTGCAGGCGCCTTTGCAGCATGCAAGGCGAAAGAGGAGACCGGCGCATCCATCATCAACACGACTCAGGCGACGGACGGGATCCTTGGCGGCATGGAGAACCTGAACGGATGGACCAGGGCTGAATCTACGGAACTTTCATCTGAAGACAGGGCGCTCTTCAGCAAGGCCATGGACAAGATCGTCGGCGCGGCCCACGCACCGTCAGCCCTCCTCGGAACGCAGCTCGTGTCCGGCACGAACTATTGCTTCCTCTGCCGTTCCACCGCAGTGACGCCTGACGCCAAACCCTACTACACGCTTGTTTATATCTATGCTGACCTGAACGGCAACGCCACTGCCAAGAACATCGTCGCGCTGCCTATGCCTAAGACGACTGCGGGCGATTGGGATTTCGTTGAGCCGGGTTCACTTTACGCCCCTGGCATTATCGATATGCCTACCAGCAACATGGTCGGTGCCACGTATGAAGCTGTCGATGTCCTCGGTATGAAAGAGACCAACGACGGCACCCTGTACGCAGTCCTCTGCTACATCACACCTGTCACGCCTGACGCAGTGCCGACTCTGAACATTGTTGTGATCGATGCGATGAATAATGGCGAGAATGTCCTGGTTGATGACCTGAGCGTAGATATCGGAGCGCTGGCGACGCCGGGATAATAAAAGGGGCTCGCAGACGGATCGCTCACTTCAGTCCTCGTCGCTGCGCTCCTGCGGTAAGTCCGTTCGCGATGTCTGCTCGCCCTTCGGGAGTTAACATAGATTTACAGGCCGTTTCGGGTTTTGTGCCCGGGACGGCTATTTTGTGAAATGTGAAATGGGGACGGTTCTCAAGTGTCACATAAGGCATTCAGTTGACTGATCAAAATTCCACTTTTTTTGTTTGAAATGCCCTTGAAGTGGAACGATTGATGGAATTTTATTAATTATTCCACTTTTTTCATTTGAAAGCGTCTTTTAATGGAACGGATGGTGGAATTTTAATTACAGGAGACCTGTCCCCCTGTCACATGTAAAACATGGTAAAAAGCAGTTCAGTTGTTACATTTTCCGCGAAAAACTAGATTTATTTGGAGTAAAGACTTCAGTTTATTGTGCAGTGTACCCATTTCACAATTATTGAGATTTGGGTCCATGCTGATCGACTCATATCAAGAATATTCAAATAAAGGTCCATAGTTCATGCGGTGTATAAGCATGATGGTGGCAAATATTTGTAATTATAAACAAAATTGTGATATTAGCGGAAATGTTGCGATTGCGCAATACATTTAGGCGGGCTTTATCGAGGTGTTTTATGGACCCAGATTATAATTATTGTAAAATGAGTCGAACTCAATGGACCTATTCTATATTTATTTGGATTTGGGTCCATGCTGATCGATATGGTTTGAATCAAGAGCAGATACAAGTCATATCCGTCAAACCTTTTCGAGCAGTTCGCGGTATTTGGTTTGAAAGACCCCATCAGTCAACCATTTTGGTGTAAAAGGAACCGTCCCCATTTCACATTTTTCAGATTTCCATACCCAGCAGACCGCGTAAATAGCCACGGCCGGATTCGCTGTCGATGATCTCGAAGCCGCGGTTCTTGTAGAACAGGATCATGCCGGTGTTGGAGACGGCGGTGTGGAGGAGAACGTGGTCGCAGCCGCTTTTGGCGGCGATGTCGAGGATGGCGTTCATCAGTTCGACGCCCAGGCCGGTGCTTCGGAGGTCGCGGCGGACGGCGAAGCGGGAGATGTAGCCGACGATCTGGCACTGTTCGAGGTACGACAGTGTCTTGTCGGAGAAATTGAATTTCAGGGGGTTAAACACCATCGACAGGGTGATGGTGCCCACCGGCTCGGAGCCCGGGACGGAGTCGTCGAAACAGCAGAGACAGTAGTTGCGCGTGATCCTGTCGCGGATGGTGGAGACCTCCTCGGTCATGGACTCGAGATGGTCTTCGGGGATGCCGGATTCGGCGCAATAAGTGACCATCGCACCTTTGATCAGGTGCGACAGTTTCGTTGCATCTTCGGCAGTTGCTCTTCTGAACTCAAACGCGTGTTCGGACATCAGAGGTAGTCATCGATATTCGCCATGCAGTTGACGAGGATGGCCTTGTGGGCGTGGAGCCTGTTCTCGGCCTCTTCGAAGACGAAGCTCTGGGGGCCGTCGATGACGTCTTCGGTGACCTCGTAGCCGCGGTAGGCGGGGAGGCAGTGGAGGAACATGGCGTCCTTATGGGCGACGCCCATGATCTTGCTGTTGACCTGGTAGTCTTTGAAGATCTGGATGCGGGCTGCTTTCTCGTCTTCCTGACCCATGGATGTCCAGGTGTCGGTGTAGATGACGTCGGCATCGGCGGCGGCCTCGAAGGGGTCGGTGGTCATGATGACTTTGGAACCGGTGATGGCTGCGTCAGCCTTGGCCTGATCAACGTACTTGGAGGGACAGGTGTGGGTCGAGGGGGATGCGATGGCTACGTCCATACCTGCTTTCGCGCAGGCCTGGAGGAGGGAGTTGGCAACGTTGTTGCCGTCGCCCAGGTATGCCAGCTTGAGGCCCTTGAGGTCGCCCTTGTGCTCCTTGATGGTAAGCAGATCGGCCAGCATCTGTGTGGGGTGCTGGTCGTCGGACAGGCCGTTGATGACGGGGATGGAGCCGTATTTCGCCAGGTCAACGATGTCCTGATGCGCGAAAGTCCTGATCATTATGGCATCAACCATGCCCGACAGCACGTGGGCGGTGTCGTGGATGGTCTCGCCGCGGCCGATCTGGATGTCGTGGTTGGACAGGAACAGCGCCTGACCGCCCAGCTGGTACATGCCGACCTCGAAGGACACCCTCGTCCTGGTGGAGGACTTGGTGAAGATCATGGCGAGGGACTGACCCTCCAGGTAGTGGTGGGGGATCCTGGCCTTGGTCTTTGCCTTCATGTCGATGGCGATATTCAGGAGCTTGTCCAGCTCTTCTATTCCTACGTCTTCGTGAAAATCAATATAGTGTTTCATAGTATTTACCTCAATTACCTCATGTTTTTGGCCTGTGACTTAAGGATCTTCTCGAGCTCGTTTGCGAACGACAGAGCTTCTTTTTTGGTGATGATCAGCGGGGGCGCGATCCTGATGGTGGAGGCGCCGATGGCGCTGACGAGGAAGCCGCGTTCGAAGAGGACGTCCTTCATCATGGCGGCGGAGATCATGGGGTTGAACTCGATGCCGATGAGGAGGCCGCGGCCCCTGACCTGATGGATCATAGGGAACTTGGCCTTCAGCGCCTGGAGCTTGTCCATGAGCTCGTCGCCCACGAGGCCGGCGTTGGCTGTGAGCTGCTCCTGATCCATTATCTCGATGACGGTGTTGGCCGCGGTGGTTGCCAGCGGGTTGCCGCCGAAGGTCGATCCGTGGTCGCCGACGTGGAAGCCCGATGCGACTTCGTCAGAGCAGAGGGTGGCGCCGATGGGCACGCCGCCTGCCAGACCCTTGGCGAGGGTCATGATGTCGGGGTAGACGCCGTAGTGCTCGTAGCAGAAGTTCTTGCCGGTACGGCCCATGCCTGTCTGGATCTCGTCGTCGATAAAGAGGATGCCGCGCTCGTTGCAGAGCTTGCGGACGGCGACGATGTAGTCGGGGGCTGCCGGGTGGACGCCGCTTTCGCCCTGGATGAGCTCCAGCATGATGGCCGCGGTCTTGTCGGTTACGGCGTTGGCCAGGTCCTCGATGTCGTTGAATTCAACGTATTTGAATCCTGGCACGACCGGCTCGAAAGGCTTGCTGAACCGGGGCTGCCCGGTCGCCGAGATGGTGCCCATGGTCCTGCCGTGAAAGCTCATCTTGGCGGTGATTATCTCGTACCTGTCCATGCCCTTGTAGTAGAAGTAGCCGCGCGCCAGTTTGATGGCGGCCTCGTTGGCCTCCGCGCCGGAGTTAGAGAAGAATACCTTGTCCGCGAAAGAAGCCTTCTTGCACAGGTTGTACGCCAGCTCGCTCCTCGACGGGATCAGGTAGTAGTTGCTGCAGTGGATCAGGTTCTTGGCCTGCTCGGAGATCGCCTTCACGAGCTTCGGGTGGCCGTGACCCACGGAGTTGACGGCGATGCCGCCGATCATGTCCAGGTATTTCTTGCCCTCAGTGTCGTAGAGGTAGCAGCCCTTGCCTTTTACAAAGGCCACGTCCAGGGGCGAGAAGACCTGCATGCAGTATTTCTTGTCAAAGTCTTTTATCAGATAAAGATCACTTTCGATACTCATAGTCGTTCCTCTTTTCTTTTACGATCATTGTGCCGATGCCGTTCTCCGTGAAAATCTCAAGGATGAGGCTGTGGGGGATACGCCCGTCGATGATGTGGGCGCGGTTGACGCCTCGTCGGACGGTGTCCAGGCAGCCGTTGATCTTGGGGATCATGCCGCCGGAGATGATGCCTCTGTTGATGCAGTCCGAGATGTCCTGCTCGTCGAGTACCGGGATGATGTGATGCTCGCCGTTCTCGTTAGTCTCCAGAACGCCGCCCACGTCGGTGAGGATCATGAGCTTCGAGGCCTGGAGTGCGACGGCCACCTCGGAGGCGACGGTGTCTGCGTTGATGTTGTAGCTTTCGCCGTGCTCGCCCATGCCGATAGGCGCGATGACGGGGATGTACTCGTCGTTGGCCAGCATCGACAGAACCGTTGTATCGATGTTCTTGATGGTGCCCACGTATCCGATATCCACGGGGTTGCCCTCGGGGTCAACGGTCATCTTCTCGGCCTCGATCAGCTGGCCGTCAATGCCGGAGATTCCGATGGCCTTGGCGCCCTTGGCACAGAGGTTGCTGACGATCTCCTTGTTGGTCTTGCCGATCAGCACCATCTGCGCGATCTGCATGGTGTCCATGTCCGTATATCTGAGCCCGTTGACGAAATGCGACTCCACATTAACGCGGCTGAGCATATTGTTGATGTCAGGTCCGCCGCCGTGGACCAGGATCGGGTTGATGCCGATGTACTTAAGCAGCACGATGTCGTCCATGACGGACTGCTTCAGGTCCTCGTTGATCATGGCGTTGCCGCCGTATTTGATAACGATGGTCTGGCCTCTGAGCTTCTTGATGTAGGGCAGGGCCTCGATGAGTATCCGGGCCTTGTCCACCTTGGTCTGCATTGTGTCGTCTATATCCGGTTTGATTGTTTTCTTGTCTGTCATTGTTTACGTGTACCTTTTCAAATCTTGTGCGATGCGTCTGTGCCTCAGACTCCCCTGATAACGCTTCCGAGCCCCGTGTCCTCAGGCAGCCCGAACATGACGTTCGCGGCTTGGATCGCCTGAAGTGCGGCGCCCTTGCCCAGGTTGTCCTGCGCGGAGAAGAGCTTGATCATGTCCGTCTCCGGATCGTACATTCCGTTGACGTCGATGTAGTTGGAGCCATAGACCGATTTTACATCAGGAAGCACCTTATTTTCCAAGACTCGCACAAAAGTCTCATTACTGTAAAACTCCTGATACACTTCGTTTACCTTCTCGCTCGTAACCCCCTCGAAAACGCCGCTGGGTCTCACATAAATGCTCGCCAGCATGCCCCTCTTGAAAGGTGCCAGGTGCGGCGTGAAAGTAACGGCCTTAACTACGTCTGCTTCGGTTGCCTTGCCGGCCTCGACTGCCTTGGCCGACAGGAATCCGCACTGCTCCGCGATTTCCGTCGTGTGCCTGTGGCCGACCGCGCCATACGGCTTGAAAGCCTCGTCCGTCTCGCAGAATGCGTACGCCAGATCAGATTTTCTGCCAGCGCCCGATACGCCCGAGACAGCGTTGATGATAATGCTGTCAGTCTTGATGAGCCCCTGCGTCAGGAAAGGCGCCAGCGCGATGAGCGAACATGTGGGATAGCACCCGGGGTTGGCGACGAGCCGCGCCGTTTTCAGCTCCTCTCTGTAGAACTCGGGGAGGCCGTAAACAGCTTCTCCGAGCAGTTCCGGATGCGGGTGGTCCAGCTTGTATGATTTCTCGTAGGTCGCCAGGTTCTTGTACCTGAAGTCGCCGCTGTGATCGATGACGCGCGCGCCGTTCTCCAGCAGCACCGGCACCGTCTTGGACGACACGCCGTGAGGCAGCGCCGTGATGACCAGGTCCGAATCCTGCGCGATCTTCACGTAGTCGCCCTCTTCGAGAGTTATGTCGCAGACGCCCCTGAAGACCGGGTAAACGTCGGAGAACTTCTTCCCCGCGAAAGACTGTGACGTAAGATGAATAATTTCTGCATAAGGGTGTCCGACAAATCCCCTGACGAGCTCCGCGCCCACGTAGCCGGTGGAGCCGATGATGCTGATTTTTATTTTATTAGATTCCATACCGATTAAATTACCTCGTTTTGAGTGATGATTTATGCAATATAATGCATAAAAATACAAAAGTCAATAGGCTCGGAAGAACGAATTGTCCCGCACGTCGCAGGCTCCAAAGGTGCGGGACAATTGTTCTTCCGAGCTTCGGGGAGTTCCAATAGCGCAAATTGTGCGGCCTCGCTTCGGGAGTTGCTGGCTGATCGTTGATTAAGTAAATTCGCTATGAAGGTCATTTTCAAGGTGTCTATAGCGAACAGTGTAGCGAATAGAGGTACTAATTCGCTATAAAGCTCATTTTCGAGGTGTCCGTAGCGAACGGTATAGCGAATGGTTAAAAACGTTATTGGTGTAATCTAGCGCTCACTTCAATCCTCGTCGCTTCGCTCCTGCGGTAAGTCCGTTCGCGTTGGTCGCTCGTCCTTCGGGCAACTGAAGATGAAATGGGAATGTGAAATGGGACGGTTCTGCTGTTTACCATGATTTACATGTGACAGGGGGACAGGTCTCCTGTAATTAAAATTCCACCATCCGTTCCATTAAATGACGCTTTCAAACCAAAATAGTGGAATTATTAACAGAATTCCACTATCCGTGCCACTTTAATGGCGTTTCAAATCAAAAAAGTGGAATCTGAGCCGCCGTTACTCACCAAGTGGCAAGTGACCAGCGTGAACAATCCTCAATATTTGTGACACTTGAGAACCGTCCCCATTTCACCAAAAATGCACAAATTTAATTTTGCCGCCGCACAGTTTTTTGTGGAAATCGCATATCGAATCATATATAATCGTAAAAGATGTTCAAATCTGATACCAATCAAAAGGAGGAAAAACTGATGGAAAAATATTCCGCAGACAAGATCCGTAACATCGCTTTGTTCGGTCACGTCGGTTCAGGTAAGACCACGCTGGCAGAAGCTATGTTATATTGCACCAAAAGCACAGACCGCCTGGGTAAGATCACCGATGGCAACACGGTAATGGATTTCGATCCGGAGGAGATCAAGCGCCAGATGTCGGTGGCTGCCAAGGTCGCAGCTTGCGAGTATAAGGGCAGCAAGATCAATATCATCGATACTCCCGGTGACTTTGACTTTCTGGGTGAAGAGATGGCTGGTATCAGAATTGCCGACAGCGGCGTCGTAATGGTCTCCGCTAAAGGCGGTACATCTGTAGGTTCTCAGAAGGCTATCAGGCTTCTGAATGGCAAGAAGGTTCCGTTCCTTTTCTTCGTGAACAGGATGGATGAGCCGAACGCTGATTTCGAGGGCGTTGCTGCACGTATGATGGAGCGCTACGGTTCCTCCGTTATCCCGCTGTCGTTCCCGATCATGGAGGGCGGCCAGATGACGGGTATCGTTGACGTTATGAACCGCAAGGCGTTCTCCGTTGACTGGAAGAGCGGCAAGCTCACCGAGTTCCCGCTGCCCGACGAGTACAATGCTCGTATCGACGAGCTGCAGGAGAAGGTTAACGAGGTCGTTGCTGAGGCTGATGATGCGCTGATGGAGAAGTTTTTCGCGGGCGAGCCGTTCACGGAGGACGAGTTCAGGCACGGCGTTCACGCCGGTTTCCGCGAAGGTAAGCTCCACCCGATCTACTGCGGCTCCGCTTACATGAACGTCGGTGTTGACTTCCTTCTCAACTGCATCGCGAAAGACACACCGCCGGCAGGCAGGAAGCCCGCCGTCATCGCCACATATCCCGACGGCAAGGAAGAGGAGGTTAAGTGCGATATCAATGATCCAACGGCATGCTTCATCTTCAAGACGATCTCCGACCCCTTCGTCGGCAAGATCTCCATCTTCAAGGTCAACGCAGGTGCCGTCAAAGCAAACTCAACTCTCTTTAACGCCACAAAGGGCAAGGACGAGAGGATCGGCGGCCTATTCTACCTCGTAGGTAAGAAGCAGATCCCCACAGACGCAGTTACGGCAGGCGACATCGGCGCTACGGCAAAGCTGTCCATCTCCGAGACGAACGACACGCTGTGCGACAGCTCGCGTGTCCTCGAGCTGCCGAAGATTCATTTCCCGACGCCCGTTCTGTCCAAGAGCATCGAGCCTAAGGCAAAGGGCGACGAGGAGAAGATCATCTCCGGTCTCGCCAAGCTCGCTGACGAGGATAAGTGCTTCACCATCGTTACCAACCCCGAGACAAAGCAGATGGTTCTCTCCGGTCTCGGCGACATGCAGCTGAAGGTCATCCAGAGCAAGCTGAAAGATAAGTACAAGGTTGACTGTGACCTCACAGACATGAAGGTTCCCTACCGTGAGACCATCCGCAAGAAGGTCAAGGTTCAGGGCAAGCACAAGAAGCAGTCCGGCGGACACGGCCAGTACGGTGACGTTTGGATCGAGTTCGAGCCTAACGCAGAGTGCGAAGAGCTCGTATTCGCAGAGAACGTCTTTGGCGGCGCCGTTCCGAAGAACTTCTTCCCCGCAGTCGAGAAAGGCCTCCAGGATTCCGTCAAGAAGGGCGTCCTCGCAGGCTTCCCGGTTGTTAACATCAAGGCCACCCTGGTCGACGGTTCCTACCACGATGTTGACTCTTCCGAAATGGCCTTCAAGATCGCTGCAAACCTCGCCTTCAAGGCAGGCATGACCGCAGCCAACCCCATCCTGCTGGAACCCATCAGCACCATGGAAGTTCACGTACCTGACGACAAGCAGGGCGACATCATGGGCGACCTGAACAAGCGCCGCGGCCGTATCATGGGCATCGACGCCGACGACCAGGGCTCCGTGATCCACTGCGAAGTTCCGACAGCAGAGATCCTGGACTACGCAACAGACCTGAAGTCAATGACGCAGGGCCGTGGATGGTTTGCTTTCGAGCACGCACGCTACGAACCCGCACCTCCGGATGTTGCAGATAAGGTTATCGCAGCTTACAAGGAAGAAGAGTAATTGCTGAACTGAGTTAAGAGCTTTATCGTTTGGGCAATATTTAACTGGCAGGCCGTCCCGGTTGGGGGGGCCTGTTTCGATGAGAACAACTGTCACATGCGTGCTAGAATATAGTTGTCAGTTTTGTCAGGAGTGTCAGGAGGGGACGAGTAATGAGAAAAGCAATAAAGACCATCAACATCACGACTGTCGTGGCATCGTTCATCGTGCCGATCGTGTTTATATTCGGGAGCTTCACGAGCGTGTACCAGCATCACAGCAACACCATCGGCGGGATCATCTACATGCTTCTCTGCGTCCTGCTGACCACGGTCGGTTTCTGGGGCAGCCTGATCCAAGGTATCCGCTCCATATCCAGCGGCAAGTCCGGCACGATCATCTCTGCTGCGGTCTTCCAGCTGATAATGTACGTTATGCACATGACAAACTCGGTGCTCGAGACGTATTACCTGCGCAGGAGCAGCGACTCCACGATGCGAAAATTCTTCTGGATATTTGACGTGGTCCTCGCGCTGATGCTCGTGATCAACGTGATAAAGATCATCATGGCGCGCAAGTCCGGATCCGATGACGGCCAGGCCGCCGCCGGTTCTCCGAAAACCGCGCGCAAGATACTGGTAAGGTTCGTCATCCTGCCCGTGGTTTATATTGCCCTGGTCATCGGCGTGTCCTTCTACCTGAAGGCACATCCGGGCGTTGGCCGGACGATCGCCTTCGTCATCGCACTGGTAATCGTGCTGGCCGCTTTCCTGTTCTATATCTTCGTCATCGAGGGCCACAGCGTCATGTTCAAGCAGAACAACATTGCCGCAAGCGAATCAAGATCGTCCGGGGAAGAGGATAAGATCGTCTACGAGCTGGACAGACGATATGAGAAGGAGTACCGCCACATCACCGGATATTATCCGTGGGAGCTGGACTATAAGCATATTGAGTCAGTTTCGGCTTCGGATCAGGTCATGCGCCTCCGTCGAAAAATGCAGATAGAAGCCAAGGAGAAGGGAGTTTACGGGAAGACGAAGTGGTTCTAAAGCCCGGAAGAACAGAATTGTCCCGCACGTCGCAGGCTCCAAAGGTGCGGGACAATTGTTCTTCCGAGCTTCGGGGGTTGATTGTGGCGCAAAACACGCGTTCTAGCTGGCGAGATGTGAACTGGGGACGGTTCTCAGTTGTCACATTTTGGGGGAAAATTTGACAACTGAACTGCTGTTTACCATGTTTTACATGTGACAGGGGGACAGGTCTCCTGTAATTAGAATTCCACCATCCGTTCCATTAAAAGACGCTTTCAAATGGAAAAAGTGGAATAATTAACAAAATTCCACTATCCGTGCCACTTTAATGGCGTTTCAAATCAAAAAAGTGGAATCTGAGCCGCCGTTACTCACCAAGTGGCAAGTGATCAGCGTGAACAATCCTCAAAATTTGTGACACTTGAGAACCGTCCCCATTTCACATTTCTTTTAGTAGATCTTGTAGATCTTGCAGCCGTTCTCGTTGAAGGCGGCGACCTGGGTTAGGTTGCGGGAGAAGAAGTCCCAGTCGAAATGTGCGTCGAAGGCGTAGGTGCCGGCGTTGAAGTCGGGGGAGGCGATGAGGTATTTGATGCCGCGCTCTTTGCAGTAGCGGGTGAACTCGTCGATGTCCTCGTTGCAGCCGGTGATGAGCCAGGCGTAGATCTGGTCGCGTTTCTCGGTGTCGTGGCCGGCGGACCAGGCGTAGTAGGGCCAGCCGTAGTAGGAGGCGCGGCCGGCGAGGTAGAAGTCTTCGAGGCTCCACATGGGAGTCAGGAAGACGTCGGAGGTGTCGGTGTTCTCGATTATCCATTTCGTCATGGATGAGTTGGGGTTCAGGTAGATGTGGTCGCTGTTGAGGTTGATGTAGGTGCACCACTCGGAGACACCGGTGGCGGTGAGGGGCACAAGGAGCGCCAGCGCGAGGAGCCATGCGGCCAGCTGGAGCGCTATGAACTTGCCGAGGGAGACTTCCTTGGCTCCCTTGCGGGCTGCAGGTGCCTCGGGCGCAGGTTCAGCGGATGCAGCGGCAACGGAAGGCTCGGATTCAGATTCAGACTCAGACTCCGGCTCCTCAGAAGACTCAGAAGTCTCAGTAGTCTCGTCAGCCTCAGAAGCCTCAGAAGCTTCTTCAGCCTCGTCCTCTTCCCCGACTTTCTCCGTCAGGCTCAGAGCCTCTTCACGGACTGCAGGAAGCGACCTGTTGTCACTGTCGTCATCATCTTCATCATCTATATCAGGACGGTCAGCAACCTTGTTCTCGTCCTCGAAATCATCTTCGTTATCTTCATTATCAGCCACGCCGTCTTCTTCAGCATCAGACTCATCGTCCTCAGCTTCGCCGCCCTCTTCATCGTCGATGATCTGTGTCTCTGAGATCTCAGCGATCTTAGGCATCGGGAGGATCGGAAGACTCTTATCGTCATGAATATCCTTAGTCTCAGCCTCTCCAATCTCCGTCACTTCTTTGATGATTATCTCAGCCTCGTCATCGAGATCCTCAGGAAGATCTTCAACAGGCTCTTCTGCCAGCTCTTCGGGCAGATCCTCGATCTCGTCGGGCAGGTCAACTATCTCCTCAGGCAGATCCAGCTCGCCGTCACCGTCACCGGAGTCACTGTCAGCCAGGTTAGCTACCTCGCCTGATATCAGCTCGCCGTTAAATACGACAGGATCACCGGACTCGGAAGTCTCAGAACTCTCAGAAGTCTCAGCTGCCGGACCACTGATACTGCCGACCTCTGTCAGCACCACTTCGGCGCCGGCACCCTTGGCGCGGATCTTGAGGGGGAGTGCGAAGAGGTTCGCCATAAGGATGGCGACAAATGCGTCGACCAGGATGAGGGTGATCTGGATGAACTTGTGGTTCGCCAGCATTTCGAGAGATACCTGAATGAGGAAGGCGAAGACCATGGGGAAGAGGAAGGACAGGAACATCAGGAAGCGGTAGATGGGGTGCTTGGCTGCGATGTCCTTCACGAGGATTATGACGGCCACCAGGAGACCCAGGATGAGAGTCAGGCCGGTGACGATCAGGATGTACAGTGCGACGTTGGCGACCGTGGGGTTCTCCACGATGAAGCCGGGAGCCCACTTGAACTTTACTACGTTAGTTACGTTGCCGGAGAAGACGCGGGTCTGGATGTACGAGGAGACCACGGCGCATACTGCGGTTATGAGGTAGAGCAGCCTGCATTCGCTGAAGATGGCCATGCCCAGGAGGACCAGGAGCAGCGCGATGAGGGCGGAGCCGTGGAAGAAGGGCATTACGATGACCGTGATGCAGGCGAGGATCGTCAGGAGATAGGGGTTGAGGCTGTCTTCCTTGCGGGGCAGCCAGCTGCTGCCGCTGAACAGGAATGCCTTGATGGCGCCGCCGAAAGAACCCGCGCGGATCATGCTGATGCACATCCTTCTCACGTAGGGAGTGAAGAGGATGATCATCATGACGGTGAGGCCGACGCCCAGCATCAGATGGCGCTGATTGGGATATACGTTGATGGCCCAGATGCCCCACGAATCGTAAGGGGTCACCTCATACCAGCTCTCGAAATTAAGTATGTCCTGCACAGCCTCCACGAAGCTCTTCTCCTTCATGAGGAGCAGCAGGTGATCAAAGGCATTCCATGAACTTCTGAAGAATACGAGCAGCGGTGCTATCGCGAAAGCAAGTTTCTTGCCGGAGAGCAGCATCGCCAGAAGACCCAGGAGCACCAGGGCGCACACCATGGTGACGATGCTGGGGAGATTGATGGCCATGTCGATCGGCAGGCCCCCGTAGTTCATCATGCCGCAGAAGAAGTAGAACATGAAGTGGTACTGGATGCCGTCGCCGGAGAAGTGCATATACTGTGTAGGGAAATTGAATCCGTTGGAGAAAGAGGACACCATCGCAGTGTGGGGCGCAAGGTCGGAGAAGGTGGAGAAGCCCGCCATCAGTTCGTCGCCGGAGATGCGGTAGGTGTAGGTCATCAGGAAGGTGGCGATGGCCGTGATGACGGCTGCCGTGATGCCGTAGAAGAGAGTGTCTCTTATCCTGTATTCGTAGGGTGCGATCTCGGGTTCTTCGCCTTCCTCTTCTCTCTTGAGGCGTCTCCTGTTGATGATTATCAGGATCGACAGGATGAGCCAGATCATGATGGCGAATGTTATCAGCACGCCGATGCGCTTGCAGAGGTTGCCGTCGCTTACAAAATACGACAGACCAAGGATTACAAAGTAGTTGAAGAAGCCAGTGACGATCAGGCCCACAAGGATGCCGGAAGGCACTGTGAAGAGGGTGTTCGGGATGCTCTCGATTGCTTTCTTGTTGGGCGCGCAAGCCACGAAAAGGCGGCGCGGGTCAGAGACCGTAAGGTTTACGAGACAGATGCCAAAGACAGCTGATATTATAAAATAAACGATTGCGAGCATAGTTATCCCCTTATATTTATTAGTATGATTATACCGATTTTCGGGATGGTCTATTTTACAAATATGTAACAAACGTTATAATTACTTGCGTATTAGCAATCTGAGAGGTTTTGATATGAGAATAGCAGTTCTGGGCGGCGGACTGTCGCCGGAGAGGGATGTATCCAAGAAATCGGCGAGCCTGATCGCCAACGCGCTCCTGAGCAAGGGCCACGAAGTGGCAGTGATCGATCTGTACGACGGCACTTCAGAAGATCCGGAGTCGCTTTACCGCAAGGGGACGGAAAACCCTTATTCATTTGATATTCCTGAGGAGGAGCCTGATCTCGAGAAGCTCATCGCAGAGAACGGCGGAAGGCGCGAATGGGTAGGCCCCGGCGTCATCGAACTGTGCAAGAGCGCAGACTGCGTATTTATCGGGCTTCACGGCTCATATGGAGAGAACGGCCAGATCCAGTCGGTACTGGACAGCTACAACATAAAGCACACGGGCTGCAACTATCTGGGATGCGCCATTGCCATGGACAAGGCTGTGTCCAAGGCACTTGTTGCAGGCGCGGGACTCAGGACAGCCCAGTGGTTTACAAAGGATCCCGACAGCATCACGCCCCAGGAGATCATGAACAAGATCGGCCTGCCCTGCGTGGTGAAGCCCATCGGCACGGGATCGTCCTGCGGCGTGTCAGTCGTCAAGCACGAGGACGAGCTGCCTAAAGCCATCAAGTATGCGGCGAAATACGGCCAGCTTATCCTCACGGAGCACTACATCAGCGGCCGTGAGATCACCATAAGCATCCTCGGCGACCGCGCTCTGCCCGTTACCGAGATCATTCCCCACGAGGGTTTCTACGACTACAAGAACAAGTACCAGTCAGGTCTCACTACTCACGTATGTCCCGCCAACCTTACCGAGGCGGAGACCGCGAGGGCACAGGAACTGGCGCTCCGAATCTTCAGGATACTGAGGATGTCCTCGTACGGCAGGATCGACATGATCTATGCCGAGCAGGAAGGCAAATTCTACTTCATCGAGGCGAACAACCTGCCGGGCATGACCAACACGAGTCTTCTGCCCGAGGCTGCAGCAGCGGTCGGCATAAAGTATGAGGACCTCTGCGAGCAGATCGCTCTGGAATGCCTGAAGTGACAGCCGTTAACACCGCGGTCATCGGAGGCGGCGCGGCCGGCCTCTGGGCGGGGTGTCTGCTCCGTGACAGGAACGCGGGTTTTATTGTGCTGGAGCGTGGCAACGAGTGCGGCAGAAAGCTTCTCCTGACAGGTCACGGCAGGTGCAATATCACCAACAATAAATCGCCTTCTGAGCTTCGCGGATGCTACCACGAGGCGGGCAATTTTGTGTATCCGGCGCTGTGCGGATTCACACCTTCCGACGCCTGTGAATTCATCTCGGGAAAGCTCGGAGTTCCACTCAAGACAGAAGAAAACGACAGGGTATTTCCCGTGTCTGACAAGGCGTCTGACATAAGGGATGCCATGGTGAGATTCATCGGTTCGGATCACATAAAGACCGGCTTTGAATGCGTGAAGATAGAGCGTTCTGAAGATGGGTTTAATATCACGCCCAAAGACGGTGACACAGTGTCTGCGAAGCACGTTATTCTCGCATGCGGAGGAGCAGGCTATCCCCGGACCGGATCAGACGGATCGGGCTTTGAACTTGCATCATCACTGGGTCATACGATTGCAGAACCTAAGGCGGCTCTGGCTGCCATAAACACGTGCGGAGATTTCTGCAGGGAGTTAAGTGGAGTGAGCGTTGACGGCGTCTCACTGAGCCTCTTCTGCGGCGGCAGAAAGACTGCTTCGGCGTCAGGAACAGTGCTGTTTACACACCAGGGAATATCAGGTCCCGCGGCCATGGAACTGTCCCGGGAGATACCGTCAGACCCCGGTTCAGACACGTATATCGAGGCTGACTTTGTGCCTTCACTCACTGATAAGATACTGGCTGATGAGATAAGCGGGAAGAATTCACACAAGTTCGTGAACCTGCTAGCTGAACGGATGCCCAGAAGCCTCGCAGCCGCCATTGTCTGCGACGATGAACTCTACTGCAGGGACGTGAGGAGCGAGATGCGCAAAGCCGTAGTTAAGAAGATAAAGATGTTCAGATTTGACGTGACTGAAGCACCTTCGACCGCCACGGCATACGTCACCAGAGGTGGGGTAATTTTGAAGGAATTGAACCGCAGTTCCTATGAGTCGAAGCTCGTGAAGGGGCTGCACATTATCGGCGAGAATACAGATGTTGACGGCATCAGCGGCGGGTTCAACCTGGCCTTTGCGGCGTCATCCGCGTTTCTTGCCGTGAAGGATATTCTATCTTAAAATATAAAGAGTGTTTGGAAGAGAAGAGGAAGACCATGTCAAAGAGAGTAAGGATCGTTACGGTGGCGCTGATACTGGTGGCCGCAATGGCATTTACGGGATGCACCACGGGAAGCAAGGGAGACTCAGGCAAGAAAGACAAAGAGACTGAGGTCGAGGAGACTGAAGAGACAGAGGCAACGACGACAACGACAGAGACGAGCACTGAGCCTACGATGGACGAGGTTTTCGAGGCGTATCTGAGATTTCAGGACAATCCCAGCCCGGAAGAGCCGGAATTCGGCAACACCATCGAAGAGGTGGAGGACGAGCAGCTGAGGGCGCAGGCGCAGGCACTGGTCGATGACGGCTATGAGTTTGTGTGCACGGCGGAATCTCTGTGGTTCAACGGCGCGGGATACGGCTTCAAGGTCAATAACAGGCTGGCGTTCCTGATCAACGGATTTCTGGTCTGTAAGATCGAGGGCAAGGATCAGATAAACAGGTACATGTTCGCGGCCAGCGAGGAGCTGTGCGAGAAATACCTGGGCTACAACAGGGTCGCTACGGACGGCGACATCATCACATATGCGAGCGAGAGGGACGACTACGGCGAGAGGAAAGTTACTTTCGACAGATCGGCAGGCATCCTCACCATAACCGACGTGATCTACAACATCGGCTCCGGTGTGGGGTGATATATACAGGAGGTAAGGCAATGAAGAGAGACGGTTACATCACGTGGGACGAGTATTTTATGGGCGTGGCCCAGCTGGCCGCCAGGCGCAGCAAGGACCCCAGCACCCAGGTCGGCGCATGCATCATCGACGACAATAAGCACATCCTGTCAGTGGGCTACAACGGCATGCCCATGGGCTGTTCAGACGACGAGTTTCCCTGGGACAGGGACGGCGGCGTGCTGGATACCAAATACGCTTTCGTGTGCCATGCGGAGCTGAATGCGATCCTCAACTGCAAGGCCGCAGACCTCCGAGGGACCACCGTGTACGTGACCCTCTTTCCGTGCAATGAGTGCACCAAGGCCATAATACAGAAGGGCGTGCGCGAGATCATCTATCTCGACGACAAGTACCACGACACCGAGACCGCAGCGGCCGCCCGCCGCATGCTGGACGCAGCCGGCGTCAAATACACACGCTACACTCCCGGCAACAAAGACATTGAACTGAAGGTGTGATCATGCGCAATATCATCTCGAAAACCTCCGCCGCCCTCATCACGGCGGCCATCCTTTTTTGCATGCTGTCAGTCACCGTACTGGCAGCCCCCGCAGCGAAAGTAGATAACGTAAATCCCTGGGGCAACGGCGGCCAGATAACCCTTCAGTTATCGGGCTGTTCCGGCTACGGCAGCATCACCGTCACCGTCGAGTTCGACGGCACCGTGAAGTCCGCCTCCGGCTGGGGATTCGACTCCTACAAAGTGGAAGGCAACAGAGTCATCGCCACCTGCTCATACTCCGGCCCCAACAGCTGGGGCTTCGACGGCAACGTGGGCATACAGGTGGAGGGCTCCAACATCAGCGGCGCCAGGCTGATATCGATCGTTGGTGACGGCTCTTCGGGGTCCGGTGGCGGAGCGGCGGACTACACAAACGCGGCACCGCCGGATGGTCCGTCCAGGGCGCATGTGGACTCCGTTGAGGGTGACGACTGGCTTACCACCGACGGCAATAAGATCGTTGATATGAACGGCACGCAGGTCTGGATGACCGGGTGCAACTGGTTCGGGTATAACACGGGGACCAACCTTTTCGACGGGGTGTGGAACTGCAATCTCAAGGAGAGTCTGGAAGGCATCGCCAACAGAGGATTTAATATCCTGCGCGTGCCCATGTCGGCGGAGCTGCTGCTGCAGTGGAAGAGCGGCAATTACCCGGCGGCCAACTACAACCAGGCCTACAATTCCGAGCTGAATTCCATGAACAGCCTGCAGATCTTCGATTACGTGCTGGACCTCTGCGAGGAGTACGGCATGAAAGTAATGATCGACATCCACTCCGCTAACACGGACGCAGCCGGCCACAACTACCCCGTCTGGTACACGGACCGCATCAGCGCCGCCCAGTTCGAGGAGGCGCTCGTATGGCTGGCCGACCGCTATAAGAATGACGACACCATCGTCGCATACGACCTGAAGAACGAGCCTCACGGCAAAGCTTCCGAGACGACTCATGCCATCTGGAACGACTCGTCCGACGCGGCCAACTGGAAAGCGGAGGCGACCAAAGTGGCGGGCGCCATCCTTGACGTGAACCCCCACGCACTCATCGTGGTGGAGGGCATCGAGATCTACCCTTCAGACATCTCTTCCAACAATTTCACGTCACAAGACGATAAAGACTACAAGACCACCTGGTGGGGCGCCAACCTCATGGGCGTCCGTGACTACCCCATCGACCTTGGCTCCGAAACGCGCAACAAACAGCTCGTTTACTCCGTCCACGACTACGGTCCGCTGGTGTACCAGCAGCCCTGGTTTGACGGCGGCTTCACCTACGATTCGCTGTATAAAGACGCATGGCACGACTACTGGCTGTACATCGTTGAGGAGAACATCGCTCCCGTCTTTATCGGCGAGTGGGGCGGCTTCATGCAGGGCGACAACCTTAAGTGGATGGAGTATTTCAGGCAGCTGATCGCTGAGCAGCACCTGAACTTCACATTCTGGTGCTACAACGCCAACTCCGGCGACACCGGCGGACTTGTCCAGGACGATTTCAAGACATGGGACGAGGCGAAATACGCCTTTGTTAAGGAAGTCCTCTGGATGGACGACCAGGGCCGCTTCATCGGCCTCGACCACGCCGTCCCGCTGGGTTCCAACGGCATCGCCCTGTCGGACTGGTCAGGGGAGATAGTTAACCCCGTGCCGGCTGCGGGTTCGGAGAGTGAGGATGCGGTGACTGAAGCTGCGGCTTCTGAGGCGGCTGAAGTGACCGGAGTGCCTGTTGCCGGAGGTGACTCGGATGGCTCGGGTTCCGGTTCCTCAGGTTCCGGTGCCTGGCTCAAGGTAGTTCTGGTGGTTATCGGAGTGGCGGCCGCCGGAGTTATCGTTTTTATGCTGATAAAGATCAAGGGACTGCCGGAGAATGGCTCGGGTGGCGGTTCCAAAGAACCCGATCCCGATGCTCCCGTAGTGGTTAACGGATATCTGCAGAAGTCCAATACATATACTCCCAGGCCGGTTTATTCCAACACCGCCGAGGCCCGCAAGGCACAGGAGCTGAAGGAGAAGAAAAAGTCCGAACCCTGAGGGCTCGGAAGAACGAATTTGTGATGCTTCGGACAGGTCCTCGGTGCTTGCAGCACCTGCGGAACTAGCATCACAAATTGTTCTTCCTCGCTTCGGGCGGTTGCGGAACTTGTGGCGCAAAACACGCGTTCTCGCTTCGGGAATGTGATGCTTCGGACAGGTCCTCGGGGGCTCGCGACCGCTTGCTCGCTTCAGTCCTCGTCGCTTCGCTCCTGCGGTAAGTCCGCTCGCAAGGGCAACGCTCACCCTTCGGGGATAACTGTGGCGCAAAACACGCGTTCCCGCTTCGGGAATGTGATGCTTCGGACAGGTCCTCGGGGGCTCGCGACCGCTTGCTCGCTTCAGTCCTCGTCGCTTCGCTCCTGCGGTAAGTCCGCTCGCAAGGGCAACGCTCACCCTTCGGGGATAACTGTGGCGCAAAACACGCGTTCTCGCTTCGGGGGTGACCGCTTCGGGCGGTTGCGGAACTTGTGGCGCAAAACACGCGTTCTCGCTTCGGGAATGTGATGCTTCGGACAGGTCCTCGGGGGCTCGCGACCGCTTGCTCACTTCAGTCCTCGTCGCTGCGCTCCTGCGGTAAGTCCGTTCGCAAGGGCAGCGCTCGCCCTTCGCGTTTATTTATACCGGTTTGTATGTCAAAAGTTGATTTTTAAAGATTTGACATACAAAATCACATGAAAATGTATGTCAAAGTTGCATTTTCGAGAGTTTGACATACAAAATCTCAATATCTGTATGTCAAATTTCATTTTTTAAGGTTTTGACATACAAAGTATTTCATTTTTGTATGTCAAATATCGTTTTTTAGAACTTTGACATACAACAGCAGATTCGGCAGGGAAATGCGAAGCGAGGAAGGACAATTCTGGTCGATCAGCATGGACCCAAATCCAAATAAATGCAGAATAGGTCCATTAAGTTCGACTCATTTTGCAATAATTATAATTTGGGTCCACAAAACATCTCGATAAAGCCCGCCTAAATGT
>FMTG01000027.1 GCA_900099715.1 Ruminococcaceae bacterium YRB3002 | reverse complement strand
TTGAAATACACCATTGGACTTTTGAAATATCACTCAAAAAAGACGATGTGCATCCGGCAAGAAATCTTTGCACGACTTGCATTCTATAACTTCGCTGAAGTGATTACCTCGCACGTATCCATCTCAACCAAAGAAAGAAAACACATGTACAAATGCAACTTTTCTGTCGCTGCACATATGTGCAGGTTATTCTTGCGCGGAATGGCACCACCGTCTGTCGTAGAGTTTACAATAGGCCAAGAGCTTATCCCCATAAGACCGGGCCGCAAAAGAAAAAGATCTGTAGTCGGATCTTCAATGCAAACGTTCTACTACAGAGTAGCATAGCACAAAATACAACCCAATAACACCTTGAGGCCTGAGATTCTCTGGTCTTATTTGACCTGCCTTTAAAACGACTATTTCAACAAAATAGAGGCCGAAAACGATTTGTTATCAGCCTCTAATGCGTTATTGCTCAAGAAAGAACTTGCAAATACCACAAAAATTTTCTTAACTTAATGACATTGGGAACCGTCCCCATTTCATCTACTTCTTCTGTGCCTTATCCTTTACCATGAGGAAGTAGATCAGCCACGCGATACCGTAAAGCACCATCGCGGTAATGATAATATATCCGTAATTGTTATCCGAGTTCTTCAGGATCAGCTCGGATGTATTATTGCCTGACAGTCCTGCGACGGCCCATGCTGACAGCGCCAGGCCGTGGATCTTGGATATGTTCTTCATTCCGAAACGCGATTCGAGAAGTGCCGGCAGTGTTGAGAAACCGCCGCCGTAACCGAGGTTGATCACCATCAGGAGAACGATTATCACATAACCGCTGCTCACGAAAGCACTTACACCGCAGACGAGAATGCACGACAGAAAGATGATCCCGTAAACGGTTGCTCTGTCCTTCATCTTATCGGAGACCGTTGAATAACCGATACGTCCGAGCGCATTGCACACGGCGGTAACGGAAGGCACGACGCTTACTATCGTAGCAAGGACCGCAAGCCCTGCAAACTTCTCGTTCAGCAGCTGCTTCTCATATGTGATGAGCATAAGTCCGCAGTGGATATTTATGTAGAAGATCAGCCATATTCCGATAAAAGTCTTGTTCTTAAACATTGAAGAGACCTTGAAGCTGTCGTTGACTGACTTGTCCTCGACCCAGCCGGCCGGCTTATTCAGGAGAATGTGACCCAAAAACATCATGACAAAGTAGATGCCGCCCAGGATAAGGAACATGGCGGAGATGCCGAACTTATTCTGGAGGAACTCCATGACAGGCGTGGCTATTGCTTTCGCGAGGCCGAATCCCATGATGGATATGCCGGTCGCCAGACCTTTGTTGTCCTTAAACCACAGCATAAGCGTCTTGACGGGAGTGAGGTATCCGACGCCAAGACCGATGCCCATGATGCAGCCGTAGAACAGATATATGAGTATCAGCGCCAGAGGTCCCGTAAAGAACTTGATAGTAAGTCCCGTACCGAGCATTCCAACCGTGAAGCAGATGGCTGACACAAGCGATGACTTGTGGATATTAAGCTCTACCAGCTTGCCCGCAAATGCCGCAGACATTCCAAGAAAGAATATCGCAAAGCTGAATGCCCATCCCACCGCGAAAGTACTCATCCCGATAGTATTGGCAATAGATTCCTTGAAAGTACTCCAGCAGTACACCGTACCGATGGAACAGTGTATCAGAAGTGCCGGTATTGCTGAACAGGTCCACTTATTCATCTGTCGAAGGCTCCTTTGTATATCTGATCATAAGGGCTAAGACAACCCCAAGGTTCAGATATCTTGGGGTTGTCGCTTATGCCTTGGGTGTTATTGACGATGGTCATCCATCACTGCTTGGAAGCTGCAGTCACATCCATGATATATCTTCTGATATTGCTGAGGTTAGGAATGGTCTGGCACTCACCGTCCTGAACAACTACAAGAGTGGGCGCCTGCATGATGTTGTACTTGTTGCTCATATCTACCATCTCTTCAGCGTCGATTACCTCATACTCGATGCCGGCATCAGAAAGGAACTGCTTAGCCATCTTGCAGTTGGGACATGTCTTTGTCGTGAAGAGCATTATCTTGTTGCCGATCGTCTCTTCCTCTGCCTCTGAATATGTTGTCTCCTTATGCGCGACGGGACCTGCGTGCTTCAGGACTGAAGTCTCGATCTTGTAGAGCTTGCGGTCCTTGAACTCCTGAGTCTTGCCGTCATTCCAGTTCTGGACAGGACGGTAGTAACCTGTGATACGGCTGTATGTCTCAGTCTTCTTGCCGCAGATGGGGCACTCCTCTACCTGACCTGTCAGATAGCCGTGAGCCTGACAGATGGAATACGTGGGAGACAGTGTGTAGTAAGGCAGTGAGTAGTTCTCTGCTATCTTACGGACAAGTGTTGCCGCACTCTTCCAGTCAGGGAGCTTCTCGCCAAGGAATGCGTGGAATACTGTACCTGATGTGTAGAGAGTCTGAAGCTGATCCTGGATATCAAGAGCATCGTAGATATCAGAAGAGAATCCTACAGGAAGATGTGAGCTGTTTGTGTAGTAGTAAACACCGCTTGCATCATTAGCCGTAATGATATCGGGATAGTGCTTCTTATCATGCTTGGCAAGTCTGTATGATGTTGACTCGGCAGGTGTAGCCTCGAGGTTATAGAGGTCGCCGTACTGCTCCTGATAGTCGGAAAGACGCTCTCTCATGTGATTCAGGACCTTCTTGGCGAATTCCTGCGTCTCGGCATGTGTGAGATCCTTCTTCAGCCAGTTTGCATTGAGACCAACCTCATTCATACCAACAAGACCGATTGTGGAGAAATGATTATTGAATGTTCCGAGATAGTGCTTTGTGTAAGGATAGAGACCTACTTCGAGAAGCTTCGTGATAGTCTCTCTCTTGACCTTCAGGGAACGTGCGGCGATATCCATCATCTTGTTCAGTCTCTTGAAGAAATCCTCCTCATCCTTTGCAAGATAAGCAATCCTGGGAAGGTTGATCGTAACAACGCCGATAGAACCTGTTGACTCACCTGATCCGAAGAATCCGCCGGACTTCTTTCTGAGCTCTCTCAGGTCAAGTCTCAGACGGCAGCACATTGATCTTACGTCTGAAGGCTCCATGTCGGAATTGATATAGTTGGAGAAATAAGGTGTTCCGTACTTGGATGTCATCTCGAACAGAAGCTTGTTGTTCTCCGTCTCAGACCAGTCGAAATCCCTGGTGATGGAGTATGTAGGAATAGGATACTGGAATCCTCTGCCGTTCGCATCGCCCTCGATCATAATCTCGATGAAGGCCTTGTTGACCATATCCATCTCCTTCTGGCAGTCCTTGTACTTGAAGTCCATCTCCTTGCCGCCGACGATGCAGTTCAGCTCTGCAAGGTCGTTAGGAACTGTCCAGTCAAGAGTGATGTTGGAGAAAGGAGCCTGAGTACCCCATCTTGAAGGAGTATTAACGCCGTAGATGAATGACTCGATGCACTTCTTTACTGTATCGTAATCGAGATTATCAGCCTTAACAAATGCAGCAAGATATGTATCGAAAGAAGAGAATGCCTGCGCGCCGGCCCACTCGTTCTGCATGATACCGAGGAAGTTGACCATCTGGTTGCAGAGTGTGGCAAGATGCTTCGGAGGTGCAGATGTGATCTTGCCTGTAATGCCGCCGAGCCCCTGCTGGATGAGCTGCTTCAGTGACCATCCGGCACAGTAACCTGTAAGCATGGACAGGTCATGTATATGGAGGTCTGCATGACGGTGTGCGTCAGCGATCTCCTGATCATAGATCTCGGAGAGCCAGTAGTTAGCCGTGATGGCACCGGAGTTGCTGAGGATGAGACCGCCGACGGAATATGTAACCGTGGAGTTCTCCTTAACACGCCAGTCATCGATCCTTACGTAGCTGTTGACAAGATCCTTGTAGTTCAGAGCTGCGCTCTTCATGGCACGGATCTTCTCACGGTTCTTACGATAGAGGATATATGCCTTGGCAACGTCCTCATAACCTGTTCTCTGGAGCACGGACTCAACACTGTCCTGGATTTCCTCTACGGTGATCTTGCCGTCCTTGATCTTCGGTGCATAATCTGCCGTAACCTTCAGGGCGAGCAGATCGATAACATCATCGTTATACTCCACCTTTGTGGCGTCGAAAGCCTTCTTGATCGCATCTGAGATCTTTGTGATGTTAAAATCTACAACTTTCTCATCTCTCTTGACTACCTGATACATAATACCCTCCTGTTATATGTGTTGTTTTTGTTTTTATAATTACTCTTTTATTATCTCGCCGCCTCTGATGGAAGCATTCGGCACCTTCGTCCTGACGACTTTGAGAAGTTCCATCAGTTTCTCCTCGGACGGAGCGTGGAACCTCCCCTCCTCTATCAGCTCTCCCGAGTCTTCGAACCTCTGGAGAAAGTACCTGTCGGCACCTTCGATAAGGTCAGCGATCGCCGCCATGACTTCAGTGTTATGAAGTTCATCGATCACGGTGGTCCTGAATTCGAACGGTATCCCCGAGTTCTTCAGGAGATCGATGCTCTCCCTTATCTTATCGACAGGCGGGTCCTTCACACCCGTGGCTTCGGCATAACCATCGAGATCACTCTTGATATCCATGGCGACGTAATCAACCAGATGTTCGTCAAGGATCCCGCGGAGCTTCTCCGGAAAAGAACCGTTGGTATCCAGCTTCACCAGATATCCAAGATCACGGATCTTCCTGATAAATTCCATGATATCCGGCTGTATGAGCGGTTCGCCTCCGGTGATGGCCACACCGTCCAGGAGACCCTGTCTCTTCCGCAGGAAACCGAAGAACTCATCCTCCCCCATCAGTCCCTCTTCATGGATCCTGTCTGACAGGACCAGAGAAGAGTTATGACAATATGGACATCTCAGGTTGCAGCCCCAGGTAAAAACGGTACAGGCCACGTGCTCGGGAAAGTCCAGAAGAGTCAGTTTCTGTAAGCCTCCGATCCTCATAGTGTCCCACCTTTCCTCCTTACGCTGCCCCATCATTGTAACTATATATTGTGGTCAAGTCAATACCAACCACAATATATTGTGGTCATTTTATATTACATTTTGCAAAAAGGTGAAATGGGGACGGTTCTCAGTTGTCACATTTTCTGGGAAAATTTGACAACTGAACTGCTGTTTACCATGTTTTACATGTGACAGGGGGACAGGTCCTGTAATTAAAATTCCACCATCCGTTCCATTAAATGACGCTTTCAAACCAAAATAGTGGAATTATTAACAGAATTCCACTATCCGTGCCACTTTAATGGCGTTTCAAATCAAAAAAGTGGAATCTGAGCCGCCGTTACTCACCAAGTGGCAAGTGACCAGCGTGAACAATCCTCAAAATATGTGACACTTGAGAACCGTCCCCATTTCACATTTTTGCGTTGTTGGTTACCTTAGTAAGATATTGACCGAAATCCCGACTGAGTACCCGACCTATAGTCGGGATTTCAGTCGGGATTTTTCACTTGATCTCCTGATGAACCTTGCCGGTTCTGACGTTTCCCGGGTGCTGTTCATACCAATGTGATGATTTGATGCCATTTGGTATGACGGAACCCTGCTGATCCGGATCAGTATTCATACCAAACAAAGCTTCAAGTCCAATATGGTTTGATAAATCTTCCTCAGGGAGCTCGTAAACAACGGGGATTCAGGTCACAAACCAGCGATAACAGCTATTGATTCATACCATATCACCATATAAAGTGGATTTGGTTTGAGTTAATAGAATATACAAAGCACATCCGTCAAACCTTTTCGAGCAATTTGCAGCATTTGGTTTGATCGCCTCCATGTAATCAGATTTTGGTGAAAAAGAACCGTCCCAATTTCACCAAATCCGGAAAATACCCTCACTTGAGACCGAGCTCACTTATAACTCTATCGTACTCATCCCTGTCATCAATATAGTGCAGGCTCATGGGCAGTTCATCGCCATCAGACACAGTATCCTCACCAGCCAGGATATTATCGATTTTTACTATATTTCTTCAAAGAATCACATACGGACTGATATGCACCTGGATGGTCATTTCTGATCTCCTGCGCCTTCTTCAAAACCAACCTGAGAGACTTGCCGTAATCCATTCCGTACTCCCCAAATAATAGGAGTTGCCTTCATGTGGCACCAGTCACCGGAAGACAACTCCATTATTACAGACTAAGTAAATAACTATCAGCCGACTGCCTTCTGCTTCTTCAGAAGACTTACAAGCCTTCCGTCAGGATCCTTTACGATCAGCATTACAAGCCAGATAACAAGTCCAAGAGCTACGACAGAAACGCCGAGGAAAGCATCGTTGAGCATGTCGGAAGATGCAGGCGTAAAAAACTCCGCACCGAGCTCAGCATACTCGAAGATCGCATCAACAAACCACATTATCGAGGCACCCCAGTACATCAGACACAGTGATCCGAGGCTGTACTTGCCGTTATTCTTGAAATACCAGACAACAGTCGATGCGACCGCCGCGAAAACAGTAATAAGAAGTGTCATGCGTTGTCACCTCCGGAAACAGCTTTCTTCGCAGCCCTTTTGGTAATAAGGTCAGCTGCTATGCACATGCCGCCCCACACAACCGTAACCAATACTGCCATCAGGACGCCCGCGGTTGCCATCTCATGGAACATCTCCGCAGCATCTGCCTCATTGCCCATAGCTGTCAGGAACGGGAACCAGGGTGTAACCTCACCATGCCATACGTGCTCAAATGCCAGCAGCGCGGAGCCGCCCCATAACATACCCGAAAGCCACTTGAGCTTACGTGTGAACGGGATCTTATCAGATGAAACCTCAACCTTATTTGATGTGTCTTTGTGCTCGCTGATCTTTGTGATCATTGACACAACGATAGCTTCAGCAGTAGGTACCAGAAAACAAGCCATAAACGATCCTCCTCAAATAATGATATCGTGGGTATATTTTACACCATTTTAATGTATGTTGTTACTTTTGGTTACTCTTGGTTATTTTTGACTGATCCTGGACAGAACCTCGTCCCAGACATCAGAAACCGGAACCTGAGCACGGGCAGCTGCCTTAACGACAGAATCATGCTCGGGGTAGCAACGGGTTCTGCCGTCAGGCATAGTGACACACTTCACTTCTATACTTCCATAGCATGTCTCAACAGTGCCCTCACTTCTGGGAAGTATCGTACGCTCCATCCCGGCACGTCTGATACCGATAGTTGTAGTCTCAGTAAATATGATGTTCTCGAGCGTCACGCGCTCCGCGTCCTTGCAGATGACCGTAAGCTCGATGCCAGGTCTGTTCTTCTTCATCTGTATAGATGCGTAGTGCACTTCCCTGGCGCCTGCCTCATACAGCCTGTCCATCAGATATCCGAGGCGTTCACCTGTGCAGTCATCGATGTCGCTTTCGAGCTTCCAGATGGTATCAGAAGACGCACTTTCAGAAACGGCCTCGATTTCATATATACGCAGGATGCTCGCTCTCTCATATTCCCGTTTGCCGGCACCGTAACCCGACCGCAATATGCGGTATGTGCCGGGGAGTTTTGAATCAGAACGCATCGTTGCCGCGATCGCAGCACCTGTCGGTGTAACGAACTCGCCATGGCAATCTATCTTCTTAAGCGGTATTCCATGCGCTGCTACGATATTCTGCACCGCCGGGACAGGAATCGGCAATATGCCGTGGGCGCAGCGCACCGTGCCGTGGCCCTCAGCCAGATACGGTACAATAATGCTGTCTATGCCAAGGTCATCGAGACATACTGCTGCCGACACGATGTCAACGATCGAATCAACGCCACCCACTTCATGAAAATGCACCTCATCCATATCCGTATCGTGTGCCTTTGCCTCAGCCTCTGCCACCGTCCTGAATATATCTTTGGCGATCCTTCTTGCGTTGCTGCTCATATCGGCCTGATCGATAACCGCATATACATCGCTCAGATGTCTGTGTTCATGATGATGGTGTTCATGGTGGTGCTCATGCTCATCATGGTGATGATGCTCATGTGTCCCGTGAAGATACTCCATATCATGGTCATGATTCTGATGAGCATCATCCAGAACAACAGCAAAATCACAGGCATCGATCCCCGCTTTCTTCACCCGCGAGATCCTTATCTCATAGCCTTCCAGAGGCAGGGTCTTCAGCACATCCAGAAGTTTCTTCTCATCAGCGCCCAGATCCAGAAGCGCAGCCACCATCATATCGCCGGCAATACCGGATTCACATTCAAGATAATACATCGTTCATACTCCCCGTTCTGTATCCCGCAAGATCCACAGTCACATAGACAAATCCTGCGGCCTTTATTCTCTCATATATTACGTCCCTGTTCGATATCACAAACGGGATGTCATCCTCCATCACTTCTATCCTCGCCAGGTCGCCGTGGGCTCTGACTCTGTACTGCCTAAGCCCCATATCCCGAAGGACACTCTCGGCATTCCCGATCCTGCTCAACAACTCCTCCGTGATCCTCTGCCCATACGGGATCCTCGTCGCCAGACACGCAAATGAAGACATATCCCACGTATCAAGTCCCATCTCCCGTGACAGTTCACGTATATCCTGCTTCGTTAATCCGGCCTCCCGCAGCGGGCTTCTTACACCAAGCTCCTGAAGAGCCCTCATTCCCGGCCGGTAATCACCCTCATCGCTCTTGTTTGTTCCCTCGACAATATGCTCCGCACCATTCTCCCCGGCCACCTCTGCCATCATCGCGAAAATCCTCTTCTTGCAATGATAGCATCTGTCCTTGGGATTACTCACAAACAACGGGTCTGACATGACATCTGCCGTAACCCTGATCAGCCTGATATTCCTGCCGCTGCAGAAGGCCTGTGCAGCATCGGATTCATGCTGAGGAAATGCCGGCGATTCGGCAGTAACCGCAACACAGCCGTCACCAAGCACCTCATGTGCGACAGCAAGAAGAAATGTCGAATCAACGCCGCCCGAGAAAGCAACAGCAACCGTTCCCATATCACGGATGATGTTCTTAAGTTCAGACAATCTGTCTCTGATACCTGCCGTCATATGATCGGGATTCATCCGGCATTTACCGCCAGCCGGTTGATCTGTGAAGCGATATATCCTGCTCCGTATCCGTTATCTATATTGACCGTGGCTACACCATTGGCACAGGTTGACAGCATGGCATTAAGCGCTGCGTGACCGCCTGCACCTACTCCATACCCAACAGATGTGGGAACCCCGATAACCGGATTGGAAACAAGACCTCCAAGCACTGATGCCAGAGCGCCCTCCATACCGGCTACGGCGATCACACAATTGGCCTCCGCGATCTGATCCTTTACAGCAAGGACACGGTGCAGCCCGCTGATACCAATATCGTAGAATCTGTTTACCTTATTTCCGAAGAACTCACAAGTCCTGGCAGCTTCCTCCGCCACGGGAATATCTGATGTTCCGCCCGTGCAGACAGCAATATTGCCGACAGGAACCTTGTCAGGTCTGCCGATCATGAGTATCCTTGATATCTTATCGTATGTAATCTCAGGAATAACGGTCTTTACGGCCTCGTACTGTGCCTGAGTCGCCCTGGTGCCGAACACCTCACCGTATTCGTCAAATAACGTTTTATATATCTCCTTGAGAAAGTCCTCTTCCTTGCCCTGACAGAAGACAACTTCAGCAAAACCCGTGCGCGTCTTACGGTCGGTATCGAGTCTCGCAAAACCAAGATCCTTAAATCCTTCGTCCATGGCTTTCCTCCGCAGTATTATGAAGACTTTCCCGTTTATTCTAATAAATAAACCCCCTTATCACAAGGGGGGCTTACCTTCTTCTACCAGTTCTCCGGCTCGACTATCTTGAGGGTACCGGCGTCGATGCACAACTGGATGAACTCCCTGATTGTCCTTCCCTTCAGCGCCCAGTCAGGTGTCCGTGACCAAAAGTACTCCTCGACCGTTCCGTCAAACTCTACTGCGGGAGAGTTCTCCCACTCATCCTCCGGCTTGAACCTCGTTGCAATTACGATTCTCATACATATCACTCCCTTTCCGTATCGTTTTACAATAGCAGTGTAGCACCTGATTTTCGCATCGGCAAAAAAGTATTGACAACTATATCGGAAGACGATATACTCGGGTTACGATATATCGGACGCCGATATATAATCGGCAGACAGAAGTTTTTAGAAGGAATAAAGGATCAGGAGGAAAAAAGAATGCCGCAGCAAGCATTAACGGAAGCAGTCTTCTACATATTGCTGTCATTGCAGAAACCGCTTCACGGATACGGAATAATACAGATTGTGGGTGAACTGTCTAACGGGAGGGTTAAGCTGGCCCCGGGAACGCTCTACGGAGCCCTTAACTCGCTCGTGGACAAGGGATGGATCGATGCCCTGCCGGAGAACCCCGAGAGCCGCAAGAAAGAATATGTGATCACCAACAGTGGTCGTATGGTTCTGGAAGATGAACTCAACAGGCTCACGGAACTGGTAGATAACGGCAGGCGGCTGTTGGGAGGTAATTGATATGCGCAGGGTCATTCATAAGTTGTTCTGGATCTGGCAGCTCGATAAGGAAGAGGCCTGGATCAATGAGATGGCTTCTCACGGATATTCATTGGAACATGCGGGAAGATTTTCTTTCGAGTTCGATGAGACTGAACCGGATAAGTATAAGTACAAGACACTCTTTCTCAAGGGTTCCTACAACAGCGAGGAGAATGTAAAGTATTTCAGGTTTCTTGAAGAGATGAGGATCAATGTTGTGTCACACATCGAATATCCCGGGACATGCTGCGTCTATACCAGAGGTCTGTCTGAAGATCACCCTGAGGGATTGGAGATCTATTCGGATATCGATTCTAAGATCAACTGCCTGAAGGTCTCGGCAGGATACATGATATTCGTCAGTGCATTTACGCTTTTTGCTGCTGTGATCAATATCCTCTCGGCACTGACACCGGCCAATATGGTCTGGTGGCTCAACCTCACATGTGCAGTCCTCGTATCCGTACTTTGCACTGCATCTGTCATCGCAACGGTCAGGATATACATGAAGATCGGGAAGCTCCGGAAGGAACGGGAGATACACGAGTAAATAGTATCTGATTACATCATTTTATAGTTAATTAACAGGAGGAATTACTTATGGAAAGAATAAGTGATCAGGGCAGACTGCGCCCTTGGATGGGATTTGTTTTATTTGGAATACTCATGGCTGCATTTATTGTGATATGCGCTCCATTGCAGCTCAAGTTCGGAACCGGCGGTATTGTATTGACAGAACTGATCTTCGCCGGTATCGCCTTGATCTACTGTCTTGTGACGCGGGTAAAGATCAGGGAAGTCTTCCCGGTAAAGAAAGTCACAGCAAGAGACATATTCGGTTGCATCTTCATGATGATGGGGATATTTCCTCTTGGCATAGTGTGCGCTTCCCTTACAGCCGCTGTCTTTCCCTGGGCCTCAAGTGAGGTCACAGACTTGAACAAAGCGCTGTACGGAGATATGAGCTATATCGGATGCGTGCTGGTTATATGCGTTCTCCCTGCCATCTGCGAAGAGATGATACACAGAGGCGCTATACTCAGCAACTTCAGGAGCCTGAAGCATGACTGGATAATCGTGCTCATAATGAGCATCTTCTTCGGGATCAATCACTGCTCTGTTCTGAGATTCCTGACAACGGCATTACTCGGTGCGGCATTCAGCTATGTGATGGTCAAGAAGAACAACATACTGCTCACCATGATGATGCACTTTGGCAACAATCTGATATCAACAACAGCAGGGTACTTCTCAAACAAGCTCCTCGGCGGTCAGACACAGAGCGCAGCCGATATCTCATCCTACCTTGGAGTGTATATGATATTTGCATTCACAGCGCCTCTGTTCATCGTGCTGGGAATGATGCTCCTCAACAAAGAGTCACACCACAAAGTGCGTTTTCTCTACGCAGGCATCGCGTCAGCAGTTATCCTGGCAGCAGGCATCGGTCTTACATATGCAGGCTTTGCCAAGAGTACGATCCTTCAGTCAACCATCGGATATGAGGTAACGGAAGAATCACCGGACTGCTCCATGCTCACCTTTGATATTGACAAGGAGAGGTCCGCAACAGTTGTTGCCGTCATGACACAGGGCGAGGGAGATTACAGGATCAGGATCGACGGAGATAAGGGCAGCAATATCATCAATGCTCCCGTTCCTCAGGGTGATCTCCGCATGATCTCATACGACATAACCCTCGTACCGGATCACTACACGGTAACGGTGGATGCTGATGATAATGCCATAGGCGAGGTTCCGAATGTGCAGGTCATGATAAGGTGAGACTGCTGCGCGCGGCTTATGCAATAATGCGGAAAGAGGGAGAGCGTAAGGCTCCCCCTCTTTATTCATGCTTATTTTCTCTACGTCTCAACAACCTCGATGTTAACAGACAAGATCTTCTTATCCTTAAGTGCTTTGAACGATCCGGATGCGAGCACTGCATCACGGAGATCGCCGTCACCTGCATCATATGTCAGATTATCAAAGGGTATCTTCTCATCCCCCGCATCAAACTCAACATTGAGCTGCAGCTGATAATACTCATCATCCTCCGCGGGCGTCCACCTCATAAGGCAGAACAGACACTCCGGCTTACACCCCGGAATCGTAAACGGATTCGTCCCTGCCGTATAAGTCAGTTCTTCCTCAGGATTCTCCACAGCCCCTCTCACCACATCGAAAAACTTCTCCACTATCTCCTCAAGATCCATAGACTCGTCAACTTCCCGTGTGAGTCTGTCACAAAGATCCTGCTGGTCATCTATAACCCTCTCCGCGTCATCACAGCGCTCTTCAGCAGCTTCAGTAAGATCTTGTTCAAGCACTTTTTCATACCCGCCTGAAGAACAGTTATAGACGGTAAGAGACGCTTCCTTCAGCACTGTCTCCCCTTCCTGATAATCAAGCTTCATTCTCTTGATACTAACACTCGGACGAATCTGCGATTCGAACAGTTCTATGATCTCTGTAACTCTGTCGCCATCCAGAACGTAGTAAGCAAAAGACATACAGGTAATGTTATTGCCCATCACCATATATCTGGCTCCGGTAAAGTAACCGTCATAGTATTCGAAGATCTCATAGTTATCGATCATTCCGCACAAGCGGCTCCACACGCCTGCCGGTCTGTCATCCTTACGAAGATAGAACGTAATGGAATTGTCCCTCATGAAATCAGGTGAACTGCTCACGGAATGCCAGAAACACCCGAGGTATTCGCCATACCTATCTCTGTCTGTCAGTGATGAAATGCGCGGTTCCGGATTACGGGTAAGCTTTATCTCATCGTACCTGAACAGATCACAGTCTTTCAGATCATGAGTCTTAAGGTATTCATCCTTACTCTTTACCAGCTGTTCAACATCATTGAAATCCATATAAACCCCCTATATGCACACACTCACAGAATGTGTTCAACTGTGACTTCAGAGCCGAAGGGCATAAAAGATACTGCAGCCAGCTTGAAGAACTGCTTTCCAAAAGGGATCCCGATGATAGTAATGCAAAGAACCAGGCCGATAACAAGATCGGTCAGAGCTGTCTCCCACCCAACGAACACTATCCACAGGATATTGGCAAGAGTAGCTGTGAATCCGCCTTCGTAGCTCACTTCCTTTCCGAAAGGCGCCGCCACCAGTCCCGCCAGCTTAAAGCACTGCACGCCGAAAGGAATTCCGATAATAGTAATGAAGCACAGAAGTCCGGCACACACCAGCTCAAACCATGCTATGAATCCACCGCAAATAAACCACAGGATATTGATTAAGAGTCTCATGTTCTACACACTCCTATCCGCGAAAATACATATGGTGTAATTATATCTGCCTGACCAATCGAAGGCAACACATGGCTACGATACTGAGATACCTGTATCGCTCAACAGGGTTGCAACAAATACTTTTGCGCCGGTATTGTTAAGATGATCACAATTGAAGAACCAATCGCGGGAATTGATGAATCTATCATCGAACGCATAATTATAGTATTCAACTCCGGTTTCCTGAACTATCTCATTGACTTTCGCATCAAACCGTTCGAAGAAATCCGGATAGTTCTCACGTATAATATCGGTGTAATCATGAAGATAAGGAGTAGTAACCAATATTGGTCTTACATTGTTCTCACGGCAGAGCGAGATCAATTCTTTTATAGCACCTATCTCCTCATCATTGACTATTATCTCACCATTCTTGTCATAGACGTAATTAACTATCTGCCTGCTAAACATTGTATACGTGTCGTCTGTAATATCTTTATCACTTGCTTTCGTGTACCATCTTGAATCGACAGGCGTACTTGTATCGGTAAATACTGTAATAAAGAAATCCTCTCCAGCGGTAATAGATGGTAAATATCTTACGTAAAGATCTGTTTTTATGTCATATTCCTTGATGGCTGATGCAGGAAGGATCCTGTAATACCGCTTGTTTTTCTTAAGAAATCCGTCATCCTCAGATTCCGTAGTGCCAAATATTGAGAAATAAGAAACCGGAATAAATGCCACAGCACCATTAGAAAACCGATCCTTGTAATACTCAAACAGTCTAAGATCATATGAGGGCATCTGTGAAGGGAGAGCAAAATTAAAACATCTGTCTTCCATGCCTTCGTAGTTAAAGTCATATTGTCCGTGACTCGAACCAAAGTTACATAATACTATCTTCTCAGGCATACTGTCGTACTTTCTTGTATAATCAAGATCCGACTTGTCCCGCTTCATGTACACATAGTTCAGCGCAACAGTTAGCACCGCAATAATGAGAACAAAAACAAAAACCTTAATCAAAAACTTTTTCATATCGACTAGAACTGGAAATAGATGAATTCAGCTGGTACTCCTTTCTGAGAGAATAAAACGATGATCATTCCGAGGATTAGATAGAATAACCACTGGGAAACCGGAAATCTATGTCCAATCCTCTTAATAAGATCCTCTCTGACTGACAGACGATCGTAAATAAAAAGGATCGTTAATCCAATACCTATGATCACAATGTCATAAACTGATACAAGACCAAGGGTTGTAAATCCGTTCGTCAAGTAAGAGACTGGCAATGATATGCCGTTAAACTGGTGTGTTATCACATATATAGCATCTTCAATTGAATTCGCAACAAAAAAGATCCACGCAAATGTTGTAAATATAAACACTAACAAAACCTTTATCACCGTAACGATCTTACCAGTCGGCTTTTCTTTTCTGTTATGGAATCCAGTCTCTATGACCTGTGCTGCCCCATGTATTGCGCCCCACAACACAAAAGACCAGTCGGCACCATGCCACAGTCCGCTTACAAGGAATGTGACCATCAAATTGATACAATGACGGGTTCTGGAAACCCTGTTCCCGCCTAATGGAATATAAACATAGTCTCTGAACCATGTTGACAGTGAAATATGCCACCTGCTCCAGAACTCTCTTACGCTTTTTGAGAAATACGGGCTTCTAAAGTTTGTCATAAGATCAATACCGAAGAGTTTTGCAGTACCAATTGCAATATCTGAGTATCCTGAAAAATCACAATATATCTGAATTGCAAAGAATATAGTCGCTACTACCAGTGCAAACCCATCATAAGTATACGGGCCTCCATAGACTTTCTGGACATATGGAGACAGAAAATCTGCAATCATCAATTTTTTGTAGTATCCCCATATCATTAGCTTAACTCCGCTAATGGCTTTATCATATGAGAACTCCGGAGGATACTTGATCTGAGGGAGCAGATTAGATGTTCTCTCTATTGGTCCAGCAACAAGCTGCGGGAAAAAGGCAATGAATGCAGCAAACTTTCCAAAATGTTTCTCTGACGCAACTAAGCCCCTGTATACATCTATTACGTAACTCATAGTTTGAAAAGTGTAGAAAGATATACCGACAGGAAGAATGATCTTAATGCTTAACAGGTCTGTTTCCATTCCCAAAACGGAGGCAAATGAATTAACTGTATTACCAACAAAGCCCATATATTTGAAAAATATAAGTGTGCCGATACAGACAACAATTGACGCAATAAGTATAGATTTGCGTTTCCTTTTGTCGGGTGTCTTGTCGATCATCATTGCTGAAACATACGATACAATTGTTATTCCTAGAATGATCAGTCCATAGGCAGGAACACTGAACATATAAAAACAATAACTCGCCACAAGAACAACTAGCCATCTATATTCCTTACTGACCAACCAGTACAATGAAAAAACAACAGGAAGAAATACCAAATATGCAAGCGAATTAAATAGCATTCAGTTAAACACCTTGTATTTTGTTACTTGTATTTTGTTATAGGATATTATAACACAAACGGTTATTCGTTTTACCTAACTATCACCAATATAGAATCGGTTACAACAATTCCTGTTAGGATACATCCAACGACTATAATCGGAATATCATTTGATTTCTCCAGTTTGCGGCACAGAGGGTGGACAGCCTTCACCAGAAGCACTCCGAGCAAACCGAAAATAACGGAGCTTATAAGCGATATCCGTCCCTGATAGTTACAAAACCACCCGTTATAGCTCCACGGGATGTATCCAAGTATCATGTCAAGAGGATACGATGCCAGTAGTTCAAGCACCGTTGTCACTGCCGCACTTACAAGGAAAACTGTTACAGGGTTTTGTTCCCTGCCGCGCAGGATAAATATCAGCAGCAGACCGCCAAATCCGTATATCGGAAGAATAGGAAGATGAAGTATCCCGCGGTCAGCAAAAGACTGGTTAACGACCAGTTCAAGACCTTCCTCGTAAAGCCAGCCGATGAAAGCACAGACTGTAAATTCGATAACATATGTCATAAACAAAGCGATACGCTTTACTTTCCCCATACTCTGCACATTACCTCCGGCATCGTCTGCCTCTTTGAATAATATCATATGAGGACCTCCGTTTCTTGTTGACACAACCTGTTTTCTGAGGTTTAATCACATCGGATTATTTAATTATGGAAATGGGAGGATGAAATGGCTGCAGATGTAAAATTCTCGGTAAAAGACGCCGTCGGTAAACAGTACCTCACTCCGGTTACTGTAAGCGAGGAACTCGAGCAACAGTTCCTCAAGAAGTCCAGATCGGCATCATGGAAGCTTATCCCGGCATCTATAATCGTAAGCGTAGTGGTGCTCACTATCGCGTTCCTGCTCATATATTTCCTCAAAATGTTTGTTATCAGCGCATTCGGATTGTTATGCATCATATTCCCTATATATGCTGTGTATAACGTTTTCGCGACGTCAAAGGCCATTAAGAATCACGATTATGAATTTCTGGCCGGACAGGTCGTCGGAAAGACCGACGGCGGATACAAGGTAAGGGGACTTGAGGAGCACGATATAAGTGCATTTATCGGCAAGAAGGAATACGGACCCGGCGAGACTGCTATCGTTGCAAGGCTTAACGATGAACTTAACCTGATCTCGGAATAACAGGAGGATTAGTTACCATGAAAAAAGCATTATCAACACTTATTATCCTATCCGTTCTCTTCTGCACGATATTCCTGATCTCAGGCTGTGGCAAAAGTCCAGACTACGCGGCCCCTCTCGAAGCATACCGCGCATTTAATAACGGAGAGGATGTCGTCGGCAAGACCGTGGAATTTACCGTAAATGAGGACTCACCCTATGGAAAGATCTTCAGCGGTGCAACCCCTGATTTCAGCAGCCTTGTCACGATCTATATTACTGATGACAGTGCAGATAAGGTCGAGTATGGAGACAGTATTATGGTAAAGATATCCAGCGTCGAGACATCTCTCGCAGAAGTCAGTTTTAACGGAACTCTTGTTGACTGAAGCTTCGGTGAACCCGACAGCAGTCAACACAGGGGTACTCAGTTTTGAAAATGTATCCGGAAATGGATTTGAACTACTGATTTAAGATACATACCCCGGATACTTTTGACCGAATGTATCTGAAATCATGGTTTTTGCATACTTTCCGGATACGCGTGCGGATACATTCCCGCATATTGCACGGAATACCGTATTCCCGAATTATTGAGCCGCTGAATAGAGTCCCTTCAGACAGCAATTGTTGAGAATACCGTCATGCCCCACAGCAGCGGCTGTGTCAGGATCGTTCATGTCCAGCCACTGACCATTAACCTTCACAAAGGATTCTCCGGGGTGTGATGTGCATACGATACTGAGGGTCTCGTCCTCATAATCTGGGCTTCCCTCCACCGGTGCTTTACCGCTGTATTCGGCAACTATAGTGTAGTCATCAACGGTAAGTGCAGAGGGCAATTCAAGAATATAATACCCAATGTACTCGAATGTGCGTTCAACCGTGGCGAGTTCGTCACCGAACTGCCCGTCAAGAACATGGACAGTTACATGCTGATCCTCTGCGGGGATATAGAACCCAACTGCAGAGAGCTGACCTGCCTGGTGGAAGACGTTGGCAACACATGTCTTATCCCCTGTTGATATCTCATCAAACATTCCGCAGTCGTAACTAGCGACACATGAATATTCATCGCTGACTTCGATATGTGCAGCACCAAACAGAGAAGTATCATAGGAGATCCAGTAAAGCGCCATATTCCCCGCACCGCCAAAGGAATTCTGTGCCAGCCAGGCACCGTTCTCCGGCGCTTCCTCCACAAAGTACTCCTTGGGGAAATTATCATCCCATCCGACCAGAACAACGCAGTGATCGTCAGTATTATCCGTATCTCTTAACGTAGTGTAGTTGTCGATATACTGAATATGCGAGTCGTTATCAGCGATTCCTATGACAACAGCGCCCTCATTCCTGATCGCATTTTTGATCTCATCACGGTCATCCTCATCATATGTACGGGCTTCGATTACCGTAAAGCCATCTGCCATGCCGTCGGTCCCCTCGAAAATCACCTGCTCCTGGGTCCCTCCCGCATCAAGCCGGGTGATACCGTCTTTAAGCATGAATCCCTCATCCTTATCCCTGTGATAGACCAGGTCAACAATAGATATCGGGTTAATGGTTATATCCCTGTCATGGTCCTTCTTGTACGTGGATTCGATGCATGTCGAAGTTGCATACGCCCAGCATGTCCCGGCCACCTGAGCCTTGATCTGCGTTCCGTAACCTATGTCAAACAAAGAGAAATACCCTTCTCCCGAAGGAATGTAATCGTGATGAAGATCAGGCATTACCTGCGTGTCTGTGGTCTGATCGGTTGCAGATGTCAGGGATTCCGTTACCGGTGTGTCTGATGTTTCAGAGGCTTCAGATGTCTCCGTCGAGGCAACAGTCTCAGACGATTCCGTTACTGTCTGACATCCGGTCAGAATAAGAGCCATGCAGATCATCAGCGATAACGATTTCTTCATACCTTTTCTTGTACTCCTCTTATACAAAACAGCTGACACCAAAATCCACTCTGTTATCATTACCGTCGTTAAGGCAGATGTAGTAATTATAATTTGTCTCCACAAATTCAGCAGGGATCGTAAGTGTATAAACCCCATCTGCATTTGTCAGAGTTACACTTGGATGAATTACAGTTGCTTCATCATTGTCAGGGTTATCCTTCTGCATTATGTCTCCGCCTTCAACCACCTTTGCTACATATTCAATTGTCAGGTCAGCGTCACACTTGAAGGTAACGACAATATCTTTACCTGCCGGATAATTAGGATAGCAGGCATAAACTTTCCCCTCATATTCGAATGTGTCGAAAGCAGCGTCACCGAAATCAAATCCTGAAGCATCTACACCTTCACAGATTATTCCACCATAGTCTTTCTCATAACTTCATTTTCCTTTCAGCTTATTCCCGATCTGTTCCTGCAAATGATCGTATCTCTTTCTCCAGAAGGAAGAATACGTTTGCAACAAGAAAACCGTCAGCAACCGCATGATTCATGCGGACGGTCACAGGCATGACAAGTCTTCCGTTTTCTTCCCTGTATTTACCCCAGTTGACGATCGGAGCAAAATAAAGATATCCGTCAGGAAGCTCAATATTCAGTGAATCATAAGACAGCCATGATATGTACGATGCGTCGAACCAGTTCGGATGGTTTTCCGCATCCAGCCCGTATTCCCTTGTCTTCTTCGCCTCTTCAACATCACGCAGGGCAGCAGCGTAGAACCTATCATAATCCTCACAATATTCAGTATATACCGGAGTGCAGGTCTCAGTATTCTCATGAAATACATACTGTATAGGATTAATCACATCGTAACAGATCAGTTCATCCGTCTGCCACAGATATCCCATCCTGTAATCCTCGCGTGAATTCAAAACCTTTGACAGGATAAACAGGAAATTGATATAGAACTTTGTCCCTGATCTTTTTGAATACTCAGCAAGGTCCGTAACGTCGATCCGCGCCGTCATGGAGACGGAACACTTGCAATCCTCCGAGAAATGACGAAACACGCCTTTTCTGTAGTATGTCTCTCTGTCTACCACCTTATAATTCATCTGTATCATCCTCCCTAATTCAGAGCTCAGTAGGTCAAGCCTATGTAATAGATCAGAATATATGCATTCAGCGCAACAGGTCCTAAGGCAAGGACCGCAGGTATGATCCCACCTATCATTATTGCCGTGTAAGCCCCTCTGACCTTTGCAATGATGCTCATGGTAATTGCCAGCAATATCGGAACCACCAGCAGCAACGACAGGGCCGAGGTCATGATCACGTCGTGATTCTGCCGGCCATAGGCAAGCCAGAATACAAACCAGAACGACACAAGCCCCAGTATCAGGCTAATGATGCCAACAATAACAGCGGCAACAGCCAAGATGTTGCCCTTGCGTCTGGTAACAGCCGGGTTTTGTGTTGTCATTTCGCGTTGTCCTCCCAGTATCATTATATCATCTGCAGTACAGATAACATAAAAAGTGGCTACCCCAAGAGAAGCAGCCTCCGCACTGATCCTGTCCAAAAGATCTTAAGGAGTATATTTACCCATCTCGATGTAATACAGATAAAGTGCTTTGCACACGTTCTGAAGATCCACATCATCACTGCCGCTATTAAGGACTTTATAACAGTACGTCATAGGGCAGTAGGTGACATAGTACCCGGCGCCGTTGACCTTAACATTCAACGTGATCGGACGTCCGAGTTCTGAAGCCGTTATCCCACGCACACATGCTATATAGTATCCGCCGGTACTTACGGGAACTACCGTCTCTACCGTCTTTGTCTCATCATCACAGTAAAAAGACAATGTCTCATCACTCTTAAAATAGAAGGACAAAGTAGTCTCAGACTTAAGAGACAGAGATACTCCCGCAAATGTAACAATTCCATCAGGCAAGCTCTTGTAATATTTTGTATAATCATCATCATCGGGTATCGTGACTGCCTCCAAGAAGGATTCGCTGTACGCGCATCCCTCATTTGCCGGTGACCCGGGATTCACGTCGAAATACTTCTGGGCATAAACTCCATAATTGATCAGCGCGACAACAAGATCTTTCGCCTTAGCGTAGTCAGGATGCTCGTTCTCTGGGTTGAGCAGATAATCAGCATAATCCTTAACGGTAAAAGACTTTACCGGGATAACAGCATCTCCGTCAACCAGCTTTGCACTGATATAAGTAGTCATATCTTTGGCGGGGACATTACATCTGAATACACAGTAGATTATCCCTTTAACCTCCTTTTGCTTCGCATCCTCAAGATAAACCTTCTGGGGCTCTTTGCCTCCCACTGTAAACTCCATATATGCATTAGGATGTCCTGCGATTTCTGAAGTCAGAGCCATGTGATAATTAACACTGATGGTTCCGTCAAGAGATACAGTATAACCGGCTACTGACACCGAAGGTCTCAGTGTCGTATTCTCGAGGGTTGTGTTGTCAGCCACGGGTCCTGCTTCGTAAGTTTGTGTTCCGTCAGTGAACTCTTTTGCGAGTGTCACGTTAGCGCCATAATATCCGGTTGATGTGATGCTTACGCCGTTATCACCATAGTTCAGTGTTACACTGCCGAGCTCATCTCCGCTGTATCCGGCGGATTTCCAGCCGTTTCCGATGCCAAGACCCTGGTAGCCCTCGCTGTTACTGTTAGTCGCATTTATAACACCGCCGTTGATGACTACGATACCCTGACCGTTAACGCCTCCGCTGATTGCTGCTGCTCCGGCGCTGTTTGTTGCGGTAACTATACCGCCATTGATAGTTACGACGCCTTTGCCACTGAAGCCGCCGCCTATAGCAGCAGGACCATTATATTTTCCGCAGCTTGCAGTGACCCTTCCACCATTAATAACGGCTGTTCCCTGTGCGTGTGAGCCACCACCTATTGCGCTTCCATTACCGTTGCTTTGAGCAATGACAGTACCACCATTGACCGTGATAATTCCTGAATTCATTCCATCTGTTCCACCGATAGATGCGCTGCTTATCTGGTCACCCAGATTATCGCACATCACAGTCAGCTTACCGGAATCACGATTCTGCCCCATATCGTGAGACTCGATGAAGAAGGAACTGTTATGCCGACAATTGTACTGAGCGCTTCATCATCACACAGGATATTAACCTCACCATTGCACGCAATACGGTGCCAATTATCCTTATTGATAACAACATTGCCGGTAACTGCGTACCATCCGGTTCCAAGAGTATTCTCATCACCACAGTTCTCCCTGGCGTCTGCTGTCTTAGGGGTGCCGTCGGTATCCTTGTAAGGTACCTTCAAATAATCGTCACGGAGATCTAACAGCTCTGTTGCAGTAGATGTGTATTTCTTGCCTGCCACAGTAACTGTAGCCGTGTACAGACGTTCACCGGGAGTAACATATGTCGATACTTTTTTGAGTTCGCTTTCAATTGCATCTCCGGAAGCAGTTGTTACCTCTTTATAATTGCACTCGTCGCAGGTCAGGGTCAGAGTTGCAGATCTGAAGTCACTACTCCATTGCCAGCTAGGGCTGCCATAATTGTGGTTTTCGTATTCAGAATGGGCACAGAAATGGCAAGTTCTCTTATGCTGACCCGGATGAGAAGAATCTGTTGAATATTCTCCCGGGTAATAAGGATCCCAGTGACCGCACGAAGTTATAACGGAACATCAATGCTGGTTACCACATTGGCTTTAGTAGCAGTAGCAGGCGTAGGTCTTGTCTGTCTGTCAAATGCCAGGACTTTCGCTGATGAGAATGAACCTGAAGAGGAATCTGTGGCCGTGACTGAAGAGACAATTGATATAATGATCAACGATGATTCTGACAGTGACGAAGCAACAGTATCCGTGATTCCAGAATACACAGCAGAGGATGCTACGGTGACGGAGAATGCAAATGCTCCCGAGACTACATCTTCTGATGCTTCAGTATACGAGATCAGGAACAACAATATCCTCGGCATCAGCGTCCCCGTCTATGTTGATGCACGCATCGATGCTGAGCTCAATATTCCCCAGGGCACAAAGGTTGAGGAGCATCCTGACCTCGCACAGTACCTCGCACCCGGCGAGCCTCTCTCCAGCGATTCTTACTGCATCTATTACAAGAATATGCCTTCCCGTGATGATGTGCTTAAGTATATTGAAGCCATCAAGGCTTCTGGATTCACTGAGGAAGCCGCAGTATGCCATGAGATCGTGTTTACCGCTTACAATAACGACGGCTGCGGTTGTATCGTTGAGTACAATGAGGAATGTAGTATCTTCAGAGTGTCTTTCTTTAAGGTTGTTGATGGATTTAATACATTTGCAAGATTAGGATAAGATCCTGTTATAACTGACAATTAAGCAATCATGGCGGAGTCATCTCAAACCGGGGTGGCTCCGTTTTTGTTGAATGAGGCACCAAGTTATATGAGATATTCTGATATAAAATGCCAAAATCTATTGATCATATCGGATCATGTAATCAAGTCGTGACATATATAAAGTGCAAGAATAACGCAAATCGATTATAATATGTTAGATTTTAGGCTTAGGAGAGACCACACCTGATGGAAGTCTTATACATCGATCCCGGAACAGGAGGGATGCTCTTTACCATACTGTTTGGCTTATTCAGCGTGGTCGTATTCTCTTGCCGCGTTCTTCTGATGAATATGAAATTCCGTATAAGCGGAGGCAAAGGGAAAAAGACCGATGATCTAAAGACCCCGCTTGTGATCTTTACTGACCACAAAAGGTATTGGAATATCTTTGAACCAATACTTGAAGAACTTGAGCGAAGAGAACGGGAGGTCTTGTATCTTACGTGCTCCCATGATGATCCGGTCTTCTCAAAAGATTATAAGTACATCAGAAGCGAATTTATCGGCGAAGGAAACAAAGCTTTCTCAAAGCTCAATCTCCTGAACGCTTCCGTTGTCCTGTCGACCACACCAAGCCTTGATGTATTCCAGTGGAAAAGATCACGTGATGTTGATTGCTACATACATATCTTCCATGCTCCAAATGATGTTACCCTCTACCGCATGTTCGGTATTGATCATTATGATGCGCTTATAGTGTCCGGAGAGTATCAGGAAAAACAGATCAGACAGTTGGAAGAACTACGCGGGATAACACCTAGGGATGTAGAGATATGCGGTATTCCCTACCTGGATGAAATGAAGATGAGATTAAGTGCTTCAGGTGAAGTTCCTCCTCATGACAGGACTGTTATTCTGGCTCCGACGTGGGGTACCAGCGGTATTCTGTCGAGATATGGAGAACGGATTATAGATAACCTCATCGAAACCGGATATAAAATCATTATCAGACCTCATCCCCAGTCTTTTTTCTCTGAAAAAGAGTTGATCGGCAATCTTATGGCAAAGTATAACGATCCTTCTTTGGTGGAATGGAACACAGACAACGATAATTTTGATGTTTTAAGAAGATCCGACATACTAATCTCTGATTTCTCCGGTATCATTTTTGATTATTCCCTAGTATTCGACAAGCCTGTTATCTATACAAAAACCGGAGTCAATTTTGCTCCTTACGATGCAGCCTGGATCGATGAAGATCCCTGGACTCTTAAAATCCTTCCTTATCTTGGTTTTGAACTGAATGATGACAATGCCGGAGATATCAAGACACTCATAGACACCTGTATAGAAGACCCTTCCTTTGTTTCAGGCCGCCAAAAGGCTCGATCCGAGACCTGGTTTCACATAGGAGAAGGGACAAAGAGGACTGTTGATTTTGTACTAAAGAAATATGATGATATAGCCGCCGTAAGAGTTGAAAAGGAAATACGGGCAAAAGAAGAAATCAAGAAGCATAAGTCTTTTTCCATCACGAAAGGTTGGTCTTGATAAATATGCCTGTACTGTCTGCTATCTACAATCTTATAATCTCTCCTCTGGAACTTCTCTTTGAGATAATATTTGAAGTTGCAAACAAGATCATCGGGAATCCCGGTATATCCATTATATTCTTGAGTCTTGCGGTTAATTTTTTGGTTCTCCCCCTATATAAAAGAGCTGATGAGCTTCAGGCTGAAGAACGGGATATGCAGGCGAAGATGGCCCCTTGGATAAAACATATCAAGAAGACTTTCAAAGGCGACGAGCGCTTCATGATGATACAGGAATACTATCGTATCAATCGTTACAAACCGATTTACGCTCTTAAGAGTTCAGTGTCGCTCCTTCTGCAGATTCCCTTTTTTATAGCGGCATATAACCTTCTTTCAGGTATGAAAAGCCTTCAGGGAATGTCCTTCGGCATTATTGAAGATATGGGCAGAGAAGATGCAATGTTCATGATAGGCTCTTTCCCCGTTAATATCCTTCCCATAGTAATGACCGCTATCAATATTGTTTCCGGCATCATCTATACCAAGAGTCAACCTCTGAAGGCGAGAATCCAGGTTTTTGGTCTTGCGGCAGTATTCCTTGTGCTCTTGTACCATTCTCCAGCAGGTCTTGTATTCTACTGGCTTTTGAACAATACTTTCTCTCTGGTCAAGAATATTTTCTATAAAATCCGAAATCCCAGAAAAGCATTGATCATCATCCTCGCTTTTGCAGGCTTAATAATTATCCCTAACGTTCTTGTAAGACCTGATCTTGATATCAGACAGAAGATACTTCTTGTCTCAGGAGCGCTCCTCCTCACCAGTCCCTTTATTCTGAGTCTCATCAAGCCGAAGATCGAGAATAGTATAAAGGCAGATAAAGATGACAGTATCATTTTCTTCCTCGGTGCATCGGTAATGGCTCTTATTACGGGTCTTCTTATACCTTCAGCCGTCATCGATAATTCCGCTGTGGAATTCATAGATATTCTTGGGCTTACAAACCCGGCTTCATATATAGCTAATTCCTTGTTGCTGTCATTTGGAACGTGGGTTCTCTGGGGAGGGATCTTCTTCTTCATGAGTGGTCGGATCCAAGCTGTCTTTGCAAGAGTGGTGTGGATCATCTGTGCCGTCTCACTCGTTGATTATCTTTTATTTGGAACAGACCTCGGAATAATGTCTTCCGCTTTGCAGTATGAGAAAACTCCCGCTTTTGGTCTAACTGAGTACATAGTCAATACACTTACTGTAATAGCAATATCTGTTGTTTTCGGTCTGCTCTTTTCCAAGTTCCGGAAGATCGCAAAGATGATACTCATAATCGGAATGGTAACAATACTGGCAGTAGGAACCATGAACACTGTCCTTATCTGCCAAACATACAGCTGGTATCAAACTCATGTGGCAACTAACACCGATGTTGCAGACATTCCTTTGAGCCGGAATGGTAAAAATGTCATAGTTATTATGCTTGACCGGTCTTTAGGAAGCCAGGTACCATACATCATGGAAGAAAAACCGGAGCTTAAAGATAAATTTGACGGTTTTACTTATTATCCAAATACGATATCGTACGGATCATGGACATTATCAGGAGCCCCCGCCTTGTATGGTGGATATGACTATACACCCCAGAAACTTAATGAGAGATCTAATGAGAAACTGAAGGATAAGCACAATGAATCATTAAGAGTCATGCCAGTATTGTTCGGACAAAACGGATACAAAGTAACGATATGTGATCCCTCATATGCAGGATACCAGATGGTGCCAGACCTGACCATATACGATGATCATCCCGAATTCAACTGCTATATTACCAAAGGAAGATTCAATTGTTTTGAAGACAGTGAGGATCAAGAAAGTCTTAACAAAATGATCAACAGTATGAATGCACTTCGCAACCGTAACTTCTTCTGCTTCTCACTTATGAAAATATCACCTTTAATACTGCAGATGACATTCTATGACAACGGAGCATATAATCAATCCGCTCTGTCGGAAGATAGTTCAGACGTGCTTTACAAGACATCACTTTCTCAGTACGTGAATGGGCTGTCTATGAGCATGGGGTACTACCATGAATTTCTAAATGCTTATGCCGTGCTTATGAATCTTCCAAAGATCACAACGGTTGATGACAGTTCCGACAACACCTTTCTCCTGTTAGAAAATGATACCTCTCACTCGCCTTGCCTGCTTAAGGAACCGGACTATGTACCGGAAGCAGTAATAGACAATACAGCATATGATTCTGATATGCTGTCACGCTATACTATCGACGGCAGGACCATGAAGATGGAAAACATCAAACAGGTAACACATTATCACTCGAACATGGCTTCGTTCCTCAAACTGGGTGAATGGTTTGATTACCTTAAACAGATGGGAGTTTATGATAATACCAGGATCATTATCGTCGCGGATCACGGCAGGGATCTGGGGCAATTCGATGTGCTCTGTCATGATAAGGATATGGAGTATTTCACACCTTTGCTGATGGTAAAAGATTTTGATTCGAAGGGATTTACGATATCTGATACATTCATGACTAATGCCGATACACCAACACTTGCAACATCCGGGCTTATCAAAGATCCCGTCAACCCTTTTACAGGCAACCCCATTAGTTCAGATTTCAAGAAAGGACCTCAGGTAGTGTTTTATTCTGATTTCATTGACAGCTCGCTATTGACAGGCAATACATTCCCGAGCGGATCCTGGTATCAATACGAGGGCGATGATCCTCTTGACATTAATAACTGGAACTATCTGTACGATCGCTGAGGAAAGAACGGGATAGGATCAATATTGTTCTATCACATATACTACCGCTATGCTCACTCCCTCGTGATATAATGTGACTGCATTAATTATGGGGTCAAGGAAATCATCAATGAGAAGCAAGATATATAGTTCACTCGCGTTATTGCTCATAGCAGGACTCGCTTTATCATCAACAGCCTGTTCTCTCTTTACACGCTCTCCGGAGCAGATTGAGAAAGCTAACAAAGAAGCAATGCAGATGCTGAAAGACAAAGCAGACGAATACGGCCTGGATCCTGAATGCGCCGAAGTGCTCGAAGGCGGAACATATTATAAGGTATTGATCGATACGCCCAAGACAGTTGAAGAGATGGATGATTTCATTGTCATGGTGCGCAAATGGCTCAGGTTCGGATATGGCGAATTAGGCAGAAGATACAGCATTGTTTTCTACGATAAGAACATGCCTGATCTGTCGTACTGCGGTATCAGCGATCAGGACTTCGGCTATCCGAACGAATATCTTTGGTCGGATTACTATATTGCTGAGCCCTATATAAGCAAGATAGGCCTGTACTCAAGTCCCACATACAAAAAGAACCCTACGACTCCTGAAGAGTTTTATGAGGTCACGGGTATCGACAGTAGTATTGCCGAAGAACTCAGAAAATGGAATTCTTCTACATTCATAGTCGAATCACAGACTGAAATCGATAAAGACGAGCATGACATTGCATTTATTCCCGGCGACACCATTATGCATTATGAGGTGTTCAAGATCGGTGATGACGACTGTGCGATCAAGCCCGGAACATACACTGTTGATATGACCCGGCGCAACGGAGTCATACATATCACGGATGCTGACGGCAACTTCAAATACAGACTGTATGAACCTTACAGGGATGGAAAGAACGACGGGCTGTACGAGTACAATGCCTTGCCCGCCATAGTGGAGCTTAACGAAGGCGATGTCGTCTATATGACCAATACGGTTGCCGTTTTCGATCTGGTATAAACGTTGTGCCACCGGCACTTCCTCGATTCACATAAATGGCCAGTACTTGTCGACAAAAGAAACGAACTCATCGATAGTACACTCACTATCCGGAAACATCATTCCGCCGCTGATATTCTCCAGTTCTTCCTCTGAGAGCTCGCGATCGTTGTCCATGTTATTTACCTCCAATGTATTAATCTGCGTTACTTAAGATAATCGATTATTCCCTGGATTATCTCCGGGTTCGGATAACCCTGACCATCCTGTCCCCCGATGCCATAAGCCATGGCGTACGCGAAATTGTCGGCCATGCACTCTTCCGGGTCGATCACGTAACCTATGTTGGTTCCAAAGACCTCATCAAAGTTAGATGTGTCTTCAGGTGTGTAATAGATGTCCGTTCCGTCAACCGGAATAAGTGCCGTCGTGCTGTATGTGAAGAAATCCGAATGAACTTCAGAGTAATGCTTTGTAGCAACAAAACCAGTAAAGCAGTCGATGTTTTCCCCGTTGATACAGAATGTGGCATATGCATCGTGATGCTCCACATCAGGATTTGTTATGTGATACTCGAGCACACTGGGTGGCAACGGGAAATCTGAACCTGTGATCGTAAAATGGATGAGAGAATACATTTCCACCTGAAATCAGGATTACACCTGGTAAGGCAGTGAAAGAGCTCGTGGCAGAGCAGCTCATCAACCTGTTCATTCATCATAGGGACGTCACTCATAAGAACAGCTGTGGAGATCACCATGGACCCAAGATAGATCTGTGTTCCGTGAGTATATCCGCTGGCATCTGATTCCTCATGCATCGTCGTCTTGATGAAGACTATCTCATCGAACGGAGGGAGCTCATAGCTGTTCTCTTCAAGGACCTTCTCCATGTTTGCGATACGTCCGTCAAGATACTCTATCTCGGCTTCGGTAAAATCTTCCACCTATTGGGCAGCGAATTCCCGGTATGCATCCATCTGCGCATCGGCCTGGTCTGGTGGTCTGATTAATATGCCATGCTTTTTAACAGATATATGCTGTTCAGTAAATCTATGAACAGTCTGACTTATCTCTATCCGCCAATGCTATGAATTGCATCTTCACGCCATATAATTTAAAATAAATAACAAGATTTAATCCAAAAAAGACAATGATACGATCGATTCAGGTACTTTCTCTATGACACGTATATTCACCAGACCAAAATACATCCTCTCACTCATTCTTACTCTCACGCTCATAATGCTGACACTTCCTTCCGTCACAGCAAACGCTGACAGCGCTTCCGGCAAGCTTGTGCGCGTGGGCTACTACGAGAATGAAGTATTCCAGGAGGGAGCTTCTGAAGGCTCTGTTAAGAAAGGTTATGCCTACGAGTATTATCAGAAGCTTTCTGAATACACCGGCTGGCGTTACGAGTATGTTTATGGCGATTTCAGCGATCTTTACCAGAAACTCCTCGACGGCGACATCGACTTCCTTGCGGGACTTGCCTGGAGAGAAGACCGTCAGGATATAATCGGTTATCCTGAAGCCGCGATGGGCAATGAGACATACAGCCTTGTAAAACACGATTCCGATTCAGAGATAACACTCGATTTCAAAACACTTAACGGACGCAGGATCGGTGTTCTTGACAGCGCCATGGTGGATGTTCTGCAGAACTTTTTAGATGAGCACTCCATAAGAGCTGAGGTTGTGAAGTTCCGTGATTACGAACCACTTTTCGAGGCGTTTGACAATCATGAAGTTGACATTCTTGCAGCTGAGGGCGACGGCGCATACGGAAGAGATCATGCGGAGCTGCTCTGCCCGTTCGGCACTTCAGAGTATTATCTTTGTGTAAGCAAGGACAGAACAGATCTGCTCAATGAGCTTAATATCGCGCAGACGGAGCTTGCAGTTAATGAGCCAAATTACATAAATACACTGCGTAACAAGTTCTATCCGGTCAGCATATCGAGCCGCGCTTTCTCGGACCCGGAGAAGGAGTGGCTTGAGGAGCATAACGATCTTCGTGTCGGCTACCTGAACAACTATCTCCCCTACAGCGATTCCGATTCAGACGGCAACGTAAACGGCCTTGTAAAAGATCTCGTCACGAGGATGGTCGAAGAACTCGGAGTAAATCTGACTGTTACCTTCAAGGGATATGACAGTTACGACTCAATGATCAGCGACCTCGATCAGGGCTTGATCGACACGGCATTCCCTGTCGGCGGCGGACTTTACTATTCAGAGGAGAACGGTATCTTCCAGTCCACCTCTGTTATTTCCGCTGCGACCGAGCTCGTATATTCCGGCGAATATTCGGAAGATACATTGACGCATTTCGCGGTCAATGAGAACAACAGGATGCAGTACTATTTTGTTAAGACATATTACCCTGATGCGGAGATCACTTTCTACCCGTCGATCAATGATTGTCTTAAGGCTGTAGTTGACGGCACGGCAAAATGCACCACGCTTAACGGATTAAGAGCGAATGACATCCTGCGCAACAACCGCTACAAGCGCTTGTCTCAGCTTCAGACTCCACATGAGGATGACAGGTGTTTCGGCGTCAAGATCGGTAATGCGGGACTCCTCAAATTGATCAACCGCGGCATAAGTTTACTTGGTACGGACTACGCGCAGATTCTTTCTTTCAAATACACTGACCAGCTCTATTCATACACGGTATGGGACATGATCCTCGACAATATGTATTTCTTCGTAACAGCGATCCTCGTTGTGGCAGCCATCGTGATCATTTTGCTCATCCGCGACATGAAGAGATCGAAGCGTGAGATCATCAACCAGGAGAACGCGCGTAAAGACCTCGAGAAGGCGAACGAACAGCTCGTCGAACAATACCGGCACAGAGATCAGCAGGACAAGATGATCACCGCACTGGCATCAGATTACAGAAGCGTCTATCACATCGATCTCGACAACAATGACGCCGTCTGCTACAGAGCCGACCCGAACGATAAAGAGCAGCCTTCCGAGGGTGAGCATGTCGCATATCTTGATTACTTCACGAAGTATGCTGAGGAGTCTGTTGCGGAGAATTACCGCGAAGGATTTCTTAAGTTTATCGACCCCGATAATGTGCGCGAGGCGCTGTCTGATCACACATTGATCATGTACCGCTATCTGGCGCAGAGAGACGGAAAAGAATACTACGAGATGATCCGTATGGCGGGTGAACGTCACCCCGAGGACCGTGACGATCACAAGGTTCACACTGTCGGTCTCGGCCTCACCGTTATTGATGAGGAAATGCGTGAGACTCTTGACCGCAGCCAGGCACTTGCAGTAGCACTTGACGCAGCCGAGCAGGCCAACAAAGCAAAGACAGCATTCCTGTCGAGCATGAGCCACGAGATACGTACACCAATGAATGCGATCATCGGTCTTAACAGTCTCGCTCTCCGCGATGAGACTCTGTCAGACGATACGCGCGAATACCTTGAGAAGATCGGCGGCAGCGCACGGCATCTTCTCGGACTGATCAACGACATTCTCGACATGAGCCGCATCGAATCGGGCCGCCTCATAATCCGCAAGGAAGAGTTCTCTTTCAGCAACATGCTCGAACAGATCAACACCATGGTTATGTCGCAGTGCAGCGAGAAGGGTCTCACCTACGAGTGCCGCGTCACTGGAGGTGTCAGCGACTACTACATCGGCGACGACATGAAGCTCAAGCAGGTGCTCATAAACATCCTGTCCAACGCGATCAAGTTTACTGAGGCTCCCGGCAGCATCCTGCTTACCGTTGAGCGCACAGCAGTGTATGAGGATCACTCCACTCTCAATCTCACAGTAAAGGATACGGGAATCGGTATCGATGAGTCGTTCCTGCCGAGGATTTTCGAGACGTTTGCACAGGAGGACAGCAGCCGCAACAGCAAGTACGGAAGCACAGGTCTCGGCCTCGCGATCACAAAGAATATCGTCGAACTCATGAACGGTTCAATATCAGTCAGATCGAAGAAAGGCGAAGGCACTGAGTTCACCGTGATCATCACCCTGACAAACTGCGATCATCAGGTGTCAGCCTCCAGTTACATCAATCCCAAAGACATGAGGATCCTCGTGGTTGACGATGAGGAGATCGCAGCTGAACATGCGCGCATCGTCCTCGATGAAGCCGGCATAAAAGCAGATACATGTTACAGCGGTCAGGAAGCCCTCCAGATGCTCGAAGTCCGCCACGCGAAACACGAACCCTACAACCTCGTTCTCCTCGACTGGAAGATGCCCGGCATGGACGGCATCGACGTCGCACGCCTGATACGTGAGCGCTACGACAAGGAAACGACAGTTATCATCCTCACTTCATTCAACTGGGATGAGATCATGGACGACGCTCTTCACGCAGGCGTTGACAGTTTCCTCGCAAAGCCTCTGTTCGCATCAAACGTAATGGATGAATTCGAGAGGATCGCACGCAAAAACAGCATGAGCCTCTACCGGACAAAGAACCGCGCCGACCTCAAGGACAGACGAATCCTGATGGCTGAAGATGTAAAGATAAATGCCGAGATCATGGAGCAGATAATCATGGTCCGCGGCGCACAGATCGATCATGCAGAGAATGGTAAGATCGCACTCGATATGTTTGCCGGAAGTGACCCCGGTTATTACGATGCGATCCTCATGGATGTGCGCATGCCGGAGATGGATGGTCTTGCTGCAACGGAAGCAATCCGTGCTCTCGACAGGTCAGATGCGAAGCTTATTCCGATCATCGCTATGACGGCGAATGCTTTTGACGAAGATGTGCAGAGATCGCTTCAGGTTGGAATGAATGCGCACCTGTCAAAACCTGTTGAACCAGACCGCCTGTATCAGACTCTGGAAGAGCTTATCTGGGAATACGATCAGAAGATCCAGACTTGAACATCGATCACGCAGACCGTTTTTCAGTCATTTGCTTCTCCTGTATCTCCCTTATAATGCTGCTCTGCTTTCTGGCATCTGAAAAAACTCTGTAGTAATAATACGCGGCGAGCACTACATACGGAATCGTAAACGACCTGTAGTACTCGAACCACCCCCTGGGCGTGATCGGACTGACAAAGTGGCTGATAATAAGCAACATCAGGCCGACCAGCACACATGCGGCGAGGTACTGAACAATGATCATCACAAGCGGGCTCACACTGTCAAAAAGATTGTGCAGAAACAGCACGAAAGTCGCGATAGCACAGGAGGCAAACATAACAAGCACATTGATGTTATTTGTCTCTTTCCCTCCGATCAGATTAACGACTGCGCCAAGCACAGATACGAAAGTGTATGCACAGCAGAGTTCAAGCAGATACTCTTTTATTCTCGCACCCATCAGTTCATCCTCCTCATTCTCTGAAGATACTCGTTGAAGCTCTTCTTGTAGCTTCTGTTGATGCAGATCCTCTCGCCGTTGTCAAAGAAAGCATAGACTTTCATATTGAGGTCCGGCTTAAGCTGTCTGATCTTGTAGATATTGATCAGGTTTGACTTGGACACGCGGACAAAACCGTAATTCCACAGCATTTCCTCACACGACGACAGCGTGTTCATAAGACGGAAGACTCCATCCTTTGTATATGCAAACAGCTTCCTGTCCAGATGGTCAAGATAGTAGATCTCTTTGGGATCGAGGATCACCACCTCGCCGTCGTCCAGATCCTCATCAGCAGGGCGTCCCTGAAGTGAGGGACGCTCCGAATTGACCGAATCGATGATCTGCCTTATGACGGGACGCATATTCGCATAATACACATCAACGTGTTCTTCAAAGTTGTTCTTATCTTCGTAAAGGTTTAGTCTCATTTCAGATTCCTGCTTTGCTCAGAAAACTCTCCACACCGTTCATATATCCTTCAGGATCGTCAATTACACCCTCGATATGAGCGCTGTCCACATGGAGAATCTCTTTATTGTCACAAGCAATATTATCATAAATCTGCTCCACCTGATAAGGCAGGCAAACCTCGTCCCTTTCCGACACGATGATCATTGTCGGAATGCGGTCGTTCTTAACAACATTTATCGTGTCCGCATCATCGTAATCGATGCCGTTTACGACCTTCATGAACACCTTGCTCGTCCCTGTAAGATAGTTAGCCATAAACGACTCCGTGTCACCGTCGCCGAACGTCTCCCTGAGCATAAGTTCCATGCCGGGAACAGGTGAATCGCAGATTACAGCATCAGCTGCCTCAACCGTGCCTGGAGTTACATTTGACGCATAGACCGCAACAGTCTCCGCGCCCATCGACTGACCGTGAACTACAACCTTGTCTGAGCCGAGTTCCTCTCGCGCATATATGACCATTGCCTTCAGATCCAGCGCCTCCCTGATTCCGAAAGTAACCTTGTCATCAGGATTAACTCCGCTGCCTCTCTGGTCGATGGCGATGACATCATATCCGTCCTCAATATACTGCTCAGCCAGCGGATATACGCAAACTCTGTCGCCGCCCGCACCGTGAACCAATATCACGCACTTGTCGCTTCCATTCTCGAAAATCGTCCCAGGCACCCTGTTGCCGTCTTCCGCTGTCGCCTCGATGTCGGTGCCGTTATGCGTCCTGATAAAACCTTCTGTATCGTATCCCCATACCTCAAGCTGCCTGATGCTGTTATCGTGTGTGTCTTTGTTTTGGTTCTGATGGAGGATCCTGTCCGCTACATAACCGCCCATGGCGATCGATCCTGCAATTCCGATAAAGGCGATAACGCCGAGTGTGATGGCTGCTATTTTGATGATCTTCTTTGTGTTCATTTTTGTAAGCTCCTTTGATTTGCTTTGAGTTGATTTGCTTGATGAGGTGAATATATCAAAGCTTGCCTGATCGTGTCGGGAAATCTGCACAACCTGCATCTGGGGATGTATATGTTGCACGTGTCAGTACCGGTGATGATTATGCCCTGCCGCAGTGGTATAATTTAACATATATATCTAAATAGTTAGTATTCACACAAAGGAACCAATGCTGATTATGTCAACCACATCAAAAACCACAAGACTGTTCGCGCTGTTGCTCTGCATTGTTACGGCGCTCCAGATCACGTCATGCTCAATAGAAGAAAAGACAAATGAAACATCTGCGCCGACCGTCGCTGAGGTAACTTCCGCGCCCTCCGGGCAGGACAGCGAGCATACCGGCAAGCGGGTGTATTTCGCGGGGCCGCTGTTCAATCAGGGTGAGAAGGAGTTTAATCTCAAGCTGACCAATCTTCTGGAGGCACATGGTTATACGGTTTTCCTGCCTCAGCGTGACGGCATAGAAGCGGCGCTTCTGGAGGGAAAGAGCGAACAGGAGATGTCGGAGATGATTTTCGCGCTGGATGAGGGTGAAGTCCTTAAGGCTGATATCCTTTTTATGAATCTGGACGGGCGTGCTCCCGATGAAGGCGCTTGTGTTGAGCTTGGCATCGCATATGCGAACGGACTCAGATGTTATGGCGTGAAGACTGACACCAGATCGGTCGAGAAGTCCCTCGATATCAATCCGATGATCACCGGCTGCATGACCGAGCTCTTTACGTATTACGACGGTGATGAACTCATCGCGGCGCTGGAACAGTATCTGTCCGAGAATGAGCTGTAATGGACCGGGCATGAAAAAAGCGATATTGGCAGCATTTATCACAGTAAGCGTTTTGCTGTCTTTTACTGCTTGTGACAATGTTCAGCCTGAATCATCCGTGTCCTCAGCCGAGACAACTCTTGATATGGAACAGGCTATGAAGGACCTGGACAAATACTGTTCTGGTCATCCTGTATGCATGCGTTTGGATTCTGATGAATACCCGGAACAGAATATTATCTATGACTTTACGGGTGACGGTTACGATGACCTGGTTACGGGCTTTCAGTATGGCAGCGGAATCGTGCGCGTTGCTGTAGTGCTCTATGATGTGGCCAATCAGGTTTTCTATCCTGTGGGAAACGGGTACGACAGCTATAAGATAGTGTCATTTGAAGACGGAATCCTTACAGTTGAGGAATATGTATATCCTGACCAATATACAATGGGAACTGTGGAGTTTAAGGATAACGAATTTGTTTTTGTTGCGAACAGCCGGCGTGGTGTTAATTAACCAAGGGAAATCCCGCAAAACCTGGTTGAAACACGCTCCTGCGGGATCAGTTGCGGGATTTTGGAGGAAAATCCCGCAAAACGGCTTTGAAGCATTCACCTGCGGGATCAGTTGCGGGATTTTGGAGGAAAATCCCGCAAAACGGCTTTGAAACATTCACCTGCGGGATCAGTTGCGGGATTTTCAGTCCCCGAAGGCTCTAGTAAAACCCGTCATGAAAAAGTATCATCAACATTCCCCTCGCGTTTGCGCTTCAGCTGTTCATACAGTGCCAGAACATATTTCTCAGGCTCATCACGGTAAGGCAGGCAATCACGCTTGCCGTAACTTACCAGCCTGTCGGGACATCCGCCTGCACATGCCGGCAGCCATATGCAGTCAAGACACTTAGTCTCGGCAATAGGCCACGAATTAAGAAAGCTTGTGAGCTTATCCGGCCTGTCCGCCGTTGCTGCCGGATCTGCAGGATCCCAGCGGGATGCGGTGCCGAAGCTCTTATGCGGCTTATCTACATTTTCCCAGCATTTCTGGAGATTACCTTTCTCGTCTATTCCGACATGGTACAGCGTGTTCGCTCCGCAGAAACCGCCGCGGCAGGCAACAAATCTCTCGGCCGCTTTCCGGATGCCGAGATCACTTGAACCTGATCCGCACAGCGTCTCTATGTCATCGCTGCAGTTATCGCTGTCAATGACCGGCGATGCATAGTAGGAGATATTATTACCGCTCTCCTCCCTGAGTGCTTCGACATATGCTTTCAGGTCATCAGCTTTATCCCTGTTGCCTTCGTGGATATTCTGGCGGATCCTCACCTCGAAAGGGATCTTCAGCGTCCTCAGATTATCCGTTATCCTCCCGAAAGTAGCTCCTCCGCCTGCCAGATGCCTCGTTGCATCATGGTCTGCACCGACGCCGTCCAGAGTGATCTGTGCCTTGACTACCCGGGACCTTGCCAGAATATCAACGACATTCTGATCAAGGAGATATCCGTTAGTTATTATATACGCGCTGTACTGCGCGCCGCGCTCTTCAGCAAGGCTGATAAGACGCCCTGACAGGTCTTCGATGATATCAGGTGCCAGCAGAGGCTCTCCGCCGAACCAGTTGATGTGAAGCGACTTTGCCCCATTTGCATCCATCATGCGTCCCGCGAGGGCAACCACATCATCCTGCACCTCTTTGGTCATGAATCCCGGTATGTGATCCTCAAAGCAATAGGGACAATCAAAGTTGCATCCCATGGTCGGGCAGATGGTAAGGCCTACCGCTCTCCCCTGCGCACAAAAACTACGCGCCATCGTCTTCAGCGCTTCAAGTTCATCGAAATTGGCGATCAGGCCGCGCTGCGCAAGACGGACCACCAGAGGATGGTCTTCAGGCAGCTCATCAAGGGAGTTTAAGGCATACAGCCTGAACTCCCGTGAAATTATATCTAGGACGGTATCTCAATATCCATGTATCCGTATAGTTTACGTTGCTTCTCAGTGATCTCCGATAAGTGGTGAGTTTTACTTGGCTGCTGATAGTACTCGATAATATCCAGTTCGTCCAGTAAAGACTGCATAGTGTAGTTCTTGAACAGACCATTGTCGTCCATTTTCTTCTTTATGTAAGATATCAACTCAAGCGCAACAAACTGTACGAAGAGTTTTCCTTCGAATCCTTCCTCAGACGCTACCGCCATACGTCTCATATTTAATCTCTCTTTGAGATTGC
>FMTG01000009.1 GCA_900099715.1 Ruminococcaceae bacterium YRB3002 | reverse complement strand
GCTTTTATCGGACCTCAGGGTGTCGGTAAGACGCATCTGGCAATGGCGTATGGAAGAGAATGCTGCTTGCAGGGATATAAGACATATTTCCTTAAGGCAACTGAACTCAATCAGCGTTTCTCTGAAGCTATAAAGTATGGTCGTGAAGGATCAGTGGTCAATGGTCTTGTAAAACCTTCCTGTCTGATTATCGATGAGATAGGCCGATGTGTGTTTAATAAAGAGAACACCAGACTGTTCTTCGACATGGTCGACAGAAGGTATAGCAAAGAAGGTCCAAACTCAATGGTCTTCACGAGCAATCTGATGCCGGATAAGTGGTGTGAATTCTTCAACGAGGATGAATCACTTAAATGTGCATTGGACAGGATCTTCGATGACGCTGTTGTCTACATGATCCAGGGAGAAAGCTATCGCGGTAAGAACCTTGAGACTTACTCTATAGCAACAACGGCAAACAGAAACAAATAAACAAAAACAATTATCAGCTGATGTGTTGGCTATTTTTATCTGACTGAGATTGGTGTTTTTATTTCGGCGCGGATGTGGTTAAATTAACCCGACGCTAACAGTGGATGTTCAGCAGGCTTCTTTGTCGACAATATTCCTGAAAATCTTGTCTCTTTAATCCCAATGTTAGAGCAGGTCTTTCAGACATACTGTCCTCCAATATCTTCCAATTTTATGTTCCAACGTTCATCCCGACAAACTTGAATTTGTCGCTTTTCCAGTCCAAGAAATCGCAGTATTTTTTATCATTGAGCCCGGTACTCAGACAAGAATATACCCTCTGAATCCGCGCACAGAATAGTAGGAATCCGCGCCGTTGTGAAAAGTGAACACGGTATCATAGCGGCGTTCACAGAACAGCGCGCCGCCCTTACTGCGGATATCATCTGGTGTAGCGATCCAACTTGACGTTTTCAGATCAAATGAGTCGAGACTTTGCAGTCGACGATAGAGTTCCTCCGTCATCATCGAAACGCCAATCTCTTTCGCTTTCCGTTCGGCGCTGCCTGACGGTGGGTTTTTAGTGCGCCCATGCAATGCCTTTTCGTCATAGCACAGGCTTCTGCGCCCGACGGGCGATTCCTTTGCGCAGTCGCAGAAAATGAGTTTTCCCGTCTTTACGTCATAACCCATGGTGTCCGGCTCACCGCCGCTTTCCTCCATCTTTTGCAAAACCGCGATGGCAGCGGGAGCCTCACGCAGCCTATGCTCCACCTCGGACCATTCCAGACCCGGATGAAGATTCCTGTTTTCTAAAAACCTCGTTTTCAGTATTTCCAACATCATGCTCACCTCTATAAATTCCGATTTGTCTTAGTCTATTATCCTGTCTATTTTTCATACTATCAATCATAATTCTTTCGCGAAGCAAATCGCTCCTTCAAGCTTATCATAAGGCGGATAGTTATCGATCAACACATATCCGCGTTTTGTGTATAAATGAACTGCTTCTTCCATCTGCGGCCTTGTTTGAAGGATTGCCCGGTTGAATCCGAGTTCTAATGCCTTTTTCTCCAATGCATCCATCATGGCAGTAGATATATGATTACCTCTGAATTCCGGATCTACCCAAACTCTTTTGATCTCAACTTCAGAATCCGAATAAGCTTTCAATCCGGCACACCCGACGGCTTTATCAGAAACTGAAGCTATCAGAACATACGGTATACTCTCCGAAATGTTATACGGAACAAACGCAGTACGGTTCTTCAGGCCACCGACAATACTGCTGTAGAATTCCTCTGTTTTAAGATAAAACTTATGGAAATCCTCATTACTTCCATCTGTCCATTCGTAATCGATCTTCATAATTCTATTCTCCTGATTCTCTTCGAAACTAATCTACATGATGCATAATTCTCAACCGCTGAGCTTCATTAGCGGAGAAACCGAATTTCTCATAAAACGGAATCTTATCCGGCATTGCACATAACTCAATAAAAATATCTGTATCTGGAATACCGTGATCATTGATAAACTTTAGCAATTCAGCGATCAGCATCCTACCAATCCCTTTTCCCTGATATTCAGGCAACACTATAACATCTTTGATGTAATAACAAAGGCCCATATCACCTATAACCCTTGCCATCGCAACAATCTTATCGCCATCAAATATCGATACTCTATATAAGGTCTTATCCATCGCCAGTCTCGTCTGCTCGAGAGATGGTCCTGCACCCCATACGGATTCCCACATATAGATAAATTCTTCTGCCGTTAATTCGTCATGCTTTATTACTAACACCCCTATATTCCTCTTTCTTTAAACCTCTAATCTGTTGATTTTCCGACATCTGACAGTTATTTCCAATCAACCAGCAGGAATTGCCTGTAACCGGAATAAATGGTTGTGCTCGTGCCATCTTCTATCGAATAAACTTTGAAATACACATCATCATCATCAGTTACTCCGGTTCCAAGGTATACCCTCTCAACATACAAAATATACTTCCCGTCCGGAGATGAAACAATTTGATCAACCTGCCACATCTCTGCATCAGTCTTCTCGGATAAGAGCCTGTATTCATAAGATGATTCGTCCGGGTTTCGATGGTCTTCAAACTCAGTGTCATTTTCTGTTTTAATCAATCCCCAGGTACATAAACGGAAACATTGACCGCTCCACGAATCCTTGAAAACTATATTTTCATATCCTTCTATACTTCTGTAATCCTGTGAAAAATCAAAATGAAACTGTGATAAGCATAGAATTGTTGACAAAAGTACTATAAGAATAATTGCAATTACAGAGATTATTACAATCTTACTCTTCATTTTCCCTAACTCACTTTTCCAGTTTATTAAACCGTCCTTTTTGATAATTATCCTTCTTTATTGGTTATCCTATGAAAACCTGTATCTCTGCCATATCCCCAATATTCACCCGGATTGGCATCCTCATACTTAAGCACCTCAATATATTGTATTCCAATCTGTATTATCTCCCTAATTCCATTTTACTGATGATATAACATACCGTCACATCATCCTGACAAACTTTAATCCGTTATTCTGTCCAGGGAAGTTTTATATTCGGAAGCTCCAGTTCATTGACATCCTGAAGATCATACACGATCTCGTTTTCTTCCAGCTCCTTCAGGAACGCATTTACATAAACAGGACTCGAAAAAGTCTGTAGAAAATCGAGCGTGAATCGTCCGTTGACAGCAGATATTTCAACAGTTAGACCGTCTGCCGCAGGAGAAGTCCACAGCCGGAAATCACGAATGTACTGCTCGGCCTCTCTGTAGTTTGCCTTGCCCACATAACTGACCGTCGCCGTGATGACCCTGCTCGCAAGTGAATAGATATAACCCGCTACCCCCATCCGCTCCTGATCGCTCTCTTTGGATAGAATCATGCGCGTAATTCCTGCCTGAGAAGCCACTCCCATCAGCACATTCTCCTCCTGATTCTGAGCAAAGACCATCCCGCGGTATGCAGTACCCTGCCTTTCCAACGGCCAATCGCGCATTTTGTCCTTATACTCCAGCATTATTCCACCAACCAGGCTCTGATGCGCCAGAGGCTTGTGAAGGGCGTTTCTCTGATTCACGCAAAGGGTAATGCGAACAGGCTCTTTGGCATCAGGATACATCTTTTCAATTGCCCGACTAAGAAGCAGGGAAACCATGGTGCCGGGACTGCCGTCATTGTCCAAATTGAATCTCATGAATTCGGATTCCGAGATAGCTATACTGTATACGGTGTGCCGGCGATCATTCTCAAGGCATGCTGAAGCTATGAGATTCAGCGCGTCGGACATTTCATTGCGAGGAGGAATCGGAAGACGGGTTCTGTTTGCCACGGGATCGATCCACTCTTCTTCGGAGATCTCATCCCCAACCAGCCGTATTCCCTCGCAGTTCAAACTGATATCATACCGCTCCGAACAATAATAATACAACATTGTCCGCAGCACCTCATACGCACCTGTTCCATCCGTCATTCCGTGAAACACATCAAGAATGATCCAATTGTCCTGCCAGCAAAAAGCAATCATATGATAATTTGATTCCTCAGAATTAAGCGCCACGCCATGAAGTGAATGTGTAATCACCACAGGCCGGTGGTTTTCCTCGAAGGTGTACCGTCCGTCCTTTTTCTTCAATTCAACACAGAAATAAGGGTATCTTTTCATGGTGGAATCCACAGCATGTCGAAGAATATCTGAATCGATCAAGTCACGCAAGCGAATCCTGATCCTGATTTCATTTGGGCTTTCTTTGCTCGTCGTGTATAAAGGCCGTAATTCCGTAAATAACTTCTGTTCCATATTTTCTTCCGTAAATCCCGATTATCCTAGTAAGATATACTGTATATTATTCGTACCAGCCTCTGTTACAGATCCTTTTCCTCATATGGTTTATCCCAGGAACCTATCTCAATTAGATTGCCCTCGGGATCGGCAATATAACATGTTCTCTGTCCCCATGGTTCTGTGGTTGGTGCAAGGACAGGTGTTGCTCCCTGCTTGATAACACGCTCATAGGCGGCATCCACTTCATTAAAAGTATCAACATATAACGCAAGTTCAAAATGACCGTTCAGACCTTTTATATATTCATACTCACGGCTGGTCATGTTCTCAAAATCCTTGCGGCCGTACAGTAAAAAGAGTGTGCCATCCTTCACCAGATATACATTTGAAGAATCTTCAGTCTCCTTTATCTCAAAGCCAAGAACATCCCTGTAAAAGCGGATCATTGTCGCCATATCTTTGACTAATATACCGAAACCATCTAATCGCATATGCATCCCTCTGTACTAGTCTCTTTTCTCCTAATCTGTATAAAGCAATCACTCCTCAGACAAGATAATTATATCATCCGGGCAATGATATCGGGATAACCTTCAAATTCGTCATTTTCGAGCTGCGACAGGAATTCATACATATCATCGTAATCTACTTTCATAAATTCACGTAATAACAAACGCTTAGTTTCGATCATTTTCTATTCCTCTGGTTTTCATCATCAGATAGCAATTGATCCCCTGTTTATAAAAGTCAGGAAGTTCTCCAACACATTTATATCCCAGGTTTTCATATAATTTCCTTGCTCCTGGATTAAAGTCATCTACAGTTAAAAAGTATCTAGCCCGAGGCTGATCAGAAGCATTATCCTCGAAAAATCTCATAAGCTGTTTCCCGATGCCATGACTTCTGTATTCTTCTTTAACTGCAATAATATGCAGATACGGGTAACTTCCAAAGACACCTTTTGTCATGTAGTAGATAAACCCCAGACATTTTCCATGTTCATCCAACGCAACATATACGTTGTTTTGTGCCACTGCATATGAGAGCATGTCAGTTGCCTTTTTGTGATCGCTGAAATATGCTTTTCCAAGCACAGAATCCTGCAAGATCTCCACGCAGCTATCAATGTATGTCATATCTGCAAGTCTTATAGCAATTTTTTTACTCATAGATCCTCCGGTTCACTAAAAGACAAAAGGAGCATTCTGATCATAATCCGAAATCTCAGAAACAGGCATCGGAAGTTTGAGCCCAATCTGCGGATCACTATAGTTAATATGTTCAGAATGAGCATCGGCTCCGCTTCTGTCTACTGCGTATAACTGTATCGTATCTTTTTGCAATGAAATAAATGCATGACCAAATCCTGCCGGGATCTGCACTGCAAGGGCATTTTCTTCTGATAGTTCAATCGATTCCCACTGAAGGTAGGTCGGTGATCCTTTTCTCAGATCTATAACATAATCCATCCCTTTGCCTTTTATGACTGTAACCAGTTTCGTCATCGGGCTGCTTTCTTCTTTATAGTGTATTCCAAAGAAAGTGCCTTCCTTGGGCATGCTGTAAATTCTGGCTTCTTTAATGCTGAAATCATAGATGTTTTCGTCGAAAACATATGACATTAATCCACGGCTATCAACGCGTGAACGAAGCTGATATATTCTTACCTTACCAAATATCTCTTTAATTATCCCCATAGTTACGTAAGTCTTTTTCCCTTTTATATTTTTTCTGCAATTTTAAATACTTTTCTTAGATGCTTACCAACGTTTTCATCCCTGTTAGCTTCATTACCATGGCCTCTGGTCATCTCATCAAAAGCATATACTTCGCATGTTGTTGCTCTATTTCTGATCCGGTCACCAACCATAACCGTCTTCATTGCTTCTAACTGATCTCTTCTTATCTCATCTTTTAATGAACCGCCCATGGTAATCAAAAACAATGCTTTTTTAAGACACTTCATAGATGGATCATCTCCATATGCAAATCCGTAAGTCCATACACGTTGAAACCATCCCTCTAACATAGCGGGAGACGAAGTCCAGAAATCAGGGTAAATAAAAGCTATCACATCTGCTTCATTTATCTTTTTCTGCTCAAGAAGAACGTCCTCCGCTACAGGACTGTCCATATTGTAAAATCCTTCTCTTATATACTCGTTTTCCGACATCACGGGATTGAAGCCATCTGCATACAGATCAGAAATTACATATGTATGCCCTGCACTCTCCAGTCCTTTGATAAAAGTCTCTTTCACTTCGTATGTGAAACTGTTTTTACTCGGATGACAATAAACAATTAAAACTTTCATTTTGATCTGATCACCTCTTACTAAACCATTTATCCAGATTCCTTATTTCCCGGAATAATATTGTTCTCGCTCCTTGGCTTCCTGCTCACGCTGCTTTCCGAAAGCGATCATGAACATGACCACAAATATAGCGATGGCTATAAATGGCAGTGCAATTCCAATCTGAAAATACCAGAAACCCAGATTCAGAATGGAACCTATCAGGAAGTATGCCAGGAATAGTAATGGCGTGATAATAAATTTGGCTATGGAGACAGGCCTGCTGCAATTGCCTCTGCCGTTAGTACCGCTCGCTACCACATTGTATATCTTGCCACCGTACTTGCAGCCGGCGAGATATACAGGGACCAGAACATATTTGAATTTGACGTTATAAAACTCCGTCGAACAAACCACATCCGAATAGGAATCTGCATTCTCATGTTCACGGGTGGATTCCAGAATATCTTTCTTGAGACCGACTGTCTTGGCATAATTCCATGCCTCATCGATGCCAATCGTATAGATTTCCGCTGCCATGCCTGATAACATCTCGGGTGTGTATGGCAGGCACTCGCGGCTCTTGAATGAGACCACATTATTCAGCATCTTGTCATTAAAGAACTTTCTGCTTCCGCAGACATTGAATTCGCTGATATGCTTTTCGGCTATTCCGGTCTTCAGATACACATTAGTTTTCGCGCTGTCACCACTGCCCACAGTGTATCCGAACTTACCGGAGTATGTCGTTACCACATCTGCTTCAAACGACCAGTATGGAATATATAGTGGAACAAGATCCGACAAGATCTTGCCTCTTCTGAATTTCTCCGGAGACCAGAATGCAAATTTATTCCATCTGTAAAACTTCTCGGCAACCTGCTCCTTGGTAAGAGTGAAAGGAATTATCGCGCTGGGTGCAACTCCGCAATCAGCATCTTCTGCCGACAATACTACTGCCGAACCGCAGTACGGGCACATACCTGACATCTGGTCCGGATCACTAAGCAGCGCGGCTCCGCAGCTCTTACAAGTTACGAGTCTTTTTGCAACACCCCAATTTGTGCCGTTACCTCTTAATGCGGTCGCAAAGTCGAATTCGCCTATTGCAGCACTTTCTTCAGGTCTGTGAAGACGTTTTACCGTTCCACAGAGATCACATACCAGACCATAACTGGCAATATCGTATCTTAATGTTCCGCCACAGTTGCTGCATTTCACAGATAGTATCCCCCTTATTGTGCATCTTAGTTACAATGTTCCCTGCGGTTAACAATTACGTTCAGACAAGATAATTATACCATCCCGGCAAACTCCGATTTATCTTGCACAGAATCAAACAGGGCAGCGGAACAATTCGCAACCGGGCTGATATGTGACCACAGAATAACCTTCGGGAAGAACTGCATCCTTCGTCTGGTAACAATCACACCTCAGGATTGTATTGTAAAACGGAATCGTTCTATCCAACATTTTTATCAAACCTCATTAGTTGTCTATATTCCTGATTTACCTAACTATCCACTGTGGATTGTTTTTGGGACCCTTCCTTTCAAGTAGTTCCATATCCTGTATTTTACCAACAATCTTTTTAACACCTCCAAGACTCAAAGAGCATGAATCAGCTACAGCCTGCAGAGAAGAGTACGGGTTATCTGCAAGGTAATGTAAAACATTTCGTTGGTTATCGTCTATAAAACTGATGATTATTTTTACTAATACCTAAAGCGTCAAATGCTCTTACAAAAGTCCAGGATCTCCTGTTTCCTGGATTCAACTTGTTCCCTGTATTCGAGCGATGTCAGACCCAGATGTCCTTCGCACTCAATCTCGAGATGTCCGTAGAAATGTTCTATGCTGCCGATAAGTCTCTCACATTCAGGCATATTAGGACCGGTCCTGAGAGCAATGGCATAACCTCTTTTGCCCTGCTTAATGGTCGCATGTGGTTCATGAGTATTACACCACGGCGTTACCCTGTCTATAAATGATTTGAACTGTCCGGGAATATCAGCCCAGTATGAAGGTGCAACCGATACGATAATCTCAGCATTATCGAACTCATTCATTATGTCCCGTATCACCTGAGCATCGCTCATGACACACTGAGCCGTCTTATGACACGCTCTGCAGCCTCTGCAAAACGCAAATTTATAATCATCTATACAAATGCACCTGGTATCATAGCGGGACTTAAGCTCACCTTCCACAATCTTTACTATCTCAGCTGTTGCTCCTGTCCTGACGGGACTGCAATTAATTATCAAAGCGTTCATTATCACACCTGCTTCTCAATTAGTTTTACTGTAGATTTAAAACTCTATTACCAGACCGGTCCTGAACTGTTCTATCTTATCACCCAGTTCTTCTTTCAGTATTCCGAAAGCCCTGTTTTTAGTACAATGTCCTGTTCCGATATATTCGAGCCCTGCTGCCTTAAGATCATGAGCAACCTCCCTGATATCCCTTTCGCTGCTGTTCCATAGGTGCAGTCCTCCAAGATACCCGTAGATATGCTGGTCGGGAAATGCCTTCCTGACTTCATCAATGACTATCCCCGGGCCGCTGTGAGAACAGGAATTTAGTATTACAAGGCCTTTCCCGGTTTCAAGGACAAGACTCTGCTCGTGACAAAGATCATCCGGAACGAATCCGGCCTTGGTTTTCCTGAGCATATGACCCTTCCTGCCGATATCAGGATAACCGCCGTTTTTGTGGGGAACGATGAATACTCCGTCAGAGATCTTATATACATCGGAGACCTTTACTATCCTGTCAGCGTGATCATCCAGCAAGGTCTTGGGTATGCCGCAATAAAACGTAATAAACAATAACCTGCCATAGCAATCCGGAGCAGTCTTTTCGCTTACATAGAACTTGGCTTTGCCGTTATGTTCAAAGAATGCGGGAATACCGTTTGCGTGATCGCAGTGTGCATGACTTAATACACCGTAATCCACATCGCTGATATCAATCCCGAGTTTCGCATAATTACGCAGGAAAAGATCGGACCCGCCGGTATCGAGCAGGATCTTCTTACCGCCGTGTTCAATATACAGCGATAATCCCCACTCCTTTTTTAATCCATCCGATGGGATATTATCTATACCGACTATGATCTTATCCAACTGAATCCTTCTCCCTTATTCGTTCTTGCTGCTATTTTTCTTGACTAAGGGATCACTCCTTCAGACAAGGTAATTATATCATCCGGGTAAAGTTCTCTTGATAACTTTTTGAGTTGCAGAACCAGTAAATAAAAACAGGCACACCCTGACATAAAATTAGTGAGGTGCCATTTTATGTTGACATTTTGTTGACATTGAAATTGAAAATGCCCTATTTTAGGGCATTTTAAGCGTTTTTTCATTATTCGAGTTCTGTGCGGTCTCCTATATGTTGTGTTTATCTCGTTTCTTAAGCACAACATCTTGTGGCCAAAATCCATCTATTCTTTGTATTCCGTCTCTTTCCCGGAGCTTTTGGGAACAATTGGGGAACATTCTTGTTCCTAACAAAATCTTCCGCCACTTATCACAGATGGACTTATTGAATAGTATAAACCTTGTGCACCAATCATGTGTGTAACAAGGTATCTATTCAATTATCAAGGTTCGATATATTTATTATACACCATGCCATCCTTGGTTTTGTGGATTGAGATCTTAATAGAAGTCAGATATGTGTGTATACAGACAGTATTAGATATCACACATAAGTATCGTCCAATTGTAAAAGAGATGTCTCAATAATTACCTTGTCACAGGATATCAATCCCAATATAAACTTATTGTTTTTGAGAAATCTATTACATATCTAATATCTACAATAAGTTGTTTTTTGCAAATTCCGCTTTGACGGAACGCCGATTCCGCTAACGGCGGCATGGTCATTCCGGTGCGAACGGCATGAGTTTCCGCTTCTAACGGCATAGATTTCTAACCGTGATATAGTCTTTTCTGCAGCATGTATGCTGCAGAAAGGAGGCATGGAAACCATGCAAGATTTCAATACGATAATCGGCGTGATACAGATGCGGCAGAATGAATGCTCGTTCTCCGTTATACAGAAACGGTATCACATCGGTTCAGGCACAACACAACGGATCTTGAGCAGATTCGAAGCATCAGGATTAACGTTGGAAGAACTGCGGAAGATGGAGCCACACACTGTCGAGGAGCTTATCTATCCACCAGAACAAGTCAGACGTAAGGATATTCCGCTACCGGATTTCCAGTACTACTACGACCGGATACATGCCAAAGGCAGTAAGGTAAACATTGCTTACTGCTGGATCGAGTACAAAACAGAACACCCGGATGGATACGAACAATCTCAATTCTACGAGTACTATAACCGCTTTGTGGAGTCTCACTATGGCAAGCGAGATGCAACAATGGCTGTAGAAAGAGTACCCGGAGAAAAGATGTATATAGACTGGGTAGGAGATCAGCCATATCTTCTGTTAGATCCTAATACGGGCGAGTTGCGCAAGGTGCATTTCTTTGCTACAACACTCGGCGTAAGCAGCCTTATCTACGCTGAAGCCTTCCTTAACGAGAAGTTATCGAATTTTGTAGAGGGTACGATTCACGCGGTTCAGTTCTATGGCGGTATCGCCAAGTATTTTGTCCCGGATAACCTTAAAACTGCAGTGACCAAACACTCAAAGGATGAGTTGGTCTTACAGAGCGTGTATTCAGATTTGGAAGACTTCTACGACACCATCGTTCTTCCCCCGCCGCCACGCAAGCCGCGAGGCAAAGCAACGGTCGAGAACCATGTCCGGTATCTTGAGACGCACCTGATCGAACCCTTGAAAGAACGGACATATACATCACTGGAAGAGCTAAACCGGGATATAAAAGAAAAAGTAGCAGTTCTCAACTCCAGGAAGTTCCAGAACAGACCTTATTCAAGACTGGATGCCTTCGAACGTTACGACAAACCGTGTATGAAACCACTACCACATGAAATCTTCACGGTATGCGATTACAAAGCAATCAGCAAGGTTCCTGATAACTACCACATAGAGTACGATGGCCACTACTACTCTGTAGTTTACACACAATGTGGTAAGCCTGCAATCTTAAAGGCTACGCATACAGAGATAAGGATATGTGACAGTTACAACCGTCTGTTATGCAAACATAAGCGATCTTACCGTGACTTTCCGCGTTATATAACTGAAGACAGTCACATGAGACCGGAACACCTTTACTATAAGGAAGTTAACTCTAAGGATGGGGCATATTACAGAAGATGGGCATCTGTTGTTGGTCCCAGCATGTCGGAATTCATCGACCGGATGCTCAAATCCTCAAAGCACGAAGAACAATCTTATAACGCTTGTGCGGGAATCCTGCATTCTGTTAAGGATCTGCCTCACGGAATTGTCGAGGAAGTTGCACGTCAGTGTATTGAGATGAACTCGTGCAGATATAAAACCTTCAAACAAGTGCTCGGAAAGCTGCAATCCGGTGAACCATGTTCAGAAGAACATCTTCCGCAGCATGAGAACATCAGAGGAAAGGACTTCTATAAGTAAAGGTGAACGACTATGGCATACAGACAAAAAGACTACACATACAATCCGCAACTGACGACGGAAGAAAACATTCTGTTGGACAGGCTCTTCAAGTTTAAGTTGTCGCATATGGCAGAAGCCCTGGAGCAACAGTTCCTTAATCCTAACTCTGAACTTGACGATTTCCATACCAGGATAACGGCTCTGATTAACTACGAATGGGATCAGCGACAAACAACCAAGTTCAACAAGTTGCTGCGCAAAGCTACCCTCAAGTATCCGCATGCAGACTTTGACGAATCACTGTATGAACCTGACAGGAAGCTTGATACTCACACCATAGAGAAGCTTCAGACATGTAGCTGGATTGATGAGCCCAAGAATCTTCTGATAACCGGAAGTGCTGGAGCCGGCAAGACGCACATAGCCAATGCTTTCTGCATAACGGCACTGCAACAGCTTAGAACTGTAAAATACATTAGAGCTAACACACTGCTGCAACAGAGCGAGAAGGCCAGAAAGACAAACTCAAGCTATGAGTATACGAACGAGATGTCCGCGTACGATCTGCTTGTAATCGACGACTTCGGCTTAATGGAACTGGATATGGATAAATGTCGAGATCTCTTCGAGATTATTGAAACGCGCGATTCAAGAAAAGCCACCATGATTGTATCTCAGCTTCCCGTCGCAAGCTGGTGGGACTTGTTCAAGGACAGTACTTACGCGGATGCCTGCCTAAGCAGGATGACCGCCAAGGCGTATCGCTTGGAATGCAACGGCAGAGACATGCGTAAAACGGAATAAACATATCTACAGCGTCACTCCGTGCCGTTTGAAGCGGAACAGCATGCCGTTCTATCGGAATCGGCATGCTGTTTTAGCGGAATTTGCATTGTTTTTTAATTGTTGAATATATTAACTCTGCAGCAACTAAATTATTACCTATTATTATGTAGTTTTCATAACTATAATGACTATACCCTCTTTCTTTTAGGTTATCCGTTATTGCTCTTTCCAATTGCTTACCTATATTAGCCATACCCACACCTCCTATTAGTATAAATCAGTATATAGTTTGGTTCCGGAAGGACGAACTACTTTAATCGGTGTATTAGGTTCTATCCTATAACCTGCTGGGAATGATTCCCCGCCATTGCGCCCGACAACAGTCGCTCCGAGTCCATCATATGTTAATCCATTTCCCTTACGGAAAAATTCTCCATTTTGGATTACACCATCCAGCGACTATATCCATATATTCCATTATAGTGTCTTCCGCTTGCTCATCATCATTCTGACTTGCTTCGCTCCTTAATGATTCTAAAGCATTATACATCGTGTCTTTGTCCATTCCTAAATGCTTGTAATTAACAAGCGTTTTCCATATTTTAATTGAATCCGCTTTATCATTAATCATAGATATTATTTCAGTTTTAAAAGAGTCAATTAGCATGAACGTTTCTCCAATGTGGTTGTGTACTGGCCAATGCATTTTGATAATCATTGTAAGGCGCATGATTTGACGCTTGCGTTTCTTGCGGTTCATGCGCTGACGGTTGCCCTGTAGGAGCTATTTCCCAGGGCGATACAAAGTACCAGATCGACTCTGATGCTTGTGTTTCCTGTGGTGCTTGTTCATCAACATGCCCTGCAGGTGCAATCACCGAAGAGTAAAACTTCTGATAAGAAGATTCGCTAAGTAATCACGAAGGAGCTGTCTCATTTGAGACGGCTTCTGTTTCTGTTATGTGCTTCTTAACTATTTCGAAAGTCTTATCACTTATAACGTGTTCAATTCGGCAGGCATCTTCCTCTGCAGTCTCAGCATCGGTTCCCAAACTAATAAAAAACTTGCTTAGAACGATATGTCTCTCATAGATCTTCTCTGCGATCTTCCGCCCTTCTTCCGCCAGCGTGATATATCCCTGTCTGTCGATCTCCACATAATTACCTGTCTTGAGAATCGCCATCGCCCTGCTTACGCTCGGTTTTGATACACCTAAATACTTGGCAACATCCATTGATCTTACAGGTGCATCTTTTTGTGAAAGCACCAGTATAGATTCAAGATACATCTCCCCGGATTCCTGCATGTTTTAATCCTCCATCAGATAGTTGAATACTCTTATATAATTTCTGACTAAAGGATTATAATACTTCTTGTTAGCAACGGCTAACAATTTGTTGTATAATAATATCAAGAGCAATTATTGAGGAATAATATCTATGTACAAAACAACAATTAAGATAGACGGTATGATGTGCGGAATGTGTGAATCACACATTTGCGATGCACTTCGGAAAGCTTTCCCCGAAGCAAAGAAAGTTTCAGCATCTCATAGTAAAAAGCAGGCTTCTTTTCTGTCAGAGCCGGTAATAGGCGAGGAACGGATCAAACAGGTAATCGATGAGACCGGTTATAAATATATGTCTTCAACAACGGAGCCTTATGTTAAGAGAGGCCTGTTTGGCGGAAGATAACTGATCAACGTCTTTTCCATGGTATGCACCTGTTAACACGTTTCTTGTAATTGCTATACTCTTCCCCATAAAGGTTTAACAGCCACTTTTCTTCTGTATTGATAAGAACGAGCGTTATTATCGCCCAATTCAGGAAGAATACCGGAATAAGAAATATGTTATGCCACATGAGACTGATGCCTGTCAGCGCTATCCACCATCCGCTGTACATCGGATTTCTTACCCACGAATAGATTCCCGTGGTCTTTAGTTTATTCTCGGTAATACTCTCATCCATACCGGATCTTAATGCGCCTATATACCATATGACCGCTCCAAGAATCATCAATACTCCGCCTATGGATCTAAAGACCCATACCCAGATACCGTCAAGTATGCCGATCCTGAGTACGTAACCGAACAGAACAATAAACAATGCGGTTAACAACCCTATCCCGTATATAAGATATGGACCTACGCCAAACAGAGGGAGTTTCTGACCTGTCTTAACATAGTTTTTGAGTTTCATCCTTTTCTCACCTTCTTATATCCGCAGTCGCAGTACGGGCCGCCTGATGCGAGCGTATACTCTCTTACAAATACCGTCGCTCCTCCAAGATTGCTCATCACATAGTCAAGGTGGCACATCGCCGGCACAAGATCGAACATTCCATACTCTCTCATCAGAGTACAGATACCGCATTGATAGAAACGTGCTTCATAACCGCTGCCGTCAGTATACGGAAGGTAATCCATATTCCATGAATAAGGATTACGGTCTCCGGCGCGCAAAGCGGCAGTATACTTCATCCCCTCAATATCCTTGGGCGTGAACTTTCTCCTTCCGCCTTTCTTACAGATCTTCTTAGTAAATGCATTTGTCATGGCATGTTCATAATACGGTGTGAGTTCATCAACAGTTGGTCTTCTTCTCATACTGTCAACATAGGCAATGAGCATCGCGCAGCTCAGGATATTCGCTTTGAACCTGTCTTTCTTCTCAAATTCCGGGAGTTTAATTACTATCTCACGATACTTTTTATTTGCTTTGCGGGTAATGTCCGAAGCCTCTTTCAGATCGTATCCCAGATCCGTCTTCAGAGCCTTGCAAAAACCCTTTTTGTATAACACCCACATAGCTGCCGGCATACCGTTATACTTCAAATCACATCACTTCCTTTCAAACCTTTGACAAGCCTCTCCGGCTGGAACGGCGCAAGACCACCATGACCTGCGTTTTTTACCAGTTTAAAAACTGTCTGAGGAAAATACTTTCCCACATATTCCATATCTTTTTTTCTTGCTCTTTCTTCGGTATCTGCATACCAATACTCTATCTTCTTACAATCTGTCTTTATCTCATCCGGCATTGAATAGTTATTACAGGAATCGAAGGTGTTCCAGATCGTGCGGTAACTTATCATCTTGAGTACTTTGGCAGCATATCTGATATCCTCCTCGGATAATTCATCCGTATCGAAAGCCTTCTCGAGCAATTTGATCCCTCCGAGTTTTCCCATGGAGATCAGGAGAAAATCCTTGATCGCAATAAATCTTGTGACGATCCACGGCAACTGATATGGAGTGATCCCGCCATCGATCACTGCATGATCTATAACGATACGTTTATCAATTAATGTGCGAATTACGATGGACCCGCCCATGGAGCATCCGTAAATATGATCGACCTTTGTGATCCTATTCGCGACAAGATAATCTACAAGTTCGGCTGAGATCTCCTCAACGGATGAAAAGTCACTTTTCACATCAGGATCATATCCCGGCAATGCCGGTATTATCAGCCTGTAGTCCTTTTCCATCAGGGGTATAACATATTCATAATAATCCCACATAACTATAGATGGATGGATCAAAACTACAACCTTTGAATTAGTATTACCGTATTCATGAATATTCATTCTTACCTCTTCCTGAATGTGTAATCACACATAGTTCCGCCGGTTCCTATCTGCTGTGTATATAAGAACTCTGCGCGCGGGAGATTGCTGTACAGAATGTCATCGACCTTGCAAAAAGCCGCAGTCATCTCCGGCATTCCGTATTTCTCAAAAATCTGACGGAAGATGCATTTATGTGTAATCATCGCAAACTCATTTTTGCCACAAGGGGGAAACTCGACATCCCAACCATAGCCGAGAGTATTCTTAAACTTTATGGGCATTGTTATCTTGAGCATACGGACAAACCAGCGATGGCTTGCGAGTTTTTCCATTGATCTTATCTGCGGCTTTATAAACTGATACATTGCATCGGCTGTATACTGCTGAGCTTCTTTTCTGGACATTCCTTTATCCTCCAACACCAGGATAATGGCGAGGGATGTCAGGAGATTACACATATACCCATAGTTTTTGGTGTCAGTATATTCGGAGTTCTCGCGAATGAGGCAGTTCATTTTATCCGTAAGAAGAGTACGGTCTTCATCGCACCACTCTTTGTAAAGATCAATAAAGCGGCTTCGCTCTATCATATGCTGCGGTATATACTTTGCACCCATACATAACTCCTTTTCTGCCCTTTCCCGGACAATTATTATATCACTATGCGTTAGCACATGCTAACTTTTGTGATATACTTAAGCAAATATACGAATTAGAGGGATTGTTAAAACATGGCATCGTTAGTTAAAACGGTTAAGAAAGGCCTTATCAGATATACAAGGAGACATTTCCCGGACGACGCTGATTCTATAATCAAGAGAGCGGATGAGCTCTATCCTGAATTATATGCCAAAGCGCCGGATATAGGCGGTAAGGAAAACCGCATGGCTTATAACCTTGACATGATGATCATCGCAGTATCTTTTTACGAAGCATCAGATCAACGTGTTGATGGCAAAGCTTTCGAAGAGATCTCACGAGAGCTTTATAACAAGTATAAGTTTGTACGTAAACTAATAAACATCAACCGCAAATGGCAGATGAAAGTACTCCGCAAATCAATGTATAAACGCTATATTCCATATTCGAAGCTGGTAGAGGAGAAAACAGCAAACGGAGAGTGGAACAATACATGGCGGGTAAGGATCAATCCAACCGGAACAGATGAAGGAGTACGTTTTGATCTTGTCGGTTGTCCCCTTGCTGACTATGCCAGAGCGAACGGGTATATGGATCTTCTGCCATCACTATGTGCGACTGATCACATATTACCTGCTCTCTTCCATGCCAAGCTCATCAGGACTCATACGTGCGCATTGGGCAGTGACAGCTGTGATTACTGGTATGTGGCAGATGAGAGTGAGACTGCAAAAAACTTCAAAGGAACATTGGTATAAAGCCTGGCTTGAATCAACAAACCAGGCTTTATGTAATATGGAGGGGGTGTATACCTCAGGTTATTTATATGCTACTACCGTTATCCATGGTTTGCTTTCATGGTGATAACTTGCAATCTCACTGAAGCCGGCTGATCTCAGAGCAGACTCAATCTTCTCGACCGTATGGCATTTCATGCCATCGATCATCTTCTCATACTTCAGACTCGCTTCATCTGTACCGTCTGATTCGTTGACGATCATGAAAACACCACCAGATCTTAAGATCTTATTGACCTGAGCAAAGCACTTCTCCAGGCCGGGCCAGAAATAGATGGTTTCAAATGCTGTCGCAAGGTCAAATGATTCTTCAGGAAGCCTGAGATTTGAGACGTCGCCCTGCTGAACGATCATTTTTCCGCTTGCGATCTTTTCCTTGTTATATTCGGTCGCTTTTGCAACAGACACTTCGGAATAATCGACAGCTACCACCTTTGCCTGCGGATATCTGATAGACAGTTCGCCTGCGTTCCTTCCTCCGCCGCAGCCGAGTTCCGCAATCTGCAAAGGCGACACTTCGGGCAGATGCGACATTCCCCAGTCGGCCATTTTCGCGTGTCCGCCGTTCATTCCGTTTACCATCATCTTACCGAGTACTCCCTCGGGTTTTCTCGTCTGGTTAATGAAGATTTTGTACAATCCCATTTAAGATCTCCTTTGTATGCTATTTCCTTATTACTTCGTCCCAACAGGTGTTTCCGGTCGCAAGTTCCGAGTGGCGTATATACTTTACGTGTCTGGTAAGTCCTGCATATGAGAACTCGTCTGTCATGCAAAAGATCCTGCAAAGCGGCCGGATTCCGTAGCTTTCAAACATCTCAACATACATGCATTTACTAATCTGGTATTCGACCTTATCTTTGCTGACATTGAAATAGTCATATGTGATGCTCTTGTCATCTACTCTCTTCGCATGGTCGTTTATGTTCCATTTGCGTGCGATGTTAAAGCTGTTCGGAAGTATGTTTATGAATGCGATTATCTTCTTAAACATTGAGCGTCTTTTCTCAAAACCTTTATCCACCGCATTGATTATCTGCGCATCTTCCATTCCTGCACTTTTCAGTTCAAGGCACATCGCGATCACCGCGTAGATGTTTGTAACGTTCATCGTAGGATATACGTTATGTTCTCTGAACTTTTCGGAAGCATACATTTCAGTGAGCCTGTTCACAAAAGAAGAAAGCCTTCCGTCGACATTATCCATGCCCTCGTTTATCAGGATCGTTCTGTAAGTCTTCGCAGCGGTTCTGATGTTCTTATCCATTTGAGGACCTCACATTTCCGCATTCTTCATCGAGGCCAGGAGACCCGTGAAAGTGATCAGGCTTCCTATGCTTATCCAACCCGTGGAAATCGCGTATACTGCCGGGTAATTTCCGATCAGCTTTATCAATATGACCGCCGGCAATCCTGACAGGATTGAAAAGACGCAGCACCACTTCGGATAAGGCGTTTCGTCCTTTATAAATGCGATGAATTGGACTACTGCAGTTGTTAAAAAGAACGGCAGGAAAAAGGCCATAACGGGGAGCAGAAAACTCAGCACGAAGCTGACCGTTCCTGCTGCAGCTTTTGAAGGATCAAGCCTGTTAAGCGCGTTCAGATGATAGACCGAAGCACAGCAAACGACGTGTGTAAAAGGGCCGAATGCCACCATGCCTATTAGCCCCGCCCTGTATGCATGAGCGCGTTTCCCCGAGCGCGATGCAATCAGCCTGTATATGCCGAAATAGCAAAGACACTCAACCGTGATCCCGATCATGCCAAGAACCGCAGACAACACGATCCGCGCGTCTGATACGGTAAGGTATCTCGAAAAATACTGATCAAGGCCCGTCAGCGATTCATCCGCCACCCCCCAGCCGAGTATCATGTCGGCTGAAAGCGCGAGGAGCGAAGCCAGTATGCCGACTTTAAACAAGTGCGTGATTCTTGCTTTATCAAGTGTTTCCATGCCGGTCACCTCACAAGAAGCGTGCATATCCATGAAAGCAGCGCAACTGACGGGATAAACATAACAACGTGGAACAGATGCGTTTTCCAGTTATATCCGAACAGATAGTGACCTAAGGCCGGCCTGCACTCGGGATAAAAACTCGGGAAAAAGTTGAATCCCGCATTACATAAAAGGAACCAGTCAAAGAAGCCGACATCAAAGGCTTTCAAAAGCATCAGCATGATGAAGAACCTGATGTAGAACTGTACAAAAGTATAGCCGTTATTTATTCCGTGCCATGCTCCGATAACCACAGCTCCGCCCATGAGTGCGAACGCTAATATGATGATCACCCAGCCTATTGCATGCTGGCCTTTGAACCGCTCAGGCTTAGTAACGGGAACGACGTCACGCACCTCTTTCGGAGCGGAAGAAAAGAACTTGTAGTTCTGGACAAAACCCACTCCGCCCAAAAGAAGCAGAAACAATCCTGCCATCATCATTACCGAGAGTAAGAGCGTTAAGATCATGTTATTTGTCCTCCACTTCCCAGATTACGCCCATGTGCTGGAATCCCTGTTTGGGAATACATCCTTTGCACGGACCTTTGTTATTACCGGCTTTTCCGGAGCATCCGCTGCATGAAGAGCAGCTTCCGTTGCATTCGAATTTGCCGAGTTCCGTTTTGCGTAATGCCATTCCATAGCACGCCATCAGGAGTTTCTGTTTTGATGATAAAGAAGTCATATCCGTCATTCCCCTTCAAATGTTGCCTATCTGCATCACGCCCGCCAGAATAGCTGCAAGAACCGGAAGACCGATCATTGTTCCAAGCCATTTTTTGACGAGTGTTTTTCCATAGATATAAGGCATCAGATCTTCTGTGCTCGGTATCACCCAGGCTTTGGTGTGCCCTACCCACCACCAGTCGATAAACAGGCGATCGAACAGTCCGCCGGTCATCAATATAATGAGCATTTGTATAAACCCATTCCAAAAACCTTCTGCTCCGTTAATACCGTAAGCCATAACCGGCGGCAAAACGAGTTGGGGAACCATGAGAGCGATCATGGTGATTATCTGTGTTTTGCGTATTTTCTCTTTTGTCGTTAGTCCCAGCTCTATAACTCTGTCTTTTACTTCCTGTTCGTAAAATATGACAAGCCCGACGGGGCCATTTGCAATGCCTATCACGCATATAAGCAAAAGGATAAAGCACATTACCAGTCCTTCAATTATCAGCATATCGTCACCTCATAAACTCTGAATGATCCGTCCTATCAAGACAACGATCCCGGCAACTATCGCAGCACCTATGACCCATATTAGTGTCAAAAACAGCCTCTTTTTAAGCATCTGCTTTATAGTCTGAACATAAGGCACATCTTCTAATCCCGGAAGTTTCCAGAACTTACTGTATCTGACCCATACCTCGTCAATAACGATACCGTCGTACCAATTCATCACTTCAAGGAATAATAATGCATACATGTACGCTGTCTTGAAATCCGATATATTATTCCAAAACCCGATGATCAGAACAAGAGTTACCAGCATGACGATATAAAACTCCGTCATGAATACCTTTCTTTTCCTGTTTATGGTCTCCCTTGTGGAAAGACCGATCTCTATCGCTCTGTCCTGTACTGATTTGGGATAGAAATACAGTCCGTCGATCGCTCCCCCGCGAACGGAGAATCTGACCATCAGCGTAAATATTAGACAGTATATGATCAGTTGAACTATTATCATCGCTCTCATATCAACCCCATGCACCTGTCGATCGCCTCAAGCACGGGACCGCACCATTTCTTCTCGATCATCCAGGCTTCGTGAGCCATGTCAAAACGGATGATATCAGGATGTGCAAAATGCCTGAGATATCTTTTCTCGTACTTTTTTCCCATCTTCAGGGCATATATTATATGAACTGTCGTCCCGGGAACATCTATACCATCCTCAAGCGGAGTAACATAATCCGAATAAAACTCGTTGCCAATGGTATCAGGATGAAGCTTGCTGAAGCTGTCAGCGAACTGGTCCATGAAAGCACTTGATTCTTCATCTATCTCGATACCCATCGAAGATCTAAGCATCTTACAGAATCTCTCTTTCTTCTTCTCACTCTCGCCTGCACCTTTGATCGCACCGCCGATTATCTTAGTCATTATCTTCGCTACGACAGGACTTCCCTGATCAAGGTCTGAGCTTCCGATAAAGCCATGATCTATGTGGATATTCTTCCGCTGTATCAGCAATCCTACAAAGCTCCCACCCAGACTGGAACCATAGGCGCCGTCAACCTTGCCGCCGTGCTTTTCATTAATGTACTTTTCTATCTTTTCCGTCACTGTGATCATATCCGGAAACGGAACGGAAGCATCTCCGTCAAAGCCGTCATAATTGACACATATCAGATGATAGCGTTTCTTAAGTTCATCAATCACATTAAGAAAATTGATCTCCCACGTGCATGCTGTACCGGGAAGAAGCATTAAAGTCTTTTCCTTTTCGATGCCGAATTCTTCAAAAGTCATATTGCATTTCTCCTTATACCTTCAAGCTTTTCTAATGATCCGGTAAACGATATAACTCTTCCATTCTTTATATAAAGCTCGTAATCGCAGCAACACTCTATGAGTTCAGGATCGTGGGTTGATACAAGAACTGTCTTTCCGGAAGATGCGAGATCGTGTAACAACTCGCCTACCTTTTCCATATGAGAATAATCAAGTCCGGATGTGGGTTCATCAAAGAGGAGGATCTCTGCTCCCGCTGCTATCGCTGATGCGATGGCAACCCTCTGCTTCTGTCCGCCGGACAGGGCCATAGGATGAGTGTCCTTATACTTCAGAAGTCCTAATGAATCCAGGATCTCACAGCATCTTGCATCATCCTTGTCCTTCATCGAAAGCAGGACTTCAGAAGCTACACTGTCCGTAAAGAGCTGATGGTTAACATCCTGCATAACAAGATAAGAAAGACCTATCCTTCGCCTCCCCCTATACTCTTTCCCGTCTATTGCAATAGTACCTGTGCAGTCTTTTTCCAACCCGCAGATACATCTTAAAAATGTCGTCTTTCCGGTGCCGTTACAACCGATCACGCTGATCACTTTTCCCTTGGGAAGAACAAGTTCAGGAATGCATAAACTAAGCTCTTCACCGTCTGCCTCAGAGTATTTCTTTTTGAACAGGAGATATGGTTTTTTATCGTAGGAAAAATAGAAATCTTTCAAAACGATTCCGTCTGTGAACTCCTCACGGTGGTTTTCTTTTTCCTTTGCGCTAAAATCAAAGATCTCTTCGTATCTCCCCTGAATGTTAACAGGTCTTAGCTTCAAAGATCTCGTATCATTATCGTCAAGGCTCCTGAATTCATCCCCTGACCACTCACAGCCAATATGACCGTCTTCCATGTAGATCACGCGGTCAACCAGGTCTTTTACATACCAGAGCCTGTGTTCTGAGATAATTATGGTCTTCCCCTGTTTCTTCCATTCGCTGATAATATCACGCAAGGTCCCGATCGATTCCCAATCCAGATTAGATGATGGTTCGTCAAGAAGCATGATCTTTGGAAGAAGCGCTGCGACGGAAGCACATGCTATCCTCTGCTTCTCACCTCCAGACAATTCGAACAGGCTCCTCCCCATCAGATCCTTAAGATCCATCTGTTCAATGATCCCGTCTTTTCTGGCAGTTATCTCCTTGGGATCAAGTCCTATGTTTTCGGGACCGAATACTATCTCGCCGTCTGTATCGATCGAGAAAAACTGGCTCCTGGGATTCTGGAAAACCGTTCCGACGACTCCAGCCAGTTCATATAGTTCAGTTTGGGAAATATCCTTCCCGTCAACGTATACTTCTCCTGTAATGTCACCCTGATAGTAGTGCGGTATCAGTCCGTTGATAAGCCTGATCACTGAAGTCTTGCCGGAACCGGAAGCACCGCACAGCAACACCGTCTCTCCTTCTTTGATCTCTAATGATACATTATCCAGAGTATCCTGTTCGGAGCCTTTATACTTATGAGTTACATTCCTGATATCAATAATAGATCCTGTCATCGGAAGTACTTGAACACCACAAAGATCAGCAATACAGATGTAAAGAGTGTAATAAGCAGATAGTCCTGAATTCCCAATTTCAGTATCTCAACGCTGGTCCTTTTTACCTTTCCTCCGAGCCCCCTCGTAATGGCAGCTGCGGATAGTTCATCTCCGATGTTAACGCATGAGAACAGGAGGGGTATCATCCTGAATTCGACCATTCTTGCGATGTTTCCTTCCCCAAGTACGATCCCTCTCATCTTCATTGCATCTCTGATGGCCAGATATTCTTCTTTGATCGTCGGAAAGAAACGCATGACGACAGCGAGCGATATCGTGATCCCGTCAGGAAAATGCATCTTCTGCATAGCAGAAACGAACTCATCTATCTTAGTCGTTCTTACCACATACCAGGCAGTTATCATTGCCGGCATAAACTGAACTATGATACTACAATAGCCGACAAGAAAAGCCATCAAAAATCCTTCGGACTGTTCAGACAGACATGTGAAATTGATGACAAGAGCTGACGTATACAGTATCAGGAATCTGAACGCCGATGCGTAGTGCTTCTCTGTGATCAGCAGTACTATCGGTACTATGGTCATTAAGATCCTCACTGCCCACAAAAAAGGCGTGGTGGCACTCATCATGACCACAGCCGATACTACAAGGATCATGTACAGTTTTGTCCTGGGATCAAGTCTTGCAGTCATTACACGATCCCGGCTTTCTCAAAATGTTTTTTAACGACAGCTTTGCCTATGAAGGCTCCGATGCAGCCGAATACAAAACAGAGAACAAGAAGAACACCTATTGTCTTGTAATTGATGGCACGGAAAAGGTTATCACAGTATTCAGCCGAATATCCTCCGTCAAGAAGATCCTTTCTGTATGAATCAGCAGTGACGATTACCGGGAAATAGTTTGCACAGATCCAGAGGCAGAACACTCCATAGCTGATTACTGTCTTCTTGGAACTCTTGTAATTACCGGACTTTGCTATCAGGTCAGCTACAATACCCGCCAGGATGATCAGAGGCGCTCCAAGATATCCCATACCCATAACGAACATTATGATCGCAAGAAGAACTGACATGATGGTCAGCATACCGAACTTCTCGATCTTGGTATAAAAGAGCATCATCGGGATCGATCCTACGATAGGGATCATGATAACGTAAGATGCAACGATATAGGGATGCAGGAAACCCAACATACCGCAAGCGAATTCCACCACAAAGAGCAGAGCGGTAAATATACCGATAGTAATAAAATCTTTAGCCTGTAATCTTTTCTTGTTCATTTCATTTTCTCCTTATCATGAGATCTTCCAGCTCACGGCCTGTTTTCTGCCTGAGATGAAGTTCTTGTATATTCCTTCCTGTTTTATTAGCTCGTCATGTCTGCCTTTCTGAACGATCCTGCCCTTATCTACGACTATGATCTGATCAGCATGTCTTACGGTCTTTAACCTGTGGGCTATCATGATGATAGTCTTCTGTTTTGTAAGGTTTTCGATCGCTTCGGTCAGCTCCTTCTCATTCTCGGGGTCAACGTTTGCAGTTGCCTCATCGAGTATGATGATCGGAGCATCTTTCATGATGGCACGGGCGATTGCGATCCTTTGCTTCTCACCTCCGGAAAGAGTTGCACCGCCTTCACCTATAACAGTCTCGTACCCATCAGGAAGACTCATGATAAAGTCGTGGCAGGATGCTTTCTTCGCCGCATCGATCACCTCATCCATAGATGCTTCAGGTTTACCGAAACGGATGTTATTTGCGATCGTATCTTCAAAAAGATAAACCCTCTGGAATACAAAGCTGAAATTCTCCATAAGAGAGTCAAAACTATAGTCCCTGACATCTCTGCCGCCAAGTGTTACCTGACCCTCCTTTACATCCCAGAATCTTGCGATAAGAGATGTAATGGTAGTCTTTCCTCCGCCGGAAGGACCGACTATCGCTGTTGTAGTGTTTTCTTTGATATCAAGAGTTACGTCATCAATTATCTTTCTGTTCTCATAAGCAAATCCGACATGCTCCAGATGAATATCTCTGTTAGCAGGCTTTATATCTTCGCCTTCTATATCCATCTGCTCTATACTTAAGATCTCATTGGCAAGATCTACACCCTTGCCGATTATCTTAAGCAGTGCCGTATATATGCCTGCCAGATCCAAAGCCTCAAATATCATGAAAGAGCAAAGGAGCATCGTGATCGTATATTCGAGTTTCATCGTTCCTGCGAAATAAAACCAGAGCGACGCCCCTGCAATAACTACACCTATCAACTTACTGATAAGGTTCTGGACTCCTACTGCAGGAATGGCAGCGATCTCAGCTGCGATATCCGCCTTTTTCTTTCTCTCGATAGCCTTCTGGATCCTCGACTGATTCTGTCCGATGATATTGTAGTTCCTTATCTCGGAGATTCCCTGTATGTATTCCAGGATCACTCCTACCATATCCCTGTCAGAAGACAGTTTCTCGTCAGCGACTCTTGCTACACTCCTGTTTGTCCACTGATTGACAAGAAGGAATATGCCAATACCTGCCAGCGCGATAAGGCCTATCCTGACATCAAATACAAACATAAAAAGAGCAACGACTATGGTCGTAATACCACCCTGCAATACCATCATGATCGCGCGTGTTGCGATGTCTCCCGTCTGCTCCATCGTATTAGTTGTAACAGAGGTGATATGCCCGAGACTTGTATCGTTGAAGTATCCCATAGGAAGATATCTCAGGTGTTCGCCTATTTCGATACGCTTAAGTGCGCACGTATCATAACCGGCTTCGGTCTGTAACATGGAAGAAAACCTGTTGATAACCGTTTTACCGACTGTGCTGATAAGCATGAATCCGATCACTATGAGGATCGATCTAATGCTGATATCGTTATCAAGGACTGCCTTTATGGCAAAGAATGCTGCCGGTATCTTCATGGCTGTAAACATCGCCTCGATAACGCCTAGAACTACTGATTTATAGAACTTATTTCTATTCTTACGGCTGCAAAAACCGAAGAACTTCTTTACCATCTTAAGCATTTAAGGCCTCCTTATCTTCATCTTTTGCCATACTGTGTGCTTCCCACATCTTTCTGTAGAGATCGCAAGATCCGAGAAGTTCACTCTGTGTACCGGACGCCTCAACTATTCCATCGTTTATGACAAAGATCTTGTCCGCATCAACGATCGTCGACAGGCGGTGCGCGATCACTATGAGCGTTCTGCCTTTAACGAGCTTTGCAACACTAGACTGGACCAGCGCTTCATTCTCGGGATCCGTATAAGCCGTCGCTTCATCGAGGATTACAACAGGGGCATCCTTAAGCATCGCTCTTGCGATACATATCCTCTGTCTCTCACCACCCGACAGGTGTCCGCCGGCACCTCCGACTACTGTGTCGTATCCGTTTTCGAGACCTAATATGAACTCATGGCATCCGGTGGCTTTTGCTGCGTTGATAACTTCTTCGTCCGTAGCCCCGGCCTTGCCAAGCCTGATGTTTTCTTTTATCGACAGATCAAAAAGATAATTGTCCTGAGCAACATACGAGATCTGACCCATGTAATAGTTAAGGGGGAGTTCCTTGATATTCACGCCGCCATAACTGATCGAACCTGAATCCACGTCCCAAAGAGAATCGATCAGTCTTGCGATCGTACTCTTTCCTGATCCGGAAGGTCCTACGATGGCAGCCACCTCACCCTTCCTTATCTCCATATTGATCCCATGAAGGATCTCCTTGTCCTTATATGAGAATCTGACATCCTGCAAAACTATATCCGTTCCGTCCGGAACCTTTGAAAGTGTATCCGGTCTTACCATGTCTTCACGCTCAAGGATCTCTGTTACTTCGCCGAATATAGTTCCCATCTTAAGGAGATCATCTGTGTAAGAGAAAGCAACTACAAGAGGGGTTATAAGTCCTGCGGAGAGGATGATCCCCGTGATGAAATCAACAGGTGTCAGAGAACCGTTCCTGACCAGCAAAAGACCAATGGGAAGAACGCCGAGAAATGTCGCAGGCAGGAAAGACATTGTACCCGCCTGAGGCCATATGCATCTTCTCATCCAGTCTATGAAAACATCAGCTCCTTCTCTTGCCGCAACGACAAATTTCTCATATGAGCTTCCTGTCTTACCGAATGCCTTGATTACTTCTATTCCGTTGATGTACTCGACTGCCGTATCATTAAGTCGCTTAGTTTTCTGTACTGACAGTTCGTATCCACCCTTGCTCTTGTGCATCATGACCGCCGCACATACAAGTCCGATCGCAGCTCCAACCAGATTACCCAGTCCTAAGCGCCAGTCGATCGTGAGCAGATAGATAAACATTATTACCGGCAGAAGGAGATTTGACGTAAACTCAGGAACGATATGCGCCAGTGTGGTCTCCATCGAATCAACACGTTCAACTATGATGTTCTTATAGCTGCCGCTGTTATCATCCAGCACTGATCCGAGCGGTATCTTTGAGAGTTTCTCGCAGATCTGCTGACGGATAGTTCCGAGAACCGTAAAAGTCGCGATGTGTGATAAAGATGTTGAGAAAGAATGCAGCGTCATGCGGATCACCCAGAACAATGCCATGAGCAATACCTGCAGCAAATAAAAATTCCAATCACGATTTCCTGCCAAGAGCTGCTCAACGATCCTTGCAATGATCAGATAAGGACCGAAAGACGATGCCACTCCCAGCATAGCGAGCACTACGCTCCAGCCAAAATACGCGCGCTTCCTGCCCGCGAATTCAAGCACCCAGGATAACAATCCCCGTTTCTTCATTTATGGTACCCTCCATAACTATTAATGATCAGTCTTTGGTTAGTCCCTGCTAACTTACTGTTTATTTTTTAGGGGAAACGGGTGTCAATCGTTTCCCCTTAAGAATCTAATAGATTACGTTGTTTTATCAGAGTCCGAATAGAGCCTTCCACGCCGGTGAATAGAATCTCTCCAGAGTCTTGGCATAGTGCATCGCCTCTTCCCTGTTAAAGTCATGGACCACAGCCTGGAATATAGCTTCAACACTTGCTGTCACAAGAAGATGGAACTCCTTGTCATCAACATCCCGGATGGAAACTTTTCTCTTCTTAAGTTCGTGCATGTACTTTCGCGTCACATCTTCTTCGAGTATCGCGATGTCATGCGTAAAACTCTCGTATCTTGTTCCCTGCGATCTGCAGATGATCAGCTTAAACTCATCAATATGGTCATATATGTATTCCATGGCTCTGACCGGTTCGGCCTGATCCTCCCAGAGGTTTGCAGAGTCAACTTCATCGATCTCATCCAGATAGTTGTCCTCAATGCCGTGCAGACATTCTATAAGCCCTTCTATCACAGGATCGACCAGCGATGCAAACATCTCCTCTTTATTGGCAAAATGCTTATAAAGACCGCTCACCTGAATATCCGCATCAGCGGCGATCCTCCGGAGCGATGCATCTTTGAAGCCATATTCAAGGAACTCCTTTTTTGCGGCTTCAACGATCCTTTTGTGACTTTCCGTCTTATCTCTTGGCATCTGCTTTCTTACACCCTTTAAAATGAACACTGTTCTCTAACAGCGAATAGAGTACAACGTTCTCCTAAATCCGTCAAGAGTTTTCTATTAACAAATATGGAATTGATTACAAAATAGTCAACAAGGTCCAAGTTTTTCACAATCAAAAGTAGGACTGCGTTCTTTGTGAATGTTGTATCCACGCTCTAACCCCCGAATACCCCAAAAACAACAGTATCTGCATCAATATCAGATTTACCGGTATAACACTACTTATCTCTCCGGCGAGAAACATAGTAACCGCAAGATCGGCAACTACCACAATTACAGTATGCCTGTCCCACTGGTGTTCTCTCATATAAGTAGCATATCTATATGAGATATACACTATACCCGCTCCGACAGCACCGATTATCGCAACGATTACAAGTATGCATATTACCCAATATACGATCGCAGATGCGGTCGGGTTATTTATCGCTTCCGCCACCCCTGCGATATTACGGCCTGCATATTTTGCAAGTCCATAACCGGTTAATAATATATTCCAAAGCCCAGAGAAGAAATCTGTCACATCCTCAATTATCACCGGCTCCTTCCAAATCTGTGATAATGAAGCAATCAGACTGAATATCACGAGAGAAACAAGTTCAACATAATATGTCTTGGTCATGGTATCGTACTTCTTGGTAATTGCTGACGCTTTCGACTTGTACTCCCACTCCAATCTCTGACGATCTGACTTGATCATATTCTCGGCTTTGCTCTTTATCTCGCGATCAAGATTATCTTCACGATCACTTACTTTGCTTTCACGAGCAGTAAGTATCTCAGCCCGTCTGTTACAGGCTGAGACCTTGTCCTCTGCTTCTCTTTGGAGCTTCAATGCTTCTTGCATCATCGCCTCGCTCTTTTGAAGTTGCAGATCGCTTTTGCTTAAGCTCTCGATCTTCTCGTTTAGAGATACTATCGTCTCGCTTTTCTTCTGAAGCTCTCTCCTGAGTCTTGAGTTCTCTGAGGAAAGAGTCGATATCTTCTCTTGTGCTTTGGAGCGCTCCTCCTTCTCCAGATCCAGCTGATCCTGCATCTGCTCCATCATGGTAAGCAGATCTTCTTTCTTTAAGTCTTCTGAATCGTTCACTTATGGATTCCTCCTTCGCTTTTATTGCTGCCTTTAATTGCTCAATGCGTTTATCTGTTCTTGCAATTTCCTGTTCTGTCTCGTCAGCTGATCGTTTAATTGCAGTGATTCTTCCAGCTGTTCTTTCAAAGAATCTATCTCTGTCTGCTGCTGCTCCAGGATATCCTGCATCTTTTCCTGCACCTTCAGGATCTCCAAGATTTCTTCTAAATTCTTTGTATCGTTCATAAATCGACCTCGCTTTCTCTGTTATAAGTTTTGTGATTTCTTCCGCGATCTTTCGTATCTGTTCCCCTATGGAGTTCCGCTCCTTGATCTCTCTATTCATCTGACATCTGTCGGCAACTTTTCCTTCCCTTTCCATCTGTCTTGCGACAACGCCTTCGTGAATCGTCGGTTCCTTATCTATTCCTTGTCTTGCATAACTTCTGTGATCAATCCGTTCTTCCGGCTTGAGATATCTATTACAGTGTTCCGCCCAAGACGATCTCCAAAGTTCCGCTTTCGAGTGTTCGTTCCAATCGTTTGCCGGGATCGATATCTTCTCCCAGAGATATTCAGTTCCTTTACCTTCTCTGACTCTTGTTTTCTGATCACCGTTTTCATCAAGCTGAGGTATGCGATACTGAGAAGTCTCTTCCTTGTTCCTCGGATCGTAAGATGGCAGTGACGGATCATAAACCGGTCTGCCTTTATCGTCCCTGCTGTTTGCGAAAACGGACTTCTGTTTCTGAAGCCACTTCTCATGCTCATCGAAACCTCTTAACGTCAACATAATATGTGCATGAGGATTACCGTCGCCTTTGTCGTGCAACGCCCAATCAGCGATCATGCCTTCGCTTACGAAGTTGTCCTGAATGAAACTCCTGACACATTCGATCTGTTCTTCGCGACTCATCTCGGCAGGCAGGGCAACTTCGATCTCACGGGCGAACTGAGCGTCAGATCTTTTCTCGATCTGCTGCACTTCGTTCCACAAAACTTCGCGGTTCTTATAACGCTCAGGAGCATTGGGAGGAAGCATGATCTCGCAAAGGATAATACCGCCCTTGCGGGTGAAGTCGTGCGTAATGCCGGTCTCATCGTTATACAACTTCTCGCCGGATCTGTAAGCGGCAGAAGCTACAGCGGATCTGCCACCCGCACGACTGATTATCTTTATCGAGCAATGGTATATCGCCATCTTCCGTTTCTCCTTTCATTGCGAGATAAAATGCTGTCTGCAAGACTCCGTCCAAGTGAAACTTGGTCTAGGTCAAGGAGCGAAGCGTCCTTGTGGGTTTCCAAGAGGGCAAAGCCCTTTGGTGCCGTCTGCATAAGACCCCTCGGAGAGCGCACTGTAATGTGGGCCCCGCCCACATATAAGTGCGCCCTTAACAAGTTAAGGGATGGGATAGTGTACGCCTTAACCTTCAGCATTGTTCTCACTCTTTTGGTCCTTTCCGTTCATCGCTTTAGTGAAGAAGTTGCCGTTGGTCTCCTGCTTCTTAAGAAAATTCAGGAATCGGATCTTGTCTTCATCAACGGTGGGTCTGCCTAAAACAGACTCTACGATCCCGCCGAGTTCGATAAGTCTTCTGGTGCGCTTCTTGCGTTCATCCGCGGACTGTCTCTTCTTAAGATCTCTCTCTTGAGCCTTAAGCTGATCCTGCTTCTTCCGAAGTTCGTCAATACGTTCGTCGTAAGTTCTCTGTGCCATGGTCTGTTACCTCCTTTCTCCGAACAGGTAGTTTGTTATTTCCAAAATCGTCTTCAGCCTCTCCGCATCAATCGGATCGAGCCGAGTCAGATCAGGATTTCTGTCGATCTTCTCTGTCAAGTCACGAAGTGTGTCTTTCATAACTGAGAAGGTTCGTATGTTGCCTTTGACAAGGATCTTTTGGTATAGGCAGCTCTGGATGAAGAACGTTGAACTCTTCATCCCGGTTACTGCAAGCCTTGCCTCGATCAAGTCTCTTTCCTTCGGTGTCACCCGGAAATTCTTAATCACATTTCTGTACCTGTTGTGTTCGTTCTTTTTCTTCTTAGGTTTCTTTGTCTTAACCTCAACGTTTCCGTAATACTTGCCCATCTGTTAGTCCTCCTGTGATGTGATAAATGTGTCATTTAGCTTGTCTGCCATGTTGCGTTGTACCGACGGATAAAGGTGTGAATACCGCTCCGTGACAGTGCTGCATTCGTGTCCGAGTCTTTCTGCAATCTGTATCGGGGAATACCCGAGTTCGATTAGGAGTGCACAACTCGAGTGTCTCAAGTCGTGTATCCTGATTCGCTTTACACCTGCCGCTTTCGATCCCCTATTCATTTCGGAATGGAGATAATGTTTACTGACCGGAAATAGACGGCTGTCAGGTGTGATCCTATATATCGACTCAAAGTAATCCTGCATCTCATCACAGAGAAACTGCGGAAGTTCGATTGTACGGTTGCTCTTCTCAGTCTTTGGAGATGTGATCATCTCCTCACCGTTTACGACCTGATAAGTTTTGTTGATACGGAGAGTTCTCTTCTCGAGATCGAAATCCGCTCTTGTAAGAGCGAGCAGTTCACCTTCACGGATGCCCGTCCAGAACAGAATCTGGAAACAGTAATATGACATCGGCTTGTCCTTAATGATATCCGCAAACTTCAGATATTCATCCTTCGTCCAGAAGAGCATTTCCTGTGCTTCCGATTTGCCCAGTTTCCTATGTGCATAACACGGATTCTTCGGAAGATCGTAATACTTGACTGCGTGATTGAAAATCGCGGTAAGCTGGTTGTTGATCGTCCTAAGATACGTATCGGCATATCCCTTACCATCAGCATCGCGCTTTTTAAGAAGCTCATTTTGCCACTGAAGGATATGTGTTGATGTGATCTCCGCAAGGCTGAGATTTTGAAAGTAAGGTCTGATGTGCATCTCTATGAGCTGCGTCTTATTAGCAAGGGTGCTTTTCTTAAGCTGGGGCTTTACATCTTCCATATAGATATCGATAAAGGAGCCGAAGCTCATATTGATATCTTTGGATTTCTTGGCTAAGAAGATGTGCTCATACTCAAGGGCTTCTTTCCTTGTATCGAAGCCTCTCTTAACGTGTCTTTTGCGTTCGCCGGTCCAGTCGGTGTAGTAGCAGGAAACTTTCCATTTCCTGCCGTCATATCCGTTACCGTTATCTTTTGATACTGCCATCTTTAACCATCCCCTCTCAAGCAGGCCTCTTCGTACCAAATGCGGTTTACCTTCCCCGCGACGACTATCGCCTTGGGGTGTTCTTTCTTAAGTGCTTCATTAAGCTCTTTGATCACGTCGTAAGCCTTTGCTCTGGATACGCCGAGATCAAACATTACTGTGTCTACTCCTATAAAAAGGGGTTCTTTTTCTTTATTCATTGTTTTCTCCTTCCTGTCTGTCCTGTTAACAGACATATTTTTGTATCGGTTGGATGAATAATACACCCTCGAAAATTGTCTGTCAATGCTTTTAGTCATATTTTTATGTCTGTTTTAATCAATCTGGTCTTCCTATTTAGGTCTGATGTGGTATAATGAGGACATGATTTCTACACAAACGAGGTGCTTTCGGATATGAAATTAGGTAACAAGATCAGGAAATACAGGCAGCTCCACGATATGTCCCAGAAAGAACTGGGAATGAAGGTCGGATTCTCTGCTGCTACAGCCGATTCGAGGATGAGAAAGTATGAGAGCGATGCTATGGCTCCTAAGGCGGATATCCGAGCAAAGATCGCTGAAGCCCTGAATATAGATCTTGAAGCAATCTCTGATGTGGAGATATCTTCCTTTGCAGACATAATGTATGTTCTTTTCGAATTGGAAGAGAAATATGGTCTTAAGATTGAAAAGAAAGATGGTAAGACATCCATAGTCTTCGACGATTCCGACAGGGATCTGGAAACGTTAATCAGCTTCCTGACAGCATGGAAAGACAAGAAGGATGCTTTATCGGACGATCCGAAAGATGTGCATGATTATGAAATATGGAAGTCTCACTTCGTAACTGATATTAATGATTACTATGCTAAAAAAGAGGAAGAGATAAGTAACTTCTACAAGAAGTCCGTATCTTCTTACAAGGGGTCTTATGCTGAGACAACATCAGATATAGTAAGACTCCTGAGGAAGATAGTAGAATCCGGGGTCTCCCTTTCTACAAGGACAAAGCATATATCTCAGGGAGTGCTTGCTAACGGATTCACATTCAAGGTTAATGAACTCCTGAATCCGACGACAGATGAAGCAAAGAAGCTATTTGCACAATTCCTCGCTGAGTTTATGTATTGGGAGAAGCTCGGCGCAAAGACATATACCGACATGCAGATGCCGGACGGATCTTTCTCTATTACATATTATGTAGAGGTAAGTTCCTTCAGTGTGATCGTTAATCTCATTAATGACTTTATAAGGCATTATGAGAACAGAGAAGGTCAGAGCGAATATTCACTCGATGCTTTTGAAGAAGGATTCGAATCCGACCTCAAGACATACTGCAACGACATAAAAGACGAAATCAAATTATTCTCCCATTGACCTCAAGTTCAAATCTTGGGAACATTTTGGGAACATAAAAAAGTGAAAGCCCCGTAGATTGGGGCTTTCCAAGGTTTATAGACTATTCGAGTTCTATCGTTGCCGGCGGCTTCCCCGTGCAGTCATACAGCACTCTGTTAATGCCCTTGACCTCGTTGACGATCCTCGACGATACTCTGCCGATCAGACTCCACGGGAGCTCTGCGAACTCGGCTGTCATAAAGTCAGTCGTAGTAACTGCACGGATAACGCATGCATAATCATACGTTCTCTCATCGCCCATGCAGCCGACTGAACGCATGTTGGAAAGCGCTACGAAGAACTGGTTTGCGACCTTGTCGTAACCTGAGCGGGCCATCTCCTGACGGAAGATATAGTCTGCATCCTGAACGAGTTTTACCTTCTGCTCTGTTACCTCACCAATGATACGGATAGCAAGTCCGGGGCCGGGGAACGGCTGACGGAAAACGAGGTTCTCGGGGATTCCGAGCTCCAATCCTGCCTTACGTACTTCGTCCTTGAAGAGCAGACGCAAAGGCTCGATTATTTCCTTGAAATCAACGTAGTCAGGAAGTCCTCCGACATTGTGATGTGACTTGATAACGGCACTCTTGCCGAGACCTGATTCAATGACGTCAGGATAGATCGTACCCTGTACGAGGAAGTCGACTGCACCGATCTTTTTGGCCTCTTCTTCGAAGACTCTTATGAACTCTTCACCGATGATCTTACGCTTCTTCTCAGGCTCTTCAACACCTGCGAGCTTGTCGTAGAATCTCTGCTGTGCATTGACTCTGATAAAGTTCAAATCATAAGGTCCGTTGGGGCCAAATACCGCCTCAACTTCATCGCCCTCATTCTTACGGAGAAGTCCGTGGTCAACGAATACGCAGGTAAGCTGCTTGCCAACAGCCTTGGACAACAAAACTGCTGCAACAGATGAATCAACACCGCCGGATAATGCGCACAATACGCGGCCATTTCCTACTCTCTCTCTGATCTGTGCGATGGATGTCTCAACAAATGAATCCATCTTCCAATCGCACTTACAATGGCATACTTCCTTGAGGAAGTTCTCAAGCATCTTCATTCCTTCAACTGTATGAGATACCTCGGGATGGAATTGTACGCAATAGAGCTTCTTATCTTCGTTCTGAGCGGCTGCAACGGGACATACGGATGTGTGTGCGGTAACCGTAAACCCGGGCGCTGCCTCAGCGATATAGACCGTGTGGCTCATCCAGCAGACTGTCTTGTCAGATACGCCCTTGAACAATGTCGTAGAGTTATCAACATCTACATCTGTGTGACCATATTCACGCACTTCCGCCTTTTTAACTGTTCCTCCAAGGAGATAGTTCATGAGCTGTGCACCGTAGCAGATGCCGAGGACCGGTATACCGAGATTAAAAAGTTCAGGATCGCACTTGGGACTGTCCTCATCGTATACGGAAGCAGGACCACCTGTGAGGATTATACCCGTGGGATTCATCTTCTTTATTTCCTCAATCGAGGTATCTGAAGATATTACTTCACTGTATACCGATAACTCACGTACTCTTCTCGCGATCAGCTGGTTGTACTGTCCGCCAAAATCCAAAACGATAATGTTCTCTCTCATAAATAATATCCTCCAAAAAACGCTCTTCACTGTACTACGCAATATGCCACACAGCATATGGACGAAGTCGAATTCACATCGTATATCACGAAAGTGTATCTGCCTTTGTCCAAACCCTTTCCATCGCCGCTGTATGTTATCTCACAGTAGTCTGCGAGGTCATTTCGATTAGTAAAGACATTGTGCTCCGACAGGAGCTCTCCGTCCTTATAGACATCGTACAGGAATACATCTCCGACTTTGTTGTAGCTGAAGGTGTGCACCTGCAGGATCATTGCTTTCGTGCCGATCGGATAAGGCTCGTCCACGTAGATATTACGGTCAGAATCGAAGAAGTAAAGATTCCAGAAATTCATCCCCGCTTCATACGTGTTGACCTCGCTGTTTATCAGTATGTCAAAGTCCTCGATATGCGGTGCGGAAGGATCGTATTCCTTCTCGATCATGATGGATGACTGTATATCGATACCGGGATCATCCTGCGCACGGTAGGTGCATCCTGACAGCGCTGTGACCATGAGTGCCACAGCAAGAGAGAAAGCCCGCAGCTTACCTCCTGATGATCTCTTCCCTCGCGGGGCCTGTCGATACGATGGAGATGTGAACACCAAGTTCTTCCTCAACAAACAATACGTAATCCTGTGCTTCCTTAGGAAGCTTATCGAATTCTGTGATTCCTCTGATATCGCACTTCCATCCGGGCAGCTTCTTCAGCACGGGCTTAGCCCTGTCGATCTTTGTGGGATTAGGGAAGTCCTTTGTGATCTCACCGTCGATATCGTATGCAACACAGACGGGAATCTCATCGAGATATCCGAGACAATCCATGACCGTGAAAGCAACTTCGGTAGCACCCTGAACACGGCAGCCGTAACGTGATGCAACGGCATCGAACCAGCCGACTCTTCTGGGCCTTCCTGTGGTAGCACCATACTCGCCCTTATCGCCGCCCCTCTTACGGAGTTCCTCAGCCTCGTCGGGATCCAGGATCTCACTCACGAAAGCACCGGCGCCGACAGCAGATGAATATGCCTTAACGACTGTCACGATATCCTTTATCTCGTAAGGAGGGATACCGGCGCCCACTGCACCGAATCCGGCAAGAGTCGATGAGGATGTGACCATGGGATAGATGCCGTGATCAGGATCCTTCATGGAACCAAGCTGGCCTTCGAGAAGTATGTTCTTGCCTGCCTTGATTGCATCGTAAAGGAAGCTCTGTGTGTCTGCCACAAAAGGTCTTACGATCTCCCTGTATTCCATCAGGGTATTGAAGATCTCGTCAGGATCGATAGGATCCTTGTGGTAGAGATTAACGATAAGCGTATTCTTGATCTCAAGTACTCTCGCGATCTTCTCCTTCAGTACTGATTCGTCTTCGTAAAGCTCACATACCTGGAATCCGATCTTGGCATACTTGTCTGAGTAGAAAGGTGCGATGCCGGACTTGGTGGAACCGAATGCCTTTCCTCCCAGTCTCTCTTCTTCGAGCTGATATAGAAGGATATGATACGGCATCACGATCTGTGCTCTGTCAGACACCATTACATTGGGCTCAACACCCTTAGCCTTCAAGTCGTTGTACTCCTCGATAAACTTGGAAACATTGAAAGCCACACCATTGCCGATGATATTTACGATATTCTTGTGGAAAGCACCGGAAGGCATAAGATGCAGAGCAAATCTTCCGTAATCATTAATGATCGTGTGACCTGCATTTGCACCGCCCTGAAATCTTATGACGATATCTGATTCATTTGCCAGAAGGTCAGTGATCTTACCCTTGCCTTCATCTCCCCAGTTTGCACCTACGATAGCCTTAACCATAACAGTGTCTCCTGTCATTCAAATTTTTAACGGCAAGATTATAACACACTATATTTATTAAAAAAACATACAAGAATACTACTTTTGAGCCCGTCTGATTCTTATTTGGGCACGCAGATAACAAGCCTTCTGTAACCTTTGCCCCTCTCAGTGGCACAGGTAACGAGCGTAAGTCTCTCAGATGATGAAGCATCACCGACGATATTCTCCACAAGGTGCTCGGGAGATACGAACTTGACTTCCTTGACTTTGTAAACGAGCTCCCTGCCGCTTGGCAGCAGGAATCTTACGGTATCGTTCTTCTTGACTTCCTTGAGGCGGTAGAACATGGTGGAAGTATGCTGGTTCCTGTGTCCGAGGATCGTGGAATTACCGCTCTCACCGGGCATTACAGACTCCTCGTAATGACCGAGACCATATCTCAGAGCCACCCTGGAAGCCACATGCCAGCAGGGAAGATTCAGATTGATCTTATCTATCTTGAGGATGCCGATGCAGGTAAGTGATATGTTATCCGGAAGATTAGCCTCCATATCCTCTACTTCATTGTACAGTTCCTGAAGCTCCTCTTCCTCCCCGTAGAAATCGTAGCTCTCACCTGCTACTTCGAATCCTTCCTTGGGCACGATTATGGTTATGGGAGTTGACTCTGTGGTCTCTTCACCTGTCTCGGCTGTATTGAGGGCATTTTTGCTGATCTGTGCCTCTATACTCGTAAGTGCATCCTCGGTAATATTCATTCTCATCCTGCTCTTGATTGGATCGATGAGGAGAAGCACGACCCCGGTGACAAAAAAGCATGCAGCCACGATGATTATTATGATATTCGTGACTTTTGTCCTCTTGCTCTTACCGTTGCTATTGGTCTTTTTCATAAAAATCTCCTCGAAAATCTATACAAATTATACAGCCTTTTTGTGCTATTATGTATCTACTTTTTTCGCTAGGAGTACGGTAATGAGTTCAGATCTGTGGGAGAAATCACTGAAGATCCTGTCCCTTGATGACAGGATAGATTCGGTCGTCTATGATTCTATTCTGTCCAGGATCAGGCAGATACATCTAGAGAACGGAATACTCGTACTTGCAGCCAGGGATGACTTCTCCCTTAAGATCGTCAAAGGCAATGAACTCAGCAGCATCATTACAGAGGCTGTGAGTGTTGTCAACGGTTCACCTGTCTCCGTCAAGTTCATCAAGGAAGGCGACGAGAATTCGCTGAGGACATCCGTGATATCCGAGAGGAAAGTAATATCCAATAACAATCAGATCGAAGTATCCAGGCTTTCCGATGAGTTTACCTTCAATAATTTTATTGTGGGAGACTGCAACAGATTTGCTCATGCGACTGCCGTGTCTGTAGCTAACAATCCCGGTACAAGACAGCGCAATCCCTTCTATATCTGGGGTAATTCCGGTCTTGGCAAAACGCATCTTATGAAGGCTATCGGTTATGCCGTCCAGGAGAATTTCAAGAATAAGAGAGTCCTCTACACCACCTGTGAAGAGTTTACAAGAGCATTTGTACAGTGCAGGATGGGTGCTGATTATGATGCATTCAGGAACAAGTACCGATCGGTGGATGTACTCATAATCGATGATATCCAGTTTCTTATCGGAAAGAATGAGACTATAAACGAGTTCTTCAATACTTTTGAAGCACTGACGAGTGAAGGCAAGCAGATAATCATCTCAAGTGATAAGGCTCCGAATAATCTTATCGACTTCGATTCAAGACTTACATCAAGATTCCAGAACGGCATACTGACAGATCTTCAGCCGCCGGATTTCGAGACGCGTAAGGCAATATTCATGAGCAGGATGAAGAGCGATGCCATCGAACTGGACGAGGACATCATTGACTATGTGTGTGAGAATATTACTTCCAATGTCAGAGAGCTTAACGGTGCTTACAATACCCTCTCTTCTTACCTGTCGCTGTCTAATGGCAAGATAGACATAGAGACAACAAAGAATATCCTCTCATCGATGATATCGCCCAATAAGAAGAAGTATATAACGCCTGAGATGATAATGAATTCCGTATCAAGATATTATGATATCTCTGTGGAACAGATGACATCCTCCAAGCGCAATGCCGAGATAGCAACTGCCAGAAGCATAGCAATGTATCTCATCAGGGATATCCTTGATTACACATACGATAAGATCGGCAAACTCTTCGGCGGCAGGAAGTATTCCACTGTCATCAACAGCATAAATAATGTCGATGAGAATGAACAGCTCAAGAAGGAAGCTGAAGAAATCAAAAAGCGCATCAACGAGTAATGAACAATTGATGTTCAAAATGTTCATTACTTGATGTGCAAAACATGTTCAAAGAAATCGCATGTACATAACCCACATGTTTTGAATATCGTAATAATAACTTTTGAACAGCCTTTTAACATTGTTACAAGCCCGTATTTCCTGAGTTTTGAGGACTTTTGTACATTGCCTACTTCAATAATAAGACAACCAACATGAATTACATATACATGCAAAAGGTGCAGCGAAAATTATTTCCCTGCTGTCCCCTATTATCTGTTTATTTATATAAGATTTGGTAGTATAATTTATCATAATTTGTTTTTGAGAAAGGAACCGGACAAGATGAAATTCTTCTGTAAACAGACAGATCTGAGTGAAGCCATCAACATGGTAATGAAGGCAATAAATCGTAATTCGACAGTTAAGATAGTAGAAGGTATCCTCATTGAATCAGGTGATAACAAGATAAAGCTTACAGGTTATGACCTGGAGACAGGTATCGAGGCGGAAGTGGCAGCAGATATTACTGAGGAAGGTTCTGTTGTTGTAGAGTCCAAAATCTTCAACGATATCATCAAGAAGCTTCCTGATGAGAATATTGATATCAAGGTTGATGACAGATTTCAGGTATCCATCAACAGCGGTTCTGTCAATTTTACTATCAAGGGTATGGACAGTGAACCCTATCCTAAGATCCCTTCAGTAGAGACAGAGAATAAGATAGAGATCAGCCAGAAGATGTTCAAGAACATGATCACACATACGAGCTTTGCAGTATCTACTGATACAACAAGAGCAAAGCTTACAGGTCTCAATCTTATCAGTGACGGACATAACCTTACACTGGTTGCTATCGACGGATTCAGAATGGCTCTTAACAGAGAGCAGATCGGTGACGATTTCCCTAAGATGAACTATATCATCCCCGGCAAGTCATTGAACGAGCTTTCCAAGATCCTGAACGATAATGATTCTGATGTTGTTGTATATCATTCCAGTAATCAGATCCTTTTTGATCTTGGTGATGTAAGACTTATATCAAGACTGATTCCCGGTGATTTTGTAAACTTTGATTCCATCATTGTTAAGAATCCCAAGACTGTTATGGAGATATCAAGGAAGAACCTTCTTGATTCCATCGACCGTGCTGCACTTCTTATCATGACAGATGAGAGAAGATGCCCTGTAAGTCTTGCAATGCCTGATTCTTCCACCCTCCTCGTATCTGCAAATACTGAGACAGGCGGACATAAGGAGGATATCGATATCAGCGTTGAAGGTGATCTCATCGATATTGATTTCAATGCAAAGTATTTTATTGATGCTCTGCGCAATATCGACGATGAGAAGATAAGGATCGAATTCAACGGATCCCAGGGACCGTGTATTATAAAACCTGTGGACGGTGATAAGTACATATTCCTCATCCTCCCTATCCGCAGATAAGATGATCATCAAGAGAATAAGACTTAATAATTTCAGAAACTACGGAAGGCTCGATGTTGACGTCGGGCCTTCTGTTAACATTGTCTATGGTGATAACGGTAAAGGTAAGACCAATCTCATAGAGTCTATATATGTGGCATCATGTGCCACGTCACATAAGACGAGTAAAGATAAGAATCTGGTGATGTTCGGCAGTGACGGATTTGAGATAATCATTAATGCTGAAGATGATGACGGTACACTTTTTGAGTTCAAAAATAACGTAGTTATCAAGGGAGACATTCCTAAGCGTTATCTGTACTGTAATAATGAGCATATGAACAGGATATCAGATTATCTGGGTATATGTAACACTGTTATATTTGCTCCGGAAGACCTTGAGATTATAAAAGGAGCCCCTGCAGAGAGACGAAAGTTCATAAATCTTCTGATCTCCAAGGTCTCCCCTTCTTACTTCAACCTCCTTGGCAACGTAAACAGGGTTATCAGCCAGAAGAATGAGATCCTCAAAGATGCCAGACGTAATCCGGAAGGTATAGAGACAAAACTGGATTATTGGGATTTCTCCCTGAGCGATCTGTCTGCCGAACTGATAATCTACAGGTACCGTTTTATAGATATCCTGAATGATGTTGCATCGCAGTATCATCTGTCTATATCAGGCGGCACTGAGAGGCTGGAATTGAAGTATATGACCATATCAGGCTGTATTGAACTCATAGAGGCCTTTCTCGCTGAACACGGTATAACAGACGAATATAAGAACAGAGGGCTAAATAGGGGCGATTTTGAGGCTCTGAAGGCTATATTGTCATCACATATACTTAATAAGTTCAAATCAGTACGTAAATATGACATAGAGAAAGGAATCTCATCCATCGGCATTAAGAAAGACGATATCGATATCTGCCTGAATGAGAGATCCACACGTGTATATTCATCACAGGGCCAGCAGAGGTCTGCAGCACTGTCTTTGAAGCTTGCTGAGCTTGAGATACTCAAGAGATTTGTGTGTTCCACGCCTATTCTTCTTCTGGATGATGTATTCTCGGAACTTGATGTACAGCGCCGTGTAAGCCTTATATCGGCTATAAAAGGCACTCAGATATTTATAACATGTACCGACCGCAATTATATCGAATCGGAGATAGGCACTCTGATTGATGAGAATACGGATGTCAGGTACCTTCATGTGACCGGAGACGGCAATATAGAGCAATAAGCACAAAACAGACGTCCTATCTTCTTATATTTATATATATTATTAGTATAGATATAACTAAGGTATGGTATAATGTAATGGTGCAATTATGCCGTCCGGAGATAGATAAATGTACATTCATCTTGGTTCTGATATAACAATTCTCAGGTCATCGGTGGTGGCTGTGATCAATCTTGAGGCTGAACCGCCTTCAGGAAAGACAGTTACCGGTTTCCTGAAGAATGAAGATGAGATAGGCAGACTTCAATATACAAGTGAAGAACTGCCAAAATCAGTGGTCATTACCGATGAAGGTACATATGTTACTTCCCTGTCGGCACAGATACTGCACAAAAGGCTTCTGAGCAAGGAATTACACTGATCCTGAGGCATTTTAAGCATTCAAATGTAACAATGTTAAATTGGGTGTTTTTTATGGTTTTGGACAGTTTTTATCCTGTGATCAGCTTGGCTTTATCAGAAAATATAAAATATTTTTGATATTTAGGAGTAAGAACTATGGCAGATGCTAATGATGAGAACAAGAATGCTCAGGCTTCACAGCCAGAGTCCGGTGCCACAGGTGAGGTAGATCTTTACTTCCAGCCTGTGGAAGAGTCTGATCCTGATGAGCTGCGTAACCTGGCAGAGAACCCCAGAGCCCTTACTGAAGACTTTGGAGAAGAATCCATGTCTGATGTACTTGTTGCTTCAGAAGGTCAGGACGAATTTGATACCAATAATGACAGCGCTTATGGAGAGGAAGATATTCAGGTCCTTGAAGGTCTGGAAGCAGTACGTAAGCGTCCCGGTATGTACATTGGTGATACAACACAGAGAGGTCTCCACCACCTTGTATACGAGATCGTGGCTAACTCAGTCGATGAGGCTCTTGCTGGAAGATGTGACCTGATCACCGTTACACTGGAGAAAGACGGTTCTGTAACTGTTGTTGACAACGGTTCCGGAATTCCGGTAGGAATCCATCCTAAGCAGGGTATTCCTACAGTAGAAGTTGTTCATACCGTGCTTCATGCAGGCGGTAAATTCGGTGGAGGTGCTTACAGCATCTCAGGCGGACTTCACGGTGTTGGTGCTTCAGTTGTAAATGCTCTTGCAAACCACATGAAGGTGCAGGTAAAGCGTGATGGCAAGATCCATGAGATAGAATTTGAGAAAGGAATTACGACAGTTCCTCTTCATATTGTCGGAGAATGTGATCCGGAAGATACCGGAACTACGACTAATTTTATCCCTGATAACACGATCTTCCCCGAGACAAGATTCGATTTTGATTCGATGATCACAAGGTACCGTGAGATGGCTTTCCTCAACAAAGAGGTTACTATTGATCTCTGTGATGACCGTGGACCTGAACCTGTTAAGAAGCATCTCCACTACGATGGAGGTATCATCTCATTTGTTGAGTATCTTAATAAGGGACGTGAAGTTATCAACACCCCCCCCATCTACTTTGCTACGAGATCCGGCGAGTGTTTTGTCGAGATCGCTCTCCAGTACAATGATTCATATCAGGAGAGAGTTTATTGCTACGCTAATAATATCGCTACACCTGAAGGCGGCACCCATCTTATCGGCTTCAGAACTGCAATGACCCGTGTAATCAACGATTACGCTAAGAAATACAAATATCTTAAGGATAATGATGCAAAGCTTCAGGGCGAGGACACACGTGAAGGTCTCTCTGCTATTATCTCTGTAAAACTTCCTGATCCCCAGTTCGAGGGACAGACAAAGAGCAAGCTTGGTAATGCTGAGATCCGTCCTATGGTCGATAAGGTAGTAAGCGATAAGCTTGCCACATATCTCGAGGAAAACCCTGACATATCCAAGGTTATCCTTGATAAGTGTCTCTCTGCTTCAAGAGCACGTGATGCTGCAAAGAAAGCACGTGAGATGACAAGACGTAAGACTGTATTCGAGAGTAATGCACTTCCCGGAAAACTCTCAGACTGCCAGTCTAATGAAGCTGAGTTCTGTGAGATCTTTATCGTTGAGGGTGATTCTGCTGGCGGATCCGCAAAGCAGGGCAGAGAGCGTAAGTATCAGGCAATTCTTCCTCTGTGGGGTAAGATGCTCAACGTTGAGAAATCACGTATCGATAAGGTATATTCCAATGAGAAGCTCCAGCCTGTTGTAATGGCTCTTGGTGCCGGTATAGGCGATGATTTCGATGTTGAGAAGTTAAGATATCATAAGACGATAATCATGGCTGATGCCGATGTTGACGGCTCGCATATCAGAACTCTGCTTCTCACGTTCTTCTTCAGATATATGAGACCTCTTGTTGAAGGCGGATATGTTTATATTGCTTGCCCGCCTCTCTACAAGGTCTATAAAGGAGACGAGGAATACTACGCTTATGATGATGCAGAGGTAGAGGCTATTAAGGATAAGACAGGCTGGAAGGATCCTCTTATCCAGCGATTCAAAGGTCTTGGTGAGATGAGTTCTGAACAGCTCTGGGATACTACAATGAATCCTGCTACACGTAAGCTTCTTAAGGTTTCCCTTGCTGATGCCCAGGCAGCTGACGAGACATTCTCACTTCTGATGGGTGATCAGGTGGAACCCAGAAAGATATTCATCCAGGAGAATGCTAAGCTGGCTAATATTGATAACTGATAGTAATTGTATCAAATGAGTTTGTAAGAGGAATGTTCCACGTGGAACATTCCTCTTTGTTTTGACAATAATCTTTGTTGATTGTTCCACGTGGAACAATTTCACAATGTACGAAATACCTTTTGTGAAATCTTTTGAGCCTGCGACGATTTCACAAAAGTGTATTGAGTACAACTGTTCCACGTGGAACAATTTGGTAAATGTTACGGGAATGAAATAATAGATACCGAATAATTGATGTATTATAATGTTATATATTATTTAAGGGAGAATTATGAAATGACAAAAATCATCGGAATTGTAAACCAAAAGGGTGGTGTAGGGAAAACTACGACTGCCGTAAATCTTGCCGCATATATCGGCAAAAAGCGCAAGAAAGTACTTGTCATTGACCTTGATCCCCAGGGTAATGCTACAAGTGGACTGGGAGTTGATAAAGGCGATATTGAACAGACATCCTATGATATGCTTGTTAATGATGTTGATGCTGCCGATATAATTGTTGAGTCATCAGCAGCAAATGTTGATATCATTCCTACTAATATCAACCTTGCAGGAGCAGAGATCGAACTGGTCAGTGCCATGTCCAGAGAGCAGATACTTAAAAATGCAATTGCTTCAGTAGTAGAGGATTATGATTATGTAATAATCGATTGTCCTCCTTCACTCGGCATATTGACCATTAATGCTCTTACAGCTGCCGAGTACCTCATCGTCCCGATCCAGGGCGAGTATTATGCTCTTGAAGGTCTGACACAGCTTATAGATACGATCAATATTGTTAAGAAGAAACTCAACCCGGATATATCACTTCTTGGCGTAGTGCTTACGATGTTTAATCTACGCACTTCTCTGTCCAGGCAGGTGAAAGAAGATGTTGACGATTACTTTGGAAAGAAGGTTTTCAAGACCATAGTTCCGAGAAATGTCAGACTCGCAGAGGCACCCAGTTACGGCATGTCTATATATGATTATGACAAGAATTCCAAGGGAGCCAAGGCATATGAAGCATTGGCAAACGAAGTAATGCGCAAGCTTAAATAATACATAGACGAACATCTATATATAGAGAGGTAAAGAATATGGCCAGAACAGCGAAGACTACAAAAACTACAAGATCAACCAAGACAACCACTGTAAGGAAAACAGCACCTGTAGCAGGACGTAAGAGAACAGCTGCATCATCTTCATCTGCAAAGAAACCCGCTCTTGGTAAGGGAATAGGCGCTCTTCTCGCGACTGACGGAATACCTGAAAGCAAGACTGATTCAGTAATAGAACTTAAGATCAATGATATCTCCCCCAATACTGATCAGCCGAGAAAGGATTTCGATGAGGAGAAGCTTAATGAGCTGGCTGCTTCCATCAAGGAAAATGGTGTTATCCAGCCCATTATCGTCCAGAGAAGAGAAAACGGTTACAGGATAGTAGCAGGTGAGAGAAGATGGCGTGCTTCGAGGATAGCAGGTCTTAAAGTTATACCTGCAATCGTCAGAGATCTCACAGATCAGGAGACGATGGAACAGGCTTTGATCGAGAACCTTCAGAGAGAGGATCTGAACCCTATTGAAGAGGCTATCGCAATGCAGACTCTCATTAAGACTCACAAGCTTACGCAGGAACAGCTTGCAAAGAAGCTTGGTAAGCCTAGAGCAACCATCGCTAATACTATAAGGCTTATGAATATCAATGAATCACTTCTTGATTTCATCAGGAGCGGTGAGCTTTCCGCAGGTCACGCAAAGGCTATTCTGGCGCTCAAGGATGAGGAAGATCAGCGCCGCGCAGCTGACGTTATCATGACCAAGGATATGAGCGTCAGACAGGCTGAGGAGTACGTTAAGAGGGTTATCTGGGCCAAAGAGAATAATGCTGAGCCCAAGGAGCATAAAACAGTTGATCCTCAGGTCGCATTGAGCATCAAGGAAGTGGAGACGAAGCTCAAGAAGAGCCTCGGATCCCGCGTGAAGATCAAGATATCTGATCAGAATACCGGAAAGGGTAAGATCGTCATCGATTACAAGGATAATGAGGATCTTGACCGTCTGATAGCGCTTATGTGCTGATCTCTGCCAATACACATCTGAATACTAATTACTGATGGCCATCGCTCTGATGGCCATTTTTGAGCGCTACAGAGCATAATATGGTTCATTTGCGTTTGTAGTTGAAAAATTCCTCCATATACAGTACAATACTGTCCGTATCGTTGGCACGGAGCTGTATCGAAGTGGTCATAACGAGGCGGTCTTGAAAACCGTTTGCCTTCACGGGCACCAGGGTTCGAATCCCTGCGGCTCCGCCAAAAGGCCCGTAAACACTGTGTTTGCGGGCCTTTAATTTTGCCGAATTTTCTACTTTCTTGTAATTAATCCTATAAGCTCCGTAATTTTGGGGGCACATTCCTCTTTTTTTGGGGCACATTTACCCTCTAAATTTTGCAAGTTCGAACCCACCCAGCTTGAGCTAAAGTCTCGATTAGGTAAGGGGAGACCATTCTCAAGTGCGATCGAGGATGAGACCTTAGCGATGCAGTACGAGAAAAGAATTACGCAGCTAACAGCAATCATATCTTTGGGTTTGATCTCATGTGTTTGATATGTGACAGGATACAGATGATAAAAGAAGGAACTTGAGACCGGTTATGTGGTGACGGTGATATCGAGGGCTATGGCAACAACGGGAGAGGCCCCGTATGGTGGTATCCCATGGAGAAGATGTATTCGGATGAATCGCGACCTGATCCCGATACTCTGGAAGATATGAAGAGACGTCTGCTCGAACAGCTGAACCGGTGAGGTTCAATCATATTTCCCGATGATCTTCTCCATCCAGATTATGTTATACCATCTGCCAAATTTGTATCCGCATCTGGTGAATAATCCGCACCTGTGATACCCCATATGTTCGTGGAACATCTCGCTGTTTCTGGTAAGGTATTCATCCTCTGTTATGGGGTCCCCGATGCATGCATAGAGATTAATGATCCCCATGTTCTTAAGCCGTGATTCCATTGCCTCGTACAGCATGCGTCCGTATCCCTTGTGTCTCACAGCAGGTGACAGATATACCGTCATCTCACATGAATGGGAATATGCCTCTCTTCCAACGAAAGCATGGGCATACGAGTATCCCATTATCATCCCGTCATCTTCGAGAACTATATAGGGATACTTTGCAGAAATATCTCTAATGCGGTCTCTGAATTCTTCCTCTGAAGGCGCGGAACACTCGAAAGTAATTGCCGTGTTTTCCACATAGTAAGCATATATATCTGCAAGAGTTCCGGCATCATCCGGAGTAACATCGCGAATCGTGATCACTGTACCACCTCCACCGGTATGATTTTATCACAGGGTTGACAAGTTAGCACTCGCTAACTATATTGTAGTCAGCATACAGCGGTGAGGAGTCAGATTATGATATGGAAGATAATTATCGAGATACTGATACTGTGGGTCATCTACGCGGCTTACATGGCGAAGCTCGTGTATAAGCGCGGCCCCGTCGGCGGTATCTTCTTCTATCCGAAGGTTATGCAGGACAGAGTAATCGAACTGGGTCTGATAACTGAGAAAGAACTGAAGCTGAGGCGAAATCTTGCATACATATCTCTCATCGCATGGATGCTCATAGTGCCCTTTGTAATGATCGTTATGATCAATGGTGCAAGGAGTTACTGGGATTGCTGCTGGCAGTTCTATGTGCTTTTTCTCGGTGCGGAATTCTTTGACTGGCTTGTTATCGACACACTGTGGGTCGCGGTATCTGACTGGTGGATCATCCCGGGAACCGAGGATCTGAACGATACATGGCACAGCGTTAATGTGAAGAAATGGAAGATGGTCAGACTGATCCCGTTCTCCATACCGCTTGCTGCGGTTGTAGGAGGTTTATATTGGATCGTCGGGAGGCTGTGCGGATAATATGGATCAGAATAAACAGATAAGGAAATGGCTTAAGGAAACGATCGACCTGAGTGATGCTGAGCGTATAGCCACGTCACAGGTTTCTATATTCAAAGAATGCGTTGATTCTATCCATGGCAAGACCGCAAACCAGATAAAGACACTTACAAAAACGATACTTCCGCGTGTTGCTCTTTATAAGGCTTTGAAGAACGATCCTCTGCTGTCTGACAGAGCTTATGAACTGGTCCGCAAATATATGATAGAAGTCATTGGCAGACAGAAGCATGAGAGCACTGCAATACTTGATAAGATCCCCGGATTCTACAGGATGTACAGTAAGTCTTTCCTGAGGATAATGCGTACCACGGATCTGCAGGTAAGTACGCAGCAGGAGGGTAAGGATCATTATGATATAACGATCACCAGCTGTCTCTGGTACAACGCCTGTGTCGAGCACGGATGCCCTGAACTGTGCAGGGCATTCTGCGAAGTGGATGATATCACTTATGGCGGATTGACTAAGCTTGGTTTCACCAGGACACAGACACTCGGTACGGGCGGGGAGTGCTGTGATTTCCATTTCTACAGAAAGTAACATAAATCACTTGACAGTTAGCAATTGCTAACTTATATTAGTTAGCGGAGACTAACCAGAGCGGGAGGAAGCGATACATCTATGTCATCAGAACAGCTGGTAAGGAACTGTGCACCGACACTGGCAGGCATTAAGACCGGGAGTCTTTATGCCATACAGGGTGTTGACATGGACGAATTAAAGTGCGATCTCTCGGCGCTGAACAGGACACTGATATCCAAAGGTGTCAGGATCATTCCCCTTAAGATGTCTGATGATAAGGTGCTGATATATATATACCGCCCTCAGATGCTCAAGAAGGATCTGTCAGATCCCAATGCACAGGAGATCTTAAGTGAACTCGGTTATTCTCTTGAAAGCGTGGAAGTAAGTGTAGTAGAGCTTATACTCAGGCTCAGATCATATGGATCATTTCCTCATGAGATAGGTCTGTTCCTCGGTTATCCTCCTTCGGACGTCCGCGGATTCATTCACGATCCAAATAACGGATATGTCATGTCAGGCTATTGGAAGGTATATTCGAATGAGGATAAGGCAAGGGATCTCTTCAGAAGATATAAGACCTGCACACGTGAATATGAACGTATGCTGATGGCGGGCAGACCCCTGGAGCAGCTTGTTGTATGAGATCATGCATAAATGTCAGATCCGGGTTTATCCATAAACCTCCTTTCCATAGGCTTCCGGCCGGATTGCAAGATCCGGCCGGTTTTACACCACCAAAATAATACGGGATACCCCGGATGAGATATCCCGCATTATATTAGATCTTAACGACTTAAACTATCAGCCTTCTGAGATAGCGCCTGTAGGGCATGTAGCTTCGCAAGCACCACAGGAAAGGCATGCATCAGGATCGATATTGTACTGTGTATCACCCTGAGAGATAGCTCCTACAGGGCAGCCCTCAGCACAGGAGCCGCAAGAAACACAAGCGTCAGAAATTACATAAGCCATAAATATTACCTCCTATTAGGTTAGTATCATGATTATCTCATTAAAAGGCTGAATCAACAAGATTTAAATACCGCAATTAATCAATAATACACATAATGTTAAAAACATCACAAAACTATTGACAAGTTAGCTACTGCTAACTAATATTGTTAGCGGCAACTAACATAAACGGAGGCTGAAATGGAGACTGATTTTCTGAAGATTTCCGATCTCAAGAAGAGTTTCGGAACGGGTGAAGCCAGACAGGAAGTGTTAAGAGGAATGGATTTCACGGTCAGGAAGGGCGAGTTCTGTGTTCTTCTCGGACCCTCCGGATCCGGCAAATCCACACTTCTGAATATCATAGGGGGCATCGATACCCCGGATTCAGGTTATATCAGCATCAACGGCGACAAGCTGGAAGATATGGATGAGAAGCAGCTGACCATTTACAGAAGAAAACACCTGGGGTATGTTTTCCAGATGTACAATCTGATTCCCAATCTCAACGTGAAAGAGAATATCGAGGTCGGAGCATATCTGTCGGATAAGCCGCTGGATGTTGAAGAGGTCCTGACAACGCTCGGCCTGCAGGATCACAAATATAAATATCCCAACCAGCTGTCAGGCGGACAGCAGCAGAGAGTCTCCATAGGAAGAGCAGTTGTCAAAAATCCTGATATCCTGATGTGCGATGAGCCTACGGGAGCACTCGATTACAAGACATCCAAGGAGATACTGGCACTTATAGAAGATTGTAATGCCAGATATGGGACCACGGTGATCATGGTTACTCACAACGAAGCCATAAAGAATATGGCAGATCATGTGGTTAAATTGAGAGACGGAGTTGTGCGTCACAATGATATAAATCACAACAAGATCCCGGCCTCAGAGCTTGACTGGTAAGGGGTGATCGGTATGCGTAACCCTCTTGTTAAGCGGATTCCGAAGGAACTGGCATCGGATTGGCATAAATATCTTGTAATTGTTATCTTCATGGTCCTGATGATCGGTGTAATATCCGGTATGTATGTCGGACATGACAGCATGATCGCAGCGATCAACAGGGGAAGGGAAGAACTGAAGATAGAGGACGGGTCTTTCGAGCTGTCTGAGAGGGCCTCGGAAGAGCTTCTTGAAGCGATAAGCTCAGGTGAGAAGGCGGATGTAAGACAGTATTTCATTGATAAGGGAATATCAGAAGCGGATAAGGAAGTTGCCAAAGCGGTTGAGGATGAACTTCAGAAACAGGTCAGAACGACGATCGAAGATGCCGTCCGTGAGCAGTGTGCGGCATATGGCATTACTGATGAACAGATGATACAGGAACAGATCGATTCTGCCATGGAAGCGCAGTACGATAATGCCTTGAAAGAGGCCCGCAATTCTGAAGAGTTCAAGGAGGCTGTTGAAGATGCGTATGAGGAAGCTCATAACGCAGTCATAGAGGAAGTCGATGAGAAATGGAATGACATAGAAGATCAATATGGTCTTAACGACGGGGATTTCCATCCTGTGCAGATAACCATCTATGAGGATTTCTATCACAATGCATCAGAAGACAACGATAACGACGGAATAGAGGATGCGACTGTAAGGATATTCAGAAAGGATTCAGAGATCAACGGGGCGTCATTTATCGATGGACGTGCACCTGAGTCAGAAAGCGAGATCGCAATCGACAGGATGCATGCTGACAACGTAGGGGTGAAGATCGGTGACACGATAACTGTGGACGGCAGAAAGTTTGAGATCGTAGGGCTGCTGTCATATGTACACTATCTTACTCTGCACGAGAACAATACAGATCTGATGTTCGATGCGTTCGGGTTCGATGTTGCGATGCTGACGGGAGAGGCGTTCGATGATCTGCCATCGAGACTTCATTACAACTACTCATATATGTATGACGTGAAGCCTGCTGATAAGATAGAGAAGGCGGACTGTGCCGATAACCTCCTGAAGTCTCTCATCACTCAGACACTTGTTTACGATAATGAGATAGATGATTTTCTTCCGGAATATCTGAGGCAGGCAAGTAATTTTGCTCCCACGGATCTTGAGAGCGATTCTGCAGGTACAAGCATCATGTGCTATATACTGATCGCCGTAATCGCTTTCATATTTGCGATCACTATAAGCAATACCATCGAGAAAGAAGCATCCGTAATAGGAACTCTCAGAGCATCGGGGTACTCCAGGGAAGAACTGACAGTCCATTACATGTCCATGCCTCTCATAGTTACCATTGCAGGTGCAGTTATCGGAAACATACTGGGATATACAGCATTCCGCAAGATGGCCATCTATCTCTACTATAACAGCTACAGCATGCCCGAATGCGGAATAGAGTGGAGTCCGGTCGCTCTCGTTAAGACGACGATCATCCCTCTTCTGCTCATGTTTTTTATCAACCTTTTTATCATCGCGAGAAAGCTTCAGCTGAGCCCCTTGAAATTCCTCAGACACGATCTTGCGAAGAACAGGAGATCCAAGGCAAGAAGGATACCTGCCTGGTCTTTCCTGAGAAGATTCAGGATAAGGATACTGTTCCAGAATATGCCGAATTATGCTGTGCTCATCTTCGGTGTCATATTCATAGAACTGATGCTCTGTTTTGCATTCGGACTGCCGGATTCTCTCAACCATTATGGCGACAGGGCAGCCGATATGGTGTTTGCTGATTATCAGTATATGCTCATGCGTTATAAGGATGAAGACGGCAATATCATAGAGACCTCGGAACCTACTGCCGAGAGATTCAGTTCGACCTCACTCCTGTACCCTAAGACACGCAGTTCGGTCATTGACGGCATGGGCAGCGGCGGAGATGAGAGCGTGACGGTTTACGGCATTGCCGACGATAGTACATATGTTGATATTCCCGGTGATCTTGCTTCCGGTAATGTATATGTCTCATCTGCGTTTGTATCAAAGTTCGGATTAAAGAACGGCGATGTTATTACTCTTCATGAGGAATATGAGAACAAGTCATATGAGTTCACAGTTGCAGGTATCACGGATTACGATGGCGGGATTGCCGTATTTATGAATAACGGCAGTTTCGCTGAAGTGTTCGATAAGAAAGCAGACGGGTTCTCCGGATACTTCTCAAGAAATGAGATTACGGATATCGATGCACAGGACATCGCTGTGGTTATCACGACAAAGGATATTACCAAGATCACAAATCAGCTTATGCACTCAATGGGCGGATTTATGGATATCTTCAAATATACGATGGTCGTCCTTGCTGCAGCTCTTATCTATCTTCTGGCAAAGATCATTATCGAGCGCAATGAGCACTCGATCTCAATGGTTAAGATACTTGGATTCAAAAACAGCGAGATCGGATCATTATATATCACGCCTACGGCAGTCATTGTGACGGTATTCTCCGTAATCAGCTTTGTCGTCGGGTACTTCCTCATGATATGGATCTTCCAGGCGGTCATGATGCAGATGGACGGATACTTCGCCTTCTATATGACTCCGGTGTCAATGGTGCTGTCGGTTGTGTATCTTCTGATAGGTTATGCGTTTGTGTCAGTGATAGATTTTATCAGGATAAAAAAGATCCCGATGGATGTAGCACTTAAGAATGTAGAGTAAGGATGAACAGACAGGAGAATTGTAATGCTGATCGGTGAATCGGGTGAAATGTATCTGACAACGATACTTCTTTTGTCAGAGAAGAATGGGAAAGTCAGGTCTTTGGATATCGCAAATCATATGGGATTCTCACGCCCGAGCGTAAGCCGGGCGATAAAGATCCTGAGAGAGGAACATTACATCCATGTAAGCGGGATGGGGTTTATTACCCTTACTGAACGGGGAATGGAGATCGCGAAGAAGATAAGAGAGCGTCACGAGGTGATAAGGGATTTCTTTATATCCCGGGGTGTGGATGAAGCGACAGCGGATAAGGATGCATGCCGGATAGAACACATAATAAGCGAGGAAGGTCTTAAAGCTCTGAAGAACAGCTTGTCTGAATGAATATATCTTGACAGGGCAGATTTCAAGTGATAAAGTTAGCGACGGCTAACCATAAGGTTAGCAAACGCTAACCTGTGAGAGGATATACAGATGCATTGGATCATTAAAGTCCTGATCCTGACCGCAGTTGTTGCTGTCGCTGTTATATGGACAGTCAGGAAGATCCGGTACGGTTCTTCCTGCTGCGGTGACCATGAGCCGCCTCCGCCTAAAGTCAGACCGGCAGACAGGGATGTAAGGAATTACCCGTATATCTATGAACTCGAGGTTGACGGAATGCACTGTGCTAATTGTGCCAGGAGAGTGGAAAACGCATTCAACTCCGGCACCGGCCTATGGGCAGAAGCTGATATCTCAAATAATAAGGTCAGGCTTCTGAGCAAGAGTTCCATATCAGAGAGGGAATGCTCGAAGATCGTCTCCGGTGCAGGTTATACATTACTTAAGCTATCTATTATCAAGGAGCAGGAAATATGAAGACTTTGGTTGAAATGAAGCAGGGACAGGAAGGCGTGGTGGTCGCTATTAACGGTGACGCGCGGTACATGAGCAGGATCACCTCTATAGGGATCACACCCGGCTGCAGGGTCAGGATCGTCAAGAACGATAAGAACAGGCCGGTGATCGTTTATTCAAGAGATACGATGATAGCGCTTAACAGCAAGGAATGCAGCAATATCAATGTTGAGGAGGCAAATTAAATGACTGATAAAAATGAGATAGTTATTGCCCTTCTCGGGCAGCCGAATTCCGGTAAATCCACTCTGTTTAATGCTCTTACAGGCTTGAGACAGCATGTCGGCAACTGGCCGGGCAAGACGGTCGAGAAGAAAGAGGGAAGCTTCGTCTATAATGACAGAAAATACCTCGCCGCAGATCTCCCCGGTACATATTCACTGTCTGCCAATTCAGATGAAGAGATAATAACCAGAGACTATATTGCTTCCGGAAAGGCAGATGTTGTCTGCATACTTGCCGACAGCTCACAGCTCGAGAGAAGTCTTTACATGCTGTCGGATTTTGCCGGTATAGATGTACCGTGTTTTCTCGTTCTCAACATGGATGATGTTGCCAGAGAGCAGGGTAAAGAGATCAGAGTATCAGATATCGAGGACAGACTGGGGATCCCCGTTGTCCTGTTCTCTGCAACTGACCGCAAGGGATACGATAAGTTCTACGCTGCTCTTGAGAAGGCCGTCGAGAATAAACCTCTTCTCAACAGTGATGCTCTCGAAGCAAAGTACGGGCAGATCCCTGAGTATGTCAGCATAAGAAGCATTATTGGAGATATAAGTGATAACAGCAAGTCTTCCATGTGGCTCGCAGCGAAAGCAGTTGAAGGGGATGCCCCGGTGGTTTCCAGGATCAGGACACTTCTTAGTGATGATAAGGCAGCTGAGTTCGATGAAGCTGTTAAGAATATCGATAAAGGCATAGTCAAGACTGGTGAATGCAAGTTTGCGTGGATCGACGAGCTTATATCGGGTTCAGTAAATAAGAGTAAAAAGACGGTAGAGCTCGGCAAGTTCGACAGACTGATCACACACAGGATCTGGGGCAAGGCGGTAGTAGTCATTACCATACTTCTCGGCCTGCTGGCGTCATTTATCCCGGCACTTCCCTTCATGGGACTTGGAAGCGCCGTCGGGATGCTCCCCGATCCTCTTAACGAGATGATGATAAATGCCGGCTGTCCTGCATTTATTGCCGCGATAGTATGTGATGTGCTCATAAGATGTCTGGGCTTTGTTATTCAGATGCTGGGATTTGTATTCGGTGTTACTTTTGTGTTCGGTCTCCTTGAAGAGATCGGTGTTATGGCAAGGATCTCCTATGTGTTTGACAACACTATGGCCAAGTTCGGCCTTCAGGGTAAATCCGTAATGCCGTTTCTCATCAGCTTCGGATGCACTATGGGTGGTGCTGCCGGTACAAGAGTCATTGATAACTGGGGACAGAAGGTCCTTACCATCGCACTGTCATGGGCTATTCCCTGCGGTGCAGCGTGGGCAGTTGTACCTATGCTCTCCACGCTCTTCTTTGGCGCATGGACACCCGTTATAATTGCAGTGATACTGATCGTTATGATCCTTCACATGTGGCTCACTGCAAAGATTTTCGGAGGGTCACTTGTAAAGCCTGAGAACAGGTGTGGTATGATCATGGAGCTGCCTCCTTATCACAAACCCAAGTGGGGAGCACTTATGAGATATGTGTTCGGAAGGACAAAGGATACATTTATCAGATCACTTAAGGTTGTTCTCATCGTGGCATTCGTATTCTGGCTGCTGTCATATACATCTTCCGGAGACGCTTCCAACACAGTGCTCTTTAAGGTCGGTCAGGCGATAGAACCTGTTACCATGATCTTTGGTATGAAGTGGCAGACATTTACGGCATTCGTTGCATCATCACTCGGCAAGGAAGGTGCGCTGGGTGTACTCAGCACGATATTCTCAGGAACGGGAACGCTGTCCGTAGGAATGATGGCCGGTGGCGAGCAGGCAGCAAATCTTAACGAGCTGCTTCTTGCCAATATCACAAAGCCTGAAGCACTTGCATTCATCTTTGCGATCACATTCAATATGCCGTGTATCGTTGCTCTTGCTGCAACATATCAGGAGACACATTCTGTTAAGTGGACTTCGATCATCGGACTGTATTATACATTCACAGCTCTGGTGCTCTCCGGGATCGCTTATCATATCGGTCTTCTTATCTGGTAATGCCTATGCAGGATCTTATAAGGCTTCTTAAGGATGGAAAGTCACGCTCTGTCGGAATGATCGCCGCGGAGCTGGGGATGTCGGTGGAACAGGTACAGAGGGATATTGAATTTCTCGAACAGAACGGTATCATCAGACGCATAGAGTTCAGTATGTGCGGAGACTGTTCAGGCTGTTCAGGAAGTTCATCCGGGGAAGACAGGAAGACCTGCCCCGGATGCACCCCTGAAGGCGGATTCAAGAACATGGGCGTGATGTGGGAGATCGTATAATTTATGAAGTATTCCGGCTTGCCTTCAGCAATGTGGATGATGTTTAAAGGCTCTTTTGAGAAACATCTGATCTCCGATCTGATGTTTACTCAGGAGGAAGCAAAGCAGATCAGAAAGAATGCGAAGAGTAAGTATAAAGAGATAATCGGCAAGCTTCCCGAGTTTGAGAAGGGCGACAGGTTTGTGACCAACGAGGTCAATTGTGCGCTGCTTATAGCATTTCTCTGTAACATGCCACGGAGACCCGGCGTGGATGAGGTGACAGTGTTCTATGAGAATGCTATGAAGACCGGCATTACAAAAGCGATGTGCAGGAAGAGCGGTAAAGCAAAATTCTCTGATAAAGATATTGCTTCCATGATCAATACAGCAAACCTCAGGGCCGCTGACCGTAACCCATACTCGTGGAATATGGATTATATACCATATGAGGATGGCAGCGGTTATGAGGCAAGATTCTATAAATGCGGCATATGCACGCTCATGAAGGAATACGGGTTCTTCGATCTTGTTCCTGCTATGTGTCATCTTGATTATACAATGAGTGAATTAGGCGGGGCATCTGTCTTTATACGCAAATACACTCTTGCATCAGGCGGTCCGTACTGCGATTGCGGGTATAAGAAGAAATGCTGAAGAATTATACAAAAGAAGGCCAGAAACTGCTTTTGTTCGGCGTGGAACCGTTCCTTGTTTACGGTATTGCTCTCCTGACGCTGGCCGGAATACTGCTGTCGGGGAACCTTCTGAGTTCCGGAATCTTCAACGGGGCTATCCGCACAGATGCATTCCCTTCAGGTATTCCGTCATACTGGGACTCTGTAAGGAGCTTCCTCCCGATAAGGCGCGAAAGCTTTTCGCGAAGAAATATAAGGGTGTAGTCATTCCCCGGATGAAGGCTTATATCCGGGGATAGGGAATATTGGCTGTAATGATGGTATAATAGCTGTGTGACATCAGCCTGTTACAGGGTACTTTGAGGAGGATCTCACATCGCCATGGAAGACAAATCACCTGTTAAGAGCAGCAAGAATACTTCGACGGTCGTTGTCGTAATAATCGGTGCTCTTATCGTAATATCGATATTTGTCATTGGAACGATACATGTGGGCGGCTCTGCTCACAGTGATACGGAGAAGGCGGTACAGTCAGTCAGCAGTCTGTATCTTGACGAGCTGGCGGGAAGACGTGAACAGGTTGTTGCATCCAATCTCCAGAGGGAGATCGAGGATCTTCAGGTCGCAGTAGGACTCATGACGGCTGACGATCTCTCTGATGAAGAACATCTCAGGGCTTACCAGGCACGGATGAAGAAGCTCTACCGCCTCGAGAAGTTTGCCTTTGTTGATAATGACGGAATAATCTACACGTCACTGGGAAAACAGGATAATATCTCCGAATATTCTTTCGATTACAAGACTATCTCAGGTCCGGAGATCTCCATACTTAACCTTGAAAGCCCTGACAAGAAAGTCATCATCGCAATCCCTGTTGAAGATTTCTATTTAAAAGGTAATCCCTTATGCGTCTGCTTCATGGAGATCGACATGGATGTAATGCTTCAGGGCGTATCAATGTCATCGAGAGATGAAGATGCCACATTCTGCAATATCTACAGTGACAGCGGAATTGCATTGAGCAATACGGTCCTCGGAGGACTTGCAGTTGAGGACAATCTGCTTGAAGCATTAGGGAATGCTGTTTTTGACGAGGGAGACTCATATCAGAAAGTACTCGATGATTTCAAACAGAAGAACCGCGGCGCAGTATCGTTCAACTATAATGGAATACAGGAAACACTTGCTTATGTCCCTGTCGAAGGAACCGACTGGATGCTTACATACCTGATCAGGGAGCAGGTGATTACCGACCAGATAAGCTCGATCTCAAGTGGAATAATTTTAAGAAGCGTTGTCCAGTCTGTTCTTGCTGCAGCCGTACTGGTCGCGATGTTTGTATTCATCATCATACAGATCAGAAAGAATGCCAGCCTTACTATCGCGAAAGAGACATCGGAGGCCAAGAACCGTGTAAAACAGGAGGAGATGGAGCACCGCATCGCCCTGCAGGATAAACTTCTCGAAGAAGAGAAGAAGAGGACTCAGCAGGATAACATGATCACCGCAATGTCTGCTGATTACAGAAGCGTCTATTATGTCGATCTCGACAAAGATGAAGGCATCTGCTACAGAGGTGATGCTGACGACAGGGATCAGACGAAGGAGGGCGTACCTTTCTCCTACAGCGAGCGGTTCAGATGGTATGCGGAGAATTCCGTTGCCGAAGAATACCGCGAAGGGTTCCTGAAGTTTATTGATCCTGATAATATCCGGGAAGGTCTGGCTACTGAACCTATACTTGCCTACAGATATCTTGCAAGACGTGCAGGCAGGGAATACTATGAGATGATCCGTGTTGCCGGTGTAAGACATATCTCTGAGAGGGGCGGAGACACGGTAAAGGCAATCGGTCTCGGCTTTACAGTCATAGATGCTGAGATGAGACAGAACATGGCCCAGCAGGTGGCTCTGAAAGATGCCCTTGCTTCTGCCGAACAGGCCAACAAGGCTAAGACTGCTTTCCTGTCCAATATGAGCCATGAGATAAGAACACCAATGAATGCGATCATAGGACTTGATAGTATTGCCCTGAATGATCCTGACACCCCGGAGAAGACAAGGGAATATCTGGTGAAGATCGGTACGTCTGCCGAGCATCTTCTCGCCCTGATCAACGACATCCTTGACATGTCCAGGATCGAGTCGGGAAGAATGGTCCTCAAAAATGATGAATTCTCGCTGTCCAAGCTTCTGGAATCCATTAACACAATGGTTAGCGGTCAGTGCGTGGATAAAGGTCTGGAGTACGGTTGCCACATAAAGGGCGACATTGATGATTACTATATAGGCGACAATATGAAGCTACGGCAGGTCCTGATCAATATCCTGAGCAATGCCGTTAAGTTTACTCCTTCGGGAGGCAATGTGGATCTGATAATCGAGAGGACTGCACAGTTCAACGGAAGGTCTACTCTTCAGTTCACGATAAGCGATACAGGTATTGGAATAAGCGAGGAATTCCTCCCTTATATCTACGATACATTTGCACAGGAGGATGATACGTTCACCAATAAATACGGATCGTCCGGCCTTGGACTTGCCATTACCAAGAATATCGTGGAGATGATGAACGGAAGTATCAATGTAGAGAGTGTCAAAGGTGAGGGAACGACTTTCCGCGTAAGCGTGACACTCAAAGACTCGGATAAGAAGGAAATGTCTGATCACGGCGCGAAAGCGGTTCCTGACAATATGTCAGTTCTGATCATCGATGACGATCCTGTTGCATGTGAGCATGGACGCCTTGTTCTGGAGAAGATAGGCATAACAGCCGATACGGCATTGTCAGGTGAAGAAGGTCTCGAGAAAGTCACGTTGAGACATGGCAGAAGAGAGCCCTACAATCTTATCCTGATCGACTGGAAGATGCCCGGGATCGATGGTGTTGAGACTACAAGAAGGATCCGTTCTCTTGTCGGTAAGGAATCAGCGATCATAATCCTGACGGCATATAAGTGGGATGACATCCTTGATGAAGCGGTGAATGCGGGGGTTGACAGCTTCCTCGCCAAGCCTCTTTTTGCAGCTAATATCATTGATGAGTTTGAGAGCGCTTTCAGGCGCAAGAATCCTGATGCCGGCGCAGAAGACAAAACAGAAAAGGATCTGTCCGGTAAACGTATCCTTCTTGCAGAAGACGTGGAAGTAAATGCGGACATTATAAAGATGATCCTTCAGACAAGAGGCATCGAGACGGATCTTGCTTCCAACGGCAGGATTGCTGTGGAGACTTTCACTGAGAGTGAACCCGGTTACTATTATGCGATACTGATGGATATGAGAATGCCCGAGATGGACGGTCTCACTGCAACAAAGATAATCCGCGGTCTTGACCGTGAAGATGCAAAGAGTATACCGATAATCGCGTTGACTGCGAATGCTTTCGATGAGGATGTGCAGAGAAGCCTGCAGTCAGGTCTTAATGCACATCTTACGAAGCCGATAAAGCCGGAATTGCTGTTCGAGACGTTGGAATCATATTTGTGAAAGGCGGTTGATCTATGACAAACACAGTTGCTTCATTATTCAAAAACGGTAAACGGACGATCCTGGTAGCAGACGATGAGTTCATAAACAGGGCGATCCTGTCCGAGATGCTGCAGGACGAATACGATATCATCACGGCAGAGAACGGGGAAGAGGCATATGATATCATTCAGAGCCACAGCAAGACTCTGTCGCTGATCCTGCTGGATCTGATAATGCCTAAGATGGGCGGACTGGAACTGCTGTCGGTAATAAAGAACCGGAATGAGTATTCAGGCATTCCCGTTATCGTGCTGACAACGGATCAGGAATCAGAGGTAGTCAGTCTCAATACGGGAGCATCTGATTTTATACCGAAGCCCTACCCCAGGCAGAGTGTCGTCAAGGCCAGGATCCATAGAGCCATAGAACTGTCTGAGGACAGGCAGATAATAAGCGATACGCAGAATGATGTTATTACAGGTCTCTATACCGGTGAGTATTTTTATGAATATGCCGAGGCCTATGATAAATATCATCCCGATACTGATATGGATGCGGTAATACTGGGTATCAGCAACTATAATGTATTGCTCGAACGCTACGGCAAGGAGAAATGTATCCAGCTTCTGTCCATGCTGGCAAATGAACTGCGCAAACAGTATCTGAATGAGATCGCTATACTCTGCCATAAGGAGATGGATCTGTTCTTTATCTACTGTCATCATACGGCAGATCATGACGAGAAGCTTCAGGAGATCAGTCATTCGATCGACTGCGTTATAAGCGGAGTAAAGCTCAAGATGGGCATCTACAAACAGGTGGATAAGAATCTGGAACTCCGGAACAGATTCGTAAGAGCACGAATGGCATACAACAAGCTTCAGGATAATTACGTCAACGAGGTCTCTGTATTTGATGACGAGATACTGAAGAAGATACTGTTCGAGGAACAGTTATGTGCCGACTTTAAGACTGCAATAAGCGAGGAACAGTTTGTTGTGTATTTCCAGCCCAAGTTCGATATTACAGGTAATGAGCCTGTGATAGCCGGAGCGGAAGCGCTTGTAAGATGGTGTCATCCCGAACTTGAGATGATATCCCCCGGTCTTTTTATCCCTCTGTTCGAGAGCAATGGCCTGATATATGAACTGGATGACTATGTATGGCACAAAACGGCGGCTGCAATAAAAGACTGGAGAGGCAGATTTGATAAGAAGATACCGGTCTCGGTAAATATCTCGAGGGCGGAGATGTATGATCCTAATCTTGCCAACAGGCTTATCAATATCGTCGAAGAGAACGGGATAGAGATATCGGATCTGCACCTTGAGATAACCGAATCTGCTTATGTAAGCGACTCGAGCATGATCATCGACCGTGTCAACAACCTGCGGAGCAAGGGATTCTTCATTGAGATGGATGATTTCGGTTCCGGCTATTCATCGCTCAATATGATCGGGGAACTTCCGATCGATGCGCTGAAGCTGGACATGCTCTTCATCCGCAGTGCATTCAAGAATCAGAATATGAAGATGCTTGATATAGTCATCGATATCGCCGACTGCCTTGAGGTGCCGGCTATCGCTGAGGGTGTTGAGACAGAGGAACAGTACTTGAAACTGAAAGAATCCGGCTGCGAGCTGATCCAGGGATATTATTTCTCTAAGCCGCTGCCCGGTGATGAATTTGAGGGATTTCTCAGATAAGGAGTGAATGACATGGCTACTATAGAAGAACTGAAAGCATATGGCGCGAATACTGAAGCGGCTCTCTCCAGACTGATGGGGAACGAGACATTTTACCTGGCTCTTGTCCCGAGGATATTTGAAGACAAGAATTTTGAAGTACTTTCTTCGGCAATCGCTGAAGGAGATCTGGATAAGGCTTTCGATGCGGCGCACAGCCTCAAAGGCGTTCTCGGGAATCTGGAACTTACACCGATACTTCAGCCCATGATCGAGATAACCGAATTGCTCCGTCACAGGGAGAATGTTGACTACAGTCCCTATCTGGAGGAGATATTCAGGCAGAAAGAGGCCCTGGAGAAGATCTTTGAAGGATAAGCTTATCCCAACCCGATATCAAGAGCCATCATGAGGACGAATCCCAGCGCGAAGCACACCGTGCCTATGTTGGAATGCTCGCCTTCGCTCATCTCTGGTATGAGTTCTTCGACGACCACATAGATCATGGCGCCTGCGGCGAAGCTGAGAAGATATGGCATTACGGGTACAAGTATGCCGGCGGCAAGGATAACCGCAAGTGCACCTGCAGGTTCCACGATCCCTGACAGAACCCCGTACAGGAAAGTCTTTCCCTTGGACATTCCCTCTGCACGCAGGGGCATGGATACTATCGCACCTTCGGGAAAATTCTGTATGGCAATACCGATAGACAGGGCAAGTGCACCTGCAAGCGAAATACCGCTGTTGCCGTAGAGCCATCCTGCATATATTACGCCGACTGCCATGCCCTCCGGTATATTATGGAGTGTCACGGCAAGTATCAGTTTGGTTGTTCTCTTCAGACCGCTCCTGGGACCTTCTTCGCTCTTATCCATATGAATGTGTGGAATGAGTTTATCGAGAAGTAACAGGAACAGCATGCCGATGGCAAAGCCGACTGAAGCCGGGAGAAATCCGAGCCTGCCAAGTGAACTGCTCTGTTCGATCGCAGGAAGCAGCAGGCTGAAGAACGAAGCGGATATCATGACTCCTGATGCGAAGCCAGTCAGAGCGCGCTGTATCCTGCCGCCGATGGAATCCTTCAGAAAGAAAACACAGGCGGCGCCGAGCGAGGTCCCGATAAAAGGTATCATTATTCCTTGAATTATAGATGCGTAGTCCATGAGATAATTATAACACGATTTAGTTAGTCTACGCTAACTAAATGCCTAAATATGCATCCCGAAGGCCGCAAATCATTGTAAAAAATGCAAATTTACCTTTTGGTTAGCAGAGGCTAACATAATAACAGTAAAAATAAGAGGGGAAGTGTGCGGGATGACTTTCGAAGAGAGAGGCAACATGGAAGGCAAGATACTTATGCTCCTTCCGGGCACCTGCTGTGACTGGCAGACCAATTTTAACACTGTTATAAATGCCCTTGGGACCAGGTATCACCTGATATGCGTGAACTATGACGGCTTTGACGGCACCGGTTCTGTTTTTCCTGACATGATCACCGAGACGGAGAAGATAGAGCAATACATAAAGGAGAGATTCGGAGGTAGGATCGACGGCGCACTCGGTTCTTCACTCGGGGGAAGCTTTGTAGGACAGCTTATCCAGAGAAGGAACGTTCATATTGATCACGGTATCTTCGGAAGCAGCGATCTTGATCAGAGCGGTGTTATCAGCGCGAAGATCCAGGCGGCCCTCGTGACGCCACTTCTGACCAGCTTCACTAAAGGCGAGAAGAAGCAGGCAAAGACAAAGGGGAAAATGAAGAAGATCTTCGAGATGGATGATGAGGCGGCAGACGAGTTTGTAAAATGTTTCTCAAAGTTTTCCGTGGAATCGATCAAAAATGAATACTATACGGATCTTCTGACACATCTTGAAGGGGGCATCAGTGTTGAGGGTACGACGGCTCACTTTATATATGCAAAAAAGATGGGTGAGAAGTACAAGAAGAGATACCTGAAGTATTTCAAGAATCCCGATATAAGGGAATTTGATATGCAGCACGAGCAGTGGCTGTTCGGCGGCGAGAAATATGCTGTCCCGGTTCTGCAGGCAATAGATGAATTCATGGAGATTTGAGAGGTTCATATGTATATTGAGACAAAAGATCTTAAGAAATCCTACGGTGAGGGAGGAAGCTTTGTCCAGGTCCTCAAGGGCGTAAGCATAAAGATCGGCAAAGGTGAGATGTGCGTGATCCAGGGTACGTCAGGTTCAGGTAAATCAACGCTCCTCAACTGTATAGGCGGTCTTGACGGTATTGATTCGGGAAGTGTGGGCGTTGCAGGAACACTGGTCGAGAGACTGAAGGGCGAGAAGCTGTCTGATTACAGAAGAGATAATCTTGGATTCATATTCCAGTTCTACAATCTTGTCCCCAATCTGACAGTCAGGGAGAATATCCAGGTATGTGAATATCTGACCAGAGATCCCCTCAAGATGGATGAGCTTATTGATGTGCTCGGTCTGACAGAACATCAGCACAAGTTTCCGTCACAGCTGTCAGGCGGCCAGCAGCAGAGATGTGCTATCGCCAGAGCCCTGGTCAAGAATCCCAAGGTGCTTTTGTGCGATGAGCCCACAGGGGCGCTCGATTCCAAAACATCGCGTGATATCCTGGTGCTCCTTGAGAAGATCAACAGACAGTACGGAACTACAATGCTGATAGTCACTCACAATAACTCCATCAAGAATATGGTGGATCATGTAATCTATCTCAAGGACGGAGAGGTATACAAGGACTACTACAACGAATCCAAGACTCCGGCTGCTGAACTGGAGGATCTCTGATATGGGGTGGATACTGTTTAAGCGTGCTCTCCGTGATCTTAAGGCAGGGTGGACAAGATATACGGCGCTGGCCCTGCTGATCGTTTTCTCCATATTCATTGTTGTCAGTCTGATGGGTGCGGCGATCACGGTAATCGATTATACCGAGATAAGGGACGGGGAGCTGAGCCGTGAAGACGGGGAGTTCTCTGTGTTTGTCCCGCTCCGTCCTGAGGAGCTTAATAAGATAACCTGCAGGGGCGTGAGCATCGAGAAAATGTTCTACGCTGATTATGCACTTAATGATGAGCAGATACTCCGTGTTTTCAAGGTGAGAGAGAATATCAATAAGATATCTCTCATAGAAGGATGTCTTCCGTCAAACGACAGGGAAGCGGTCATCGAGAGAAGGTTCGCGGAAGTGAATGATGTGAAGACCGGCGGTAAAGTAAAGATCGGTGACAGAGAGTTTACCATAACGGGAATAGGGGCAACGCCGGATTACAATACTGTTTACAGGAAGATAACTGATACTGTTGTTGACAGCAGTTCATTCGGACTTATATTTGTGACACCTGAAGCTTACGATGACCTGTATGCGAACGGCAGTCCGGTCGCCTCGGAGGAGTATTACTATGCTTATCTCCTCAACGGTGTCATGAGCGATGAGGAACTGAAGAGTATCCTGGAAGATAATCATTTTGATGTTGATGATGTTGATGATGAGTATTTTCGCGAATACTGGGACAGGATGACCGGCCGTAAGGACGAATTGCTGGAAGGCATCGACGAGTTAAAGGATGGTGCTGAGGAGCTTGCAGACGGAGCGGAGGAACTCCGTGACGGCATAGGTGAATTCCATGACGGAATGGAAGAGCTCCACGATGCAGTCCCTGATCTGACTGACGGAATAAAGGCTCTTGATGACGGAGCTGCCTCGCTGGACAAGGGAGTCAGAGCATATACTAACGGGGTAAGCTCTGCCGCCTCGGGCGCTTCATCACTGGCAGACGGTGCCTCATCGCTTGCTTCCGGAGCTTCGTCACTCAGCAGCGGAGCCTCGCAGTATGCATCCGGTGTCAATGAGTTTGCGGGAACCGTAAGTGCAATGACACAAAGTGAAGATCCGTATGTGGCAGGTGTTGCATCTCAATTGGAGGAACCTGCCTCCGGTCTGGCATCAGGTTTTGCGCAGATACAGAGCGGCGCTTCAGGTGTCAGTTCAGGTGCCGCCTCATTACGTGATGGAGCGTCACAGCTGTCAGGCGGGCTCAAGACGCTGAATAATAACAGCAGCTCCCTGCGCAGCGGTGCATCAGCACTTCATGACGGAACTTCTGAGCTTCGTGACGGAGTGTCTGAATTCACAGACGGCATAGATGAGCTGTATGACGGGTCCGTAGAGATAAAGGACGGTTCATCTGATCTTGCGGAAGGTGCCAGGGATCTTGCCGACGGTGTAAAGGAATTCTCTGATGAGGCGAATGATCTCATAGACGAAGTGTTCAATATTGAGACATCCAATCTTCTGATATTTCTGGACCATGATGAGAATCCGAGGATCGATTCGGCAGCTGATGATGTTCAGATCAATCTCTCTGCAAGTATTATATTCGGCGTGCTGCTGGTGATGCTGTTTGCATATGTCATCTCGGTGTTCATTGTTCATATGATCGATCAGGAGAGTGCCGTTATCGGAGCGCTATATTCGATGGGGGTGAAGAGAAGGACACTCATTCTGAGCTATGTTGGAGTGCCTGTTATAGTATCGTTCATCGCGGGTGTTGCAGGAACCCTTATCGCTGTTCTGACACCTATTGGGATACCGGCTCAGCTGGCTGATACTCTGGGGTATTTCTCGATGCCGGATCTGGAGATAGAGGTGACGCCTTTTCTTCTGATCTACGGTCTTGTGATCCCGCCTGTTACCGCACTGATAGTCAATGTGCTTGTTATCCGCAAGCGACTTATGAAGACGCCTCTGGCGCTCCTCAGAAACGAGAAGAAAGCTGTTCGTGGCAAAGAACTCAAGATTCGCGGATTGAAGTTTATCAACATGTTCAGGATAAGACAGATGATACGCGAGAAGAGAGCGGGACTTACGGTCATACTCGGAATGTTCATGAGCCTTCTTGTGGCACTCATGGCGCTGAATACATATGTGTACTGCAACAAGGTGAAGCAGTACTATGTGGATCAGACAAAATTCGAATATATGTATAACTACAAGTATCCGACAGAAGAGGTTCCTGAAGGGGGCTATGAGGCTGTTGCTGAAGGTCTCAAGAAAGAGATATTCGGGTACACCTTCGATGTGACACTGATGGGTATTACTGAAGACAATCCGTTCTTCAATACGGGGGACCTGCCGGAGAACGATACGGACGTTGTGCTGAGTTCTGCCGTTGCCAACAAATACAAGCTTTCCGTGGGAGATGTGTTCAATCTGTCGGATAAGAACGGAGACAGACTGTATGCATTCCGTGTTGCCGGGATATTTGACTTCTCGGCATCTCTGATGGTATTCATGGATATCGACAGATGCCGTGACCTGTTCGGGGAGGATGATGAATACTTTAATGTGGTCTTCTCCGATCACGAACTGGACATTGACAGCGGAAGACTGTATTCTGTCATGTCCAAAAAAGATATAGAGAAATCAGCAGGCATATATGTCGATATGATGGGTCCGATGGTGATAACGATGTCGGTGGCATCTTCTGTGATATTCGTTGTTGTAATGTATCTCATGGTCAAGATGATGATCGACAGATCATCGTTCAATATATCACTGGTCAAGATCTTCGGATTCAGGGGAAGGGAAGTCCGTAAGATGTATCTGGACGGCAATTTCTATATTGTTGTGGCAGGTGCCCTGATATCTATTCCATTGTGCAAGATGATAATGGATTATATCTATCCGAGGTACCTTGTCAGCAATGTTGGTGTGGGTATAGACCCGACGTATACGCCGGAGATGTACGCGGCTATTTTCGCGGTGATAATAGCGCTTTATCTTGTGATAAATCTTGTGCTTACACGCAGGATCAAGAAGATAGTACCGGCAGAAGTATTAAAGAACAGGGAGTAAGAATATGTTTGGAAGCGGAGTAAAGACAGTACTTAAGATCGACGGGATGATGTGCGGAATGTGCGAGGCTCATATTAATGATGCGATCCGCAGAGCTGTGCCGGGAGCCAGGAAAGTAAAAAGCTCCCACCGCAAGGGTGAGAGCAGTTTTATTACGGACGATGTTCCCGATGAGCAGGTGATAAGGGCCGCCATCGAAGAGACGGGTTACACACTGGTATCGGTTGAGACTGCACGGTGACTCTTTAATTCTTTCTTGCGCTTATACATGAGCTCATCCGCCAGCAGGAATAATACATCCTACTTCCTGTCTGTCTTGTATTCCTTCATGTGTTTCTTTATTGCTTTGAATGATTTATCGCTTATGTAGTGTTCGATCCTGCATGCATCCTCAGTGGCGGTCTCCTTATCAACACCGAGGCTGATCAGCATTTCTGTAAGGACTGTATGGCGTTCGTAGATGGTCTTGGCTATCTTTTTGCCGGCGTCAGTCAGCTGGATATGCCCCTGCTCATCAATGGAGACATAGCCGTTCTTCTTGAGTACACCGATTGCCCTGCTGACCGAAGGCTTGGAAAAGCCCATATATTTGCCGATATCTATGCTGCGCACCTCATCAGATGACTGTGACAGAACATATATAGTCTCGAGGTACATCTCACCGGATTCCTGTATTGCCATGTATAGCCCCCTAATAATAAAAGATAGGGTTAGGTTACCATACCGGGCATTTTTTTGCCATATTATGAGAAAAAAGCCTTGACACGTTAGCACAGGCTAACTATAATCACTAACGGTTAGCCAGAGCTAACTATATTTACAGTTCAGGAGGAGATTATGATGCCTTTAAAGTATGCGGATATAGACCAGCCGCAGATCATTAAGAGAATAGGCGGCAATCCTGAGATGAAGCAGCACCTGGCCGATATGGGCTTTAACGTTGGCGGAGAAGTCAGGATCGTGAATATGATCGGCGGCAATCTGATCGTTCAGATCAAGGACAGCAGGGTAGCGCTGAGTGACGAATTGGCAACCAAGATAATGGTGTAATACAGGAGGATTATGAAGTGAAGACATTGAGGGACGTTAAGATCGGTGACACTGTAACCGTAGTGAAGATCCATGGGGAAGGTGCCGTGAAGAGGCGCATCATGGATATGGGCATCACAAAGAAGACATCTGTCTATATCCGCAAGGTTGCTCCCCTCGGAGACCCTGTAGAGGTCACGGTAAGAGGATATGAGCTGTCACTGCGCAAAGCGGATGCAGAGATGATCGAAGTCGAGTGAAGAAATAATAACTGAGGGGGAACATATTACTCATGAACATCAGAATAGCATTAGCGGGTAACCCTAACTGCGGTAAGACAACACTCTTCAACGCATTGACGGGTTCCAACCAGTTCGTCGGCAACTGGCCGGGCGTAACTGTTGAGAAGAAGGAAGGTAAGCTTAAGAAGCACGATGGCGTTACGGTCACAGACCTTCCCGGTATCTACTCACTCTCCCCATATACTCTTGAGGAAGTGGTAGCACGTAATTATCTTATTGATGAGAAGCCGGATGTTATCCTTAACATCGTTGACGGTACTAACCTGGAGCGTAACCTGTATCTTACAACACAGCTGACAGAGCTTGGCATTCCTGTTGTGATGGCAGTCAACATGATGGATCTTGTGGAGAAGAACGGCGACAAGATCGATCTTGCTGAGCTGGGAAAACAGATGGGATGCAAGGCTGTCTCAATATCAGCTCTTAAGGGTACCGGAATAAACGAGGCTGCCGAAGAAGCGATCAAGGCTGCAGAGGGAACAAAGACAGTACCTCCCCACACATTCTCAGGCCCTGTTGAGCACGCTCTTGCACATATCGAAGAGGCTGTTCTCCACGATATGGATGATGACAAGCAGAGATGGTACGCTATCAAGATCTTCGAGAGAGATGAGAAGATCATTGAGAAGCTTGCCATCTCCAAGGAGAAGATGGAGCATATCGAGAAGGATATCGCCGCTGCTGAGAAGGAGCTTGATGACGATGCCGAATCGATCATCACGAATGAGAGATATGTTTACATAGCCTCCATCATAAAGACATGTTATAAGAAGAAGTCCAAGGTCTCTGCAACCACATCGGATAAGATCGACAAGATCGTAACGAACAGATTCCTGGCTCTTCCCATATTTGCGGTTATCATGTGGCTCGTTTACTACATTGCGATGATTACTCTTGGTACCGGTGCAACTGACTGGACAAACGACGGCCTCTTTGGCGATGGCTGGTATCTGTTTGGAATCGGGCAGTCAAAGTACGATGAGCAGGTCGATGAATGGGCAGGCGAATCAGTATTTGTTGACGAAGTAAAGGCTGTTATCGACAGTGCAGTGGAGGCAGATATTGCCGGTGCTGACAATCTCCAGGGTGACTTCGAGGAAGCTGACTTTGGTGCATTTGAAGAAGACTTCGGTTTCTATGCCGATGAGTTCGATGAGAAGGGATTTGATCTCGCAGGAGCTCTGACAGCTTCAGGCGCACTTGATGAAGAAGGTGAATTCACATCACCTGACCCAGCTGAAGTTGAAGGCGGCGTATGGGTTCCCAGTATCCCTGATCTTGCAACAGCAGGACTTGAGAAGATTGGTGCAAATGAGTTTGTAACAGGACTCGTTGTCGACGGAATCATCGGCGGTGTTGGCGCAGTTCTCGGATTTGTTCCGCAGATGCTCGTTCTGTTCTTCCTCCTTGCTTTCCTTGAATCATGCGGTTATATGGCAAGAGTTGCATTCGTTCTCGACAGGATCTTCAGAAGATTTGGTCTTTCAGGTAAGTCCTTCATCCCTATGCTCGTAGCATCAGGCTGCGGCGTTCCGGGTATCATGGCATCGCGTACGATCGAGAGTCAGAGAGACCGCAGGATGACTATCATGACAGCAACATTTATTCCTTGCGGCGCTAAGCTTCCGATCATCGCTTTGATCACAGCAGCACTTTTCCGTCACACATTGTGGCGCGGCGGCTGGATTGCTCCCTGCACATACTTTATTGGTGTGGCAGCTGTAATCGTCTCCGGTGTCATGCTCAAGAAGACTAAGATGTTCGCAGGCGATCCTGCACCGTTTGTAATGGAGCTTCCCGCATACCACTGGCCGACTCTGGGCAACCTCCTGAGATCAATGTGGGAGCGCGGATGGTCTTTCATCAAAAAGGCAGGAACGGTAATCCTTATCTCCTCAATTGTTATCTGGCTTGGCAAGGTATTTGGCAATACAGGCGACGGATTCGGATTCGATCCCGATATGGAACTCGAAGCATCAGTTCTCGGCATGATCGGAAATGCTCTGAAGTGGGTATTTGCTCCTATAGGATTCGCTAATATCAAGGCAACTATCGCTACCATCATGGGCCTCGTTGCCAAGGAAGAGGTTGTCGGTGTATTCGGTGTACTTGATTTCGAGGGGCTTACACCTCTGGCAGGATTCTCATTCCTGATCTTCAACCTCCTCTGCGCACCCTGCTTCGCTGCTATCGGTGCTATCAAGAGGGAGATGAACAGCGCGAAATGGACATGGTTTGCCATCGGATACCAGTGTGTATTTGCATATGCAGTATCGCTGATCGTTTACCAGACAGGTCTCCTTTTTGCAGGAAGCGTCAATGTAATCGGACTGATCGCAGCCATTGTTGTACTCGCAGGACTTATCTACCTGCTTGTAAGACCTGCTAAGAAAGAGGCTTTAAAATGATCGGATGGCTGATCGACAATGCAACAAACATTGTTGTTATCCTGGCAGTCGCGGCACTGGTCACGCTGGCCATATGGAGTATGGTCAAAGACAGAAAGGCCGGAAAGTCATCCTGCGGATGCGGATGTGCCAACTGTGCCATGGCGGGAAAATGCCACCAGCAGAAAAAGAGATAATATCTATTTTAAGTTATGAGCCATAAAGCGGACAACCCCGAGAGTTTCTCCCGGGGTTGTTCGTCTTTGTGATGAAAAAGGAACCGTCCCCATTTCACCAATATTTGTGGTACAGTTTGTGTTATAGAAGCTGGAGGGTTTATGAAGTGGGTAAGAAGATCATAATTGGATTCCTGACCGTTCTGAAGGCGGCAGTGCTGATCATTGCAGTGGCGGCAGCCATCATAGTTGTTCCGTATCTCATTAAGTTATCTTTTATGGAGCGTGACACGGGAGTGAGTAAAGTCGATACAACACTGACCGTGGAGCAGAAGCTTCGTGATCTGGAATATATGTACGATATCGCATGTCTTCAGAATCCACGTAAAGAGATGTTCGAGGAAGTGTACGGGATCAGCTATGAAGATATCTACAACCGGTACAGGGAGTATGTGAAGAATACGGAGAGTGAATACGAATACCTTGGTTATCTCACCAGCTTCCTGGCGGTGCTTCCCGGTGAGCACAATCTGATGCGTCTGCCGGATTATGACAGGAACGCTGTCAACGGTGGTTTTATCCTGACTGAACAGTTTGCCACGCAGGAGATGAAGGACTATACGTATTCGTGGAAAGAGGATTTCCGCGACGATGTAGAGGTGTGCAGAGATCACAACATGATGCTGTTCAGGTATGTTGACGGAAAGTATGTTGGTGTTAAATTGAGCTCCTCTGCATTTACATGTACAGATGCATATGTGAACGGACAAATTGTCTCCATTGACGGGAAAGACCCGAAGGATATGTGCTTCGAGCTTTTCGAGCGGTATGTTCCGGTTTATGATCAGGGCAATGACTGTTTCTTCCGCAGGATGCTGATCTTCAATGACGGCATAGGAGTGAAGCATACAGCTGAGATTCTCATGCCGGATGGTACGACCGTGACGTGCGATCTGTATGATGACCCCGGTTATGATCTGGCATGCATGGATGCATCGATCTATTATCCGGATCTTTTTGGTGAACCGGAAAGTGATTCATCAGGATCAGATGAAGCAAGCGACGTGCCTTCATCCTACAGGATAGAGAAGGATCCGGACAGAAAACTGGTCTATATCAATTATCTCAGCTGTGAAGCTTCAGAAGGAGACAGACTGGTTGAGGATCTTCAGAAGGCACTGGATGAAGCAGGTGCTGAGACGGTTATCCTTGACCTGCGTTCGAATGGGGGAGGTATCAGCACGACCGTTACGGACAAACTGCTGCCTGTGCTCTTCAGCCAAGATGTGGAATTCAAAGCTGTGTCCGAGGGCAGGCTCAACAGTACTACGGAGCTCTTCTACGACAGGGTGATCTACAGGCTTTATGATATGTTCATATCCGGCGGCAACAAAAATGAGATCAAAGGTGATACTTTCTATTACACAGAGGATCTCTCCGTTGAAGGCAGGGCAACGCGTGATTACAGGATATATGTTCTGACATCGCAGCAGACGTTCTCATCAGCTGATATCGCGAGCGCACTGTGCAAGGAATATGATAATGCCACGCTTGTGGGAACAAATACCGAGGGCGAAGGTATCAGCGGCTCGCCATGCAACTGCTATCTTCCGGAAAGCCGTTTTATGTTCGTGTATGTACCGACCGTAAATGTGACTTATCCGTATGACAGCTGCAAGGGCATCGAACCTGACATATATGTTCATTTCACGGTTGAAGAATACCTTCAGAGATATGAATTGATCCGGCAGGGTTCGGATGTGGAAAGCTACGGGTCGCGTATGACCTGGGATAAGACTCTTCAGACTGTGATCGAGCTGATCGACGGAGCCGGATAAATGATGGAACATGTGCTGTGATGGTATAATAACACATCATGAAGACAGAGAGTAAAAGGAAGCGCGGTTCACTGAGGAATCTGATATATGCTCTAAGGCAGATATGGGAAGCAGATAAGTTGCTTCTCGTTTTTACTCTGTTCAAGAACTCGATAGAACAGGTATTCTATGTGTTCTTCTTCGTATATCTGACCAAGTATATATTCAACTGCATCGAGAACAATATCGACTATTCCAGGCTGTTCCGGTTTCTGGTCATAGCCTGTTCGCTCCACATCTGCATTCACTTCATCTGCGGCTGGTATGAGACGTACAGGAAGATCAAGACGCCGGAAGTGTACCGTCACATCTTTCACAGGGTGATGGACATATCGGACAGTCTGGAACTGAAGGATTACGAGTCGCCTGAATTCTTCGATAAGTATGCCAGGGCACTCGATAAGTGTGTTGATGATGCGATAATGATCGCCATCAAGACAGGAGTCTATATCGGCAATGTCATCTCGACGGTAATGTCACTTGTGATCGCGGTAACTGTTGACCCGGTATTTATCGTATTTCTGACGGTACCCATGGCGGTAAGTCTGTACTTTGGCAAGAAGAACGCCAATGCGAACTTTGACAGGGAGAAGAGCATCACAAGAGACAAGAGAACCGCAGATTACATCAAGCGCGTCTATTACGAGAAAAAATATGCATCGGAGATCAGGCTCTACGATATCAATTCGCTGATGCTGGACAAGCAGGAACACGCTGTTGATGAGATGGAGAAGATATCGCTTAAGTACAGGATGAAGACGGCTTTCTACTCGTTCCTGATGAAGGGAAGCTACTCGATATTCGCAGGCATCCTCGCTTACTTCTACGTTGTGCTCCGCGTGAGCTTCGGGAACGTGGAAGATGTATCGGGGTATGTGGCGATGATTACGTCGATGGCTTTCGCGACGAATCAGCTGAAGGCGGCAGTGGAGAACCGCATCTACATATTCAACGAGTCGAGGCTGTTCAATAATCTGGAGGATTTCCTGGAACAGCCCCGTGCCGGCAAGACCGGAAAGTTCGTGCCGGAAGAGATAGAGTCGGTGGAGCTGACAGACGTGTCCTTTACGTATCCCGGCGCTCAAACGCCGACGATCCAGGGCGTTACCTTCAGGTGGAATAAAGGAGAGAAGCTGGCTATAGTAGGCTATAACGGTGCCGGCAAGACGACCCTGATCAAGCTCATCATGGGACTCTATCCTGTCACGTCAGGGAAGATCCTTATCAACGGGATCGACATCAATGACATAGACCTCGATGCATACCGCAGGAGATTCGGGACTGTTTTTCAGGACCTGCAGGTCTTTGCCATGACGCTCTCCGAGAATGTCCTTATGAGGCGTCCCGAAAATGACGGTGATTACAACACTGTGCGTCAGGCTCTCCTGAATGCCCAGTTCGACGTGGAACACAGGGGTCTTACAAACGGGCTTGATACGATGATCAGCCGGGAATTTGACGAGAAAGGATTTGTTCCCTCAGGCGGACAGGCGCAGAAGATCGCCATCGCCAGAGTGTTTGCGGCAAGTCCCGACATGGTCATCCTGGACGAGCCGTCATCAGCGCTCGATCCCCTGGCGGAATACAACATGTACCGCAATATGATGAAGCTGTCTGAAGGCAAGGGCGTTATCTTTATCTCCCACAGACTGTCTTCAGCGAGAATGGCAGACCACATATACCTGATGAAGGACGGAAGTATCGTCGAACAGGGTTCGCATGAAGAGATGATGGCGCTGAACGGCTACTATCATGAGATGTTCATGCTGCAGGCTGAGAACTATCAGGACAGCCTTCCTGAGGAGATCTTGAAGGGGGCGGCGGCGTTCTATGGGTAAGAAGAAGGACAGCATCTCCATCAGGCGCATAATCCAGAATGCGGTCTTCATGATCAAATACGCGGCCCGTTACGATAAGCCGCTCATCACGAAGATCATCATACTCTTTGTCCTGTCCAAAGCGGGCAAGGCGGTGAACGATACTTTCCTTCTGAAGATGATCATCAATGGTCTGACGGGGAAGGAGGAGTTCGCGAAGATAATGACCGTGCTCATCATCTCCCTTGTCCTCGTGGTATGTCTCGAGTGGATCAACCAGCTCATCGATGAATGGTCCAAGGCGAAGCTCATCAAGCTCTCGGGAACGATCCAGCGGGACCTGATCGAACATAACAGCAGGATGGATCTTATCTACTACGATGATCCCGAATACTACGATACATACGTGATCGTCGCTAATAATGCGGATGAGTCGATCGAGAAGACAGTCATGGTTGTCAGCAAGACCCTCGGAGGCATCGTGGCACTGGGTATCGCTTCCGTCATGATCTTCACCATCGATCCGGTCCTGGCACTGTTCCCGATCGCAGGATTTACGGTCAATCTCCTTACCAGGTTCAAGATAGAGAAGATACAGTATGACTGGGATGTTGCCAACAAGAAGGCGCTGCGCAAGGCTGATTACTCCAAGAGGGTGTTCTATCAGCCCGAATTCGCAAAGGAGTGCAAGCTCACGTCTGTTAAGGTGCCTTTAAGAGTACAGTTTGACGATGCGCTTGATGAGGCATCGGAAGCAGGACGTCACTACGGCCCCAGGCTCACTTGGATATCGCTCCTTAACTGGATCTCTGTCTTTACGGTATTCTCTTTCTTCGCGATACCGGCGTATCTTGGTTATCTGGCGCTGGTCGTCAGGTCGATCGCACTGGGCGAGGTCGCCTCTGCAAACAATGCGTCCAATTACATCAGGAGCAATCTGAACGAGATCAATTTCTGTCTTGTGGATTTCCAGAATATAGGTCAGTATGCCGAGAAATTCAGGAAGCTGCTGGAATACAAACCCTCGATCGAGGGTTCCTCCGGTCTTACGCCGGAACCCGGTGCTTCGGTGCTCGCACTTGAGAATGTGAGCTTCAGATACCCTCATTCAGAGAAGAACACGCTGAACAACATATCACTGGAGATCAGGCCCGGCGAGAAGATCGCTGTCGTGGGTGAGAACGGTGCGGGGAAGACTACTTTCGTGAAGCTGCTGATGCGTCTGTATGACGTTACTGACGGCAGCATAATGTATGGCGGTCATGATATACGTGAATATGCCACGGACGAGTACAGAAAGAAGATAGGTGCGGTGTTCCAGGATTACAATATCTACGCGGCGTCGCTGGCTGAGAATGTGCTGATGCATAAGGTTTCCGAAGGCGATGAGGAGAAGGTGGTTATGGCTCTGGAGAAATCGGATTTTGGGAGGAAGCTTGCACGGCTTTCCGATGGAATAAATACGCAGCTCACAAGGGAGTTTTCCGAGGAGGGAACGAACCTGTCCGGCGGTGAGAGCCAGAAGGTAGCAATATCGCGTATCTTTGCAGGTGACGGCGGAAGGACGATATCTATCCTCGATGAGCCCTCGTCTGCACTTGATCCCGTATCCGAGTACAAGCTCAATAAAAACCTCATCGACAACGCCAAGAATGACACGATAGTATTTATCTCTCACAGACTGTCAACTACAAGGATGGCTGACAGGATCTACCTGTTCGAGAACGGCATGATCAAAGAGCAGGGGACCCATGATGAACTGATGCAGCTGAACGGACGATACAGGGAGATGTTCGACAGGCAGGCGCAGAACTATATAGTGTAGAGGTGCTGTGTTATGAGTATTGTTATCGTTCCGTATGATGAGTCTTATAAAGATAGTCTGTTTGATTTTACTGACAGCTGTTTTAAGGAACTGGGGAAGGTCTTTGAGCCTTCTGGGAGACACAGCTTCTATGGAGATATTGATTCATACTTTGAGGTGTTCTACTGCCTACTGGATGACGGGCAGGTGAAGGGGAGCGTGGCGCTGAAGAGGACCGGTGATGATGTGGCTGAGCTTAAGTGCCTGTATCTGGCTTCTGAACTGAGGGGCAAAGGTTTTGGACGCCAGTTGATGTCGAAAGTGATATCTGCGGCGGCGTTGCTCGGCTACGGGAGCATAGTCCTCGATTCCATGTCACAGTATCAGGATGCGATCCGGCTTTACAGAAGGATGGGCTTTGAGGATACTGACAGATATAATGACAACCCGTATGCGGATGTGTTTATGAGGCTGGAGTTGAAGGGAAAGTGAGCTGTTGACTTGTAACAGACGGGGTTTTATCCTGTTCTTATGCTGATGACCTACTCACCGATGATCATTTTTCTGTTAACTGCTGCGGCCGGGATTGCAGCCGCCGCCGGTGTTGTTCTGGTGATCGTCGAAGCTGTGAATATCCTGATGATCAAGGACAGACGCAAGACAAAGAAATACTACTATCTGAAGAGAGGTCTGATATGTATCGCACCACTGGCGGTAATAGGGCTGATCTTTGGTGCATACAGGCTCAGACTTGCGATGTATAGTTCTGTCACCGACAAATGGCGGGATGGGATTATGATGTCTTCCGGTGATGATGACAGGCTTCTGAACGAGATCCTTACCGCCGCAGATAATGATGACCGTGTGAAGCTGGCAAAGCTTTTCTCTGCGGATACCAGAGGAAAGAAGGATTTCGAGCGGGAATTGGATGCATTTATGGAGGCGTATCCGGGAGGAATGTCTTCTATAGAGTTAACGGATTGCCACTTCGGGCTGGCGTCTGGATCCGGCCATACGTTTGACAGCGGTGATTACGTAGGGGAAGAGTATCGCGAGTACGGCGGAAGTAATGGCGGGAACAGGTACTATATCCGTGTCCATTACATTGATTACTGCAAGACTAATAAAGATCTTATCGGCGTATATAATCTTGTTATCATGAGCGAGGGTGCGAGGGCGGAATTCAACCTGACGGGTGAGAAGAAGGAGTACTCATCGCTCCTGTGTGATATGACATATGTGGATCATGACAGCATCCGTATAATTGGCAATGACGCGTTTATGTGGGATTCCGACGGCTCTGAGATAAGGACAGCGGATCAGGTCAAGGAGATCCTTGACGGCTGTGTTGATTACGATGATATGGTGGCCGCCTTGGGACAGCCCGGCGCATCACGTGAGATGGACAGCCACCTCAAGTATGAATACTATTATGAGATCGCTGCCGAAGGGGACAGTAAACGGTATGTGTGCATCAATACCGATGGAGCCCGGGGCGGTATCACGAGCTGCTACATATATGGTCAGGGTGACAGGACGCTGGGGTCGCTGATCGAGTTCAGATGGCCCCAAACCTGAAAATGTGCGTTCTCGCTTTGGTGGTTGCTTGTTGCCATAGCACCAACTTGGTCAGATGACATTGGTGCTACTCATACCAATGTGATGATCTGACACCATTTGGTTTGATATGAACCGGCCGAAAAGGATCAATATTCAAACCAAACATGGCTTTTAGACCAATATGGTTTGATAAATCTTCCATCGGGAACCTGTAAACAACGTGTATTCCATTTACAAACCAGTGATAACGGCATTTTTATCAAACCATGTCACCAGAGAATGTGGATTTGGTTTGAATCAGGAGCAGAAACAAGGTACATCCGTCAAACCATTTCGGTTAATTTACGCTGTTTGGTTTGAGAGGATCCGAAGGGCGAGCGCTGCCCTTGCGAGCGGACTTACCGCAGGAGCGAAGCGACGAGGACTGAAGCGAGCAAGCGGTCGCGAGCCCCGAGGACCTGTTCGAAATAGCACAAATTTGTTCTTCCGAGCCTCGTCCCCATTTCACATTTTTGGTAGAATAACAGCATGAAGATAAGAAAACTGCCTTATGAACTGACTGTGTGCAAGGTCGCGGATGTGAGTGCGATCCCTGCTGATGCTGAGTTTTTCTTTGTCGGGAGGACTGACGAGGAGATATCGCTTGTCTGTGAGACACACAAAACTCCTGAGGTGACTGCTGCCAGGGAAGACGGTTGGAAGGCGTTCGGGATTGTGGGGGAGCTGGATTTCGCATTGGTGGGGATTTTGTCGAAGATCGCCGGGATCATGGCTGATAACGGGATTGGGATCTTTGCGGTATCAACGTACAATACAGATTATGTCCTCGTGAAGCAGGAGAGCTTTGAACGGGCACTTGAGTGTCTGGAGAAGGCCGGGTATGAGATACAGTAACATCACGCCTGCGAGATTTGTCAGAAGGCCGAACAGGTTTATTGCAGAAGTTGAGATAGATGGCAGGCGCGAGATCGTGCACGTGAAGAATACGGGAAGGTGCAGAGAGCTCCTGATCGAAGGCTGTGAAGTGTGGCTCACCGCGCCTGACTCGCCGGGGCGCAAGACGAAGTACGATCTTGTGGCGGTGCGGAAGAGCAACGGACTGCTCATCAATATCGACAGTCAGGCGCCGAATAAGGTTGTGGCTGAATGGCTTGCCGGCAGGGGGTATGATAAGATAATCCCCGAGTACAGATATGGTGATTCCAGGATCGATTTCTATATGGAAAAATACCCGGAAAAATATCTGATGGAAGTTAAGGGCTGTACTCTCGAGGTGGACGGGATCGGGTATTTCCCAGATGCACCGACGGAGCGGGGAGTAAAGCATCTGAGGGAGCTTGCGAAGGCGGTTGATGACGGGTACCGGGCGGCTGTTGCTTTCGCGATACAGATGGATGGGATAAAGGAGGTCAGGGCTAACGTGGATATGCATGCGGAATTCGGGGTTGCTCTTGAGGAGGCAAGGAATGCAGGCGTTGAGGTGCTTTTTCTTGAATGTCATGTGGAGCCTGACAGTCTGGAGGTGATAGGATGACTTTCGGGTTCTCATATATTGGTCTTATCTGGCTCATTATGCTTCTCGTCCCGAATGCGGTCTGGACGAAGAATCAGCCGAAGGATTACGATAAATATGTCGTGAACGAGAATAAGATACTGCTTGCCCTGGAGCGTACGGGAGAGTTTATCGTGACCCCGGTGGCGCTGATATTCAGTGACTTTAATTATAAGGGGTGGAACTTTTGGTGCGTGGTGCTTATTCTGTCTTTCCTGTGCATGGTGCTGTATGAGATATACTGGATCAGGTATTTCAGGAGCGGAAAGACAATGCAGGACTTCTACAGTGGCATTCTCGGCATACCGGTGGCAGGGGCGACGCTGCCTGTTGTTGCTTTCTTCCTGCTGGGAATCTATGGCGGCAATATCATCATGATATTGGCTTCTGTAATACTCGGTATCGGACACATCGGGATCCATCTTATGCACCGCCGGGAAGTCTTCGGAAAGAAGCCAAAGAAGCATATCGCGGTGAGGATAATTCTTGGCATTCTGAAGGCTGCCGTTATACTGATACTCGTGCTGGTGTTCGGTACTTTTTCTTTTATCATCGGCGGGCGCAATGTCAGGCAGATCAGCCGTGCTTTTACCTTTAAGGATGGCATCAATGAGAGCGCATATATTACGCTGGGCGGGCAGGAGCAGTACATCCTCATGACGGGCAAGGACGTATCCAATCCGGTTATCATCACGCTGCACGGAGGTCCCGGAGCTCCAACCACATATGTCGATTACTGCTACACGGATTATCTGGCTGATGACTATACTATCGTAAGCTGGGATCAGAGGGGATGCGGAAGGTCCTACTACCGTAACGCGGGTGAGGATCCGCTGAATGAGAGTCTTACTTTCGGGCAGGAGGTGGAAGACCTGGATGCGCTGGTGGATTATGTGCGTGACAGGTTCGGGAAGGATAAGGTCATTATCATGGGCCATTCCTACGGGAGCGTCCTCGGAAGTCAGTATGTGCTCGCCCACCCGGAGAAAGTCTCGGCATATATCGGCATCGGTCAGGTGACAAATGAGAAAGACTGGTACAGCGAGACATATTCCTACGAATCCGCCCTCGCGAAAGCCCGCGCCTCGGGTGACGACACCTCTGAGATGGAGGCGGCATATGCTGTTTTTGCCCAGGATCATTCTTCGCTGAACATAATGAATCTTCGTAATTATACTTCGAAATATCATCCCGTTGAGAATACCTCTGATGTGTCAACGGAGGCAGCCATCCTGTCACCTTATGTGGGGGTTGACGATGTCAGGTGGTATCTGCTTGAGATGAAGGCCATGTATGGTGACGATGAGTTCAGCAGACTCATGGATCCGCTTATGGAGTATATGGCGGGATTTAATGCATTTGAGCTGGATACTGTTTATCAGGTCCCGGTGTTCTTCATATCAGGCGGTGCGGACTGGGTGTGCCCGTTCGAACTGACAGAGGAGTATCTTGAAGTTATTGCTGCACCTGATAAGAGCGTGTATCTGATGGAAGGATGCGGGCATTCTCCGATGTCGCAGGAGCCGGAAGAGTTTGCCGCGGCGGTGAAGGAGTTTCTGAAGAGTCAGGGAGCTGGTGTTGATAATGGCTGATAAGTCTAACGGCAGATACGATTATTCAGACGGCACGTACTATGTTGGTGAGCTGGAGGGCGGCAAGCCCAATGGCTTTGGAACATACTATTACAAGGGCGGCACGTGGACAGGTGAATTTCGTAACGGGAGATTCAACGGCAAGGGAAAGCGCGTGTTGAACGGCGGCAGTGATCCTGTTCCGCTGTTCGACAACCGGGAATACGAGATGCGCCGGATATCAATTGGCGTGTGGAAGAACAATAAAAGGGAAGGACGCTTTGTGGAGATCAGAGGCGGCATGCCCTACGATGAAGAGTATTCCGGCGGAAAGGCTGTGGAACCGGTCCTTCACTACGATCTTCCGGTTACGGACAGACGGCCTGATGCCGGTACCGTTAAGTGTTACTACGGCGGTCAGAGCGGGTTTATCATCGAGACGGTGAATGAGACACTGGTTTTCGACTGGTACAGGGCGGGTATCCCGGAGCTGGATGCTCACAAGCCGGTGTATATCTTTGTGTCTCATATCCACGGGGATCACTTCGACCGCAGGATCTTCGGGCTTCGCGGGAAATACAATGTCCGCGGGGTCTACCTGGGGCTGCGAAATACGCCCGGTGAGATAAAGTGGAGAAGTTCCATGCCGCAGGAGTGGAAAGAGTTTATAACTTTCTGTGGCGGTGAGCAGCACCGGGATACGGACTTCGGATGGGTGAAAAGCCTTACATCCACCGACCTGGGAGTGGCTTTTATCGTGAAGGCAGGAGGGCACACGTTCTACCACGCAGGAGACCTGTTCTGGATGGCGGATATGACGTTCCGAAATTATCTGAAGAAGTTTGAGAAGAGTTACCGCGATGCTATGCCTGCCGGGGCGGTCATTAACGAGGACATCGTTCCCATTGCGGAGCAGTTCTACCCGAGGGAAGTTGAGACGGCTGAGGCAGAATTCAAGAAGTTTACCGCTCCGCTCAGGGATATCGGCCGGATTGATTATGCCATGCTGCCGCTTGATCCCAGATGGTACGACTACGGAATACGGACTGTTGACTACTATCTTGGACTTGCCGACATCCGGCGGTTCACGCCCATGCATCTGTGGGAGCAGTACGACTTTGTGACGGACTATCTGAAGCACAGTCCTGTTGCGGCTGAGAAGATGATCGCCGTCAATCCGGACGGATGCGGTCTGCTCATGAGTATTGAGCTTAATAAACCGTATTTTGTGAGTGTGTGAATGTGCAGGTTCGTGAGTTGTCGGGGATAATCTGTTATAATCTAATATCGAACTGATCGGAGGTATGTGATCATGGATAGAGAGGATAGAGAAATGTCTTTAGATGATCTGAGTCAGGTAAGCGGCGGTTATGTGTTCGATGGCGATGGTGCAGATATGAGCATTATGTGGCTGAACGGCTATGATGTTATGTGCCCTCTGTGCGGGGCCGGCAAAAAGTCGGAATTTGTTTTACAGGGTGCGATCGACACGGATTCCAACCCCGGTGCGGTGTTCCTTTGCAAGGGATGCAGAACGAAGTTCGTGTTCAAGAAAGGTCCCGGCGGGAGGATCGTCTGCGGGGAAATGTAAGGGGCTCGGGGCTCGAACGCACGAATTTGCGATGCTTCGGACAGGTGCTCGGGGGCTCGCGACCACTTGCTCGCTTCAGTCCTCGTCGCTTTGCTCCTGCGGTAAGTCCGCTCGCAAGGGCAGCGCTCGCCCTTCGTGAATAACTGCGGCTCAAAATCTTGCGTTCTCGCTTCGCATTTCCCTGCCGGATCTGCTCTTGTATGTCAAAGTTCTAAAAAACGGGATTTGACATACAATAATGGGCCGTTTTGTATGTCAAATGTTGGAAAAATGAAATTTGACATACAGATATTAAGATTTTGTATGTCAAACTCTCGAAAATCCAACTTTGACATACATTTTCATGTGATTTTGTATGTCAAACTTCTAAAAATCGACTTTTGACATACATTTCCATTCTAGCCATCATAGTAGTTTCACATCCGGAAATCAGAAGATAAATCCCGACTATAACCCCGACTATAGGTCGGGCATTCAGTCGGGATTTTGTTCAATATCTAACCAAGGAAACCAGCTCCGCAAGAAATGTGACACTTCATTCTAAAGTGTCACATTTTTTCATTTGATCCCCTTATGATGCCTTTTTGCTGCCATAGCACCATATCAGGATTTAATGACAACTTGGGGTAATGAATGTGAGCTGTTTGCAGTATCCGATATAACCAAATCCCTGATAATCGTTTGTTTGGGGTAACGGATTGACGCCGGATACTGTTCACAGAAACTGATAATGATAAAAATACCGTCGATACAGTACCCCATATCGTGAATAATGACGTGGTTGGGGTAACTCATCGGTCTCCGCGGCAGGATCTCATTACCCCAAAGTGCCGGATCTGGCGACATTGGTGCTATTCAAACCAATGTGATGATATGACGCCATTTGGTTTGATTTAAACCGGCCGGGCTGGACCAATATTCAAACCAAACATAGCTTCAAGTCCAATATGGTTTGATAAACTATCCTCCGGGAGCCTGTAAACAACGAGGTTTCCGGCTACAAGCCAGTGAAAACAGCATTTTTATCAAACCATATCACCGTCTGACGGGGAATTGGTTTGAAAAAGTAACAGATACAAGTCGCATCCGTCAAACCATTTCGAGCAATTCGCGTGGTTGGGTTTGAAAGACCTTCCGAGATCAACATTTTGGTGAAAAAGGAACCGTCCCCATTTCACAAGTTATTGCATTGCAAAAACGAATGTGCTACACTCACCTAAACCGTTGATGAAGAGTGAGTAGGCTGTTCCTCCTTATTCAGAGAGAGTTACGGATGGTGTGATCGTAACAGTAAGTGATCAGTTGAATGGACTTCAGAGGGCCGTCAGGAAATGCATAACGCAGAGTATTGCGGACGGAGGTTGGATCTCCGTTAACAAAGTCCGGCATATGGTAGTATGCGCTAAGTGGATGCAGCAATGCATCAAGCCGGGTGGCACCGCAGGTAGTGAATAACACCTGTCCCAGCAGCAAACATACTGCAGGGGCAGGTTTTTATATTTCTTAAAGATCTGTCCCGACAAAATCATTTTAAGGAGGACAGAACTATGTCAGACCAAACAGTACCTTACAAGATCTACTTGAGCGAGAACGAGATGCCCACCGCATGGTATAACATGAGGGCTGATATGAAGGTCAAGCCCGCACCGCTTCTCAATCCCGGAACAGGTGAACCCCTCAAAGCCGAGGAGCTGACTCCAATCTTCTGCGAAGAGCTGGTAAAGCAGGAGCTGGATAATGATACTGCTTTCGTGCCGATCCCGGACGAGATCAGGAGCTTCTACAAGATGTTCAGACCTTCCCCGCTGGTACGTGCTTACTGCCTCGAGGAGAAGCTCGGTACACCCGCCAAGATCTACTACAAATTCGAAGGAAACAACACCAGCGGAAGCCACAAGCTGAATTCTGCCATCGCACAGGCTTACTACGCTAAGAAGCAGGGCCTCAAGGGTGTTACGACAGAGACCGGTGCAGGTCAGTGGGGTACAGCCCTGTCAATGGCATGTGCTTATCTCGGTCTGGACTGCAAAGTCTATATGGTTAAGGTATCTTACGAGCAGAAGCCTTTCAGAAGAGAGGTCATGAGGACATACGGCGCATCCGTTGTTCCTTCGCCTTCTGATACGACTGAGGTGGGAAGAAAGATCCTCGCCGAGTTCCCCGGCACAACGGGAAGCCTTGGCTGCGCCATCTCTGAGGCTGTTGAGGTCGCTACAAAGAATCCCGGCTACAGATATGTTCTCGGAAGCGTTCTGAACCAGGTACTTCTCCACCAGTCCGTTATCGGTCTTGAGACAAAGACAGCACTCGATAAGTACGGCATCAAGCCCGACATCATCATCGGCTGCGCAGGCGGCGGATCCAACCTCGGCGGACTTATCGCTCCTTTCATGGGCGAGATGCTGAGAGGCGAGGCTGATTACAGGATCATCGCTGTTGAGCCGGCTTCCTGCCCGAGCTTCACGCGCGGTACTTTCGCATACGATTTCTGCGACACGGGAAAGATCTGCCCCCTCGCGAAAATGTACACTCTCGGCAGCTCCTTCATCCCCTCTGCAAACCACGCAGGCGGCTTGAGGTTCCACGGCATGAGCACCACGCTGTCACAGCTGTACCACGACGGCTACATGGAGGCAAGGAGCGTTGAGCAGACATCTGTCTTCGAGGCAGCTGAGATGTTCGCAAGGGTAGAGGGCATCCTCCCCGCACCTGAGAGTTCACACGCTATCAGAGCAGCGATCGACGAGGCATTGAAGTGCAAGGAGACAGGTGAGGAGAAGACCATAGTATTCGGCCTCACAGGTACAGGTTACTTCGATCTCGTTGCTTATCAGAAGTACAACGACGGCGAGATGAGCGACTATATCCCCACAGATGAGGATATCGCTGCTTCCATCGCCAAGCTCCCCAAGGTCTGATCAGATAACAGAGCCGGGAATTAAAGGTTATATGCAGATTCCCCTGTTTGCCACTTGTGGAGGACAGGGGTTTTTGTATGGTTGTCTGCGTTTACAGAGCAACCCTTATTATATATAATGCTATGAGTATGCAGAAGATCGACCCGACAGTTAAGAAAGAGACTATCTATATCGCTCTGTTCGTCATTGTGCTGAGCATGGCGATGGAAGCGGTCTTTCTCATTATCGGGAAGTGGGATCTTTATGTGCTCTTCGGCAACCTTCTTGGTGGGGGCTTCGCGGTGCTGAACTTCTTCCTTATGGGGCTCACGCTGCAGTCTGCACTGAAGAAAGAACCGGAGCAGGCGGCTGCTTCGATGAAACTGTCGCAGACATACAGGATGTTTATGCTGTTCATAGTGGCAGGCGTGGGGCTTCTGGTCCCCGTTTTCAATGCCGTGGCGACTATAATTCCTCTGTTCTTTCCGAGGATCGCCATTGCACTGAGGCCTCTGCTGGACAGGAACAAAAAGGAAGAGAAAGAAGGAGAAGAGGAAGATGCCGGAGAAGACGACGGCGTTTAAGGTCAGGGATATACTGTTCCTCATCATGACGGTACTGCCTATCGTATGCGGTATCGTCATAAGGGTACTCTTCGTTCCTTCATCCGACGGGATAGAGATAAGCGGCGCCCACATCTTCTTCAATATGGATTTCCCGGTATCGCCCCTGATAATCAGCGAGGCTCAGGTCAATTCCTGGCTTGTCATGATATCTCTTCTGTTCCTCTGCCTGTACCTTACCAACGGTATTAAGGAGAATATCCACACGAAGAGACAGGTAATCGCCGAGTGGATCGTGGAGACTGTCGAGAAGCTGGTCAAGGACAACATGGGTGACTACTTTACCGGATTTGCTCCTTTCGTGGCTGCCATTATGGCACTGTCTGCCTTCTCCAGCCTCATGAGCCTTACGGGAATGTTCCCGCCTACGTCAGACCTTAACATAGTTGCAGGATGGGCCTTCCTGGTATTTATCCTCATTACATACTACAAGATGAAGTGCGGACCTCTCCATTATCTGAAGAGCTTCGCAGAGCCTGTGCCCTTCCTGGCACCGCTCAATATCATAAGCGAAGTGGCAACGCCTATATCCATGGCTTTCCGTCACTACGGCAACATACTGTCAGGTTCGGTAATATCTGTTCTTATTGCCGCAGCGCTGCAGGGACTGACGCACCTGGTCCTCGGATGGCTTCCGGGGTGGCTGGGGGAGTTCCCGTTCCTGAGGGTCGGTATCCCGGCATTCCTGTCGCTGTATTTCGACCTGTTCAGCGGACTTCTGCAGGCGTTTATTTTCGCGATGCTGACAATGCTTTATATCGGAGGTGCGTTCTCCCTGGAGGACTACATCGCCCGTAAACAGAAAAAGATAAAGACAAAGAGTACAACATGAACGGAGGAATAAAAACATGTTAGAGCTTGCAATCGGAATCATGCTCGGATTATGTGCCCTGGGTGCCGGATGCGCCATGATCGCAGGTATCGGCCCCGGTATCGGTGAGGGTAACGCAGTTGCAAAGGCCTGCGAAGCCATCGGAAGGCAGCCTGAGAGCAGAAGTGCGGTAACCACGACGATGCTCATGGGATGTGCGGTAGCAGAGACAACAGGTCTTTATGCGCTTGTCATCGCTATCCTTCTCATCTTCGTAGCACCCGGAAGATTCGTTGACATCCTTCTCGCAGCCATCAAGTGAGGTTAAGAAGATATGCAGACACTTGATATCATAAGTGTAAATATCTGGCAGATCATAATCTCCCTGTGCAATCTCGTGATCATCTTTCTGATCATGAAGAAGTTTCTGTTCAAGCCTGTAAAGGACATGATCGCCAAGCGTGAGGCCAAGGTGAACGAGGTCCTTGATGAGGCTAAGCAGGAGCGTGCGGAAGCCGAGAAGACAAAGACTCTCTGGGAAGAGAAGATGGCGGCATCCGACGAGGAGGCTGACAGGATCATCAAGAAGGCAGTTGCAAAGGCCGGCAAGAGAAGTGAACTCATAATCGGCAATGCAAACAGCAAGGCTGATGAGATCGTGAGACAGGCGAAGGCGGAGGCCGAGCTGGAGCACAAGGCTGCCGAGGAGAGTATAAGACACGAGATCGTTACGCTGTCTTCCGCGCTGACAGGAAAGCTCCTTGAACGCGAGATCAATCCCGACGATCACAGCGAACTTATCGACGAGTTCATTAACGAGATCGGAGAGATATCATGACCGGAAGAGGCAGGGAATATGCTTCGGCGCTCTTTGATGTGGCAGTCAGTGATGACTGTCTTGATGAGGTCTATGAAGGCCTTAAGGTCATCAGGGAGGTCCTGGAAGGATCAGAGGAGTTCGTTGAGCTTCTGATGTCGCCTGCGATCCCCAAGGAGGAGCGCGTCCATATTGTGGAACAGAGCTTCGGAGGCAATGTCTGCGAGGATCTGGTGGCTTTCATGTGCGTGCTGACGGAGAAGAGCCATGTCAGGGATCTGTGGGAGTGTTTCGAGGTCTTTGATGAGCTTTATAAGGAAGCAGCCCGCAAGTCCACTGCCATTATCAGATCTGCCGTGGAGCTGAGCGACGATGCCAAGAAGAGGCTCGTTGAGAAGCTTCAGAAGATCAGCGGACATTCGGTCGAACCGGTTTACCGGATAGATGAGTCTCTCATAGGCGGTGTCATCGTGGAGATGGAAGGCATGAGACTCGACGGAAGTATCAGGAAAAAACTTCAAGAGATAAAGGAAGTAATGGAACCATGAATCAGAAAACTGATGTGATCAGCAACATACTCAAGGAGCAGATCAAGAACTACAAGGCCAAGGTCGAGATGAGCGAGACAGGCACGGTAGTAGTGGTCGGTGACGGTATTGCCAGTGTTTACGGTCTTAGAGAGGCAATGGCCGGCGAGCTTCTGGAATTTGATGACGGAAGTGTGGGCATGGCTCAGAACCTGGAGGATGAGACGGTATCGGTCGCTATCCTCTCGGACAAGAGCGATATCAAGGAAGGTACCATGGTCAGAAGAACGGGCGAGGTGCTGTCGGTACCTGTAGGTGAGGGCTTTCTCGGAAGAGTCGTAAATGCCCTCGGAAAGCCCATCGACGGCAAGGGACCCATAACCGCTTCGGGCACAAGACCAATCGAGTCTGAGGCCCCCGGCATTCTCGAACGCGAAAGCGTTTCCGTCCCCATGCAGACAGGCATCAAGGCCATCGACAGCATGATCCCCATCGGCCGCGGCCAGAGAGAGCTCCTTATCGGCGACCGTCAGACAGGTAAGACGGAGATCGCCGTAGATACGATCATCAATCAGAAGAACAGCGGAGTTATCTGCATATATGTATCCATCGGTCAGAAGAGCACATCAGTAGTTCAGCTGACACAGGAACTTATGAAGTCAGGTGCCATGGAATATACCATCGTTGTCTGTGCTTCGGCCTCCGAGAGCGCGCCGCTACAGTATGTGGCACCTTACTCAGGATGCGCTATGGCTGAGTACTTCAGGGAGCAGGGCAAGGATGTTCTCATCGTTTACGATGACCTGTCCAAGCACGCCGTGGCATACAGAGCCATGTCCCTGCTTATAAGAAGACCTCCGGGACGTGAGGCATATCCGGGTGACGTCTTCTATCTCCATTCGAGACTTCTCGAGCGTGCCGCTTGTGTGGCACCCCAGTTCGGAGGAGGTTCCATCACGGCGCTCCCGATCATCGAGACACAGGCAGGCGACGTATCCGCCTACATACCTACAAACGTTATCTCTATCACAGACGGTCAGATATTCCTTGAGTCCGAGCTGTTCCACGCAGGCATCATGCCGGCTATCAACCCGGGTATCTCCGTATCCCGTGTAGGCGGCTCCGCACAGCTCAAGGGAATGAAGAAGGTGGCAGGCACACTGAAGCTCCTGTATTCACAATATCGTGAGCTCCAGTATTTTGCCCAGTTCGGTTCCGACCTTGATGCTGATACAAAGGCACGTCTCGCCCTCGGTGAGAGGATCGTGGAGGTGCTGAAGCAGAAGCGCAACAGCCCCGTATCCATGGGCTGTCAGGTGGCGATCGTTTATGCGGTCATCAACGGATATCTCGACGAGTATCCGGTGAAGAGAGTTGCAGAATATGAGGAGAAGCTCTTCGACAAGCTCAATAATGATTATTCTTTCTTCATCGAGAGAATAGAGCAGAACCAGTTCGAGGAATATGACATCGAGACTTTGAAGAAGGCTCTCGAAGAGATGAAGGATCTGATGTAATGGGCGCAGATATAAAGCAGCTGAGGACCAGGATTAAGAGCGTTGACTCATCGCTTCACCTTACAAAGGCGATGGGTCTTGTTGCTGCTTCCAAGATCCGCCGCGCCAACGAGGAGATGTTCAAGAGCCAGGAATATGCTGAGGCTCTCGGAAAGATGATAAGGGAGCTTTCAGGTTCCCCCGAGTGCCGCAAGAGCCCCTTTATGAGAGCAGAGGAAGAGTCTTCCGGCAGTTCAGGTTCACGCGTAAGACTAGTCGTTATTGCGGGCGACAGGGGAATGGCAGGAGGTTACAACGCCAACATCTTCAGGATGCTCAAGAGCTACCCCGATGCTGAAGTTTTCCCCATCGGCAAGAGGATCTGCGACAGGATGGAATCGGAATTCGTATCTTCCGAGACGTTCTCTTCTGAGGAGGCGTTCGATCTGGCGCATAAGATGTGCGATGACTACGCCAAAGGCGAATATGACCGTCTCGGAATACTCTGCACGAAATATATCAACATGATGAGCCAGGAAGCTGAGATCAGATGGATACTGCCTGTGACGGCGGAGGCTGAGGTGGTGAAGAGCGGGATGGTTTTCGAGCCGGACGAGAGGACTGTGCTCGATGCGGCCGTTCCGGAATATGTGGCAGGGATGTTCGTGGCGGCGATAAGGGAGAGTTTCGCGAGTGAGGTGGCGGCCCGCCGTATCGCGATGGATTCCGCGGAGAAGAATGCGAGACAGATGATAGACAGCCTTGAGCTTGAGTATAACAGGGCAAGGCAGAGCAATATAACACAGGAAATAACTGAGATCGTCGCTGGCAGCGGCAGATAGTGATCAGGAGGCAATAGAATGGAAGAGATCAACAAGGGCAAGGTCGCGCAGGTAATGGGTCCTGTCGTTGACGTCAGATTTGAAGAGGGAATGCTTCCCTCCATCAACAATGCATTGAAGATCGACATGGGTGCAAGGGTGCTTACCGTCGAGGTAGCGCAGCACATAGGCGACAACACAGCAAGATGTATCGCCATGAGTTCCACTGATGGTCTTAAGAGAGGTGCCGTTGCAGAAGATACGGGCAAGCCTATCAGCGTGCCGGTCGGCAGGGAGACTCTTGGAAGGATCTTCAACGTTCTGGGCGATCCCCTCGATAAGGGAGCATCCCTCGCCAATACAGAGAGATGGAATATACACCGTACGGCACCGGACTACGATTCGCTGTCAACATCCACCGAGATACTGGAGACCGGCATCAAGGTCATCGACCTGCTGTGTCCCTACTCCAAGGGCGGTAAGATCGGACTCTTCGGAGGCGCCGGCGTCGGCAAGACAGTTCTTATCATGGAGCTCATCAACAACATCGCCAAGCAGCACGGCGGTCTGTCGGTATTTACAGGCGTCGGCGAGAGAACGCGTGAAGGAAACGACCTCTATAACGAGATGAAGCAGTCAGGCGTTCTCGGGAACACGGCCCTCGTGTACGGACAGATGAATGAACCGCCGGGAGCACGTATGAGAGTTGCTCTGTCAGGTCTGACGATGGCTGAATATTTCAGAGACAATGAGGGACAGGATGTGCTTCTGTTCATCGATAATATCTTCAGGTTTACACAGGCCGGATCGGAGGTATCAGCCCTCCTCGGAAGAATGCCTTCCGCCGTCGGCTATCAGCCTACTCTGGCAAACGAGATGGGCGCACTGCAGGAGAGGATCACTTCCACCAAGAAGGGTTCCATCACATCAGTTCAGGCAGTCTATGTGCCTGCCGATGACCTTACGGACCCTGCACCTGCAACGACGTTCGCACACCTCGATGCCACAACGGTTCTGTCCAGGAGCATCGCATCACAGGGTATCTACCCGGCAGTCGATCCTCTCGAGTCAACGAGCCGTATCCTGTCTCCTGATATCCTCGGCGAGGAGCATTACTTTGTTGCCAAGGAAGTTCAGAGAATTCTGCAGAGATATAAGGAACTTATGGATATCATCGCCATCATGGGTATGGACGAGCTGTCTGATGAGGATAAGATCCTCGTTGAGAGAGCACGTAAGATCCAGAGATTCCTCTCCCAGCCGTTCTTCGTATCCGAGAAGTTTACCGGTATCAGCGGAACATACGTAACGCTTGCAGACACGATACACGGATTCCGCGAGATCATCGACGGCAAGTGCGACGATCTGCCTGAGTCGGCATTCCTGTTCGTAGGAACGATCGATGAGGCACGTGATAAGCATAGGCAGGGCTGATATTTGCTATGAAGACGTACAAGCTGACAGTATCGACTCCCAACGGTCACGTCTATGACGGCGATGTCGTATCGCTGTCTCTCCGCGGGGCTGACGGAGACCTGGCCGTTATGGCAGGTCATATACCGTTTGCTACCGTCGTTAAGGCGGGCGACTGCCACATCGAGACTGAATCGGGGGAGATAATACGCGCCAGGGTTGACAGCGGGATACTCACTGTCGGTACTGAAGTGACCGTTCTGCTGACGGGAAGGTTTGAGACGGAAATCTGAAAGGTAATGCCATGAAAACACAGATTAACACTGTTACAAAGGGCGATATTGCTATGAGATACTGCCGGTTCGGGCAGGGGGACGGGGTGTTCGTCATAATCCCCGGGATCAGCCTCAAGAGCGTGATGGATTCCGCCTCTGCAGTGGCAAATCAGTACAGCGACATGGCGGAGAAATACACAATATACATGTTTGACAGGCGTGAGAACATACCTGACACGTACACGATCAGGGATATGGCTCGTGACACGGCTGCGGTAATGAAGGAACTGGGGCTTGAGAAAGTCAATCTCTTTGGAGCGTCTCAGGGAGGCATGATCTCGCTGGTGATCACTATAGAATACCCGGAGCTGGTGGGCAGCCTGATCCTGGGTTCCACGGCGGCCAGGATATGGGATGGCAACAGAAACGTTATCGACAGTTGGATCTCAATGGCTGAGGCTCACAGGACAGAAGAGCTCTGTATGAGTTTTGGTGAGAAAGTATATCCTTCTTTCTTCTTTGAACAGTATAGGGATGCTTTCGCGGGACTGGCAAGGATGGTGACGGATGAGGATCTTGATAGATTCATAACGATCGCCAGGGGCTGTGAGGGATTCGATGTTCTGGCTGATGCAGGTAAGATACAGTGCCCCGCTCTGGTATTGGGCGCTGCTGACGATGCGGTGCTGGGTCCCGGGGGATCTGAGGAGATCATGGCGGCTCTGGAGGGAAGGAGCGGCTGTGAGAGTTACATGTATGACGGATATGGGCATGCTGCTTTCGACACGGCCCCTGATTACCGCGCGAGGATAATGGATTTTATCGCCGCATCGCGAAAATAATTGTTGACAAACCACCACGGGAAGTATATTTTACACACATACACTAAAAGCTGTGACGAAGAAGGTCCGGCGTTTGGGTAATCACAGAGAGTCAACACACCGCTGAGAGTTGATATTACCTGGCACCAAGTGACTATCGCTTCCGAGCTGGCACACCGAATGAGAGAGATCTTGAGTAGACTGTGCCCGAAGGCCGCCGCGTTAAGGCAAGAGGTTTGTTAGAACCTATAAGTGGTGAAGAATCATCTTCGCAAATTGAGTGGTACCGCGGATTATCCGTCTCAATGTCCCTATCGGGAATTGAGGCGTTTTTTTATTTCCAGAAACTCCTCTCTTAACACTTAAAGGTTTGGAAAGAAGAAAAGGAGAAAACAAAAATGAGCGACAATGGAATGAATGCATTAGGTCTGGAACAGAAGATCAACGAGATCGCCGACAGAATAAAGGGCATCCGTCTTGATCTGGGACTTACAACAGCGGAGATGGCCGAGAAGGTAGAGGTCTCCGAGGCGCAGTACGTGAGGTATGAAGAAGGCATCGATGACTTCAGCTTTACGTTCGTGTACAAGGTGGCGAATCTGGCAGGTGTCGGTATCAACGATGTCCTCGAGGGATCATCTGCGGCACTCACCGAGTATGAGGTCACGCGTAAGGGCGAGGGACTTCCCATCGCGAGACGTGCGGGCTTCGAGTACCTGAGACTGTGCAACAACTTTAAGAACAAGCTCTGCGAGCCCTTCAGGGTCATCATCCCTTATTCCGAGGAGGCTCTGAACCCGCCTTACGAGCTGGTCAGCCACGAGGGACAGGAGCTGAATATCGTCGTCAGAGGAACGCTGAAGGTTCAGGTGGGTGACCACTCCGAGATCCTGTATCCCGGTGATTCCATCATTTTCAACAGCAACCAGCCCCACAATGAGTATGCGCTGGGCGGCGAGGACTGCGAGTTTTTCGCGATAATACTGAATCCGGAATACGGCAGCGGCAAGGAGGTTCCCTTTACTACCGAGTATGTTACGAATGCCAAGTCGAATACTGATCTGGCAGGGCTCAAGAATCCCATCTACAAGAAGTTCGTTGTGGATGAATTCGATGAGAACGGACTGCTCAAGAATGTGGAGTTCACGAGGGAGTGCGAGAAATTCAATTTTGCATTTGACCTTGTTGACGGCATCGCCGATAAGGATCCCGATAAGGTAGCGATGGTCTGGGTTGCAAAGGACGGCGTGACCGACCATAAATATACTTTCGAGGAGATGAAGAAATACTCCAACAAGACAGCTAATTACTTCGAGAGCCTCGGTATCAGGAAGGGCGACAGGGTAATGCTCGTTCTGAAGCGCCACTACCAGTTCTGGTTCTCCATGCTGGCTCTCCACAAGATCGGCGCGATCGCTATCCCCGCCACAAACCTTCTGAAAGAGCACGACTTCGGTTACCGCTTTGAGGCGGCAGGCGTCAAGGCTATCGTCTGCACAGGCGACGGCGATGTGGCCGAGGAGGCAGCAGCTGCTATTGAAGGCTGCAAGATGGATATCACGAAGATCATGGTAAATGACTGCCGCAACGGATGGCACGACTTCAACGCTGAATTCGAGTCATGCAGCGACGTTTACGAGAGAACCCCCGACACACCCTGCGGCAACGATCCCATGGTCATGTTCTTCACATCAGGAACGACGGGCTATCCGAAGATCGCATGCCACTCATACAAGTACGCACTCGGCCATTATGTCACCGCGAAATTCTGGCACAATGTCGACCCGAACGGTCTGCACTTCACCATCTCCGATACCGGCTGGGGTAAGGCTCTCTGGGGCAAACTCTACGGCCAGTGGCTGTGCGAGGCACCGACCTTCACATTCGACTTCGACAGGTTCCATGCAGAGCAGATCCTGCCTATGTTCGCCAAGTACCATATCACCACGTTCTGTGCTCCGCCGACGATGTACAGATTCCTCGTTAAGGAGGACCTGTCCAAGTACGATCTGTCGTCACTTAAGTACGCGACAGTCGCAGGCGAGGCACTGAACCCTGAGGTATTCAACCAGTTCATGAAAGCAACGGGCATCCGTCTCATGGAGGGCTTCGGTCAGACAGAGACCACTCTCGCCATCGGCAACCTCGTAGGTTCCGCTATCCGTCTCGGTTCCATGGGTAAGCCCAACCCTTACTATGACATCCATATCCTCGACGAGGACGGCAAGGAATGCAAACCCGGTGTTACCGGTGAGATCTGTGTGAAGACAGCCGATAAGATCCCCTGCGGCCTCTACCTTGGCTACTACCGTGACCAGGAGAAAACAGCGGAAGCATGGCACGATGATTTCTACCACACCGGTGATACAGCCTGGATGGACGAGGAAGGATACATCTGGTACGTCGGCCGTGTTGACGATGTCATCAAGAGTTCCGGATACCGTATCGGACCCTTCGAGATCGAGAGCGTCATCATGGAGCTCCCCTACGTGCTGGAGTGCGCAGTTACAGCTACTCCTGACCCGGAGGGTGTAAGAGGCCAGGTCGTTAAGGCAACGATCGCGCTGGTTCCCGGCAAGGCAGTTGCTTCCGATGCGCTCAAGAAAGAAGTTCAGGATTACGTAAAGAAGAATACAGCTCCCTACAAGTATCCCCGTGTCGTTGAATTCGTTGATGAGCTGCCCAAGACCATCAGCGGCAAGATCAGGAGAAATGTGATCAGGGATTCTGAGTAGTAGCGAATGTGATATGGGGACGCTGGTAAGTTATTGACGGAAATCCCGAAGCGAGGAAGAACAATTTGTGCTATGAGTTCCGCAGGCGTTTACGCCGAGGACCTGTTTGAAATAGCACAAATTCGTTCTTCCGAGTCCCGGCATCAGTTCGTGTAGTTATCGAAATACCCCTGAACAAGAACGACAGGCGTTCCCTTATCTCCTGAACCGGATGTCAGATCGCAAAGCGAACCGATAAGGTCTGTCAGCTGTCTTGGTGTCGTGCCTTCGCTGGCCATCTTGCCGACGAGGTTGGCGTCCTTGGCGCGGATGCTCTCGGAGATAGCATTCTTCAGCGCCTCGCCTGACAGATCGGCGAAATCATTATCAGCAAGATACTTGAGCTTCAATTCGTTAGGAGTTCCTATTAACCCGTCGGTAAATGCAGGTGACACGACCGGATCTGCGAGCTCCCAGATTTTGCCCTGGGGATCCTTGAAAGCGCCGTCGCCATAGACCATGACTTCCACGTGCTTGCCTGTCTTATCGAGGATGTTTTTCTGGATGGTGAGCACCAGATCCTTGCACTCATTAGGGAAGAGCTTGACCTGATCCTCTGTCGCCTTGTTGGAGCCGAGCAGACCGTAACGCGAATTGTATCCGCTTCCGTTGACTGGAGCATTCATTATCTCGTCAAGGCTCAGAACTTTCTCGGCACCGCCTGCAAGAAGGATCCTCTTGGTGCGCGCTCTTGTGTGGATATCGCAGTTGATGACCACTTTTGTATAATCGAGAATGGCTTTAGCCTGGTTTGCAAATACGATCTCAACGTCGCAGCCGCATTCCCTGATAAGGTCGCCGTAGTAAGCGACATAGTCCACGCCGGTGAACTCGTGTTTATTCTCGCCAAACAGCTCACGGTACTTCTCAAGTGACAGTACATCGCTGTAGGGGTTGATGCCGGCCTCGTCGATCTTGTCGAGGCTTACAAGGCAGTTGCCTACCTCATCTGAAGGATAGGAGAGCATCAGCACGATCTTTTTTACGCCCTTGGCGATACCTCTGAGACAGATAGCAAACCTGTTGCGCGACAGGATAGGGAAGATGACTCCGACTGTCTCACCGCCGGTCTTTGCCTTAACGTCTGCTGCGATATCATCGACGGTGCAGTAGTTGCCCTGTGACCTTGCCACGACAGACTCGGTTATTGCGATGACATCGCGGTCGCGCATAGCGAACCCCTCTGCCTCTGCCGCTTCCAGAACGGCTGTCGTAACGATATCGGCCAGGTCGTCTCCCTGCCTTATGATGGGGCATCTGATGCCTCTTGATACTGTGCCTACTCTTCTCTCTGACATGATGGTGTCCTCCGCTATATAGAATTTCCACCTTTAATAATAACACACTTGGAGATACGTTTTCGCATCGCGAAAAGGCGCATATCCGGCAAAGGCTTGATAGAAGCCTTTAATCACTCCCCCGTCAGCATCTCGTAAGTGACACCATACTTGCGGGCGATGTCGCTGGCGTAGGACGAGCCCTCGGGTGCCGCCTCGATAACCTTGTAGGAGCGTTTGCCGCCGTCGCTCTGCATCACGATGGACGACACGTTAAATTCCGATGCATTGGTTGCCAGTTTGTGCATATGTGTATTGTAGATGGTGCGGATGCCCTTGAGCCTCAGTGCGCGCACTGCATCGACGGCAATGTAGTAGCCCTCTTCAAAGGAGGTTGTGGAGAAACTCTCATTCAGCAGCACAAGGCTGTCCGGTGTAGCGCCGTCGTAGATCTCCTTGAACCTGACGCACTCCTCGCCGAGCCTTCCGAGATCCATGGTCTTGTCCTCGTCCGCCGGGAAATGAGTGAATATCATATCCACAGGAGCATATACAAAAGAAGACGCCGGCACGTAGATGCCGCCCTGAGCCATGGCATACAGGAGTCCCACTGCCTGCGTGAGCGTCGTCTTGCCGCCTCTGTTGGCGCCGGTAAGAAGATAGACAATATGATCCTTATCAAATACGAGATCGTTATCGACTATCTCTTCACTTGTATTCAGGGAAGATGCCAGCTTGAGATTGTAGAAGCCTTTGGCGCTCATTGATGCACCTGTTCCTGAAGGATCAGCCTTGCAGAATACCATTCCCTTATCAGTCAGTCTGCTGATGAATTCAGCGAACCTGATGTAGTAGATGAGCTCCGGGATCAGCTTGGAGATAGTTACGATGGATATGTCAGAATAAGCCGATAATGTGGTGCGGAGTTTCTTTACCAGATGGGCCATCATTCGTGATGCCACGTTGGACAGATAGAAGGTGGAATTGGATGTGCCGTCGCCGTCCGGGACTTTGGCAAGAGTTGCTTCCGAACCCAGCATTGGCGTGGTGTACTTTGTCATGGCCATGGAAGTCTTGTCGATCTTATCTATTATATTGTCTTTGGCGGGCTGGTCGGCAGGATCGTACTTGAGATCTCCGTTCCATTCCTCCGTCGGATTAAGTCTGTCCTTAGCCGCCATCGCATCAGCGAAATTACTCACCAGTCCTGACTTCTTGAAAGGCTTCGCATTAACAGACACAAGACCAAGGCTCTCAGCCTCGAACCGGGAATTCACATTGATCCCGATCGTCACGCTCTGGATAGATGAAGCATCAGTATCCAGTCCTTCGATATCCTTCTTCATCTTATCGAAAGCGGCGTCTTCATATAACCTGTCGATATACTCTCTGAGATCCTTAAGTCCCCCGGATGTAATGCCTTTGTCCGACAGGCAGTCGCGTATCTCCTCCACGCATTTGATATATGATCTGATCTCGTCGAGGCGGTGCATAAGATCCCACAGACCAGGCTTGTCGTCGGAACTCTTGCGCCATGTTCCGTAGTCCTTCAGATAGTCGATCTGATTCATGAGTTCCAGCAGTCTTGATCTCATGTCGGGAAGTCTCAGAACATCATCGAAGATCTCCTGACGGTACTTCGCTACTTCGGAAGATGAGGTCATTTTCGTGAGGATGCGGAGGATCATCTGCTGCTCCCGGGCATCATCAGTAACCTGCTTGACGATAGTATCGAGACCCAGATCGTGGAGTGTCATATCGCTCATCGTCTTATATTCAGCGTTCGATTCAGGGTACAGAAGACTTATGGATGATCTGTTATTGGAAGACATGGAAAGACCTCACTTTCGCGTGGTTTATAAGGTTATATTACCATCCTGAATATGAAATAACAACTGTATGACAATTACCGCAAAACAAAAAGAATTTATTGTAAAACGATAAAAAAGTGTTGCAAAACAGAAAAGCATGATGTAAGATAGCCTCATCACACAGGAGGTGATCATTTATGAGCAAGGTTAAGAATGCTGACAACATTATCAGATATACGAAGATCGCGACGATCATATTTATAGCGCTCGTGGTAGTGGCTGATGTCTGCGGTTTTATCATTACTCCGTACATCGTCAGGGTATGGGCAGAGAGGTATGACGATTTCGCATTGATCTTCCTGTCTGCTGTCTATTACGTCGGGACAGCCGGTGCTTATGTGGCGCTGTTCTCACTCTACAAGCTGCTCAATAACATGAGCAAGGATATCGTGTTCGATAAGAGCAACACGAAGCTGATGAAGATAATCGCCATCTGCTGCGTGCTGATGGGTATCGACTGCGTTATTGGAACCATCGCCTGGTTCGGTACGATATATCTCGGAACGATACTTTTCTTCATGGTGCTTATCGTGCTGTGCCTGAGAGCTGTTTTCGAGAAGGCGATAGAGATGAAGGATGAGCTTGATCTCACAATCTGAGAAAGGAGGATACTACTTATGATCGTTATAAATCTTGATGTAATGATGGCTAAGCGCAAGATGTCCTCCGGGGAGCTGGCGCAGAGGATCGGGATCACGCAGGCGAATCTGTCGATCCTGAAGAACCAGAAGGCTAAGGCGGTGAGGCTGGAGACGCTGGATGCCATATGCAGGAATCTGGAATGCCAGCCGGGGGATATCCTGGAATACAGAGAGGATTAAGGTAATCACATGGAACTCAATAAAACGGCTAAGATCGCCGGCATCTGCCTGGCGTATCCTATGGCATACGCTTATCTGAAGTACTTTTTCATCGATTTCTCTGACGAGAACGTTGTCCTGAAGAAGCTTCTGTTCGTGCTGTTCTTCATCATCTGGAACGAGCTCGTCGTGAGGGGAAGAGGAAAGACACCACCGAAGATCGTCTGGTTCTGGTATGGAATAATGGGGACAGTGGCAGCGACTTATGTGACCGGACTCGCGGACTGGGTGTCATTCATAGGGCTTCACCTGTGCGCCCTCTATGTGGCGATAATCAGCAACAGGCTGTGGTATGAGGGCCGTACGGGGAGCTTTATCATCGCGGATCTGTTCAATGCGGGCGTGATAAAGGCTTTCACCGGTGTGCCGAATATCTTCATCGATCTTGTGAATCTCGGCAAGTCCGGAAAGGCATCTGCTGATGCGGAAGCAGCCCTTCCCGGTGAGAAAAAATCAAAGGGTTCAGCAGTCGGCGCAGTACTGATAATACTGGTCATGATACCGATCTTCTGCATCGCGGTTGCTCTTCTGACAAAGATCAATCCGTACTTCGACAAGGCAGTCTCCGGTCTTCTGAAGAACTTTACATTCAAGATCGATGCGATCTGGCTGATAAACAATATCTTCTATTTCATCTTCGCTGTACCCACGAGCCTCTACCTCTACGGACTCCTCTCCAAGAGCGCCGACAGCGACGGTTCAAAGGAGAAGAAAGCCTTCGAAGGACTCGTCAGGTGGAGACAGTCATGCAGGAAGATATCACCTGTCGTATCGGCGGTCGTTACAGGACTGTTCGCAGTACTTTACCTGGTCTTCTTCATCTACGAGGGAAGCTATCTGTTCAGCGCATTTGCAGGACGCCTTCCCGAAGAGTTCACGGCAGCGGAATACGCCAGAAGAGGCTTCTTCGAACTGACCGGCATCATGTTCATAAATATGCTGATCTTCCTTCTCGTATCTTACTTCGAGAACCGCGACCTGCCCGGCCGCAAGGGGTCCGTCGCCATGATCATTGCCCTCATGAGCGAGAGTGTTATCTTCGCAGCCGTATCCTTCTCGAAATTAGCACTCTATTACTCCCGCTTCGGTTACACGCCCAAGAGGCTCCTGGCCATCTGGGGCACCCTGATCTTCGCGGCAGGCGCGGTAATGGTGATCGTATCCACGCTGAAGAAGAAGGATTGCTCACGTATATGGATCTACTTCACCGTGGTGAGCTTCGCACTGATGAGCGTTGTATCTTCGGTACTCTATCTGATGATGGGAGGTGTTGACTGATGAAGACCAAAGTTAAGGTTACACTGATATCTGCCGGCATAGTCGTGGCACTGGTTGGCATTGGTGCAGCCATACTGATACACGGAGCGTATGATTATGTATCGCGCTGTGCACACATAAAGGATCACGAGGGCGTTGAATGTGCCGTCGGGGATACTTTGGATATAGATGACCTTGCGGAATTCTCCAACTATGATGAACGCAGGATAACGGGTATCATAGGGGCTGAAGGCGAGATCTCGGAGGATAAGCAGAGTGTGACGATCACTTCCGGGGAGGGGGCTGCCGAGGTGTGCGTTTTCGCGACGAATGATGAGGCTCCCGAGTGGACATCCCACGAGATTAAGATATTGATAAAGGGGAATAAAGGATGAGAAAGTGTGAATTTGGTGTATTGCTGATCTGCGGAGCGGTGCTGCTGTCGGGGTGCTCGCTGCTCGATCAGGATAAGGGCGTCCTGGAGCTGCCGCCCAATCCGCAGTCGTTCGAACAGATATATGAAGAGGATACCGGGGATACCACGATCAGCGTCAGCGGCAGGACGTATTCTTACTTTGGCACGGTTAAGGATTCATTTTCCAATGACTCCATCAGGGAATGCCTGGGCTATGTTGATGATGATAAGAATATGCGTGTCTATACCCTCTATGATGACCCGTACGATAATTACATAATGGTCAGGTACATCAACGGTATCATGGAGCAGCCGCAGTTCCTGAGGGCTGTGGATACAAGGATGAAAGATGTATTCACGCCTTCGTACATCGAATCCCTGGGCTATGAATGCTGGGGCTCGTCAGGACTTCATTATGAGATGCCGGCGGCATATGTCCGGTTCGTGTGTAATTGTGAGAATGTGAAGTTCATCGATTATGAGGTCTCGATCAACGGTGAATTCGCATTTACCGGTGAGACAGGCTATCCTTCGCACAAACCTGTTGATAAAGGCGAGATCTTCGACCTCGAGATCAATGAGTGGGAGGCGGGGGACAAAGCGGAGAAGGATGAACCTTTTGATGTTGTGATCACATTTGTTATCATTGATCCCGATGACAATACCCACGAGGTCGAAGGCTCTTATGAGCGCGAGATGATGTTCGGTGCGACGCTCGTCGGGCTTGAGATAAGAGAGGAAAACGGGAAGTATTATCTGTATGAAGATGTCTAAGGTCGTTGTTAAGATCCTTGTTCCTGTGGTGTGCACTGCCCTGCTTACCGGCTGCTACAGGACCGGCAATCCCAGGGTGTGGGAGCTGCCGTCAGATCCTGTATCTTATGAGACTGAGACCTGTGCGGGCGAAGATCCCGACCTGAAGAAGATTACCGTCGGAGAGCGGGAATACATGATCTTCGGTTCGGTGAAGGACCACATGTATGATGATTTTGTGGATCAGTGTCTGGGCTATATCGGGGATGATACTAACATGAGGATATATACCGTTAATGATGACCGTCAGATGAACTATCTGATAACCAGGAATGTTGAGGAGAACAAGGATAAGGTGCGGTTCTGGCGTGCCTCTGATACTGCCGGAATGAACATCGATACACCATACTATATCGTGCCTCTCGGTTACGATGTGTGGTCGGATTCCGGCATCTTCTCAGACAGGGCATGTGTTCACATAAGGATCGACTGTACTGCCGATGATATCGCATCGCTGACCGTGAATTACAGTATAAACGGAGAGTCCGGGAGCATGACCTCGGGAGGACCTCTGGAGCGGCGGGGGAATCATACTTTTGACTTAGGGATCACTGACAAGACGAGCGGTGCTTTTAAGGGTGATAAGTTCCCGGTAAGAGCGGACTTTATCGTAACAACTGAGAAGGGCAATGAGTTTATCGTCAGAGGCGGGATCGATGAGGAAGCAAAGCTTGACTATTATCTCGAATATGTGCTCAGCGGCAGCGCCCGTGACGGGTACAGATTGACTCCATATTGAGAAATATTACATCGGTTGCAGCGGGTACGATTTTGCTTGAAAACACCCCCGGATATGCTAATATATTTTTGGAAGGGCTCCCGGCACAAACGTCGGGAGTTACTTTAAGAATAGGGGGTAAACGACTATGACACAGTTGTTGGTTGGTGCAGCATTCTTAGCTGCTGACAAAATGACATTAATGATCGCAGGCATTGTTGCTGCAGTGATCTTCCTGCTCATAATCATATTTACGAGCTACGTGAAGGCACCGCCGAACAAGGCATACATCATCACGGGTCTGAAGAAGAAGCCGAAGATCCTTATCGGTAAGGCAGGACTCAAGCTCCCCTTCCTCGAGAGACGAGACGAGCTCCTCATCGAGCAGCTGTCCATCGATATCAAGACGGGTGACTACGTTCCTACGGCAGACTTTATCGGCGTTAACATCGATGCTGTTGCAAAGGTCCAGATCAGGACCGATGAAGAGGGCATCAAGCTCGCCATGAAGAACTTCCTCAACATGAACAGTGCACAGATCAACGCACAGCTGGTTGATTCTCTCCAGGGTAACATGCGTGAGATCATCGGTACTATCACGCTGAAGGAACTGTGCAATGACAGAAAGTCTTTCGGTGACCAGGTTCAGGAGAAGGCTCAGGTCGATATGAACAATCTGGGTATCCAGATCATCTCCTGCAACATCCAGCACGTTGAGGATAAGAACGACCTCATCACTGCACTCGGTCAGGACAACATGGCTACCATCCAGAAGACCGCTTCCATTGCCAAGGCGAATGCAGAGCGTGACGTGGCTATCGCACAGGCTGTGGCTGCCAAGGAAGCTAATGATGCCAAGGTTGCATCCGAGACGGAGATCGCCATCAAGCAGAATGATCTCGCCATCAAGAGATCAGAACTGCAGGTAGTACAGGATACCAAGAAGGCTGAAGCTGATGCTGCATACCGTATCCAGGAGCAGGAGCAGAGAAAGTCCATCGAGGTCGCCAACACCGAGGCTGACATCGCTAAGCAGGAGAAAGAGATCGAGCTGAAGATGAAGGAAGCTCAGGTCCGTGAGCAGGCCCTCGATGCCGAGATCAAGAAGCAGGCAGACGCTGAGCGTTACCGTCAGCAGCAGATGGCTGATGTGGAACTGTACAAGAGACAGAAGGAAGCTGAGGCACGCAAGTACGAGCTGGCACAGCAGGCAGAGGCCAAGAAGATCCAGGCTGAGGCTGACCTGATCGCTATGCAGAAGGAAGCTGAAGGTATCCGTGCAAGAGGTGAGGCTGAGGCTGACGCCATCCGCGCGAAAGCAGAAGCTGAAGCTATCGGTATCGACAAGAAAGCTGAAGCTATGCAGAAGTACGGCGAAGCAGCCATCATCGAGATGCTCTGTAAGATGTATCCTCTCGTTGCCGAGGCTATTGCAAAGCCGCTGGCCAATATCGACTCCATCACGATGTATGGTGAGGGCAACACAGCAAGGATGACTGAGGATATCACAAAGTCCTTCAAGCAGACCATCGACGGTATCGGTGATTCACTGGGCATTAACCTCGCAGCAGTTATCGGCTCATTTGCCGGAACAAAGCTGGCAGGCGGACCGAGTCTCGGACTGGGACAGGCTGCAGGCGCTAACGGAGTTCCCAACAACGTGAGCCCTGAGGATGTCGCCAAGCTTGTAGAGGCTTATAAGGCACAGCAGGATGCAAAGGATACTAAGTCTGATGCTTCTGACAAGCCGGCAGATCCGTCCGATGACGATGGTGTAGAGGACTGAGACTGAGCGTCCGGTGACGGGAAAGAGTTAAGCTGAGTTTATGCTGAGTTTACGGGGCTGTCTCCTTCGGGAGGCAGCCCTTTTTCTGCGGGGCGCGGGAGTGTTGACAGGAATCCGGGACGGACTGCCCGTGCTGGTTCCAGGGACACCCGACTATAACACCCCGGGTGTGCGGTTGCCGTGAATATCCGGTCAAAAATGCCCAAAAACACACCCGGCTATAACACCCGGGGTGTGCGGTTGACGTGAATATCCGGTCAAAAATGCCCAAAAACACACCCGGCTATAACACCCGGGGTGTGCGGTTGCCGTGAATATCCGGTCAAAAATGCCCAAAAACACACCCGGCTATAACACCCGGGGTGTGCGGTTGACGTGAACAACAGGTCTTATCCGGCCGGGAATCTGTAAGGTACACGTCCCTTTTTCAGAAAACCATTTCACCGTGTGGTATAATAAATCATTACTTCCAGTCGATCCGCGGAGAATCTGTAATGGCCAAGTGGATAATTGTCGTTGATGATGATACAGCCAACCTGAAGGTGGCCGGCTTTGTTCTGAGCAAGAACAATATGAGAGTCACTGCCCTGAAGTCGGGTCAGGCGCTGTTGGATTATGTAACAGCTAATGGTTTTCCCGATCTGATATTGCTGGATATACTTATGCCCGGGATGGATGGTTTCGCGACGCTAGATCTGCTGCGCAGGAAAGAGGCGGAGATGGGGGTATCCCAGACGCCGGTCATCTTTCTTACTGCAGACGAAGATATCGAGACCGAGAAGAAGGGATTCGAGGTGGGCGTGTCCGATTTTATCAGGAAGCCCTTCAATGCTGATGTGCTCATAAAGAGGATCGATAATATAGTAACCCAGAGCGGCGAGATGCGCGCTCTCAGGAGCGAGGCTTCAAGAGACAAACTGACCGGGCTGATCAACAAGGCGGCTGCGGAAGAGGTGATGACGTCCCTGTGTTCCGGGAAGAGCGGATATCTTCTGATGATCGATCTGGATTCTTTCAAGCTGGTGAACGATCTGTACGGCCACGACAAAGGTGATGATATCCTGGTCGCTTTCTCAAGGATCCTGACGGATGATCTGCCGGGCAAGAGCGTGATAGCGCGTGTGGGCGGAGATGAGTTCACTGCTTTCGCGACGGAGATCAGGAGTGAAGGCGAGATCGCTGTCTTAACGAAGAAGCTTAATGAGGATCTGCTCATGGCTGCACGGGAGCTGCTGGGTGCGGATATGAGCATCCCTCTCGGAACGTCTGTGGGCGCGGTGGCTGTGCCTGATCACGGGAATGATTACAAGGCGCTTCTGAAGCTGGCAGATAAGTCGCTTAACAACGTCAAGAAGAACGGCAAGCACGGATATGAGGTATATACCATCGCCGGGCTTGATGAAGATAAGGAAAACAGGCTGGACATCTTTACGATATCCGAGATCCTGGGCGAGCGCAATATACCGGATGTGGCACTGCAGCTCGACAAGGATGCTTTCTCGTATGTGTACAGATATGTCATGCGTGATATCAAGCGCAACAGGAAGTGCGCACTGAAGATCCTTTTTACACTCGAACAGAAGGAGAGCGATCCCCTTGGTGCGGCAGCATACAAGGATATGTGTGACGAGTTCGGATCACATGTCAGGGAGTCCCTGAGGAAGTCGGATATACTTACAAGGAGCAGCTTTAATCAGTATTTTGTCTTTCTGACGGAGATCAGGCCGGAGGCGTGCGATAAGGTAGTGGAACACCTGATCAGCAGCTGGTATGACAGGATGGGAGACCGGGTAACCGTCATCGCGGAGAAAGAGACAGTCAATGGATCGTAAAGCCAGGCGTAATGAGATCTTCGAATCGTCACACCTGATAATCCTTGTCAGTTATACTGTCCTGTCTGTCATGCTGATCGCCGAGTCCATTCTGATGGGCTGGGAGAAATGGGCGCTTTTCCTCATAGCTCTCGGCGTCGTCATGAGCTGGATGATGCACCTCACGGGATCGTACACGAACCACCAGAGGATGTGGCTCTGCTCCATTCTCATGATGTGCACGTATTTTTTCTACGGGATACACACCACCAGCACCTTTGATCTTGCCATCGTAATGGCCGTGGTAATGACCCTTTATACCATCACCGCAGAGAAGGCCTTTATCAATCTCTGCCAGGTCACATACTACATAACACTGACATATGCCATCGCGCGAATGATAGTTGACAAGGAACCCTTTGACTCTCTCGTGATCAGCCGTATCTGCCTGCATGTCCTGCTCGTCTTTATGCTCGGCAAACTGACCAGGACCATCATAGACAAGTGGAGTCAGGTACTCGACAGATCGAATGAGGAGATCGAAGAGCTTACCGATGCCTCGGAGCGCCTGAATGACTTTCTCGCCAACGTCTCGCATGAGCTCAGGACACCTGTAAATGCCGTTATAGGACTGTCGGGAATATGCATCGACAAGGAAGAACGGGAAGATATTAAGAAGGACATGGTCTCCGTGCGCGATGCAGGCCGCAAGGTGGCGGAGCAGATCGGCGATATCCTTGACTATTCCGAGATCGACAGGAACAAGGTGGCATGCAATAACGAGGATTACATGCTGTCCTCTGTGCTGTATGACATGGTGGCAGAGCTTAATCCGTACAAGTCAGATGATATAGAGCTGATCATCGACGTGGATCCGGCGATCCCTGCCGTTATGAATTCGGATGTCAGCAAGCTCAAGAAGATAATGAAGCTGCTTATCACCAACAGCCTTAAGTTCACCAACGAAGGCGGTGTGTATGTACGTATTACCGCCGATAAGAAGGACTACGGGGTCAACCTGGGGATCGAGGTCACGGATACCGGTATCGGTATGACGATGGAGGAGACGGAGAGGGCTTTCGAGAGGTTCTATCAGGTGGATTCCGGCAGGAGCAGGGTAGGCGGAGGTCTCGGCCTCGGACTCGGCATCGTGCAGGGGTTCGTATCTGCTCTGGGCGGTTTTATGACAATAAGCTCCAAGCCTGACGTAGGAACGACAGTACGTGTGTCAGTGCCGCAGAAGGTGGTGGATCCGTCCAGCTGCATGAGCGTCAACAACAAAGAGAAGATCTGTATCGGAGGCTTTCTCCATTTTGATAAATACAGGAATCCTGTGGTGCGTGAATACTACAATTCCATGGTGCGCAATATCGTTGTCGGCCTCGGTGTTCAGATGCACCGTGTTGATAATGCCGACAGCTTAAGGAGGATGCTCAAATCGCTGCAGCTCACACATCTGTTCGTGGCGGAAGAGGAATACACTTCAGCCAGGGAGCTTCTTGACAGCGTGGCTGATAAGATCATGGTCATTGTTGTTGCAAACCGTGATTTCCACGTGTCTCCCGGCTCTAATGTGAGGATCATGGAGAAGCCTTTCTACTGTTTCCCTGTGGCTACGTTCCTTAATATGGACGTGACGACGGTGGAGAAGCGCCAGGGCAGGTTCATGTGCAGGGGGATCAGGGCTTTGGTGGTTGATGATGAGCCCATGAACCTTACGGTGGCCAAGAGTATCTTCAGGAGATACGGCATGACCGTATCCACGGCAGCTTCGGGATTTGAATCTGTTGATATGTGTGCGGAGAATGAGTATGACATCGTATTCATGGATCACATGATGAGCGGCATGGACGGCGTGGAGGCCATGAAGAGGATACGTTCGGGACGGTCCGTAACCGGCAAGGATGCACCCATTGTAGCGCTTACTTCCAATGCCATGAGCAGTGCCAAGCAGATGTTCCTGTCGGTCGGATTTGACGGATTTGTCAGTAAGCCTATCGAGAGGGAGGAGCTGGAGAGAGTGCTGAAGGCTGTTCTTCCCAAAAATATGATCACATATGAGGACGAGGAAGGTGCTGTCATTGAGACAGAGCCGGAAGCTATAGAGACTGCAGCTGAGGAAAAAGCGACTGATCTTCTGACGATGCTCAGGGATGCGGGAGTGGACACTGCCAAGGGCATCGAGTACTGCCAGGATGATGAAGAGTTCTACAGAGAACTGGTAATGCAGTTCTATTCAGAATCGGCGGAGAAAAAGAGCGCCATAGAGAATGCGTTTGCATCGGGAGATTACAAGGAGTACGAGATATATGTTCACGCACTCAAGAGTACGGCAAAGATGATCGGTGCATCAGTCCTCTCCGATATGGCGAAGGATCTGGAGATGGCTGCCAAGCGTGATGACGCGGACTTCATCCAGGCCAACCACGCCGGAGCAATGAAGGAATATAAGCAGATCACGGACGTGATCGCAGTGTTTGCCGTTGATGATGACGATGATCAGGAGATACTGGAATTCGCACCTGATCCGGAACCGGGATCGGAGGATGAGTGACGATGGGCAAGCGGGCTGACACAGTCATTGATAACGAATTCATCATAAGGAGGAAGATCTTCATCCTCTGCTCCATCGTCATGATCATTGCGCTGGCGATATCGTTTGTTGAGGTCCTTCTGACTTACCAGTCGTGGGAGTTCAAGATGATCATGGGGGCGGGAGTCATTCTTTATTCCCTGTGCATACTGCTGGCAATAAACACGAACAGGATCAACAGAGGGGCTTTCGCGATGGGAGTGATCGTCATTCTGTTCTACATTCCGTTTACGTTCTTCATGGAGGGAGGCGTCAGCGGTGGTGCGCCGCTGTGGTTCCTGTTCATGGTCATGTTCATCAGCGTCATCATGGAGGGCGCTGCCAAGTGGATATCTCTCGTGCTGGAATTCCTGGTGGCGGTCTTCTGTTACTATATGTCCCTTGCATATCCGAACGTGATCAAGGTGCCGTCGGGGACGCTCCTGCATGTGTATTCTTTTGTAGCTCTCGCAGCAACGGGACTGGCGGCCGTTGTAGTCGTGGATTACATTATCAGGCTCTACAGGTCTGAACGTCTCAAGTCCGAGGAACAGATGAGAGAGATCAAGGCTCTTAACGATTCGCAGAACCAGTTCTTCTCCAGCATGAGCCACGAGATCCGTACTCCTATCAATACCATAATCGGACTGAACGAGATGATCCTCAGGGAGGATATATCCGACGAGGTGGCGGAAGATGCCGCCAACATCAGATCCGCCGGCAAGATGCTCCTGAACCTGATCAACGATATCCTTGATATGTCCAAGCTTGAGTCCGGACAGATGCAGATAACGCCTTCAGAGTATCATCCGGGCGACATGCTGTCTGATATAGTCGGAATGCTGTGGCTGAGGGCGAAGGAGAAGAACCTGGAATTCCATGTCAACGTGGCGCCTGACATACCGGACAGGCTCATTGGTGACGAGGTCAGGATCAAACAGGTGCTCATTAACGTGCTCAACAATGCCATCAAATACACCAGAGAAGGCTCTGTCACGCTCTTTGTGCAGTGCGAGAAGACCGGTGACGGCAGAGTTAATATCATTTACACGGTCGAAGATACGGGCATCGGGATCAAGAAAGAGGATATACCTTATCTGTTCACCGCTTTCAAGAGAGTGGACGAAGGGGAGACCCGTCATATTGAGGGTACCGGACTCGGTCTGTCCATCGTGAAAAGGTTTACCGAGCTTATGGACGGCAAGGTCACGGTCAACAGTGTTTATGCTGTGGGAACTACTTTCGTTATAGAGATACCGCAGGAAGCAGTCGGTGAGAATGAGATCGGACAGATCGATCTTGAGCATTCCCACCATCTGGATAAGCTGACGCGCTATAAGCAGAAGTTCGAAGCCCCCGAGGCGCAGATACTCGTAGTTGATGATAACGCCTCCAATATCATGGTAGTTACAAAGCTGCTGCGTCAGACCAGAGTGAAGATCGATACTGCCATGAATGGTGCAGAGGCGCTGGAAAAGACACAGGATAAAGAATATAACGTCATATTCATGGATCACCTTATGCCGGAGATGGACGGCATCGAATGCTTCAGGAGGATAAGAAACCAGGTCGGCGGAAGATGCAGAGATACGAAGACAGTCGTGCTGACTGCCAATACCGGGGAAGACAATAAGGCTATATATGAGAAGGAGGGATTCTCGGCATATATCGCCAAGCCTGTCAGCGGTGAGGAACTGGAGGAGGTTCTGTTCAGGCTCCTTCCCGGTGAACTGATAAAAGTGATAGATGACGGTGCGAATGTGTTCGAAGAGACGATTTCCTGGATGCAGGATTCCTACAAGAAGGCTCAGGTGGCGATAACTACCGAGAGTGTTGCCGATCTTCCCCAGGAACTCCTGGAGAAATACGGGATCTCGAGCATCCCTCATAAGGTCATGACCGAGGAAGGTCTGTTCAAGGACTCTGTCGAGATCGATACGAGGGGTGTTCTGGCATATCTCGAGGATATGTCCCACCACATAAAAACGGCAGCTCCGGATGTTAAGGAACACGAGGAATTCTTTGCCAACCAGCTCAGACATGCGAACAATATTGTTCATATCTCCATATCGTCCAAAGTGGGCAGCAGCGGATGTCCCGTTGCTATGGAGGCATCCAAGGCTTTCGACAGCGTGACTGTGTTCGATACTGAGCATCTGTCCAGCGGTGAGGGTCTTATGGCGATCGAGGCTGCGGTAATGGCTGAGAAAGGAAAGTCTGCCGAAGAGATAGTCAGTGAATTGAATGAACTAAAGGGTAAAGTTCATACGAGCTTCATTGTTGATAATATTGATTTTCTCGCAAGAGCAGGACAGATAAGCACCAGGATCGCCAATCTGACCAAATCGGTATCAGGCCATCCCATCCTTACCATGCGCAAGGGTAAGATGAAGCTTCAGACAGTCTTCTTCGGGTCCCGCAGAAGGGCGTGGAAGAGATACATCGATATGGCCCTCGGCAACCCTCTCACTATCGATAGGAAGATACTGTTCGTAACATATGTCGGCATCAATAACAAAGAGCTGGAGTGGATCAGGAGCAGGATAGAGGAGAAGGTCAAGTTCGAAGAGATCTACTTCCAGAAAGCGTCGCCTGCGATCGCTGTCAACTGCGGTCCGGGAACATTCGGTGTGCTCTTCAGGGAGAAGTAGGATCTGACATGAGGACACGGATCAGGAAGATAATCGCCATATTGTCTGTTATCACGCTGCTGGCCGGTCTGGCAGGCTGTGATCTGTACACTTCTTATCAGACAAAGTCCTCTGAAGAGACAAAGACCGTTACGAGGGTAACGGAGGTCACTGAAGGCACAACAGAGACGGAAGATTTGATTATTGATGAAAACGGTGCATACACCCACCGTGATGATGTGGCATTGTACCTGCATACTTATGGTCATCTTCCGTATAATTTCATCACCAAGAAAGAAGCGAGACAGCTGGGGTGGAACTCGGGCGGCCTTGACAGATATCTGGAAGGGGGATGCATCGGAGGCGGCAAGTTCGGCAACTATCAGGAGCTTCTCCCGGTGGCTGACGGACGGCAATACTATGAATGCGATATAGACACGATGCATCTAAAAGACCGGGGAAGCAAAAGAATTGTATATTCCAACGATGGTCTGATATACTACACAGAGGATCATTACAACAGTTTTGTACTGCTCTACGGGGATCCGGGAGATAGATAGGACAATGAACAACTCGGTATTGATAAATCTGTCAGGAATAAACAGCAAGGAGATGCTGCACGGCATCGTCAAGGAGGCTTTCGGGTTTCCCGATTATTACGGCGGCAATCTTGATGCTCTTCATGATATGCTGACGTCACTTGATACACCCAAGCATCTTGTTGTCGCGGGCGAGGATGATCCGGATCCCGAGATGAGGACCTATATCCCGAAGTTTGTGAAGGTGCTGGCTGATTCCGCGGAGGAGAATCCGAACTTTACTTATGAGATGGTATATATGCCCAAGAAGCTGGACCGGAGGCCTCTCGTAGTATGCGGTTCCTGGGAGGATGCGGAGAACCTGAACATGTTCCTTGCCAAGCTCAATATACCTGAGCTTACATCAAGGTTTGTCATCTGCAGTTTCTCGTTCGGAACGAGTTCGAATAACATAACGGGACTGTCCAAGACGAAGGTTGAATTCGAGCTGGCATACCTCATTACCGAGCTCAATCCTGCTGGTCTTGTTATATTCGCTGAGATGCTCAAGTCACCTGTGCTGACGGAGCATCTGGCACAGCTTGGCCATGATGCGGGTATTCCCGTATTTATGCTGGAACATGCGGGTGACGGGTGTATTAATTTCGAGCTGGATTACAGAGAAGGATTCAGGAGTCTCGTTAAGCACGTGATCGAAGTCCACAAGTGTAAGGACATTCTCATGATGGCGGGATTCAAGGGTAATATCTTCTCGGAGGAGAGGATCAAGATCTTCAAGGAGGAGCTGAAGGCCCACGATCTGAAGGTTGACAGCAACAAGATCATATACGGCGATTTCTGGTACATTCCGGCGGAGCAGGTACTGAAGGATTATCTGAACGAGCATGACGGACAGATCCCCGAGGCGATCGTGTGTGCCAATGATACGATGGCTATGGGCTGCTGCGACTATCTCATATCTCTCGGTTACAGGATACCCGACGACTGCATCATTACTGGCTTTGACGGCATCAAGGATGCACTGTGCCATTTCCCGACCATTACCACGGCAGAACCGGACTACTCCGAGATATCCAGGATAATAGCAGAGACCATGACAGACTGGGATCCTACCGAAGCTCATGAGGTGAAGTCATATAAGATCAGATATAAGCCCCTTATCAAGCATTCATGCGGATGCTGCAAGTCATCCATGGAGGAGCTGGAGAAGATCACTTCCATTCTGTTCAAGGACAATCAGGACTACTTTTTGCATGTCCATGAGATGGGCAGGCTTACGTCAACCGCCATTACTCTCGGGGATACTAATCTTCTGGCGGCTTTCCTCGATAATCATCTGTGGCTCTGGAAGGACCAGATGTTCTTCGTGGGGCTTACAGAGTCGCCAAAGTGCATCAATGCGATATATTCGTCCTGGAAGGATAAATATGAGTACGGGAACAAGATATATAACGCGTCATATGTGTTGCCTAATTTTGATGAGATCATGGCTAAGGACAGCGGGATGAACTTCCTTCTGTTCGCCCAGCTGAGGTCGGCTGATGAGGCATACGGCTATATCTGCACAGGTGCGGAGACGATAACGCTGAGGCTCCAGCAGAGATTCGAGGAGATGGAATCGTACGTGTCCTCCATCGTGCACTCGGTCCTTAACAACAGGAAGCTCATGGCAATGAACAAGGAGATGAAGTCCCTGTCAGAACTCGACTATATGACGGGTCTCTACAACAGGCGCGGATTCCTGTCGCGTGTCTCCAAGATCGTGAGGGAGCCCGCCAACCGTTCAAGGGTATTTAACTACATCATGATGGATATGGACAACCTGAAGTCCATTAACGATAACTACGGTCACCAGATCGGCGATACGGTCATCAAGGCGCTGGCTTATGCGATACAGACAAGGGTGCATAAGAACGGAATCTCTTCAAGGTTCGGAGGCGACGAGTTCGCGTTCGTGATAATAAGCGACGAGCCCTTGGAGGATCAGGCAGACAGGATAAGGGCCGAGATCGAGGACGCCGCACTCTACGATTCAAGTCTTACCGGAAAGCCCTACAAGATAGAGGCGTCCATCGGTATTGCTTCGTGCCCTGTCTCCGACTTCACGATGGGCCGCATTGACGCGTGTCTCGAGCGCATAATGAACAAGGCTGATGAGAGGATGTATTCCGATAAGCAGAAGAGACATGGAAGGTAGTGCAACAATTCCGTATCCCCGGTTGTATATATGGTATCAAACCAATTATTAATCCAACTCGAAAGGGGTTTCCTCTATTATGAAAAAGTTAGTATCAGCAATACTTACCACAGCTGTCGCGGCAGGTGCCTTCTGTGCATGCACACCGGAGAGTCCTCCGCTCGATCCGCCCAAGGTGGTCACCACGGGAGAGCCGGTGGCAGTCAACATAAAGGAACTGAGTACCGAAGATCAGGATCTGTACCGCAAGGCTTATCTCAATGCTTCGTTCGAGCTGATGAAGCGTCAGCTGGGCGGCGATCAGAATGTGATGATATCACCTGCATCAATAATGATCGCGCTGTCCATGACAGAAGCGGGCGCAGCAGGTGAGACAAGGCAGCAGATGGCGTCCCTGTGGGGCGGCACCGGAGATGACGGCGAGCTGAACTTTGCATCTGAGCTTCTGAAGAGGCTCAATGAATCTTCAGGCGTCAGCATGCATGCGGCAGACTCGATATGGCTCAATGAGGATAATCTCACAGGCTATATCAAGAGCGAGTACGTTGATTTTGTTAAGGAATACTACGATGCGGAGATCAACTCACTGAAGTTCGATGATACCGGGGTGAAAAGGATCAATTCCTGGGTCAGCGAGAAGACTGACGAGATGATCAACGAGATAGTAAAGAAGTTCGATCCCGACACGGCTATGGTGCTGATCAATGCCATTGCTTTCGACGGAAAGTGGAGAGATCAGTATGAGGACTACGCCGTAAGGGAAGAAGAGTTTACCAACAGTGACGGTACGAAGGTTAAGGCTAATCTGATGTACGGTTCCGAGGATGCATTCCTTGAGAATGATAATGCGACCGGATTCATCAAGTACTACGAGGGCGGCCAGTATGCATTTGTCGTAATGCTTCCCAAGGATGAGTCCCAGAGTGCGGATGAGTTTCTGACTTCATTTACGGGTGATGACTTTGATAAGTTTATCAACAGCGCATCCTACGAGTATGAGGTTCACACGAAACTCCCCGAGTTCAAGTACGACTACGAGCAGAATCTGAACGATACGCTCCGGGATATGGGCATGGTTCAGGCGTTCGAGGACATGGGTGCTGACTTTACAGGAATTGCTTCTTTGCCTGAGGGATACAATCTCTACATCAGCAAGGTTATCCACAAGACCCACATCGACCTGGACCGCAACGGCACAAGAGCCGCAGCAGTCACGGCAGTTATGATGGATGTTGCGGGAGCCGTCGATCCCTCCAGTATTCAGGTTAAAGAAGTTAACTGCGACAGGCCTTTCGCGTATGCGATAGTTGACATGACGGACAATACACCGGTGTTTATCGGTACAGTTAATAATATGTGAGGTGTAATATGAATTACGGATTGAGATATAGAGCGGTCTCGGCAGCTCTGGCGGCGACGGTGGGATTTGCGGCACTGACGGGATGTTCCGGAATCGGTGCAGGCTCCGGTGATGGTTCAGGTTCCGGTGACGTGAATGTGACTGAGGAGGTGCCTGACATCCCCATGACCGTGGAGACGGAGATAAGGGAGCTGGCTGCCGGCGAGACGGAGGATTACCGCGGCGGTTATCTGGATTTCTCGTTTGCACTTCTGAACGGATGCCTGGACAGTGATGGCCGTGACGCGAATGTTATGGTCTCTCCCGCATCCGTGATGCTGGCACTGGATATGACCGCATCCGGCGCCAAGGATGCCACGCTGGCGCAGATAATGGCATTATACGGTGGCACGGACGATCCCCAGGGACAGCTGTCCTACGCTTCGTATCTGATGAAGAGGATGAATTCCTCTGATGGCGTGAAGCTCCACGCGGCCAATTCCATGTGGGTGAACGAGAACGTTCTGCCTGAACCGCTGCGTGTTGACTTTGTTGATTTTGTGCAGGACAGCTTCGAGGCTGAGTCATCCAGACTCGTATTCGATGCCACTGCCCGCGACAGGATCAACGGTTGGGTCAATGACAATACTGACGGAATGATCCCCAAGATCGTGGATGATCTGGATCCGACTATGGCCATGATGCTCATCAATGCCATCGCTTTTGACGGCAAGTGGAAGACTCAGTACGACGACAACCAGGTGCACGATGATATCTTTACGTCTGCCTCGGGACAGGAGCAGCAGGCCGATATGTTGTACTCCACAGAGGGTATATATCTTGAGAACGATCTTGCCACCGGCTTCGCGAAATACTACGAAGGCGGCAGATACGCCTTTGTCGTAATGCTGCCCAAGGATACTGCCTCCAGCGCCGGAGACATGCTGTCGTCTTTTGACGGAAATGTATTTGCGTCCTATCTCGCAAGCGCTACCCGCGAGTATGACGTGCGCAGCAGGATGCCCGAGTTCTCATGCGACTGGGGATCTTCCATCAAGTCACAGCTCCAGGCACTGGGAATGAAGGTTCCGTTCTCTGAGAGTGCCGATTTCTCCGGCATCGCAGATACCGGCAGCGAGAATCTGTTCATCGGCGACGTAATTCACAAGACACACATCGATGTGGACCGCAACGGAACAAGGGCCGCAGCAGTTACGGCCGTGGAGATGTACCGCAATGCAGCCGTGATGGAAGAACCAGAGGTTAAGGAAGTCTTCTGTGACAGACCGTTTGCGTACGCGATTGTCGATATGGAAGAGGGGATACCGTTGTTTGTAGGCACGGTGAATGAAATCTGAAAAAAGGGACGGTTCCTTCTTCACCTTTTGCGAGGCTGGTTACTTTTGTAAGATATCGACCGAAATCCCGACTGAATGCCCGACCTATAGTCGGGATTTCAGTCGGATTTTTGGTTCTTCGGAAAACTTGTGGGAAATAGGTAATTGAAAAAGGAGCATATAAATCCTAAAGTTGAGTTGCTAAACAAAAACCGAAAGGATTAGAGATATGCTCCTTAACACAAATAATACACAGATTAATATTAAATGCCAACAGTATAGTTGCTCAAGATTCAGATTTGAAAAGGATAATACTGAACTGTGGCTGGAATTTCAAAGCACCCAGGAGACAACAGAAGTATGTTGTCAGTATTGTGGAGAGAGAAGCGTAGATATCCACGATAACTACACAACAACCCTGATCGACATGCCGATATGGACTGACATCAGGCAGTATATAACCGTAACGTACCACAAATACAAATGTAGAAGCTGCAGCAGGGTATTCAACGAAGATATATGCTTCAAGGATCCAGATGCAAGAGTAACAGACAGAGCAGCAATATGGGTTCAAGCATTGCTTAAATACGGTCTCTGTATAAGTTCGGTAGTCAGGCTTACCGGGATCAACTGGAAGGCAGCGAACCTTATTCACAAGAGAGTAATGGATGAAGCCCTCACCAGCAGAAAGCAATATCTTAAAGCAATCGGATATAAGCCAACATATCTCGCAGTAGATGAGTTTGCTATACACAAAGGACAAAAGTATGCAACCTGTGTAATGGATCTGGATACAGGCGAGGTTATATGGGTCGGCAAAGGGCGTGCCACCGAAGACTTCCGTAAGTTCTTCCTGGAATACGACATGGAAAACCTAAGTGACGTAAAGGCCTTTGCCATGGACATGAACGCATCTTATAACAAACTGGTGGAAGAATATATGCCGGGTGTAGATATCGTCTACGACAGATACCATATGCAGGCACAGTTCGGTAAAGAAGTGCTTGGTGTCGTAAGGCTTAACGAGGCAAGAAAGCACAGGGACAACGCTCAGGATATAAAAGAGATTCTTGTTGGTGAAACAGATCCGGATATAAGAAGGAAATGGAAGCAGGAGTATAAGGAAGAACGTAAGAAATACAGTGATATCAAGAACTCCAGATGGCCAATCCTTACAAGCCACAGCAATCTTAACGACGATAAAAAGGAAGCTTTAGACAGAATCCTCAAGGAGCACAATGACATTGCCGTGTGTTATGCAATGAAGGAGGAACTATGTAGATTGTTCGATCTGGACGATCCAGGCGAAGCCAGAGAAGGCTGGATCTCCTGGTTTGAAGCAGCAAAGGCAAGCAGAATAGAGCCACTCAAGCATTTTGCAGAGCTTAAAGAGAAGCGTCTGGAAGGACTGATAGCGCATTCAGTTCATCACATAAGTACAGGCAAACTGGAAGGCCTCAACAACAAGATTAAAGTAGCAAAGCGTGTTGGTTATGGTTACCGTGACGATGACTATTTCTTCACACTTGTTCGATACATATCTATTCCGAAGAATTACATGCTAATCCCACAAAAATTCTGAAGAGCC
>FMTG01000026.1 GCA_900099715.1 Ruminococcaceae bacterium YRB3002 | reverse complement strand
TGCGCGGAATGGCACCACCGTCTGTCGTAGAGTTTACAATAGGCCAAGAGCTTATCCCCATAAGACCGGGCCGCAAAAGAAAAAGATCTGTAGTCGGATCTTCAATGCAAACGTTCTACTACAGAGTAGCATAGCACAAAATACAACCCAATAACACCTTGAGGCCTGAGATTCTCTGGTCTTATTTGACCTGCCTTTTAAACGACTATTTCAACAAAATAGAGGCCGAAAACGATTTGTTATCAGCCTCTAATGCGTTATTGCTCAAGAAAGAACTTGCAAATACCACAAAAATTTTCTTAACTTAATGACATTGGGGACGGTTCCTTTTTCACCGTTTTGGCGACAAGGAACACGTCCCCATTTCAGATTTTGCTGTTAAAGCCTTACTGCTGGAAATAAATCACTGCTTCTTCCCAGTAGTTATAAAGTGCCTTACATACATTCACCAGGCTTTCTTCGTAGCCTGTGCCCTTCACCACGTTGTAGCAGTATGTGAGGGGGTTATATGTCACACTGTATTCAACACCGCCCTTTATGACCTTGAGCGTGATATCATCGCCGATATTCGCGGCCTTGATATTCCTGATACGGGCTATCTGATAGCTACTGGTACTACCGGAAGTCTCGACTGTCATTCCCTCACACTCGAAAGTCAGTTCATCATCGCACTTGAAGTACAGAGACAGCGTCGTCCCGGACTTCATGGACAGTGAGGTTCCTGCAAATGTCACATCATCGGTGCGCTTATTCAACGCGCTTATGCAACGACCCGGATCAGAAGCATATTCTTCCAGGCTTCCCTGTAGTCTGCCATCGTCTGGTCATAGACTTTATAAGTCCTGATATCCAGCTGTTCATCAGGCGTATCTTTGCCGATGGTGATCCTGTAATCATTGCCGTTGCCTGATGTCCTGTAACACACGCCGTTATCGCCGTTCTCCCGCCAGAGGATCTCGACGCTGTATGTAAATTCGTAGTCTTTCTTGCCGTGATAATCAGCCTCGCGCTGTGTTATCCGGCGAAGATCCTTAAGAAAATCGTTGACATGAGTTATCTTCTTGTCGTCAGCCCAGCTGTCCACAACGATAGTGATCTTGTCGATGTGCTCATAAGGGTACGGCATCCTGGAATCGCCCACGTTGGCATCCACACTGTCGAACCCGTACTGTTCCGCAGCTTTCGTCAGACTGTCAGTCCAGAAACTGTACACTGCATATTTGTAGTATATATGCGAGACTGAGTAGTCATAATACCCAAAGACAGCACCATCCAGGCTCATGGTTCCGGGCCGGTCCTCCACATCAAAGGTAAGTTCACGGTCTTCCGAGCTGAATACATAATTATGCAGGTCCTCATCGCAGCTGACCATCTCGACCTTCTCGCCGCACACGTGCTCCTCCACCCGTTTTGTCACTTCTTCGGGACTGGAGTACACCGGCGACGCACTGCACCCTCCCAGCCCTGCAAATACGGCGAGGGTGGCGGCAACGGCGATTGTCAGTCTCATTGTCATACTAAGTGCTCCCAAACAGCCTGTTTACAGGCTTTTTAACATTGTTACTGCTTCGAATATAACACATTTTCTGAAAAGGGGACGTGTTACTTTTCACATTTTGTTACTCCAGCACCCTGCGCAGCTTCTTCATCGCTCCCCTTATCACTTTATCTGCATACTGGAGGCTCACGCCCTGCATCTCCCCGATCTCGCGGAGCGTGTAGACGCGGCCGTCAGCAAGACCGCTCCTGAGCCTTATCATCAGGGCTTCTCTTGGAGTGAGTTCAGTATCGATTGCGGCCTGAAGGCGGCTAATGCTGTCTGCTTTCTCGATGAGTTCAACAAAGAACTCTCCGCTGTCATCAGGAATGAACTCCACGAATTCCGAATCTTCCAGAGTGTTGTTGTACGACACGGGATCGAACACACCCCTGTCCAGGTCGATGCACTCGCGGACGCGTGCAGGGCTCAGCCCGCAGAACTCTGCAAGCTCTTCAACTGTGGGTTCAAAGCCCGTTGATACCTCGACCTTGCGATAAGCGCTCATCACTTTACACATAGTCCTCACATCGTTATCGGAAACGGTAACTCCGTGCCTGCAGCGGTTGGCATACAGGTGCAGACGTGAATTGAGGCAGAAATACAGAAAAGTTGACAGCTCAGCCTTGGCCGGGTCGTAGTCTCCGATGTTGTCATAGACGATAGCCCAGCCCTGGTTAACCAGGTCGTCCATCTCCAGTACGCTCCCGCCTACTGTCGAGTACTTGCGGGCTGTATCCATGATGAGACCGGTAATCAGGTCGAAGAGCTTTGTAAAATCTGTGAATGCGCCTTTCGATGCGCGGAGAAGTGCTTCCTGCTCCTGCAGGGTGAAATCTGTGTATCTCATTTTAATCCCTCCCTTATTCCAATGGGATGCTTACGAGTACGTTATTCAGTTGCCGGGACCCCGGCGGCGGCCGGCGGCTATTCGTCGCCGAAGCCGTCGGAGTCGTCGAAGTCATCGAGGTAATCGAGGTCGTCCAGCCAGAGGTTCTCGTAGTGGAGTCTCCTGAACATCGGGAGATACTCCCTCTTGTATGTCCAGCAGGAGATGTCCATCTCGCTGGCTGCCGCCGGGATGGCGACGAGGTCGATGATGGATGCCCTGTTCGTGATGAACTCAGGGATGTTGATGACCCTGACTGTCTCGCCTGTATCGAAGTCGAAGAGGCGGACTGTTGAATCTGTGATTGTGTAGAAGATTAATGTATTCATTTTGAATACCTCCTTAAATTTAATTTCTAGCGTTAAGTTAATAATTTATTTAACGTTGTGATGATATAATAAACCCTCGCATTAAATTTTGCAAGGGTTTTTCTTCAAAAATTAATAAAATTATTTATTTTTGATTGTTTTGTCCTATTATTGGGACTGATTACCACCTATCACCGGCTCGAAAGCCTCGTCCCCACGGTTTCTCAACGGTTGCTCACTGACGATCCTGACTCCGTTATCATCTACGGCGATCAACAGCAGCGAAATGTAAGAGTTTACCCGGATATCAGCCATTGCATTAATAATATATTCGTACAGCTCAGGTTCTGTAATGACGATGCACAACTTATCGTTCCCGATGACCTCCGGTTTCCAGGCATCGATCAGAAGGTAGTTTTCTATCGTGTACAGGATTTCTCTGAGTATGAAATCCATAATCTTTGACAGGGGTGTGCTTTCGTTAAAGAATTCCCTCTCCGGCTCGATCCTGTCCAGGCTGTCATTATCTCTTGACAACTGGAAGAGTATCCTGTCTCCATTTCCATCGAATATTCCATATCTGAATGATTCATACAAAGGAATATTCTGTATATTGAATACTGCTTTCTCATCCTCACGAAATGGCCTTACCGTCAGTTTCCTGTCGTAATACTTACTGATCACTGCGTTCTTAAGACTCTCAATAAGATTTTCTTTTGTCTCACGCTCCATCTCACGTTTTTCCCGGCGTTCCTTCTGACCCAGGTACTTGTCCAAAGTGATAAATCCATTTGCTTTCATCAAAGCAACACAGCTGACCTGAGCACTCTGATTGTGATTAAGGATGTTTTCCATCAACGTGGCCTTGAGGGGCCTTACCATCGATTTCTTCATGGAAATTATATTTGTGAACACCGGAGGTGTAACACCGCAATCAGTAGCAAACTGCGCCAGTGTCCTGCTGCCCTTAGCCAGATTCAGCAGCGATGAGATATCCTCCTGATACGGTGGCATGACGCACACATAGATCACAGGTTCTCCGTTATCCATGCTGACCTCGTACTGGATCATCCCGTCACGGAGCACCGGTCTCCCCTTGGCATCCTCAATCCTGGTCACTCTGTATATATTTGACATATTCAAGCCTCAGTATAGTGTAATATTATGACAATAGATTAACATATTTAATAACAATAGTCTATTAAATTTATTTTTTTATTTAAAGGAATGTGAAAAGGGGACGTGTCACTTTTCACATTTTGGTGAAATAGAGACCGGTTCCTTTTTCACCAAAATGGTTGACTGCGGGGGTGTTTCAAACCAAATGCTGCAAATTGCTCGAAAAGGTTTGACGGATGTGCTCTGTTCCACTTTCATTACCCCAAACTGCCGGTAATCCGTGAGTTGGTGCTATGGTAACTCCAGCAGGTGAAAAATGTGAAATGGGGACGGTTCTCAGTTGTCACATTTTGGGGCAAAATGTGACAACTGAACTGCATTTTGCCTGATTTCACATGTGACAGGGGGACAGGTCTGACCACGTTAGCACTCTATGTTTTACTCTACCTTGGGTAGTTAAGATAGAGCAAAAGGTAGAGTTATGAGAGTTATTCTATGATTTGCTCTATGTTCCACTACCTACATAGAGCAAAACATAGAGTGGATCTTTGCAATAATGTGACACTTCAGAACCGTCCCCATTTCACATTCTCTCGCACCTTTGGAGCCTCTTATACGGCGAACCCGAACCTGCTGCTCTGAGCCTTGTCGCCCAGCGGGATGAACCTGAAGTCACAGGCCTCCAGACGACACATATCTTCTCTGGTCAGCTCAGCACCGGCCGCACCTTCTATCACCCTGTTCGACTGTCTCATGATAGCCTGCTCGAGGACATTGCGGACATAGCGGCCGTTGCCGAAGTTATTAACTCTGGCTGCCTGCTCGAAGATGTCGCGGCACTCGGCAAGAGCTTCGTCGCTCACGACATACTCGCGCTTGCCGCACATGAGCTTCATTATCTCCACCAGCTCCAAAGCGGTGTAATCAGGGAAGTTCAGGTGGAAGGCGATACGGCTTCTCAGGCCTTCGTTCTGCTCCAGGAACTCGCGCATCTTGTCGGGGTAGCCGGCGAAGATCACGATGACCTGGTCGCGGTAGTTCTCCATCAGCTGAGTGATGGTGTTGATGGCCTCAGCGCCATAGGAGTTGCTGCCATCTACAAGGGCGTATGCCTCGTCGATGAAGAGAACGCCTCCCTGGGCGGCCCTGAACTTCTCTTCGACAACCTTGGCTGTCCAGCCCACGTATTTCGCGACGAGGTCCTGACGGCCGCATTCCACGAACTTGCCGGACCTGACCACATCCTCGTCCTTGAGGATCTGGGCTATGAGACGCGCGACAGTGGTCTTGGCGGTGCCGGGGTTGCCTGTGAAGATCATGTGCATGGAAGTGTTTTCCACATTGAGACCCATTCGCTCGCGGACACACTTCACCCTGCCGGCAGCGATTATCTGATCGACGATCGCCTTGATCTCCGCAAGACCGATAAGCTTCTGCAGCTCATCGTAGGGCTTGCTCCCGGCGACAGTCACCTGCACCTTGAAAGTGGACTGGGTCCTGTAGGCCTTGTACACGTGATTCTTAAGTCCGGATCCGTACCAGGCGTTATAGGCGCTGTAGATGTCGGTCACCGTATAAGAGTCCTGCTCCGGAAGAAATCCGTACGCATCCTCCTTGTCGTCAGTCACGAACTCGACCTTGCTGACGAGCTCCATCAGATAGTCCCTGGCCTGCTGCAGTGTTCCCGAACCCTCGGTGATCTGGATGATATCCGCACGTGAGGTGATATTGCTCAAGGCGTCTGCATTTTTGAATGACTCGCCCATGATCTCTACAAAGATGAACAGCGTGTCTTTCTTCTGCTTGCTGAGGATGTCGCCGGTCACTTTCGTGAACTCGTGAAAATCGGTGGCAAAGGCGCCCATGTCGTCCTGGCCCTTGATCTCCAGGACTACGATGCCGCCCTCGGCTGCATTGATGATCTGGCGGTAGCGCTCGTCACGGTACGTGCCCTTTCGGACACTGCGGATGATCGTCTGCCTGCCGGACAGGAGCCTGTTGTTGCTGGCAAGCGCACCGATCAGAAGCTCGATCATGTCCATTGCTGCGCCCCACTCACCGGCGCTTATCATGTAGTGCACGGGGTGGCCGTAGTACTTGCGTGCGTTGCTCCTGGAGTAGATCCTGTCCAGCTCCTCGTTCATTGAAGAGGACGCCAGGATCTCCTTTGCTCTTCTCTTGCACTGCGCCTTGGTCATATGCCCGGCTCCGTAGATCTGCTCATCCTTCTCGAAAGGATACGGATCGAAAAGCCCGGCCCTGTAGTCGAGACCCAGCATGCCGATGATCTTATGCCCGCCATTGTACCTGCCGGCATCGACCTCTCTCCTGAATTCCTCGATGGTGATCTCCGCGCGTCTTGCGATCCTGCAGTCAGGGAAATCAGCCCTGATCCGGGCTTCGTATTCCTCGCCGCAGACAGCATCAACATTCACTGCCACGCACAGCTCCGCAGAGATCTCCGTGCGCTTTGAAATGAAAATGAGATAGTCCTCATTCTTCTGGTAGTCGATGCGGTACTCATCGTTCATGCAGTTGATGGTACCCTCGCTGTAGCGGCGCTCGAACGCGTTTACGGGCTCCCTGAAAGCGAACTCTCCGCGGTCTGCCACCTTGCCCTTCTTCTCAATGTCCTTCCACTCCAGGAAATACTGATAATAGATCATTCTTTTGTCCTCCCTTACACTTGTGTTTTTCTGTTTGATAGTGTTATGGTTCGGTTCGAAGATCTTTTCAACCAACAAGAGCACTTTCGGCGCAAAAAGTGTGCTCTTTCCTCGTAATTTGATATAATTTTTAAAATATGCGTTATTATTAGCACCGGGAGGAAGGGAATGATGGATCAGGCCAGTTCAGAACTGATAAGCGTCATTCTGCCGGTATATAACAGCGAACAGTCTGTGGAAGCTTCCATAAATTCCGTTCTTGCCCAGACATACAGGAATATAGAGCTCATCATCGTGGATGATGCGTCCGATGACAATACGCATCAGATCTGCCGTGCCCTCAGCAGCAATGACAGAAGGATCATCATAATTACTAATAAGGATAACTGCGGCGCACTCGGATCCAGATACAAAGCCGTCAATGTGGCGCGTGGCGAATGGATCGCTTTCATAGATGCAGACGACCTGTGGCATCCTGAGAAGCTGGAGAAGCAGCTGAGACTTAGAGATTCGAAGAAATCATGTGATCTGGTCTTCACTGCATCGGCATTTATCGATGCGGCCGGCAACAAATACGACTGGATATTGCATGTTCCCGGAGAGGTCAGCTACAGGAGACTTCTCAAGCAGAATATCATATCAAATTCCTCTGTCCTGATGAGGAAAGAAGACTACAACAGATATGCCCCACTCGAGGCAGTCCACAGCGATATACACGAGGATTATGCCTGCTGGCTCCGCATGCTCAGAGACGGTCTTACCGCCTGCGGAATTGATGAACCGCTTCTCACATACAGAGTCTCCAGAAGTTCGAGAGCCGGCAATAAGATGAAGGCCGCAGTGATGAATATGCACACATACAGATATGTGGGTCTCAGTCTGCCCGCCAGGATTTTCTATGAAGCCTGCTATGCTGTCAACGGTCTTCTCAAGTACCGTCATTTCGCGTGAGGGAGAGTGCATGGAAAAGCTGATCTCAGAGAAAGTATTCTACAGATCTGTTATGGCGCTGATCATCGGCATGCCGGTCATCGAGGTCCTGACGGAGATACTGTCAAGATTCAGTGAAATCTTTCCCCTGTTCTTCGCGCCCATGGTGATCTCGCTGTTCGGAGTATACGGAACTTCCATTACAGTCCTGTACTGGTATACGTCCTTTAAGCAGAAAAGAAAACTGAGAACTGCAGATATTTTCTATCTTACGCTGATCTTCTTCATGGTCATATCAGCAGTCTTCTCCCGAAGTCCCGGAGTTTATTCCAACCCCGTTCTGAACCGGCGTGAAGAACCGATGATCTTTCTCGCTTATTTCTGGCTGTTCTTTGCCGGCACACTTATTGATAACATCATATACAGAAAGAGGATCCTCTCTGCCTGCATCGCGGTAGCCATACTCGAAGGCATACCTGCTTTCTTTCAGACATTCAACATCGAGCTCAGCTACAGCTGGCTCTACCGCGCCGACAGATCAGCTTACGGTCTTACGCAGAACAGCAACTACTACGGGTGCCTTGCCGTCTTTCTCATCGCGTGTATAACAGGCGTATATATCTTCTCGGAAGATCTCGTCACATCGAAAATAACACGCTATTCACTGCCGCCCATCGCCGCTTTTGTCTTCTATACCATGCTGGGCAGCAGGGCGAGACTTGCCTGGGTGGGCTTTTGTATGCTCGCTGTCTTCTATGTGATCTCGCTGATCATAATGTGCAGAAAGAACAGAGGCAGCAAGGATATGAAGCCTGCTGTCAGACGGGCGCTCATTATCCTTGCGGCTTATGCGGCAGTTTTCCTTATAGCCTTCTTCTTCACGGACTATATCAGGGAAGTTACCGTAAGATCATACTGGGAGGTGGCCAACGGCAATACAGAGAAAATGGGATCAGACCGCATCTACGTATGGCAATGGGGGCTCAAGAGCGTTCCAAAGCACTGGCTGACCGGAGTCGGTCTTGATAACTACCAGTACGTATTTGATTCTTCGCCGGATTATGTGGAAGGCATGCACCGCAAGGACAAAGCACACAATGAGTACCTCCACATTCTTGTTACTCAGGGCATACCAGCTCTGATCAACTATCTGACACTTCTGATCTACACCTGTGTTGGTGCGGTCAGGAGCGTACTGACAGAAGACTCAAGAGAGAAGCGCGCAGTCACCTGGACCCTCCTCGGCATGATCGCCACATATGCGGCTTCCGCGTTCTTCAACATCAGCGTTCCATATGTTGTCATATATTTCTGGCTGGCAGTCGGGCTTGCCATTCCCCGCTCACCGGTCCCATCTTTAAGGTCGCGCAAAACATGAGGATCTGCTTTATAAGATCAGACAAAGGCTACCCCGATTCAAGGGTCGAGAAAGAGATCTACGCTCTGTCATCAGAGCATGAGATCTTCCTTCTGGGCTGGAACCGCGAGGCATCGGGGAATGATATCATCCACGAGAAGCACAGGATCCACGGCAGGGAATTTGACTACTATCTTATCCCGGAACCGGCAGCCTACGGCGGCGGCATGAAGCGCATGATCGGTCCCATGGTCAGGTTCTGGCGGAGGGCTTTCAGGTTCCTCAAGGAGAACCGTGACAGATACGATGTGATCCATGTTGTTGATTTCGATACGGCATGGCCCGCATTCAGGGCCGCGCGCCAATACTCCAAATCTGCCGTATATGACATCTTCGATTACTATGCCGATTCATACAATGCACCGGGTATCATAAAGAGCATAATAAGAAAGCTCGAGAACGGTTATATTGACCGCGCAGACATGACAATAATCTGCAGCGAAGAACGACGGAAGCAGATAGCCGGGTCGCACCCGAAGAAACTGATCGTCGTCCTGAATTCACCCGAGGATCTGGAGGTTGATGACAGCTTTGAGATCAACAGCGGATCAGTACCCGGAAGGCCAAGGGTGGTGTATGCGGGAATGCTTGTTTTCGACAGGTTCCTGAAGGAGATGAGCGAGGTAATGATGGACAGGGATGACATCGAATGGCACGTGGCAGGCTATGGCGTATTAAGACCATACATCGAGGAGTGCGCAGCCGCACACGACAACATATTCTACTACGGTCCTCTTCCCTACGACGACATCCTCGCCCTGGAGCAAAAATGCGATATCATGACCGCCCTTCAGAACCCCTCGGTCCCGAACAACAGCTACTCCGCACCGAACAAATTCTATGAGGCTCTGATGCTTGGCAAACCCCTCATCATGATCCGCAACGGATCGCTCTACAAAGAGATAGAAGAATCAGACTTCGGCGAGGTCATCGACGTATCGGAAGGCGATATCAAAGAGGCAATCTCAAAAGCCCTCGACAGGCTCATCCAGAGGCGCCCTGAGTGGCCCCGTATGGGCGCATCCGCCCGCAGGCTCTACGATACAAAATACCCGTGGATCAAATCGGCAGAGACACTCAGGGAGGGGTATAGATCACTTTCTGAATAAACGGTAAAGGCGCATTGCCAAGACTGGGCTTATACGAGCGACTCTAAAGAATAACTTAGCCTTTCTGCCGCTGGTGCCTTTAAGAAAATCTTTCCCGTATTTCCTGTAAATTGGCCTGATCATATCAATGCATTCTTTGTCACAAATACCGGAGTCTGCCATTTTTACAAGACATCTGTTTGCTGCATATACAACGAGCGAATTAGCATACGGCAACAGAGACGGGTATTTCTGTTCAATAAATCCCCTTTGAAGGTTCATGGCATCCACTATATCCATCTGACGCGTTGAGAAAGGTTCATTGACAAAACTCCCGTGATGTAAGGTATAGTGATATTTCCTGAGGTTCCCAACAGCAATCGAATTACACCGATCTATCACCTTATACAGCACATAATTATCTTCAAATCTTCTGCCTTCAGGAAAGCGTATTCCTTCAAATAGTTCTCTCCTGTATAACTTACCCCATACTGAAGCAAAAATCTCGTTAGAAGTAAGATACACTTTGAGGCACTCTTCCGTGGTCACAAGTGTCCTCATGCCATCCTCACCGGCTTTACTGTCTTCATGTTTGCAGCATACCAGATCCGAACCGCTCTGTTCCATCAGTCCTATGAGATATTCAATGTAATCATCATCAACATAATCGTCACTGTCAATAAAAGAGATCAGTTCTCCTCCTGCAGCATCAAGGCCGTCATTTCTTGCCAGAGACACGCCGCCGTTTTCCCTGTTTATCAGTCTTATCCTTTTGTCCTTTACCGCATAACTCCGGCAGATCTCCTCAGAATCGTCAGCGGAACCATCATTTACAAGGATTATCTCGATGTCATCATATGTCTGCCTTATGGCTGACCCGATACATCTGTCCAAATAGCTTTCAGAATTATAGAATGGTATAATAATGCTTACTTTCATGCATTAATTATACATCCAACTCAAGGTTTTATTGAAATGTCTACGACCGTATCGATCATTCTTCCTGCAAAAGACTCCGGATCTTATCTTGATCGGTGCATCGAAAGTGTTTTATCTCAGTCATATACAGATTGGGAGCTTCTGATAATCAATGACAGTTCATCAGATAACACAGCTGAAATCGCTATGTATTATACAGAGAAAGATACGAGAATATCGATTCATGATTCCTCTGCAAGGGGTGTCTCTGCTGCGCGCAATCACGGGTTGGAATTATCTGTGGGAGACTATCTGTGTTTTCTTGACTCCGATGACATACTAGATCCAGAATTCCTGAGCGAGCTCACAGATCTCATTGGTAAAGAAAATGCAGATATAGCACAGTGCTCATTTATTTATCTGTATGATGACGGAACAAAGACCGGTAATAAAGAAGCTGTATCTGCCGTATATAAAGGGCAGACAGAAATCTCGAACGCATATTTCTCGGGTATGATAGGTCAGATCAACCTTGCATCATGGGGAAAGATCTACAGAAAGGAACTGATTAAGGACATAAGGTTCGATGAGACTCTAACTGTCCAGGAGGATGCATTCTTTACTTTTCAATGCTGTATGAGGGCATCAAAGGTAGTATGTATCAGCGCTCCTCGCTATTATTACTATCAGAATCCCGGTTCCACTATGAACAGACCATTTGATGGCAGTAAGATGCAATACTTTATTGTTCTTGACAGAGAACTGGATCTCTGCAGTAAAAACTCGGAAGTGACCGGAATGATCATGCTAAGAAAGCTGATCACCGCGCTGGATCTGACGGCACAGGTAATAAGGGATGATTCCGGCAGAGAATATCTGGGCGAACTTAGAGATATTGCTCTGAGCACATCTGACATCATAGATAAGAATATAAGATTGGAATCCAGAGTTAAGATCAAATTGTTCTTATTAAGACATTTTCCTAAGATATATTACAGTTTGCTCGATAGCAGAAGACCAAAGAGAGTGTGAGATGATGAGATCAAGAGCTGAACGATATGTACAGCAAAGAAATGCATTGACAGCATCCGCTTTTTCACTATTGTTTGCGGGATTTGTTACACTTGTTTCTGAGTGCTTATTTGAACTTGATCTGCTGACAGTATTGATGATCATAGTTGTCACGTTCACCATTATTCTTGCGTTACTTATCTTTCTATGGAAAAAGACCGATATTCTCCGCAAACTGCAATATGCACTTTACTGTGCCCATAATCACAGGAACAGCAGAGAATACTACTGTCCATGTTGCAACAGAAGGTTGGTAAGCTTTACTGATATGAAGTTTTATGATGACAATGAGAGATATGATCCCGACCGTTTCAGGGACCAGCGTCAGGATGTAATGTGCCCTTTCTGTTATTCTGCCCCCAGACAGAGGATTCTCGCATCTTGGGCAAATGATAATATTGATCTTATCAGAAACTCCCGTATACTTTTTTTCGCTCCGGAATACTCAATGATGAAATGGTTCAGGCGCAATAAGATAAGACCTGAAACCGCTGATCTGAACGATACCAATGCTGACCTTAAACTGGACTTGACAGATATCAGTCTTCCCGACGGATCATATGATATGGTTATCTGCAATCACGTTATTGAACACGTTTCCAGTTACGAGAAAGCATTATCTGAACTTAACAGGATCTTAGTCCCGAATGGGAAATTGATCATCAGTTTTCCCATTGATCATAACCTTGATACTGTATTTGAACATGAAGCCAGGACACCGGAGGATAGAATACGTCTCTTTGGACAGTATGATCACCTGAGAGTATTTGGAAAAGACAGTAATACACTGATCGGATCATTTGGCTTTGATGTTGATGTGATAGATGTAAAGAAAATGTCCGGGGCAATTCTTCCGGTTGCAGGACCAGCAGATTATGACAGCAACGTAATCTATTATTGTGTGAAGATTTCAAGATGAACAGAGAACAGATTGTCGCAAAAAACTCATTTATCTTTACTGTTGGCAGGATTGCTGCCCAGATTGCCGGTTTTCTGCTCCTTCCTCTATACTCGGATCTTCTTGCGCCGGAAGACTACGGAACTGCTGACCTTATAAATACATTGGTATTTTTGCTGCTGCCTTTCGTAGGATTTCAGCTTGATACAGCACTCTTCAGATTCACAGTTGAGAACAGAAATGATCAAGATAAACAGAAGGAATTGCTAAGTACGGTAACAGTTATAAACCTATTGCAGATACTTGTTTATGTTGCTGTATATTTTGCTGTCAGACCATTAATAACTCTGGCATACAAGGATTTTTTGCTCCTGAATGTTATCCTTATCATACCTGTAAACACACTCCTTCAGTTTATACGCGGCCTCGGTCATAACATCATGTATTCATCTTCTGTGTTTATAACATCTGCAACTGGACTGATCATAAATGTAATTCTGGTTGCAGGGCTCCGGTGGGGTGTAACCGGAATAATTGTGGGGTCAGCTGCTTCACAGTTTATTACGCTTCTATACTTGATAATCGCAGCAAGGCTTTGGAGGTTTCTCAGTATTAACAGGTTCAGCAAGGACTCTGCGAAAATACTTTTAAAGTATTCTGTGCCTCTTATTCCTAATCAACTTGCCTGGTGGGTAATGGGAATATCTGACAGACTTGTAATATCAGGCACGATCGGTATTGCGGCAAATGGCATTTATTCTCTGGCTAATAAGTTTTCATCAATTTACACGTCAGTGTCAGACAGCATAAACCTTTCCTGGATGGAATCTGCTTCTGTTCATATTAATGCTGATGATAGAAAAGAGTACTTATCCGGGATGATCAGTCACCTGTTTGTGTTGTTTTCTTCCGCCTGCTTCTCCTTCATCACTCTTATTCCCTACGCGTTTATTCTGATCAACAATAATTATTCTGACTCATTCATGCAGATCCCAATACTGTTACTTGCTGTTCTATGCCAGGCCGTGGCAGGAATCTACAGTTCAGTACTGATTGCTCTGAAAAAGACCAGAGGCATCGCCATAACAAGCATTATCGCCGCAATAATAAACATTGTTATCGACATTGTTCTTGTCAGACGGTTCGGCATATATGCGGGTTCAATATCGACTCTTATAGCATTTATGATCCTCGCTATATTAAGAGTCCTATTGGTTAGGAAAATACTTAACATCAGCCCGTCTCTCAAACAGATTATCCCCGTCACTTTATGGGGCATTATAGTAATGTGCTGTTTTTACCTCAAAAACCCATATATAAACGCTCTGTCTGCGCTTGTAACGTTCAGTATAGCGATTATCGTCAACAGAAAGATCATTGGATTGATCGTAACATTCATAAGGAACAAGATGTTTGATTCAAATCATAACAAAAGAAGACAAATGATCTACGGAAAGATGAGACATTATGATGGAGCAGCAAATATCATCTTTAATAACGAGAATGTGGAGAGAAAAAACCTGGATAAATTAATTACGTATAAAGATGAATCATGGAATTATATCAGGGATCTGAGAAAGTATCAGGAATACCTCATGCGTGGAAAGCATCCTGATTGGGAAGATAATATCTGCATCAGCAGCAAATACAGTATCAATGGAGACATCATTACAGTAGATGCTCCCGCCACAAATAACAACTGGCTTTGTTTTTATATCAACGAACAGCTTCCTGATTCTTATGAAATATCGTATGATATCTGCCTTCATACAGAAATAACCGAAGTTCAATTAGCATTCAATTATGTAGATCTTGGTAACCGATACAGATTTATGATAAAAGACAACCGAACATGTCTATTTGAAACAGTATATGAAGGGTATTTCCTCGATCCATATATACAGGTGCCATACAAACTCTCACTGGATCGGAATCACAGAATATGTGTTAGAGTAATATATAACATATATGAGATGTATGTTGATGGAGAGCGGATCCTTGCAGTGGAGGAAAACGGAAAAAGATCAGTGGACGGAGATCGCGCTTGTATCATATTATGGAATGAGACGGATTCCGTCGGGATAGACTGCGAGATTTCAAATATCCGGATCAGAGGAATATAAATGAGGATCGGAATAGTCACATATTGGAAGAGCTCTGTGAACTATGGAGAACAACTCCAGAATTATGCCTTGCAGGAGTACCTGAGGGGTCTTGGACACGATCCTTTCCTTATCCGTTATGACTATGAGAATGATACGATATACGGCAGCAGGCCTGTCTACATAAGGATTATACGGGCACTCAATCCCGGACGGTTGATCAATTATTTCACTACACGGAAAAACAACAGAAAACGCATCAATGACTGTATAAAACACCCTCGTGGATTTGAAGAATTCAGGGAAAGATACCTTTCCATGAGTAGAGTATATACAACAATTGACGATCTCCGTAATGACCCGCCGGAAGCGGATATCTATATCACAGGGTCAGATCAGGTCTGGAATACTTTCGAGGGTGGTCTTATTGAGATGAAGAACAGAATCCGGGCCTTTTTTCTGGATTTTGGTCACGAAGATACTTTGCGGATATCTTATGCTGCCAGTTGGGGAAGAACATGGATTCCTGATGACGAAGTAATTTTTATCAAACCCCTCATATCAAGATTCAATGCAATCACGGTCAGGGAAAGATCCGGTATTGATATCTGCCATAAAATGGGAAGAGAAGATGCATGTCTTTCATCTGATCCTGTTTTACTTCATGATGCAGAGACATATAGAAAACTATATCGGGAAAACGGAGAGAAAATACAAAACGAAAAGTATCTGTTATTCTACTACATGAACAACGATGGAAAGTATAACAGGCGTGCTGTATTCGACTGGGCTTCATCTATGGGTCTTAAAACAATATATATAACTGACGATTGGCATGACGATTTGACAAGATCTTTCCCCGGCATCACAGAGTGGCTCGAGCTGATTGACAAAGCGGAATTCGTCGTTACGAATTCTTATCACTGTGCGCTTTTCGCGCTGATCTTTGAAAAGAGAATTGGAGTCATAAGAAGGTTTGGTAAGTATACAGGAATGAATACAAGAATGGATCATTTATTTGAATCCTGCGGCATTAAGCCGAGATATATAGATGATGACGGCTTCAGAATACTCGAACGTCCGGCGGATAAGATAAATCTTAAAGCACCTGATGAATCATTATCTCCCGAAGAAGTAATTGCAAGAGCTGTTGATCGATCAAAAAACTGAGAGGTTTACATATAAAATCATGCATATTAAGAAAACTGTCAGAAAACTATTGTTCAATATATCTTCCGGTATAATGGATATTCTTTACAGACGTCCGTATTCTGATCCGGAAGCAAAGGAAAGACTCAGATCGGAAAACAAACTGCTTCATCTTGATCTGGTGATCACTGAATGCTGTTCGCTCAAATGCCGCAACTGCTCAAATCTTATGCAGTACTATAGCAGTCCCTGTAATCTTACATCGGAAGACGTAATAAACGACATCGGTACATTGCTTGAATGCATTAGCATAGGGGAACTGAAGATAATAGGAGGAGAGCCTTTTGTTAATCAAGGGGTACTTACAGATGTCCTTCAATACTTATCAGAAAACTATACCCAGAAAGTGGACACCATAAATATAATCACCAACGGAACAATCATACCGAACGAGGATTGCATCAGTACTCTAGCCGGTATTCCCAGGGTGATTGTGACTTTCAGTAATTATGGAAATCTATCGTCTCATCAAGAGGAGTTCATCAAGCTGTGTAAACAAAAAGGAATCCGTTATTCAATAATCGATGATTCTTTCTATTGGCTTGATTTCGGACGGCCAGATAAATATGATGAACCACAGGAATTCGTGTACAGGCAGTACAACAACTGTTACAACAGAAAAAATTGTAATGCACTGTACAGAGGCTGTCTGTATGTATGCCCCCGTCAGGCTCATGGTATACATCTCGGAATGTTGCCTGATATTAATGATGAATATGTTGATCTTCATGCCTCCTCGTATGGTAATACTGACGAATTAAGGCACTCCGTTATTGAGCTTGTCAGGAGAAAAACACCGATTTCTTCATGCAGCTACTGTATTATCGGAAAGTACGTCCATATTCCAAGGGCTGTACAGCAAAGACGTTCTGATCCTTTTTGAACTCTGAATGATCATGTTATAGTCTAACCGTTATTCCCGAACCTGTTAAACCATGCCCTCTCGGTAAACTCCTTCTTCTTTGGAAGTACCGGTTCGCCTGCAGCCTTACCTACCGGAAGTATACATACAAGGTCATAGCCCTCAGGAACATCAAGGATCTCAGCGATCCGGTCACATATCCTGTCCTCATCAGTGATATGGCCTTCGAACCAGCAGCTCTGATAACCTAAGTCGACTATAGTGAGCAGCATGTTCTCGAGGGCGGCAGAATAGTCCTGAACGGCATAACACTTGTCCCTGTAAGCGCAGATCCTCTGAGTAAGAACGCAGATCATTGCAGGGGCCGTCTCGGCTACCGGAGGATCTATCACAGCACGTATCTTCGCCAGGACTTCAGGATCATCCACACTTATCATGCTTGTGGTCTGCTTATTGCAGCCGGAGGGCGCAGCAAGGCCCGCTTCCATTATCGTGACAAGATCTTCCCTCGGTACAGGCTCCTGTATGTATTTGCCTCTGTAGCTGTGTCTTCTGTTGATAGCATCTGTTACGTTCATATTGTCATCCCCCGATTCTCTTCACGTATACTCTTGTCGGATCTCCGTGCATGTCCTTCATCTCTGTCTTGAATTCACACCCGTATTTCTCGTAGAGTCCTGTGTGGTTTGTAGAGATAAAGACCTCCGATACGCCTTCTTCTCCTGCAATCCTTTCTATCTCTTCCAGCAGGAGCCCCACATAACGGTGCCCCCTGTGCTCCGGAAAAGTATAGACAAAACCCATCCATGGGGTAAGATCCGTTGGCTGGATATCATCCTTCTCAGCATAGGTGCAGAATGAGATCAGTTCATCGCCATCTGTAAGCAGCAGAACCCTTGAGTTTTGGCCAACAGCATCGAAGAAAGATCCGCCGCTCAGCAGCTGATACAGGAATTCAGCAGCTCCCCAGTCGCTCCTTCTGATCTCATTCAGCCAATGATCTTTCCTTCTGCTGTCAAAATAACTGATCACTCTCATAGACCGCACCTGCCCTCTTCCTCAAATGTAATAACCTGTCTGTCAGCATCCACAGTCGCATTTACTCCAAAGGGAATGATGCATCTTGGAGTGGCATGCCCAATGTTTATGTTGCTTAGAACAGGAAGCTCCGGAGAACCGATTATCCTGACCAGTGATCTCTTGTACTCATCTTCATATGCTCCGTCCATCGGCTTCCCGACAATCACTCCGGACACAACTTCAAAAAGACCATATTCTTTCAGCGCGTAAAGCATTTTCTCATATTCATCAGGAGCCGGTTTTTCCTCGCTCGTCTCAAGAAGCAGGATCCTGCCCTTCCAGTCTTCAATCGGCGGAAATAACCCGTATCTGTTACACAGGCTGACACTGTCACCGTACCGGTCATTGTTGAAGATGTCGTAGATCGAATCAATGCATCCTCCAAGGATCTTCCCGGAAAAGACAGCGGGTCCCTGCAGCAATTCGAATCCGTTATTCTGATGTCTCACTCTCGGGATCCCGATCTGGCTCTCATCGAAAGCAGTTCTCTCCTCATACCATACATCGCTCGGACGGATCTCCCTTATCTTTCCGGCAGTGATAAGTTCTCTGAAGTATTTCAAGGTATATGGCAACATCTCATTTTCCAGTTCACAGATATCCGACAGAAAACTCTGCCCGTAAAACGTCTTTATGCCCAGCTTATGAAGCATAAGATGATTCATTGTGGTATCGGAAAATCCGAGAAATATCTTATCGTTTGCGGCTTTCTTGAGTTCATCATTTTCGAACAGATACGGAAGCAGACGGTATGTATCATCTCCCCCGATAGCACACAATATCATGTCCACTTCAGGATCGGCAAACGCCTCAATAAGATCAGCTGCTCTATCCTCAGGATGATCTTTTATATGATCGATACCTTTAAGAGCATGCCTGGCAAACTTTACATGGAGTCCCAAAGACTCCAGGCGTTCTGTTCCTATCTTCAGTTCATGACGTGCAAACGGCTCGCCGATGATCCCGCTTGAGAGACTGACAATTTCAATCGTTTTAATCATGACTTATTATACCATAGGTTCATGGTGCGTTTTGTTCCGGGATGTTATACTATTTCTGTTTCTGATATCCGGGGGTATTCATATGAAGAGAAGATTTATTGCGCTGATCCTGGTTTTTGTTCTGGCATTGTGTCTTGCAGCATGCGGAGACAGTAACAGTCCTTCATCCAAGGAAGAACTGGTAGGCACCTGGCAGCAGATAATGTCTGATGGAACGGAGACTATCCGGCTGACTTCAGACGGCAAATATATCTCTGATATCAGGATGCACGATGGTCTATCGACACATAATGAGCGCACATGGGATTATTCCGACGGCAAGCTGACTGTTCACTACACGGAAATGGGTGTTGATTCCACTTATACCGTTGTGATCGAAGACGGCACGATGAAACTTGACAACGGCGATTCCACGATTACTTATACGAGGAAATAAAAGTAACTCTGATTTGTAATATCAGTGAGATATCAGTTGTCCGGTTCTGATCTATAATCATCGCAGGGATGATTGTCGGGAGGTAATTCTATGAGCTCTATTCTGATTAAAGACACCACACGCGAGGAACGTGAACGGATAGTTGAAGATTCGATCGGAAACATAAGCGGATCGTGTGACGGCTGCATGGCCGGTCTGGCAGAAATGTACCGGGATTACATCGACGGAAAGAAAGAGATAGCTGAGATCAATATGGCGTTCAGAGCAAATTATGAATCAGGTATCGATGGACCTGTCAGATCCGAGTGCGGGTATAAGCAATAAAGCTCATATACGGAGGGTATCCGAATGCGCAGGTGTATTTCTTTTTTATTAATCTTCGTGATGGTATGTACGGTTTTCTGTGCCTGCAACAGCAATGAGCAAGATCCGGTTTATGATGAGTCAGCATGGTATGACAGTGTGAGGATCCATTTCCTTGAGGAGGATACAAACAGCAGCTATCATTATTGTTGTAGTGACGATGAGGTCATTCTCCTTGAAGTGGTTAATTACAGAACATATAAGACCGGTGCCGCAAAGGTTACCAGAACCGGGGAAGTATCCGAGCCGGTATATTTAGATGATTATGAAGTTGCTGCCCTATACATAAAGGACGGATATCATTGCCTGCTTTCCGATGATGACTGGAACTATTATGACAGTCTTATCAATTATGATGAGGGTACGGTGACAGATATCGTTCCGGTTGATCTTGGAGCTCCTTCGGGAAGGGGCGCTATGGTAAATCAGCTGTCTGTTGTAGATTCACATATCGTGACTTTGATCACGTATTTCGATTATGTTGGTAATGACGACACTTATGCGATAAAGATAGATGACAATATATACGGATTGGATTCTGTAAAAGATGTCTTTTACTTTGTTGACGGAGGGAACGGGAACATATATGTTGCCGCATGTGATGATGAGATCGAGAACCCGGATGACGAGTACCGGCGCAAATATGTAAAGGTGGATATTGATTCCGGCGCGATGGAAGATGTAATCGTAAGGGACGGAGATATGCTCCGGAAGTTTTATAATGAGTGGCCTCCATACCATCCTGACAGGCTTATCAGAACGGACGAGAAAACTCATCTTGTATATGAATATGATGCCGGGACTGACTCTGAGCACGTCATATTTGATATGCAGAAGTTTTCTGTAAATGTTGATGCAATGCTTTTCGGAACCATTGTGTGTTCCGATCCCGAACGCCCGGTCGTCAGTTCAGCGAGCCCTTCCGGAGGGGGAGGAAACAGCCTTCTTCTTTATTCAATGAGCAGGAGCAAAACTGATCCCACCGAAGGAAAGCAGATCCTGACTATTAAGAGTATTGACGGAACTTTGGATGGATATCACACCTGCAGCGAGGCGGTATATGAGTTCAACCGCACAAATCCTGATTATTTTATTAAGCTTGCGGGTGAAGAGAATGAGAAGTTTGGCGAGGCGGATGCCATTACGGAAATGATAAGTGAGATAAGGTCCGGAACGGCGCCCGATATCCTTATCGGTTACGGCGGTTATTCAGCGATAAACGACAGCCGTTATCTTCAGGATATGAGCGGATACATAAATACGGATGAACTGTTTGTAAGCAGCATTAATCCTGATACTGAAGGCGTGATAAGGATTGTTCCTCTTCAGTTGCTGCTTCGGGTCATTATTACTGAGCCCTCATATCTGGAAGACTCAGACAGTGGCCTTACGGTTGATGAATATATGGAATTTGTCGACAGACTGCCCGATAAAGTGGATCCGATGGTCGGAGCCGGACAGTATAGAATGGTCTATTTCGAGAATTTACTCAGAACGTGTTCTGACTGCTTTTTCGATGAGTCGGGCAGGTTTAATGCTGATAATGAGACTTTCAGGCGTATTGCCGAGTATTCTGCAAGGCTGCCGGAGCAGACGTCAGATAATTATTCAGCCAATATCGGAGTCCCCGTATATGTCGGGTGTTCTGAGATATCATCCAGAACAAATATCTCGGAATGGTATCTGGAACCGGATTCGGATCTTGTAATGATTGGTGCACCGACGACGGATGGGACGGGTTATCCGGCACAGAATATAAAAGATGATGTGTGTGTTACTGTGTGCTGTGAAGATCCTGAAGGAGCAGGTCAGTTTATCAATCTTCTGACCTCTGCGGATATACTTGATACTTTTGAATACTCATCACTTATTCCGAATAACAAGACCAGTTTTGATCATAGATGTGCACAAAACAAATTGCCCGAGAGAATGCGCGAACAGGTTTATGATGCGTTGTTCAATGTTTCTTATTTTTGTGCTGAGGATCCTGAATTGATGGATATCATTAAGGAGGAGATCCAGCCTTATTTCGAGGGGCAGAAGAGTCTTGATGAGACTGTTGAGGTAATAAACAACAGAGCAAGGACACTGATGAGCGAGAGAGAAGGATAATAATGTTACCCGTAATTCTCCTGCGCATAAACCAGCAACCTTGAATACAGTGCATCTGCCATCTCGTCAACAGTCTTCCCCTGAGAATAATAAGACTGCAATTCTTCCGAGATTATGCTGCCAATACCCCAGTCATAAACGGGAACCGTATTAGCAGATTCTACCTGCTTGAGCAAAGTATCAGCCAGACGGGAATCCATAGGCACGACCTTATATATTCCCCTGTCGACGTCAGAGTATTCCTTCATTAACACGCCTTCATACATAAATCTGATATCTTCAGGGATCGATGACGGATCCTTAAGGTATCCCAAATGACGTTCATACACCGCCTTGTTCACGGGAAATCCCTGATACAACGCGACATAAGACTGGAACTCATCAGACAGCATGAAAGATATGAAATCACAACAAGCCTGCGGGTCGGACGCTGACGAAGATAACGCAACAAGTCCCTGAGGTTCCATAACGCGCACCTGCACATTTGAAGATGGATATCCTATAAAAACAGGAATGTCTTTAAGCTGATACTGAATACTCCAATAATCAGCAGCATTGGAGGCGCTCTCCTCTATCAGATCTGACAGATCGATCACGCGCTGGTAATCATCACCTGATACTTCTGTTCCGCCGGTATAGTCATTCGTCCCATGTAACATGACTGTATTGACTATATCAGCAACATTCCCGCGGGTAAGCTTCCCTTCCACATAGAGATCTCTGAGATTGTACCTCAGCATTCCGTACAGAAGTCCGTAGGATGTGATCGATAATCCGCCATCACTTATGAGAGGCAATCTCATTAGTTCTTCTACAGTAAGGTCAGCATTCCCAAAATCAGACTGTCTTCCCCACAGCCCATGAATCCGGAATGACGAGAACACCTGATAAATGTGACCATCTTTATCGGTCATCGCAGACTTAACACCCGGAAATATATCATTATCCGGTTCCAGATACGGACTCATGTCTGTTACCATCCCGCTGCTGCCCCAGTAGAGATAGTCAAACATGTTTCCATAAAAGATATCAGGTGTGTTCCCGTTCTGATATTCACTCATTACATCCATAAGGAATCTCGTCTCCTCTTCCCTGCTGTTCGGCTCGAAAATTCCGCATGTCTGCAGTTCGACATAATACTCATGCTGCGAAGTGTTATAAAGATATGCAGCCCTTCTTATACTGTCATCGTGAAAAATGTTATTACCCTGTATAGTAATCTTCTCACGCTGTGAATAGTCAGCATCACGATCGGCCGAGATCAATACAATGTCCATAAAATCATAGTCTTCATAATGATAAGTCATTACAAAATGTTCTTTATCGAGTATGCACACCCAGTTATCATCATAAGACCACGGGCACGCAGCGCGTGGCGGGACCTGCATGATATTGCTGCGCTTTGCAACTTTATAAATCTCTCCGGCCTCGATATCGGTTTCCCAGTAATAGTCGCTCCCCCAGAATAATTCAAACGCCGGGCTGTTCCTTTTGCTGAAGACAAAGTCGCCGGCTTTGCCAAAGACATTCTCGCCGTCATACATCGTCTGTTTTGTAAAGTACTGCGTGCTCCCCGTGTCAAAATCCAGTTTGTAAAATCCAATCGCAGTACTCAGAAACAGATTCCCCTTCTGAACGAGCATAAACGGATCATCAAGAGCGCCGGTATCGGAATCAAAATCTATCCTGGCAACTTCATTGCGGTCATCATCAAACTTAATAGCACAAGTCTGTGAACACACTGCAAATCCGTCATCAAGATCGATCAGCGAACATACCCTCCCGGCATCTTCACCGATCTCGATCGTATCAACCGTATTCCCTTCATAATCGAAAAACATGACAGCACCGCGGTAGCCATCGATACCTGCCATATACTGTCCGTCTATATCCGTTATCGTATTATCACTTGTCTCGATAAGGTCTGAATTATCTACCCTTTGCGAAGACAACAGCTCTCCATCGCTGTTGATGACACAGAGCCCTTCAAAAGGTTGATAGTTCTCATCCTTTGACAACATCATCACACAGATATCATCTCCGCGCCTGAAAACAGCAGTGCTGCTTGATGTGCTGCCGAATGGAAGAGTACATATTTTAGAAGTGAAATACAGATCGTCAACATTCTCATTGCCGCACACATAATCCGGTGCACGCATATCAAGAGTGGCACTTCCGCTTGGTTCATCGTCATTCTTACATGACATCAGGGACATCAGAAAGGATGCCGTGAGAATAGCCGCTATTGCTGTACGGATGCGCCTCATATCCACCTCCACTTGCAGACAGAATACAATCATCTGTTTTTATTGTAGCAGGCAGATGTGTCAAAGTTGCAACAGAACCACGCACTCGACGTCGTTTTCGTTGAGCAACACCTTGCCACCGTCTTCAGCATCATAATCAATGCGGAATTTGAATCGGATTCGCTTCAGGATGCGGCCATCCTCATGTTGTTAATGACTTCGCTGATTATTGATGTCCCTATCTGCTTTCCTTGATGCTTTAAATTCATCATGAAGAATCCAATATACGCAATATCGGCTACTAAGATTTGTAATATCTATCATATAGTTACTTATCCATCCCTATCCACTGTATGAAAGCTGTCTTATCACTGCTGTTATATCCAGCCTTCTCATAAAAGTGTAGCGTCTTCGGATTCTTTGAACCGGTAAGAAGCATCATCTTATAACAATTCTCCTGCTCAGCTATCTTCCTTGCAAAGTCCAGACACTCGCCGGCATAACCCTTGCCTCTGTGATTGGCATGTGTTACCACATTTTCAACAAAAGCATATGGTCTCACATTTCTTGTCAGATTCGGTATAATGACACATACACAGGAAGAAACGATCTGACCATCGATTTCCTTCACAATCAGATGATGATTCGGATCCCCGATGATCTGATTCCATGTTTTTTTAAGATGTGCATTTTGCTCCGGAATACTGTCTTCATGCAAAAACAGATAAAGCTGTAGCAATTCATCCAAGTCTTCTTCTCTTGCTTCTCGTACCATACACGCTCCTACCTCTTACATATCGTCTCTTATTTCCCAATGTCCATATCAACATCAAAAGTAATCGTCTTCTTTGAGGTGTTGCTCATTCGCTGTAAAAGACTCACAACTTCGATATTCTCAGTCCACGGGAACATATCGACCGGGATCGCACGGACGGCCTCGTAGCCGTGAGATGCAAACATCTTCAGATCCCGCACCAGCGTCTCCGGGTTGCAGGATACATAAACGACTTTCTCCGGTGCTAATTTCGCGACGGAACGGATAAAGGAAGATGTGGATCCTGCACGGGGCGGATCCATGATCACAAGATCATAGTGAACATCAACCGGGGGCACCTTATTCCTCTCTGCCTCTTCCTCCGACAGTTCCCTGGCACTTACTATGGGATCGTTGCCTTCAGACGGACGGCGTCCCCGTCCTTTGCCCGCAGCCTCCAGCATGAACTCCGTAGCATCCCTGCAGATGAACGAGACGTTCTTTATCCTGTTGATGCGCGCATTAGCCTTGGCGTCAGCCACTGCCGAAGGATTGATCTCGACGCCGGTCGCATGACCGCACAGCGGCGCCATAGTCAGTGTTATGGTGCCTATGCCGCAGTAACAGTCGAGGACATTGTCTTCCGCGCCCACAGCCGCCAGTTCTATGACGGCGGAATACAGCCTGTCAGTCTGGTGTGAATTGACCTGGAGAAAGGACTCCGCCGATATCCGGAACGTCTTCCCCAGTATCACATCCTCAATGTAGCCCTTGCCGTACTCAGTCACCGCCTTGCGGCCGAGAATCATGGAGTCATGACGTGAGTTGTAGCTGGTAAGGACCGTGGTGATCTCCGGATGACGCGAGATGATATCTGCTATAAAATCCCTCTTGCCGGTAAAGTACTTGTTGCCTGTTACAAGCACCACCATTATCTGTCCCGTAGCCTCCGATACCCTGACAAGAACGCGCCTCAGGAGTCCGCTGTTGCTGCGCTCGTCGTAGATGGACATCTTGTGTTTCTCGGCAATGTCCCTGATAGATTCGATTATCTCCTGGGCCTTGCGGTTCTCGATGTAACATCTGCCGTGCTCCACGATGCGGTGGGAACCCTTGGAATATGTACCGCAGATCACGCGGCTGCGGATACGCTTATATGCGGCGTGAACTTTGTTGCGGTAGTAATAAGGCTCCTCGCATCCGACGATGTTGTCCACCGGGCAGATGCCTTCAAGGAGCCTGTTGATATAGGACTGTTTCAAGCCCAGCTGGTACTCGTACGGGCGGCCGATATAATCGCACCCGCCGCATTCTCCCAGGGACTTACAGCTTGTCATGATTTATTCTGAATGCACCTTCAACGGTGTTCTTAAGCAGCACAGAAGTTGTTACCGCACCGACTCCGCCGGGAACGGGAGTTATCGAATCTACAATACCTGAGACTCCCTCATAATCAACATCTCCGCACAGATTCCCGTTCTCATCGGTATTCATTCCGACATCTATAATAACCTGCCCCGGGGATACCATATCAGATGTGATCATTTTCGCTACGCCGGCAGAAGCAACGATTATGTCAGCGGCTTTAAGCTCTCCTGCAAGATCCTTCGTCTTTGTGTGGCAGACCGTTACCGTGGCATTCTCCCCGATGAGCATGAGAGATACCGGCTTTCCTATTACAAGACTCCTTCCGACGACGACAGCGCGCTTGCCGGTAAGGTCGATATTGTAGTAATGAAGTATCTCCATAACAGCCTGTGCAGTGCACGGCGCGTACGCCTTGCTGATGCCTGCGAACAGTGACGCCTGATTGAAGAGACCCATGGCATCTATGTCCTTGTCAGAATCGATGGCATCCCTGACGTAATTGCCAGACAGATGCTTGGGAAGCGGTCTGAACAGCAGTATCCCGCTTACTTTCTCATCAGCATTACGTGCGTCAATGCATCTGTCCAGATCCTCCTGGGTGCAGTCCTCAGGAATCTCAAAGACCTCATAATCACATCCTGCCATCTCGAATCTCTTTATAATGCCTCTCTCGTAGGCCAGATCATCGGGACGTGCCCCCACGCGTATTACTGCCAGCTTGGGCATTATTCCCTTCGCCTTAAGTTCTTCTATTCTCTCTGATGCCTTCGCAGTAATGTGCTCTGCTACGGGCTTTCCGCTTAAGATCATTATCCTGTCTCCTGTTGTCTGATACTCTTATGCCGGGGTTCCGCCCAGACTCTCGGCGATCACGTCATACACATCGTCGCACCTGGCCGTTATATTCCTGACGATCCTTATGCTGCGTTCGTTCAGGTCATCAGCATATCCCCTGTCCTGCATGAGTTTTGTGTTGATATAGATATTCATCACCGCGCCCTTGGCAGCGGCAGATATCATAGTTGCAGCACATCCCACGTCACTGATGGCGAGTTTGGAGCCCTTCGTCCCAAGTTCCACAACGATATCGGCAGCCTCCTCCAAAGTCTCGAGGATCTTAAAAGGAGCCGACGAAGCTGTCTTCAGTGCGTCCTCCAGCATCAGGTCCCTTCCAGGGTTGTCCTTCGGAATCCCGTATGCCTTTGCCAGCGGCTCGAAAGCCTCCGCATCCTCATCAATAAGCTCCAGAAGCCTTCCCGCGATCTCCTTTGTCCTCACGAGAATGACATCTATATCTTCCTGATACTGGACATACTTCTTCTTGCCCGTTGTAAGATTAGCCACCATGGCCAGCAACGCCGTTCCCACAGCACCAACAAGGCTCGATGCACCGCCCCCTCCGGGCGTAGGACTGTTACTGGCCAGCTTCTCAATAAATACGTCAATGTCTTTATCCATGGCTTATATCTCCTTATGCTTATCCTGTCTTTATCCGCTCCATCTATTGTAAATAATAAAGCCCGCTTTGTCACGCCAGCGGGCTTCGTTATATCTTATAAAAATACGCTATCTTATCAGTCGTTTTATAGCCCTGATAGGCATCATATCGACATTGCCGTAGCACACCCTGCCTCGCGACTGCGACGCGTGTATTACCTGACCTCCTCCGGCATATATAGCAACGTGTTTACACTTGCTGCCGTAGTCATAGCAGATAACGTCACCCAGTGCCACATCGCTCCTCGCTACCTTAACGCCGCTCCTGTTACAGATCTGGTTAGCACCGTGAGGAACACTGATACCGATCTGTGCATAGCAGTACTTAACGAGTCCGGAACAGTCAATACCGCTTCTGGAACAGCCTGCATATACGTACCTAACGCCGAGCATTGATGCTGCGATACTTACGATACTCTCGCCGTTCTTACCGGTGATCTTGGGAAGCGAATTAACGTTGCCCGTACGGCCGTTATAGCTGCCTCTGGGAGCCTTCGTAGCGGTCGGCCTCGGTGTAGGCGTAGGTGTAGGTGTCGGCGGCGGTTTACGTGTCGTGAAAGACTTATAGACGTAACCTGTAGTGCCGTCGGTAGTAACTACCTTGTACCACTTATCAGCATAAGCAATAACGTGAAGTCTTGCTTCATCGTGCAGTGTCTTGAGGGGAGCGCTTCCTGTATCAGGCTTCTCACGGAGGATCAGGCTTCCCGTATCCACCCAGCAGGTGATATCGGTAACGACCCATACCATCTCATCTGTGATGCAGTTGGACAGGATATATCCTTCCTCGCCGTCCTTTGTCCTGACCTTGGACCATGTATCACCGATACCGATCCTTCTTACACCCTCACCAAGGTTCATCTTCTTTATGGTAAGAGTCGTCATGTCAGGGTACTGCTTCATGATCGTATTCTGTGCCTTTACGTAATACTGCGTATCGTCTGCAGCAAAGTACTGGGGATCAAGAAGCTCTATAGGAAGATTGGAAGCTGAATCATATTCCTGATATACCGTATAGCTGGGAACGTCATTATATGTTCCATGCGCATCGGTCTCAGCAGGCTGCTGGTCATCCGGAGTATCAGTATCAGTGGGAGTACTGCCATCGTCGGGATCCGTGCCCTCGTCATCTTCCATTCCTGTACTGTCAACAAGACCGTCATCGCCTACTATGGCCCAGTCCTCGATAACGACCTGTTCGTCATCGGACATAATCTCATCATATTCCTGGATCTGACCATAAATGGTCTTATGCGCATTGGAAACAGCCAGTGCAGGTCTTATTCCCGCTCTGACTCCGATAGGCAACGCCAGCACCGGTACTGCAATTGCAGCGCCGACGACAAGTGCCAGGATATGCTGTTTACTGTTCTTCTTAAAAACCATATTCTTGTTTTGTATTCTTGTCTTGTATTCTTGTTCCGTACGAGTATTACTCTGTACGACAGTCTCCTACAATGGCATAATTTTACATCATTCCGTGAAGATTTGCCTTAATTGAATGGGGCAATTATGTAACAAGATTATTGCATCAGCATGTGTAGAATGTCTATAATACCACTATGTGGTTCGTATTCTATCTTCTCATTATCAACATCATCGCATTCATCGTTTATGGCGTTGACAAATCCAAGGCGAAGAACGGCAAATGGCGTATCTCCGAGTTTACACTGATTCTTCTGGCTGTGCTGGGAGGCGCTCTCGGTGCCGGAATCGGCATGCTCGTATGGCACCACAAGACGAGAAAACCTAAGTTTTACATAACAGTTCCCGTTCTGCTGGTGCTTCAGATCATCGTTATAATATGGGGGCTTTACCAGAATTTCCATCTTGGGGTGTCAGAATACGACTCGGATATCGGTCTGGGACGGGATCTCAGGATCGTCCAGATATCAGATCTTCATAACCAGCTGTTCGGTATCGGGCAGTCCTCCCTGCTCTCTCTCGTCCGCGAGCAGAACCCTGATATCATCGTAGTTACCGGTGACCTGGTGGATTCCCGCGAGACTAATTACGGCATTGCGCTCACATTTATCGAAGGCGCCGTTGATATCGCTCCCGTTTACTACATAACGGGGAACCATGAAGTGCGCCTGTACGGAGAGAAGTTCGATGCCTTTGTTGCTGATATGACTTCGCTTGGTGTTGTGGTACTCGACGATACCTATGTTGATATGGGCGACTATATACTTGCGGGCATTGCAGACATATCGCTCGATGATTTCGATGCGTATGAGAGATTTGATGACAGTAAGCCTGTTATCATGCTTGGCCACGAGCCGCAGTATTACGAACTGTACGAGAGTCTCGGTGCCGATCTGGCACTGTCCGGCCATTACCACGGCGGCCAGTTCATAATCCCGGGCGTGGGCGGCTTTGTTTCCCCCGAATTTGAGTTTTTCCCGTCGCTGTATGAGGGTATCCACCGGACCGGTGACATGGATCTTGTGATCAGCCGCGGTCTTGGCAACAGCATTATCCCCGTGAGGATCAATAATTACCCTGAAGTTGTAGTGGTTAATGTGAGTTGAGGCGGGTGGCAGGTTCCGGTTTTTTGATCCCGTAATTCGCTACACCGTTCGCTACGGAAGCACCGTTATCGCAGTTTATAGCGAATCAGCACCGTTATTCGCTATACCGTTCGCTATGGAGGTCTTGTTATCGGGGTTTATAGCGAAAAGATACCATTATTCGCTATACCGTTCGCTATGGAAGCCCCGTAAAACTGGTTTATAGCGAATTTGCACCATTTGACATACTGAACCATCTTCAATCGTAATAATACCGCCCCCGACATTCATCGGGGGCGGTCGTAAACTCAGTTAACTGTAAGAGATAACTTACTCTTCCGAAGCCATGCTGCCGCTTGTGGCATCGAGCTTCTCGTTCAGCTCGTTGACCTCATCGAGGTACTCGTTCTCGAACATCTCTGCATCCTCAGAGTTCTCATCATATTCCTCACCTGTAATGAGCTTTGCATTTGCCTTGATAACAGGAACTGCAGTAATGTCTCTGTGTGCTGCGAGACCTGTACCTGCAGGGATGAGGGAACCGATGATAACGTTCTCCTTGAGACCGATAAGAGGATCGACCTTGCCCTTGACTGCTGCGTCTGTGAGGACTCTTGCAGTCTCCTGGAAGGAAGCGGCTGACAGGAAGGAGTCAGTAGCAAGAGCTGCCTTGGTAACACCGAGGAGCTGACGCTTGCCGACTGCAGGTGCCTTGCCCTCTTCCTCGCATCTCTTGTTAGCTGCAAGGAAATCGAACCAGTCAACAGTAGTACCTGTCATGAAGCCTGTATCGCCGGGGTTCTCGATCTTAACACGTCTCATCATCTGTCTTGTGATGATCTCGATGTGCTTATCGTTGATGCTGACACCACCGTGTTTATAAACCTTGGTAACCTCGTTAACGATGTATCTCTGAACGGCACGGATATCCTTGATCTTGAGGATCTTGTTAGGGTTAACGTTACCGTCTGTAAGAGCCTGTCCTGCTTCAACGTGGTCACCCGGCTTTACGGAGATCGTTGAGTGGAGAGGGATAGCGTAGCGTACCTCTGTGATAGGCTCGCCCTTATCATTCATTCTGATCTCGTCAGCGTCATCACCTGTGAGAACGGAACGTACAATGAATTCTCTCTTACCCTTCTCACCCTTCTCGACAGATACGATACCATCGATCTGTGAGATGATAGCTTCACCCTTAGGAGTACGTGCTTCGAACAACTCCTCGACACGGGGGAGACCCTGTGTGATGTCATCACCGGAAGCGATACCACCAGAGTGGAACGTTCTCATCGTAAGCTGTGTACCAGGCTCACCGATGGACTGAGCTGCCATGATACCTACGGCCTCACCTGCTGATGCAGGAGCTGCTGTAGCAAGGTTGATGCCGTAGCACTTAGCGCAGACACCATGTCTTGACTGACAGTCAAATACTGATCTGATCTTGATCTTGCCGATAGCCTCGATCTCGGAAGCGCTCTTGCCGTTCTCCTTGGCGATAGCCTGAGCTTCGTGAACTGCTTTCTCGATCTTGGCAGCCATTGTTGAAGTAATGAGCTCATTGCCCTTTACCATGACTTCGCCTGTAACAGGGTTGATGACATCAGCGCCTGCAGCTGCATATCTGCCGTAGAGACGGTCTCTCAGAGGCTTGATGATCTCCTGCTTGATGTTACCGTCGCTGTCTGTAGCGATAGTGGTGATCTCCTTGACCCATGTGAAGTCTTCTGTACCGCAGTCGTCCTCAGTGATGACAACTTCCTGTGATACGTCAACAAGTCTTCTGGTGAGGTAACCGGAGTCAGCTGTCTTGAGAGCCGTATCGGACAGAGCCTTACGTGCACCGTGTGAAGAGATGAAGAAGTCGATAACGTTCATACCTTCACGGAGGTTGGATCTGATCGGGATCTCGATGACGTTACCTGATGTATCGTTCATAAGACCTCTCATACCGGCGAGCTGCTTGATCTGCTGCTGGCTTCCTCGAGCACCGGAATCAGCCATCATCTTGATAGAATTGTATCTGTCAAGGCTGCTCATGAGCTCCTTAGTTATCTTGTTCGTTGTCTCTTCCCACAGATCGGTTACTGCCTTGTGACGCTCTGACTCTCTCAGCAAACCTCTTCTGTAACCTTCCATGATGAGGTCAACCTTCTCGTCAGCTTCCTTGATCATCCTGTCCTTGATGTCAGGGATGATCATGTCCTTGATACCGATGGACAGACCGCTGATGGTGGAGTACTTATAACCGAGCTCCTTAGCTGCGTCGAGGAAGATGGTTGTCTTCTCAGTGCCTTGGATGGCGATGCAGCGGGAGATGATATCCTCGAGCTTCTTCTTGTCAACGATGAAGTCACACTCGAGAACGAGACGGCTGTCACCCTTGTAGTTGGGATCAGAAGGATCTGCCTCAACTGTTCTGTCAACATAACCGAGGTTCTGGGGAACGATCTGGTTGAAGATGAACCTTCCGAGAGTAGATGTAACGATGCCCGTTACTGTCTCGCCGTCGATCTCCTTGGATACACGGACCTTGATCTCAGCGTGGAGGTCGAGCTGGTGCTCGCCGTAAGCCATGAAAGCCTCATCGATGGATGAGAAGATCATGCCCTCACCCTTAACGCCGGGATGGTCGATGGTGAGGTAATAGCAGCCGAGGATCATATCCTGTGTAGGAACTGTAACCGGCTTACCATCCTGAGGCTTCAGGAGGTTGTTTGTTGACAGCATGAGGAATCTGGCCTCAGCCTGTGCCTCTGCGGACAGAGGTACGTGAACAGCCATCTGGTCGCCGTCGAAGTCAGCGTTGAAAGCCGTACATACGAGCGGGTGGAGCTTGATGGCACGTCCCTCAACAAGGATCGGCTCGAAAGCCTGGATACCAAGTCTATGGAGCGTAGGAGCACGGTTCAGGAGAACGGGGTGATCCTTGATGATATCTTCGAGGATATCCCAGACCTTCGGGTCTGCCCTGTCAACCAGCTTTCGAGCTGTCTTGATATTGAGCTTGTCATTCTGCTCCACGAGCTTCTTGATGACGAAAGGCTTGAACAGCTCCAGAGCCATCTCCTTAGGAAGACCGCACTGATGCATCTTGAGCTCAGGTCCAACGATGATAACTGAACGTCCGGAGTAGTCAACACGCTTACCGAGGAGGTTCTGTCTGAATCTTCCCTGCTTACCCTTGAGCATGTCTGTCAGGGACTTGAGCTGTCTGTTGCTCGTAGCAGATGTGGAACCTGTTACGGCACGGCCTCTTCTGCCGTTATCGATGAGGGAGTCAACAGCCTCCTGGAGCATTCTCTTCTCGTTCCTGACGATGATGTCAGGTGCACCGAGCTCGAGGAGCTTTCTCAGACGGTTGTTCCTGTTGATGACTCTTCTGTAAAGGTCGTTAAGGTCGGATGTGGCATATCTGCCGCCATCGAGGGGTACCATAGGACGGAGCTCAGGAGGAAGTACCGGGAGTACATCGAGGATCATCCATTCGGGCTTGTTGCCGGATGTCTTGAATGCCTCTACGACCTCAAGTCTCTTGATGATCTTTGCCTTCTTCTGAACGCTTCCTGCGACGAGCTCACGCTCTTCGTTGAGCTCCTCGGACAGCTTGTCAAGATCTACCTGCTGCAGCATGATCTTAACAGCCTCGGCACCCATTCTCGCATCGAAATTGCTCCTGCCGTATCTGGCGCAGAGATCACGGTACTGTACTTCATCGATGATGTCGCTTCTGCTGATCTCGTCGGAAGCCTTGCCGGGATCGATAACGAGGTATGCAGCGTAGTACAGGACTTTCTCGAGCTTCTTGGGCGGGATGTCCAGAAGGATGCTCATCCTGCTGGGGATTCCCTTGAAATACCACAGATGTGATACAGGTGTAGCGAGCTCGATGTGACCCATTCTCTCACGGCGTACGGTATTCTTTGTAACCTCAACGCCGCACTTGTCACATGTCATGCCCTTGAACCTGATCTTCTTATACTTACCGCAGTGGCACTCCCATGACTTCGTGGGGCCAAAGATCTTCTCACAGAAGAGACCGTCTGTCTCAGGCTTCTGTGTACGGTAGTTTATAGTCTCAGGCTTCTTGACCTCACCATGTGACCATCCCTTGATGACCTCAGGTGATGCAAGGCTGATGCTTATTTGAGTAAGATGATTTGTATCATTCATATTATGAAGTCTCCTTCCATGTTTATCCGATGTAATTTCTTAACTTGAGCTTGATCTCAGTCTTCAAAATCTCCGTCGGATGAACCGTCCTGTATGTCTTCCTCGAGAACAGCGCCGCTCTCATCAACTTCTACGAATCCGTTGCTTAAGGGATTCTCGTCTGAAGAGTACTCGCCGTCGATCTCGATCCTCTTCTCTTCATCGACCTCAACAAGATTCTCACTTCCGTAAGACTTGTTCCTCGGGCCCTCACCTGACTCGGGATCAGGGAATACCCTGATATCGAGAGCAAGTGCCATGAGCTCTCTCTTGAGGACGTTGAAGGATTCGGGGATTCCCGGATCAGGAACGTTCTTGCCTCTGATGATGGCATCGTATGTCTTGGATCTTCCTTCGATATCGTCAGACTTGACAGTAAGGATCTCGGACAGTGTATGAGCCGCACCGTATGCCTCGAGGGCCCAAACCTCCATCTCACCGAATCTCTGTCCGCCGAACTGGGCCTTACCGCCGAGAGGCTGCTGAGTAACGAGTGAGTAGGGACCTGTGGATCTCGCGTGCATCTTGTCGTCAACGAGGTGGTGGAGCTTCAGGTAGTACATGACGCCGACTGTTACTCTGTTCTCGAAGGGCTCACCGGTCCTTCCGTCATAGAGTGTCGTCTTACCGTCGCTGTCTATTCCTGCCTGCTCGAAAGCCTCCATGATGTCGGCCTCGTTAGCACCGTCAAATACAGGTGTAGCGATCTTCCAGTTAAGTGCTCTTGCAGCTCTTCCGAGGTGAACCTCAAGGAGCTGACCGATGTTCATACGTGAAGGAACGCCGAGAGGGTTCAGCACGATATCAAGTGTTGTACCATCAGGAAGGAAGGGCATATCCTCTTCAGGAAGGATCCTGGAGACAACACCCTTGTTGCCGTGACGTCCTGCCATCTTATCGCCGACAGAGAGCTTTCTCTTCTGTGCGACATAGACTCTGACTCTCATGTTAACGCCGTTCTTCAGGTTCCTGTTGGTCTCTCTCGTTGATACGACAACATCGACAACAACGCCGGAACCGCCGTGAGGAACACGCTTTGAAGTATCCTTAACTTCTCTTGCCTTCTCACCGAAGATCGCCTTGTAGAGTCTCTCCTCTGCTGTCTGGTCTGTCTCACCCTTAGGTGATACCTTACCGACGAGGATATCTCCGTCCTTGACCTCTGCACCGATCATTACGATACCGCGCTCGTCGAGCTTGGACAGTGCATCGTCACCGACGTTGGGAACCTCTCTTGTGATCTGCTCGGAACCCAGCTTAGCTGTCTCTCTTGCTTCACACTCATGCTCCTCGATATGGATTGATGTATAGACATCATCCCTTACGATCCTCTCATTAACAAGGACAGCGTCCTCGTAGTTGTAACCTTCCCATGTGGTGAATCCGATGAGAACGTTACGTCCGAGAGCGAGCTCACCGTTATCGGTTGAAGGACCGTCAGCGATGACATCGCCCGCCTTGACCTTCTCACCGAGAGCCACGATAGGTCTCTGGTTGATACATGTGCTCTGGTTGGATCTCTTGTACTTTGACAGTGTATATGTCTCTACCTTCTTATCGGAAGATGTGATCTCGATCCTGTCAGCTGCAACGAATGTAACGACACCGTCCTTACGGGCTACTGCACAGACGCCGGAGTCCTTAGCTGCGCGGTACTCCATACCGGTACCGATGATAGGTGCCTCAGGCTTGATGAGAGGCACTGCCTGACGCTGCATGTTGGAGCCCATGAGAGCACGGTTAGCATCGTCGTTGCCAAGGAAAGGAATGAGTGATGTAGAGACGGAAACGAGCTGCTTAGGTGATACGTCCATGTAATCAACCTTGTCATGCTCGAGCTGCAGGAACTGGTCGAGATGACGGCACGCGATCCTTGCATTAACGAAATGTCCCTTCTCATCCAGAGGCTCGTTAGCCTGTGCGATATTATAATTATCTTCCTCATCAGCAGTCATATATCTTACTTCATCAGTAACGATACCCTTCTGCTTATCGAACCTTCTGTAAGGAGTCTCGATGAAGCCGTAGAGGTTGACTCTTGCATATGTTGCAAGTGATGTGATAAGTCCGATGTTCTGACCTTCAGGAGTCTCGATAGGACACATTCTTCCGTAGTGTGTAGGGTTGATATCACGAACCTCGAATGATGCCCTGTCTCTGGAGATACCGCCGGGACCCAGTGCAGACAGCCTTCTCTTGTGAGTAAGCTCTGCAAGAGGGTTCTGCTGGTCACCGAAAGCGGACAGCTGTGACGAACCGAAGAACTCTCTGAACGAAGCAGTCAGAGGACGTGTGTTAACGAGTGAGATAGCTGTGATCTTATCCTCTTCCGTAGGATTGATAGCAGCGATCCTCTCACGGATATTCTTCTCAACACGTGACATACCCTGACGCATCTGGTTCTGGAGCAACTCACCTACGGAACGGATCCTTCTGTTGCCCAGGTGGTCGATGTTATCGATGCTGCCTACACCATATCTCAGACCGATGTAGTATGAAACGAATGCGTAGATATCTTCAAGAACGAGGTGTCTCGGCATGAGCTCAGCCTTACGCTGGAAGAGCTGATCCATCAAAGCCTCACCGTACTTTGCCTTCTTGCTGTTAGCTCTTACGTCCTCGATGATCTCTCTGAGGATGTCTGCCCTAACCAGCTCGTTGACTGTTGTCTCGCTGATATCGAATCCCTTCAGATCCTTGGCGGCAAAGCTTGCACGGATGAACTTGTCTGCATCGACACGTCCGTTACCGATTACCCTGTGGGGTGTCTCGGAGATGGTAACCTGGTCACCTGCCATGCTGATAGGATAGATAAGGCAGCTTGCGATACCTGCCTCCTCGATCTCGATGGCCTTCTCACGTGAGATGATGTCGCCCTCTGCGATGAGGATCTCACCGTCAGGTGTAACAACGTTCTCAGCAGCCTTATGGCCTGCGATCCTGGCAGACAGAGCCAGCTTCTTGTTGAGCTTATAGATACCGACCCTTGCAAGATCATATCTTCTGGGGTCGAAGAAAAGTGCGTTAAGATGATTCTGTGCAGCCTCGGCACTTACAGGCTCGCCCGGACGGACCTTCCTGTAGAATTCCTCGAGTGCAGCAGTCTTTGTGCTGATGTCATCCTTCTCGAAAGTCTTGCGCAGGGGCTCCTCGTCACCGAATGCATCGATGATCTGCTCATCCGACTCAAGCCCGAAAGCTCTCAGGATAACAGTAAGAGGGAACTTACGTGAACGGTCTACCTTAACATAGACAACGCCCTGCTCGTCCTCCTCGAGCTCGAACCATGCACCTCTGTTAGGGATGATCTGTGAAGTATAGAGCTTCTCACCGAGCTTGCCATGAGCAAGTCCGAAGTAAGCTCCCGGAGATCTTACGATCTGGCTGATGACGACTCTCTCGGCACCGTTGATGATAAACGTACCGTGTTCGGTCATGATAGGGAAGTCACCTGCGAAAGCCTCCTGCTCCTGATATGTTCCGGCTGCAATGTTGTGAAGACGGATCTTGAAGTACAGAGGAGCAGCATAGTTGCTGTCATTCTTCTTACACTTGTCGATGATGTCTTCTGCGGACAGCTCGGAAATCTCTCCTGCCTTCTTGTCCGTTGCCGGCTTCTCGGGATCAGTAGCGTTTGCCGGATCGAATTTCGTACCGAGAAATTCTATCTCATACAGTCCCTGGGAATCAGTAATAGGCGAGATCTCGTCAAGGATCTGCTGCATACCTTCCCGGATGAACCACTCATAAGAATCTCTCTGGATATCGATGAGGTTAGGCACCTCGATGACCTCGTTAATACGAGAATAAGACTGTCTCTCAGTCTTGCCCTGTTTGATGGGATGAACCATTATCAAATCACCTCTCATGATGCTTCGAGACCTCAGGTCTCTTGCGGCTTTTGTTCGAAATGGCTTTATGACATACCATAAAAGTCCATTCTCGTCAAGTTCGCAGGGCATAGTTACCCTTAGCGCACAATACGAGCAATAAAAGATTATAGACTTGCTTGTAAAATCCGTCAATAGTTTTTTGGATTCGAACGCACGAATTTGTGATTCTTCGAACAGGTCCTCATGGGCTCGCGACCACTTGCTCGCTTCAGTCCTCGTCGCTTCGCTCCTGCGGTAAGTCCGCTCGCAAGGGCAGCGCTCGCCCTTCGTGAATAACTGCGGCTCAAAATCTTGCGTTCTCGCTTCGCATTTCCCTGCCGGATCTGCTCTTGTATGTCAAAGTTCTAAAAAACGGGATTTGACATACAAAAATGCACTGCTTTGTATGTCAAAACCTTAAAAATGGAATTTGACATACAGATATTAAGATTTTGTATGTCAAACTCTCGAAAATCCAACTTTGACATACATTTTCATGTGATTTTGTATGTCAAACTTCTAAAAATCGACTTTTGAC
>FMTG01000043.1 GCA_900099715.1 Ruminococcaceae bacterium YRB3002 | reverse complement strand
ACAATCAGTTTGATAAGGAGGTTTTATCCATGTTTAAGAAAATAGCGAAGAAGGCTGTGGCTGTGATAATGATAGTCACTTGTGTTGCTGGAATGGCATTTGGAGTAAGTGCATCCTCAAAAAGCGATACATATACGGACACAGTAGCATTTACGTCACTTAATAATACCAGCTATTCCTCTACCCGCACAAAAACCGGTGTTTCCAGCAAGTACACGGTTAGAATAACATCTTATTCATTTAATAACCATGGATCCTGGCCATCGGGTAAAAATATGAAGTTGACACCGATGAGTAATAGCGCCACGATTGGTACAGCAATCACAAAGTATAGCACCACGTATAATGCTACTGAAAGTGCAAGCTACACATCCAGCTATGGCAACCAGACGAATCTCAGTATGAAGATCAAAGTTGTTAACAATACAGGAAAGTATGGTTACATTATACTGAAATGGTCTTGGAACCAGTACAGCAGCTTGTAAAACTCTATTTCATTCTTCGATCCGTGAACCTCACGGATCGAAGAAACATAGAATACGAAGTACTGATAATGAGTAAACATCATAAAGCGCTCTTGCCAATACTGATAACACTGATAGCTATATCAGTGTTATCAGCATGCAATTCAAAAACTGAAAGAACACCATACCCAGATGTATCATATGGATTTCCAATAGATCAGGATCCTGACTCAGTATATTATTCGTCAACAAAAGCAGCGGTAAGTGAGATCAAGAATGCTTCTACGTATTCTTCTGTAATCTTGCCATATCAGGATGGTATTTGCGTTCTCATCAGAAGGGAAACGGAGGACTTAACACCATTGGGATATGACATGCATATTATTTGTCGTGATGGCACGGAGAGAAAAACATGCGAACTTGATACAAAATGGGCGATATCATTCTGCAATATAGATGACGAATATCTAATATCTGCATGTCCTGAAGAGGGAATCAGAAAATTTGACTTCAATGGAAACAGGTTAGGAGATGTGGATGCAGATATCGGTAGTCTCGGTAATATTACAAGCGTGACATCATATTCGCAGGGATTTGTCGTTTGTGGCATCAATGGAGTTATTACATTTGACAAGGAATGCAGAGAATGTGACAGATTCAGGGTTGACGACGGATTCTCGCTAGTCAATAAATACTCTGTATTTGAACAGGGAGGAGATATTTATGTCATTGCATCTCTCGTGGATGGGGAATGCATCATGAAAGCCGATAATACTACGGGCAGAATGGATGAGATAGACTATATTGCAGACATTACGGGAAAGGGCGATATTGCTGCTGTGTATGCCGGCCCGTACATTAAATATGACGATAGTGATTATTATTGTATATATGATGCTGAAAGCAATGATTTTATCCCAATCACTAAATCAACAAATATGTTAATAATACCTGAACCACTGACTCATTATGCTGAGCCGGAAGTGGTTTTTTTGAGTAATGGTCTGATAGTGGTATATTACACTTATTCAGATTATGTCTCACCGGATTTTATAATTGCTTACAGAGATGATGATTCCAACTATGGTGACAGGAAAGAGATAATTGTAAAGGGATATGGAGCTACCCGCGATTCCGGTCTTAAATCAGCTGCTTACCAATATAATGTGTCTCAGGATGAGTTTTTTGTGAGGATTGAAGAGTTCGGCAACGAGTTTCTGTATGATACAGAAGAAGAGGCACAGAATGTACAATTGAAGCTGATGCAGGAATTCCAAAGTGATGATGCACCGGATATATATTATGGTGATAGTTTTGATTATGATTACTGGGGCAGTGCAGGAATAGTTATAGATATGGCTCCTTATCTTGCTCAATGTAATCTCTTTGATCGCGGCAAACTGTCTTCCAATATCATAAGAATGATGACCTCAAACGATGGCACAATATATCAGGTTTTCTCGGGGTACAGTCTTGTGGGATACTGGGGTGATGAGGAACAATACAGCAGTAATACCTACCCTTACAATAATCTGCCATCCCTGTACCCCAATCAGCGAAGAACGCCCGGTATATATTCTGACGGGATCGTTGATGTTGTTCTCAGGATACCTTTTCGAGACATGTGCATAAGAGGTGAAATGCCAACTGAAGATGAGATCCGGGAATTGTTACAGTTCGCTGTAGAACATGGGAACAATCCCAGCTCGTATGTTATACCGTTGGGACCGGAGATGGTTGGAAAACGTCTGATATCAATGTTTGATACTTATGTGGGTTTGGCAGATAGTTATCACGCATTATCAAACGATATGGGTGTTAACGCCAGATACATAGGAGCACCGTCTTTTGAGGGTTCAACGCATCCGATCAATCCGGAAGGCCTGGTTGCTGTGTCAGCCGGGTCGGATAATCCGGAGGCGTGCTGCAGATTCATATCGTATCTGTTCAGTGATGAGACACAGGAGCAGGTTCTGCTCAATGGGTGGATCCCTGTAAACAATGAGATAATGAATACATATCTGGGGTACATGACAGAGCCAACGACTATACCTGATGACAAACGCATCTATTCAAAGCTACTGCTCAGAGACAACAACAGGGGCGTGGTTGTACCTTTTTCTGAGGCTGAGAAAGCGCTCTACCTTGAGGCATTAGCAAGCGCGGATATGATACTTTCCTTCGATTGGGGTGTAAAGAATATTATTGTTGAGGAGATTGATGATTATTATCGTAATGGGTCTTCAATTGAAGATGTAGCAAGGGTGCTGTATTCAAGGCTTTCACTATACGCGGCGGAGAATTATCAGTGAATAGCAGAGAAGATCGATGAACTTCATTTGTCGGTTACCAATGAATTAAATGCTGCGATAGCGAATCAGGAGCAGTCGATCAGGAATCAGAGTGAACAGATTGCTATGCAGAGGGAGAATCTAAAAAGGATTGACGAACAGCTTGTTGGAGAGGAGAAGATCAAAGAGGAATACAGGAGTGAACTCAGGCAGAAGCAGGAGAATTATGACAGACAGGTCAGGAATCTGATGATCTGTTTTATAGCTGCAGTAATAATCCTGGCAGTTATTGTGTTTGTTCATATGTTCCTGATGAATTGGGCGAATACGAAAGAAGAATACAATGTCGTAGTACCGGCAGTAGAGGTAACGGAGGAATATTAAAATGATCAGAAAGTATTTATCAAGTGACTATACAAATCAGCAATTTGATGTGTGGATAAAGGCAAAAAACAATACAGGGAAAGCAGTTACGATTACGCTTAAATGGTCGCCTGATAACGTATCTTCTGTGTAATCAGGAGTCTTATACTTTGGTCTGTGATCATCGCAGACCGAAGTTTTCTTGTAAGGTATGCAAATGAAAACCAAACATAAAGAAATAACTATTATCATCACCCTCCTACTTATCTGCGGTTTGATAATCACCTCCTGCAGCAATGAGGACAGAGAGCCGCATCCGATCGATTCATCCGGATTTCCTGTCGCAGACAATCCGGATGATCTGTACTACTCTTCTGTCCGTGCGGATGTCAGCAAAAGAGATGATGCCGATAATATTCAATCAGAGGTAATCCCGTATGGAGATGGTCTATGCTTATTCGTCAGAAGACAGGGAGAAGACGATACCCCTCTTGGATACGATATGCATATCATAGATTCAAAAGGTTCGGAAGAGAAGGTCGTAGAACTTGATACCAAATATGCGGAAGCATTCTGTAATATCGATGATAAGTATCTTATAACAGTCAGCTCCATCGAAGGAATAAGGAAATATGATTACAGCGGTAAGCGGTTGTACACGACCGAATTTGATATAGGATATATCACTACGGTATATGGAGCGGTGCCATATGATAAAGGATTTGTAATATTCGGTAATGGAGGGGTACTGGCTTTCGATACGGATTGCAAAGAGACCGGACGTGCCCGATCGGGAAGCTGCGGATATGCCCCGGTAAATGAGCGGTCATGCTTTGAACAGGATGGGAATCTATATCTGTTGGCATCCCCTGATGACGGTGAAGGGGATTGTGTTGCCAAGGTTGATCCGGAAAGCGGCACGATCGAGAAAGTGGCATCCGTATCTGATCTTATCGGCGGAGAATATGTTACAACATATTACTACGGACCGTATATCAAAACAGATGAGAGCGATTATTACTATACATATGATGCTGCAGAGAATAAGCTTGTTCCGCTGGTAAGACTAAGTAATATGGTAGTCATCCCAGAACAGATGAATCACTTTCTGGCTCCGGATATAACACTGCTCGACAATGGTCTGATCACGTATTATTACTCTTACTCAGAAGAATTACCACCTGATCTGATAATTGCCTATCCGGATTATGAGACAAATTATAAAGACAGGATCGAGCTTAAAGTGAAGGGGTATGGCTCCACAAGAGATGTCGGGCTCATGAATGCCGCTTACCGGTACAATACATCCCAGGATAAGTATTATGTCAGGGTTATGGAATATGAGAGCGATTACCAGTATATCGATGAGGATGATGCCCGGAGGGTACAGCTCCGGTTAATGCAGGAGTTTAGAAGTCCCGATGCACCGGATATCTATTATGGGGACAGTTTCGATTACGATTATTGGGGGCATACCGGGATAGTTATTGATATGGCACCATATCTCAGAGAGTGTGCTTATTATGATCCCGACAAGATCTCACCAAACATTCTTGATACGATGATCTCGCGAAATGGTGCAGTATATCAGGTGTTCTCGAGTTACAGTATGGCAGGATTCTGGGGAGACAAGGCACAGTATACCAAAAATACGTATAAGTATAATATGTTGCCGGCTTTGTACAATGGGCAGCAGAGAACGTCCGGCATTTATGCCACAGGGCTCATAGACCTCATCCTCAGGATACCGTTGCGGGATATGTATCTCAAAGGAGATATGCCGTCGGAGGATGAGATACGTGAAGCATTACAGTATTCAGTGGATAACGGATATGGTCCTGATGAATATTTCGAGCCTAAGGATCCTATTCAGATAAGCCTTCGCCGTGTGTCCCTCTTTGATACATATGTTGGTACGATAGGAAGCTATCACGGTTTATGCAAGGATATGGGCGTAACAGCAAAGTATATTGGTATTCCGTCTTTCAGGGGATCTACTCATCCCGTAATGGCCCAGGGACTTGTCGCCGTTTCTGCAGGAAGTGATAATCCTGAAGGTTGCTGCGAGTTTATATCGTATATGTTCAGTGATGAAGTTCAGGAGAGGATAGTTCTCAACAATTGGATACCGGTCAACAAAGATGTACTTAATACATACCTTAACTACATGTCGGATCCTTCATCCATACCGGAGGATAAGTATCTTTATAGGGAACTGGCACTGCGTGATCCCAAGACCGGGGAACTGATCCCGCTTTCTGATGAGGAGCGTGAGATGTTTGTTGAGGCTGTTGACAGTATGGATGTGATCATGGCTTTCGATTGGGGTATAAGGATCATGATCGATGAGGAGATGAATGCCTATTACAGGGAGAATATCCCGGTGGATGAGATTGCCAGAACGTTATACTCGAGATTGTCTGTATATGTATCGGAGAACTACTGAGATGAACATTGTGGTCAGAAAAGCTTGCTTTGCTGTTTTTGCATTTATATTGCTGATAGCCTTTGCGTCCTGTGAGGATAAGAGCGGAAGGAACATAATAACTGTTGATGAGCTGCCATCAGGAATGCTCGGCGGAACGGCAAGAATATATACCGATCATAAGACATCCGGTGGGGCTGATTACATTGCAGTGGTTACAGAGGCGTATGATGGGAAGATGCTGGAGTTCACGGATGAGTATGTGAGCAAGCTGAAAGTTGGAGATGTAATACAGTGCGATCCTGATCATTCCATCGTGGTAACAAAGTATGAGCGGGATGATGAGATGATATTGGATCAGGAGGGAGAGTCAGGCAGGGCGCCGGGAACAGTGTTCGTTACAGATGAATGGTTTTTCAGACACAATAATGAGAATGAAGGGGATCCCGATAAGTGGCAGCTTGCTAATATCAATAGTCCATACGAGTTTGAATACGGGTATTCCGGAGATGCTTTCTGGATACCATTGTCAGACAACTGCAGGATTACCAGGATCGATAATTATATGACTGCAGAGAATCCCGGCGAAATGCAGAGTACCGTAATTGACAGAGAGGAACTCTTTGAGATTCTTGACGGACTTGAGGAAACAACGGGAAGGCATTACATACGTGGCGAATACTCGACAATGAACAATAAGGTGATAGGGATCGGTCTGAATATGGATGATATGAGGTGAAGATGCAGTACCGGGACACTGAATCTTTTGAATCTGCCGTCACGCAATACAGCAGCATGATTTATGGCATTGCTTATAACGGCACGCATGACCGCTGTGATTCCGAGGATATCGTTCAGGATGTTTTTCTCAGGATGTGGGTGAACAGGGACAGACGGTTCTGGGAGTCGGAGGAGGCCTGCGGGTTAACGGTATCCTGTGAGCCCTGTGAGGCGGGGTTGGTCATTGAGAGTGAGAGGCTGTCCGGGCTTTCGCCGGGGGAGTGTGAGGTAATCCGGCTTCACTGCATTCAGGGGCTGTCGTATGGCGAGATCACTGCTATCCTCGATATCTCGGAGGCCGCAGCGCGCAAGCGGATGTCGCGGGCGAGAAAGGTTATATGTGAGCAGGTCATTGCTAAGCCGCATCTTGGTTATAAGTGAGGAATTGTTGTTGTGAAACATCATTCTTTAATCTGTCGATGAAATAGTTTAAAAATGAGTTGTAATATCCAGAAAATAAAGTGACAAAGCGAAGGAAATGAGGTATAATACTTTAAAATTACGATGATATAATTCTAAAACAAGCCATAGCGTCGGGATTTTAAAGAAAAATGGTGGTGATGAGCAATGAACTTGTACTACGAATTATTAAAGTATCCGGTATTTACTATGGATGATGTTCAAAAGTACTACAATAATATCAATTCTTCCCGAAGTGCGGTGAAGCGCTTGCTTGATAAGGGGCTTGTCACTAAGATCCGCCGTAATTTATATACTTGTATCAGTGGTGAGACTAACGCACCTGTTGCAAATCGATTTCAAATTGCAGGCAGAATTACATCATCTTCATGCGTTTCGCATCATAGTGCCATGGAGTATTACGGGATTACAGATCAGGTTATTTATGATGTTTATGTATCGTCGCAGACAGAGTTTAAGAGCTTTCAATTCGATGGTTATTCTTATAGATTTGTAAAGTCTAAAATTCCGTATGGTATTGATGATGTTCAATTCAGTGGCGGAGTGCGCGTTACTGATAGAGAGCGCACTGTTCTTGACAGCATCAAGGATATGGATCGAATCGCCGGAGTCGAGGAAGTGCTCAGTAATGTAGAAGGGATAAGACGTATCAGCGAAGTCAAACTGGTTAAGTATCTTGAGTTATATGATAATCAGTTTCTATACCAGAAGACAGGTTATATTTTGTTGCAGATGCAAAACCAGTTGGGACTGTCTGATGCCTTTTTCGAGATGTGCAAAGCAAAGGCCGGCAAAAGTACGAGGTACTTTTCCAGTGACTACAGGAGCGGGGTATTTGATTCCTCTTGGAAGCTTGTGGTTCCTTCTATCGTGTTTTCGCTGAAGAATGGAGGAATGAATGATGCCGATGTATGATAAAGCAGAATTGGCTGCTTCAGCTGCGAATTATGGTTTTCATCGGGATGCTTTTGAGAAAGTGCTTCGATTGAGAAATGTGCTTGAACTCTTTCAGAACGAGGAACTGTTGAAAAAACACTTTGCACTGAAGGGCGGCACAGCAATAAATCTGACGATTTTCCCATTGCCAAGATTATCTGTCGATATAGATATGGATTACATTCCCAACGATAGCAAGAAAGATATGATGTCAAATCGGGAGATGATCAAAACACTTTTGAAGACCAATATGGAGAGTGAGGGCTATGATCTTTCTGTCAGTTCACGATTCAGTCATAGTTTGGATGCTTTTCTTTTTCAATATTACAATGCCGCAGGAAACAAGGATATTATCAAAATCGAATTGAACTATTCTCTGCGGTCGCATGTTTTTGATACAGTAGAGAGGGAAATCCTGACAGATGCATTCGGGGAACGCATCAAGGTCAAAACGTTACATCCGATTGAGATCTTTGCAGCGAAAGCTAATGCATTAGTAAACAGAGCCGCTGCAAGAGACCTTTATGATTTTTATAATCTCGCGAACAGTAACCTGTTTTCAGTGGAGCGGGAAAGGGTATTACTCAGAAAAACCATTGTGTTTTATGCAACTATTACAGCTGAAACTTTAAACCGTTATTATGATACATCGGCTATAGATGATTTGAGTTTTGCCAGGATACGACGAGATCTTTTTCCTGTTTTAACAAGCAGTGAAGCAAACAGGCATTTTGAACTTGATGATTATAAGGACACATCGAAGAATTATTTGAAAGAGCTTATGATATTGACTCCTGATGAGGAGAAATACGTAGAGTCATTTGTTCGCGGTGAATACAAGCCTGAACTTCTATTTTCAGACGAGGCCATTGTAAGGCGGATTGTAAATCATCCTATGGCAATCTGGAAATGCTCTTCCCGGTACCAGTAATTTGGATGGATGAAGTTATCGGTTTTGGGACGTTACATCCGGAAAATACTATTTGAGTGGAAAACGTGGGAAGATGACATTCGCACCAAAACAAGATTATTGACATTTAAGATGACAAGTCAGCCGTAGTTCTGCTGCGAATAACTACCGCGATCCTGCGGTCCAGTCACGGACCACTAAGTTTGAGGGACAGTCCCTGTAAGTGTCTCTGTAACCGGAACTACAGGTACAGTTTGAGAGACAGTAACTTCCCGAAGGGCGAGTGACTAACGGAGCGCAGCGACGAGGACTGAAGTGAGCGTTCGGTTGCGAGCCCTTTATTGGCTCTTCAGATTTTTTGTGGGATTAGCATGTAATTCTTCGGAATAGAGATATAGCGAACAAGAGAGAAGAAATAGTCATCATCACGGTAACGGAGGAATCTTAAAATGATCAGAAAGAGTTTTACCAATTCCTTAAATCAAAGAGAGGATTCACTGTAACTCCGCGATATATTTCCGATATATCTATGGAG
>FMTG01000029.1 GCA_900099715.1 Ruminococcaceae bacterium YRB3002 | reverse complement strand
AGTTTACAATAGGCCAAGAGCTTATCCCCATAAGACCGGGCCGCAAAAGAAAAAGATCTGTAGTCGGATCTTCAATGCAAACGTTCTACTACAGAGTAGCATAGCACAAAATACAACCCAATAACACCTTAAGGCCTGAGATTCTCTGGTCTTATTTGACCTGCCCTTAAGACAACTATTTCAACAAAATAGAGGCCGAAAACGATTTGTTATCAGCCTCTAATGCGTTATTGCTCAAGAAAGAACTTGCAAATACCACAAAAATTTTCTTAACTTAATGACATTGGGGACGGTTCCTTTTTCATCTTTTTGGTGAAAAAGGAACCGTCCCCATTTCACATTTGCTGTTTATTGATAGGTATTGAACTTTATTCAATACTGTGCTATATTCACTCTGTAATCAAAACTAAGAGACTAAGGAGGAGTGATGCAAATTGAATACGCAGTTCAAAAAAGGCGTCCTCGATATGTGTGTACTCGCTGTTTTGAGCAAAGGGGATAGTTACGGATATGATCTGGCCGAGGAATTATCGTCCAGGATACAGATCGCAGATGGCACTGTATATCCGCTGCTTCGTAAACTGGCAAGCTCAGGAGAAGTAAGTACGTATCTTCAGGAGTCAACAAGCGGACCGCCGCGCAAGTATTACAGTCTTACGGACAAAGGCCGCGAGAGACTCACGAAGGATATGGAGGAGTGGAAAGAATTTACCGCGATGGTCAGCGGGATACTAGGAGGAGAACAATGACAAAGAAAGATTATCTTGATTCGTTGAGCAATGAGCTCGGCACGATGTCATATAACGACGTCAAAGAGATCATTGCGGAGATAGAAGAACATTTCGCGCAGGGGATAATCGCAGGCAAGTCGGAGGAAGATATCGCGGAAGGCCTGGGATCTCCCAAGGAACTGGCGGCTGCTTATCTGGAGGGCAATGAGACCAAGATCAGGACAGCCCTCAAAAAGATGAAGCAGGAGGAGCCCTCAAGAGAGAGCACACCCAAGTGGAATAACGGACCGCTGTTTGTTGTGCTGTTTAATCTCTTTCTTGCTATCCCTCTGTGGATCGTACTGTTTATCATCCTGCTGTCCGGTATTGCGATCGACGCGGGCGTTATCTTTGTACTGATATCACTTGCTATGGCTATTCCGGCATCGGGTGCATTTATCCCCGGACTTATAGTGCTGGATGTATCGATCCTTTTCTTCGCGATATTCCTGACATTCCTTCTTATACTTCTCATCAAGTATTTCTTCCAGGGAACAGGCAGGTACATCAACTGGAACCGCGATGTCTGGGACCATGGATTCTAAGGGGGGCTGAACAAAATGAAGAAATCAACAATAGTAATGGTAATGATAACGATAGTTTCACTGGCGCTGTCGGTGGTATTCGGAGTTATCGCTGTGTTTATGCTGTTGGGCGCCACCGAGAAATCTCTGGACGAGGTCGATTTCGGGAAGTATGTATCACAGATAGAGGAATGGATCGATGATGCGGGAAGCAGCGTTAATGTGGAGGCTGACGGCAACAAGGTAAATGTCTCAGCCGGCGGAGTTCATGTGGAGTCAGACGACGGTCATACGGTAGATGTGGGTTTGAATGGAATAATGGTCGGTTGACGGACCGGTTACTCTTGTAGAATAGGGTTTGTTGTGTGTTGAGGAGAGGGTGCGTTAGTGCATCCTCTCCAATTTTGTTAACATTTTTTTTCCACATCATAAGCGGGATAAATGATAAAGTATAGATACTCAATTTACCGTTAGGAGGTATTATTTATGGCTTATGTTTGTAAGATCTGCGGATATGTTCACGAGGGCGATCAGGCTCCAGAGGAATGCCCCGTATGCCATCAGAAAGACTGTTTCGAGAAGGTAGATGCCAAGCCCGCTAACAAGTATGCAGGAACCCAGACAGAGAAGAATCTCCAGGCTGCTTTCGCAGGAGAGTCACAGGCTCGCAATAAGTATACATACTTCGCATCCAAGGCTAAGAAGGAAGGCTTCGAGCAGATAGCCGCCATCTTCCTTAAGACTGCTGACAACGAGAAAGAGCATGCAAAGATGTGGTTCAAGGAACTGAACGGCATCGGCTCCACAGTAGAGAACCTGACAGCTGCAGCTGAGGGTGAGAATTTCGAGTGGACTGATATGTATGAGGACTTCGCCAAGACAGCTGAGGAGGAAGGTTTCCCTGAGCTCGCTGCCAAGTTCCGTGCGGTAGGTGCCATCGAGAAGCACCACGAGGAGAGATACCGAGCCCTCATCAAGAACGTTGAGATGCAGCAGGTATTCGCCAAGAGCGAGGTCAAGGTATGGGAGTGCCGTAACTGCGGTCATATCGTAGTCGGTACAAACGCTCCTGATGTCTGCCCCGTATGCGATCATCCCCAGTCTTACTTCGAGGTACACGCTGAGAACTATTGATCTATTGACAGACAGGTCTTAATGACAAAATGAGATTGCCCCGGATCAGAAGGTCCGGGGCAATATTTATCAGTTTGGTTCGCCGCCCTGCGGGTCAGGCTGTGGATCCGGCTGTGGCTGAGGGACCGGAGTAGGAGTAGGCGTCGGTGACGGCGCGTGGATGGGACACTCCATAGCGGGATCCGGCATGAGGGAGCTGCCGGCGACATAGTAGTCGCTCCTGACGGTTGCAGCATTACGGCATGCATCGGTGGGATAGTACCCGGACGAACATGCTTCAGCGGTAACGATAGTATCCGGTTTTACGAACTTGGCGCCGGGGAGATCCTGATGTATCTTCTGCATGCAGTACATCCAGATCCTGATGGCGTTGTTGTAATCGTTGGACGGGATAACGGTCTGGCGCAGCCTGTTGTCGTAGCCGTACCATACGGCAGCTGCGTAATAGGGAGTGAAACCGCAGAACCACTTATCCACGTTATCTGATGTTGTACCGGTCTTGCCGGCTGTATCGATCTTGTCTCCGTTGGCGTTAGTGATCTGACCGCCGTACTTGGAAGGCGTACCTGTGGACACGACACCCTTGAGGATATCTGCCATCAGGAAGCACGTCTCGGCGGAATAAACGCGTCTTGTCTGGGGATTGACGGACAGGATAACGTTGCCGTCGCTGTCAACGACTCTTGTGTAGGAGTAGGGCTTTGTGAACGTTCCGCCCGACGCGAAAGTATTGTAAGCCGCAGCCATCTCCAGTGTCGTTACACCATGCGTAAGACCGCCGATTGCCTGTGAGGGATATACAAATGCGTCCTTGTTATCCTCATCGATGCCCACCTGCGTCAGGAACCAGTGTGCCGTATCTCCTCCGACATCGTTCCATACCATAACGGCAACGGTGTTCTTGGAGCTTACAAGAGCCTTACGTACGGTGATGGCACCGTCGTATGTCCTCGAATAGTTGAGAGGCCATGGCGTGTTGGGTGACGATGGATTCAGATAGACCTTCTTGTCCACGTAGATCGTTCCGGGAGCGATGATATCCAGCTCAAGAGCAGGCCCGTAATCAATAAGCGGCTTTATGGATGAACCCGGAGACCTTCTGGATTGTGTGGCACGGTTGAGGGAGAGGTTCATTATCTTCTGACCGTATCCGCCCTGCATGGCGGCAATGGCGCCTGTCTCTGTGTTGATGAGCACCATGGCACCCGTAGGCTTCTCAGGCAGGTCTTCGAGGGCTGACGGCTTCGTCTGGAAGAGATCCCGGTTGGTAAATGCCTCGTCCAGAATAGCCTGGTTGGCGGGTTCCATAGTTGTGTAGATATGGTAGCCGCGGTTATACACTATCGTAGATGCCATTGCCTTGGATATTCCCCTTGCCTGGGCAAGATCCTTGATGACCTGGGAGATTGCATATTCCACAAAGTAGGAATTGATCTTGCCGCGGGAGGATGTCTCGGGAGTCTTGAATACTATCTCGGCATTGAGGGCTTCTTTGTATTCCTCCTCGGTGATCCTCTCCAGCTCGTACATCTTGCCCAATATGATCCTCATTCTCCTGAGGCAGTTACGTCTTCCCGATTCTCTCAGGGGATTGTAGTAGGAAGGGCTCTTGGGGAGTCCTGCGAGAAGTGCGCACTCCGCCAGGTTGAGGTCTTTTGCATCCTTCCCGAAATAGTTATGCGCAGCGGCCTGGATACCCACGTAGTTATTGCCCATAGGAGCGAGGTTGAGATACAGTTCCATGATCTCATCCTTGGTGAGGTGCTGCTCGAGCTCCATGGCTGAGAACCATTCCTGCACCTTACGTGAGGTTGAATGCTCGTCCTGACCGCTTATGAGCTTGACTGTCTGCTGTGTTATGGTGGATCCGCCGTGCTTTGCCGAACCGCCGTTGGCGAGGGCTGACAGTATGGCTGAACCTATACGCTTAAGGTCGATGCCGGAATGCTCGTAGAAACGCTCGTCTTCAATGGATGTGAACGCCTCGTCGATATACGTATCCTTAACTTCGCCGTAAGAGACGTAGATCCTGTCCACGTTCTCGCTGCCGGTGAGCTTTGCTATCTCGTTGCCTTCAATATCGTAAACAAACGATGTCTGTGAAGCCGCTCCTGTCGTGGTGAGGTCATTGATGGACAGCGGTTTTGTAGATGCTGCATATCCCAGTATCATGCCTGCACCGAATCCGCCGCCTGCGAAGCAGATGCAGAGCACCACTACGATAACGACCTTGAGGACATCCGACACGAAAGACCATATCTCGTGACCTATGCTCCTGTTGAATCCCGACTTTGTGGGCTTGCCCTTAAGGTTACGCCTTAAGTCGTCTGCAAGCGCCGTATTCTCCGGCTTTACCGGGTTTGTTGTTCTTGCACGTCTGTTATCAGACATATTCCTTATCCCTCTTCCTCATCCCAGGTCCTGTCGCTGATGATATACCTGGGTCTGTGCTTGGTCTCAAGATAGATCTTGCCGATATATTCTCCGATTATTCCGAGGCTCAGGAGCTGCACGCCGCCCATAAACAGGATGATGCACGCCAGTGAAGCCCAACCTGCCACAGTCTTCTGCAGGATTACCATCACAATCGCCCAGATGATCCCGATGATACCAAGCAGGACCGTAAACAGTCCTATGCCCGTGATGATGGAAATCGGCTTGGTCGAGAGGCTCGTGATGCCCTCAACAGCCAGCTTGATCATCTTGCTAAGCGGGTAATGGCTCTTGCCCGCCAGCCTCTCTGCACGCTCATATTCAACCGATGTGCTCTTGAATCCCACCAGCGGGAACATTCCCCTCAGAAAAATATTCACCTCTTCATAATCCGCGAAATGCGCCAGCACGCGGCAGCTCACAAGCCGGTAGTCCGCATGGTTATATACGGTATTCGCCCCCATGCTGTTCAGGAGTTTATAGTATGTCTGGGCAGTGTTGCGCTTGAACCATGTATCGGTCTTGCGTGATGACCTGACGCCATATACGATCTCGCAGCCCTCGTGATACTTTGCAACCATCTCGTTCATGGCATTGATATCGTCCTGTCCGTCGCAGTCGATGGAGATGGTGATATCGCATTTGTCTTTCGCTTCCATGAGACCGGCAAGGAGTGTGCTCTGGTGGCCTCTGTTGCGGCTCTGGCTGATGCCGATATAGTGCTCGTCCTCCGCGGCAAGATCAGTGATTATCTGCCATGTTTTGTCGGAGGAACCGTCGTTGACAAAGAGGACACGGCTGTCTTCGGAAATGCTGCCGGCTTTGATAAGTTCCAGCAGTTTGTCTCTGAACATGGGAGCCGTGACAGGCAATACATCCTGCTCGTTAAAGCAGGGAATAACGATCCATAGTCTGGGCCTGTCGATTACTTTATTCATAATGGGCATTTTAATTCATCGGGATATTTTAGTCAAACTGCATGCGCGCGTTACTGTATAATAAAGGGACGGAGGATATGGGTATGAGAAGATCCGAGATCAACAGGGCACTCAGGCGTATGGAGGAGATGATATCCGAATATAAGATAAGTCTGCCGCCTTTCGCGTCGTTTACACCGGCAGAGTGGCAGGACAAGGACCACGAGTATGATGAGATACGCGACAACATGCTGGGCTGGGATATTACTGACTACGGCCTGGGCGATTTTGAGAAGACAGGGTTCTCCCTGATTACGATCAGGAACGGCAATCAGAAGATGAGCGGACAGTATCCGAAGCCCTATGCGGAGAAGCTGCTGATGCTTATGGAGGGACAGTATTCCCCCAATCATTTTCACTGGTACAAGATGGAGGACATAATTAACAGGGGAGGGGGCAACCTTCTCATAAGAGTGTATAATTCCCTGCCCGATGAGGAGATTGACACGATGTCTGATGTTACCGTTCATATGGACGGGAGGACGTTTACGGTACCGGCCGGAACTCAGGTGAGACTGACTCCCGGTGAGAGTATGACCATCATGCAGAGGATGTACCATGATTTCGAGGTGGAGAAGGGGACAGGCGATGTCCTTATCGGCGAGGTGAGCCAGTGCAATGACGACAATACCGACAACAGGTTCAATCCGCCGGTCGGACGGTTCCCAGCGATAGAAGAGGACGAAGAACCTGTAAGGCTCTTGTGCAATGAATACCCTGCGGCAAAATAACTCGTAAAAGACTTCTGAATGTAACATAAAACCTTGACTTTATTACAGGCGACAGCCATTATAATAGCGTCGGGGATTACCGGCAGGAAAAAGAGATATAGATATGAAAAGACAGAATAACGATACATCCCTGTTTGACAGGGTTATAAACAGGATAACACTGAAGGGTGAGCGTGCCGCAAGGGTGAGCCTCATTCTTTGTGCTTCGATTATCGCAGGGTCATGTATGTCCGTATCGGCATTGAGCCTCAAGGTGCGTGATCAGGGCGTGGATCCCGATCAGGCCGGCGGATTCGATTCCAGTTCCATCGTTATAACATATGAGGATTTTGACGATATCACGTCAGATGATGAAGGCATGAACGAAGAGGACAGGAGCAAGACTTTCCTCGAGGATGCCAAGGCCAGGGGAGTATTCCTTGGTTCTTACACCACTGAAGAAGAGGACGACGAGGAAGTCGATCCCGAGACTATCAGAAATACAGCCCCTAAGGATCTTACAGACCGTCAGGTCACGAGGATGCTGTCAGGTGAGGCAGGTCCCGTAAGGATCATTGACAGGCAGGATATCAACGAGGGCGCACCTAATTCAGGCATGTCGCAGGATACCGGCAACCAGTCTGCGGAGGCAAATGCCGCATCCAACAGCAGCGGTGTGACGTCACATTTTGATTCAGCTAACAACTACGTCATCGGTATCGACGTATCCGGCTACAACAAGACTATCGACTGGGTCAAGGTAAGAGACTACGGCGTCAAGTTCGTCATGATCAAATGCGGCGGAAGGTACTACGGTACTTCCGGCAACGGCGGCAAGCTCTATAAGGACAGCAAGTTCGAGACTTACGTAAGCGGCGCTACGGCGGCCGGCATACAGGTCGGTGTATATTTCTATTCCGCTGCCATCACTGTTGCTGAGGCATATGAGGAAGCTTCCTATACTATCGATCTGATCAGGGGCAAGAACATCACATATCCTGTTGCTATCGACTATGAGGTCAGCGGCAATGAGAGACATAAGAACATCAAGGGCAAGGCCCTGAGAGACATTCTCTGCACGTTCTGCGATACCATCGCCAGTCAGGGCTATTCTCCCATGGTCTATATGAGCCAGAGTTACTGGAATAACGCACTGGGATCCACTTATGCTTCCGAGGTTACGTCCAAGTACAAGGTATGGCTTGCTGCTTATTTCAACAGGTTTATGAGCGGTACAGAGCCATTCAAGATCGGCGACAAGCTTCCTACGTTCTCATACAGATATCACATCTGGCAGTACGGTTATCTCCACGGCGTGGTACCGGGTATCGATGGTGACGTTGATATGAACCTTGGATTCATGTCCACATCGACGCTTCTCGATCCGTCCATCTCGCTCAAGAGCGGTGATGAGATAAGGACTACTGTGGGAACTGTTGTTAATCTTAAGTCCGGACTGGCAGGAATGAATTCCCTCGGTCAGACTGTGTCGGTAGATAACTTCAATATCACTGTAAAGAATTCTTCAGGCACCACGGTCACTGTCGATAAGGCATGCTCCGTTGCCGGTGTCTATGACGTAACTTATACATTCGGTGATGCATACAGAGGTTCTGTAACAAGGACTGTTCAGCTTCTGGTAGCAGATGCGAACGGCAACGTCCCGGGTTATGAGACGGATACTCATGCATCCCCTGCCACGGAAGCAGCAGCAACGACTGCAGCAGCACCTACTGCTGCGGCAGAGACATCAGCAAGCGCACCTTCTGACAGCGCTTCACAGACATCAGAGGCTGCACCCGCAGAGACTTCTGCAAGTGCTCCTTCCGACAGTGCCCCTACAGCTGATCCGGAACCAGTTGTGCCTGCCTCTGACGAGATAGAAGAAGAGGTTATCGTCGGATGAGCAGGAGAGAGGACAGGCGGGAAGAAAGGGCAAAGAACAGGCAGGCGAAGATATCGGAGTATAACGGTGTCACTCAGATCATATTTGATGTCGTGCTGCTGGTCCTCGGAATAGTACTTATCGTGTGGCCCGTTGACGCTGCGCTTATGCTGACAAGGATCGTCGGCATTGTGATGCTGGTGTTCGCCGTTATTGAGATCGTTGTATTCGTGATGTCCAAGAGCAAGGAATCACTCGAGGTCATTGTGCTCATCGGGTCGATAATACTTGCCGGTATCGGCATCTGGCTCATCGTCAATCCTGACTGGCTCGTCCAGTTCTTCAATATCCTGTTCGGCCTGATAATCTGCATTTACGGTATATTCGGAATCGTAAGCTCGATCGGATATGCCCGCCATTCCGGCGGTCTCTGGTGGATCGGACTTATTATGTCGGTCATCGGTGTGGCACTGGCTATACTGATCTTTATGAACCCTTTCGCGACGCCGAAGATGCTGATGATAATCATCGGCGTGACGCTTATCGTGGCTGCCGTTACGGGCGTATATAACACCTTGAGGATCCGTCAGGCGAAGAAGGTGATCTCTGTAATGTCTTCCACAGATTTTAAAAACATCAGATCAGTAGGCTCTGATGATAAGTCTGATACGCCTGAAGAACAGTGAGTTCATCTCACCTCATTAACCAAGTTCGATCTCGATATTCCCGCCGATATCATTTGCTGAAAGCACATTTGTGCCTTCGCTTACAACAGTTCCGTTAACGGTTATCTTCTGAACGTTATTGTCGGTTCCGGTCTTTTTGTATGTCAGGCTTACGGGCTTTCCGTTGAACATGAAATCCACGCCTGCCGTGCCGTTCCCGTCAAACTGTTCGTCGATGAGCTGCGGCTCGAACTTCATATCACCGAAACTTCCCTTGACGCCGAAGATCTCAGTCAGGACCGTGAGCATCAGCCAGCTGGCTGCGCCAGTGAGATAGTGATAGACGCCACGTCCTTTAGGGTCACAGTACTCGGGAACGCCGGGATATATACGTGATGTACCGAAGTCGGTAGTGTGGCGGTAGAGGGAGCCGATGACCTTCCAGCCTTCCTTTGCATAGCCTCTTGTGTAGAGGGCGTTGCCGAACATGACGGCCATATGGCAGAAGACTGCGCCGTTCTCTTTCTGGCCGTAAGCGAATCCGAACATCCTTCCCATATCAGTCTTGATCTCGTGGAAATCAGTATTGAGCTTATACCCGCCGAGTGAGGCATCGTAGAGATACTTATCGGCTGACTTCACGATCTCCCTGATCTGGCCGTCAGTGGCGATGCCTGACATGACTGTAAACACTTCGCTTGTGAGCATCATATTGCAGCTGCTGTCACTTCTCTCCAGAGGGCGTCCGTTATCGTCATAATAACCGTTAAATCTGGAGTATCCGTCCTTATCGGTGAACCACTCCTTTGACTGGATGTGGGCACTGATGTCTTCCGCCTTGGACTCGAGATCATTTGCCAGGGTCTCGATATCGTAATCTGCCAGGCGGCCGCTGAATCCGTTCTTAACTGATTCGCAGTAAGCCATCAGATCTCTTTCCGTTCCGATCAGACCTGTAAGCTCCTCTGCCATTGATACAGAGACCTTGCCTGTGGATTCTTTATACTGCCTCAGGATCTGGGCCAGTTTTCTGTAATTGCCTGCGTATGCTGCAGTAAATGCGACGCTCTCTCCGCGGTGGGAACCCATGTCCAGAGCATCATTCCAGTCAGCTCCTCTAAGCTTCATCGAGCCGTTCTCACCCACATCGAAGAAAGCGGTGAGGTTCTGCAGGATCAGGTGCTCCAGAACGGTCCCGGATGACGTAACACTGTTACAAACGCCGTCATTAAGGGCTGTTCCCCTCATTATCTGCCTGTCGATAAAGTAGGGTGCAACAGCATCAAGGATGGACAGATCGCCCGTCTGTCTGATGTAGAGATCCATCGTCATGAAGGGCCACATGGCATGATCCATCCATACTCTCGTTATGCCGTTACGGTCAGCGATGAATTCACCTCTGCCGCTTCCGATTATCGTCGCATTCGTTCCGTCTGTCCTGACACCGCCGAAATTATCGATGAGCATCTGTCTCACATCGGAAGGATCCATGATGATCAGAGCCAGGCAGTCCTGCCACAGGTCACGCCATCCTCTGCCGCCCTTTCCGTAGTCGTGATGAGGGAGGAAGGAGCAGCCGAAAATACGTCTCAGGATAGGCTGGACAGCCACCCAGTACATCCAGTTGTCGAAGTCCTTATCGCCTGAACGGAACCTGATGTTGTTGTGTTCAAGCCAGTATTTCTTATTCGCCTCCAGAGCCTCCGAGACTGCTTCGTCATTGAGATATGGAGATATCGTCTTATCGAGCGCGCCAGCCTCGGACAGGATCTCTTCTTCCGTATCTGAAGGTTTTCCGATCTCTGCAATGGCTATCGCCACAATGTAGGAGATGCTCTCACCGGGCTTCAGGGTGACCTTTCCGAACATGGCAGCACCCATAGCCTCGAAGCCGTCAGCCCTGTCGCCTGTCTTCGATGCGGGAACTCCGGTCACAGGGAATCTCGGATTGTCGAGAGCGCCGCCCTCACCGATGTAATCCTCTTCCATCGTGCAGAAAGACTCAGGCTTCGTCCCGTCTCCTGCCGCCGCGAAAACACCATAAACGACCTTATTCCTCTTATGTCCTCTCTCATCGAAAGTAAGTGTCGGGTTGTTCACGACACCGTGCTCCGTAACAGTCATCCTGTTGAGCATCGAAGTGACGTTCCTGTGGTCTCTGATGTTGTCGGCAGAACGGCCGTATATCGGTACTGCAGCCGTAGCTGTGAAAGTAATATCCGCATCACCGTCATTGGTTACCGTAAATCTCGTAAGTTCCACCTTTGTGTCTGTATCGGCAGGTACAAAGGTCGTTGCTGAAGTCCTTAATCCCGTGCCTGTGATGCTGCGCTCCACATTGTGCCACAGAAGGCCGGCTGTAAGTGTTACTTTGTCTCTGGAAGGAGTGAACTTGCGGCTGTTCTGTTCTGCGGAAGCGCCGCAGGCTGATATTAACTTTCCGTCTTCAGTTACGATCCAGAGATTTCTTGTTGACCTGTTGTTATGAAGGTTCTCTGACGATACGGGCTCAAGCGCGAAAGTATTCTGCCCGGACTTAAGATCACCTCCCAGATCGGGAGTGACCGAGCCCATCATGCCGGAAGGGCCGCATACCGGAAAGTACAGGTAACTGTGAAGATCGGGGTCATTTAATCTGAATGTGCCGTTGTTGTCGATGAACTCATATCCTGCCATAAGAAGCCTCCATAGTGTGATAGATTCCGGTGGGTCGTTGTCATTATTGTATCACATCATCTTTGTCAAATTCCCCGTTCCATATTATAATTAATGCATGGCAAACAACGAGAAGACAAACCTTGAAGACTATCTTATCTGGCGTGGTGATCTGCCCTTCGAGCGCGATCCGGTCAATGCAGCGGATGCACTTCTCTTTGCCTGCATCTCGTATGTTGATTTCGAGGGAGTCATACCGGTAAAGGGTGCCATATCTCTGAGAGATGCCGCTTCGAGATTTTACGAGATACACACTGAAGAGCAGCTGGAATCTGACAGGTCATTTATCAGATTTGCACCCGGTCTTCTGAAGAAGGCGGCAGAGACGGTAAGGTTCGGAAATCTCCAGCTCAGTTCCTACGTCAATAAGATCAACCAGATCGACATGATCCAGTTCTCAGCGATCACCATAAGGATCTCTCCCTCAGAGGTCTTCATCGCATACAGGGGAACAGACGATACGATAGTCGGCTGGAAGGAAGATTTCTATATGAGCTATGCCACGGTCATATCCGAGGATCTTGCCGTCGAATACCTTAAGGAAGTCCAGGGCGGAAGATCTGACAGGATATACATGGGAGGTCATTCCAAAGGCGGTCATATGGCTATTTTCTCGGCATACTGCACTACTCCGGATATTCAGGACAGGATCGGTGCCATATATGACTTTGACGGACCGGGCTTCAACGATGCGATAATGCGCACGGACAGGTTCAGGAAGATCGGTCCCAAGATACTGAGATATATACCTGAGAATTCCATCATCGGAAGGCTTCTGTCGGATACGGCCAGACCCGTTGTTGTATCAAGCAGTGAACGCGGGATCATGCAGCACGATCCGATGAGCTGGGGCATCAGTTCCAAGGAATTCATCACGGTGCCTAAGAATTCTGTGGCGAGTGATGTTTTCGATGAGACGCTTACAAAGTGGATAGATGAGATGGATCAGGAGGAGAGGAAGAAGTTTATCGACGAACTGTTTGCCGTGCTGGAGGCGTCCGGTGTGACCAACATCAGTATGCTGTCACAGTGCGGGCTTTCCGGTGTGAAGGCGATGCTCAGACAGATGCACACGCTCCGCAAGAGTTCGCAGTCGAAGATAAGGATACTCCTCAGACTGTTTATCGATAACTGGGGAGATGTAATCGCAGATATTGCAAGAAGCACGAAGGAGGAAGCGGAGTCCAAACTGCTGCTTCACAGAGTGATAGAAGAAGCCAGGCGCAAGAAGCTGGAAGGAGGCGGCGCATGAAGATATTTGAGTATGCATACAAAGACAGCAAGTCATTCAAGAAAGACCTCAATGAACTCAAGAAATGGTGTAATGCCAACAACGCTTCCAATGTGTTGTTTCATGTATATACGCTGAGAACGGATGAGCCGGAACTCGGTTCTGTTCTCCAGATGATATCATCCACTATCCCGAGAGCGCTTTATGTTGGTGCGAGTTCCAACGGCAATATCCTGAACGGGGAACTGTCCGAGGCAGCGATCACCGTTGTGGCTACTGTTACCGAGGCGGCTGATACGACCATCCAGATACATCAGTACCAGTTTACCGATGATACGGAGGAGAGGTTCACAAGACAGATCGTTGATATGGTCAACAACAATCCCAATATCAAGGCGGTGGAATTTCTCCTGACCATAGAGGGGATGTCTGTTACAACGCTTTGTGACAACCTGTCGAAGCTCAGAGATGACGTGGCTGTATTCGGAGGTGCAGCCCTCAATCCGTTTATGGATATGGAGGACGTCGTTGTTTTCTCCAAAGTGGGAGATGTGACCGGCAAATCGATCGTCGTGATCCTGTACGGCGGCAGTGAACTCAGTGCCGATGCATTTTATATCGGCGGATGGAATCCGTTAGGTCATAAGATGAAGGTAACAAGATCGGATAAGAATGTTCTCTATGAGCTTGACGGAAAACCTGCATACGATGCTTACTGCAACTATCTGGATATAAAGAACGATGAGAATTTCCTGACCAATTCACTGGGATTCCCGCTGATACTGGATATGAACGGAGTAGGTATCCTCCGTGCCCCGGTATCATGCAATCCCGACGGATCCCTCAATATGACGGCAGATGTAAAGGAAGGGGTGCAGGCAAATCTTGCATATGGAGATCCGTGGACCATTCTCAGGAAGATAAATGAGTATGGCATAAAAGTACAGGAATTTGCCCCCCAGTCTATTCAGATCTTCTCGTGTGCCACACGTAAGATCTTCTGGAACGGGGATTCAGTTGAGACCAGACCTTTTGCATCCATAGCGCCAACGACAGGTTTCTATACTGCAGGTGAATTCGTAAGGACTGACAGGACCATCGATCAGCATAATGTAACCATGGTCGTGGTGACCATGCGCGAAGGTGATGCGGTACAGGATCCTTCCAGAGAGTTTGTAATGGCGGATTCCAACAAGCTCAAGGGTGAGATGTCGATGGTCAACAGACTGGCGAATTTCCTCGACAAGGCAACAATGGAACTTGAGGAGGCTAATGCGCTCCTGTCGATAATGGCTATTACCGACGGCCTCAGTACTCTGTTCAACAGAGGAGAGATACAGAGAAGGATATCAATCGAGGTCATGAGAGCAGTATCGTCACGTGACGATAATAAGCTGCCTTCACTTATAATGATCGATATCGATAACTTCAAAGCCGTTAACGACTACTGCGGCCATAATGAGGGAGATAATGTTATCAAGGGTCTTGCTGCTATGATGAAGAGCATAGTGAGCAAACGTGCTCCGGGTGCTTTTGTCCGCAAGCCGGATGCAAACGAGAAATACTACAGGGGACTTCCGGACGGTGTTCCCTGCTGCGGGCGATGGGGAGGCGAGGAATTTATGGTCCTGCTTCCGTCAACTTCGCTCAATGCTGCAGCAGAGATAGCGGAAGTCATGAGATCAGAATTCGAGAAGACATCCTTCCCCCAGGCGGGATGTCAGACAATAAGCATAGGTGTCGCCAGAGCCGTCAGGGGAGAGAATGTGGATACTTTCTGCGGACGCGTTGATGCTGCGCTCTATAAAGCTAAGAAGGAAGGAAAGAACAGGGTTATCGTCGGCTGATACCTGTCAGGACAGTATAAGAGAATGGGAAACATTTCCAAACTTGCAAGATACACAAAAGGGTACAGGGTTTCCACCGCAGTTACTCTTGTTTTTATCATGGGCGAGGTCGCGCTCGAGGTTGTCATACCGAGGATAACGTCCAACCTGGTAGATGTCATTCAGGAAGGCGCCGATATAAGTCTGGTCGTTAAATTCGGAGTCGCAATGGTGCTTTTTGCGGTACTGTCTCTTATGTGCGGATCAGTGGCCGGGATCGCCTGTTCCAGGGCATCGGCCGGATTTGCCAAGAACCTCAGGCAGGCCATGTTCAGAAGGGTTCAGGACTTTTCTTTCGGCAATATCGACAAGTTCTCCACGTCATCTCTCGTTACGAGAATGACCACTGATGTTACCAACGTGCAGAACTCTTACATGATGGTAATAAGGACTGCCATAAGAGCTCCTCTCATGCTGGTCCTCACGATCATATCCGCATTCACCATGGGCGGCAAGCTGGCGGTTACTTTCGTTATCGTGATACCGGTTCTCGTGGTGGGATTCCTGCTCATCGGAAAGTTTGCACTTCCTGCCTTTCGCGCGGTGTTCAAGAAATACGACAAACTCAATGAGGCTGTTGAGGAAGATGTGCGCGGCATCAGGGTAGTAAAGGGATTTGCCAGGGAGGAATTCGAGAAAGCAAAGTTCAATGCGGCATCCGATGATATCCGCAAGGATTTTACGACTGCGGAGCGTATCGTCGGTCTGAATATGCCGATAATGCAGCTGTGCATCTACTTCAATTCCGTATTCCTTCTGTGGGTCGGCTCCAAGACGATCATCAGCACTTACGGCGAATCAGTCAACATCGGCCAGGTATCGGCTCTTCTGACTTACGGAATGATGATACTGATGTCTCTCATGATGCTGTCACTGATATACATAATGCTGACCATGTCAGTGGAGTCCGTAAAGAGGATCGTTGAGGTGCTCGATGAGGTTCCCGGCATACAGAATCCCGAAGAACCCGTTATGGAGATCCCCGACGGAAGCATCGATTTCGAGAACGTGTCGTTCAGCTATTCTTCAGATGCAAACCGCAATGCGCTGACGGGAATAGATCTCCATATCAGTTCGGGTATGACAGTAGGTATTCTGGGCGGTACGGGTTCCGGCAAGACGTCACTGATCCAGCTCATACCGAGACTGTACGATGTCTCGGAGGGAGCCGTGAAGGTCGGAGGTATCGACGTAAGAAATTACGATATTACGGCGCTGAGAGACGCCGTATCGGTAGTCCTTCAGAAGAACGTGCTCTTCTCGGGAACGATAAAGGAAAACCTTATGTGGGGCAACAAAGAGGCTACTGATGAGGAGATACATAATGCCGCCAGACTGGCACAGGCTGAGGAGTTTATCCTGTCATTCCCTGACGGTTACGATTCCAGGATCGAGCAGGGGGGAACCAACGTATCGGGAGGCCAGAAGCAGAGGCTCTGTATAGCCAGGGCACTTCTCAAAAACCCGAAGATACTTATCCTGGACGACTCCACATCGGCAGTCGACACGAGGACGGATTCCCTCATCCGTAAAGGCTTCAGGGAATATATTCCCGAGACTACAAAGATAATAATCGCGCAGAGGATCGCATCAGTCCAGGATGCCGATCTCATAGTGATACTCGATAACGGCCGCATCGTTGACAGCGGAACTCACGATGAGCTCATGAAGACGTCTGAGATCTATCAGGAAATCTATGAGCAGCAGGTGAAGGGAGGCGATGACGATGAGTGATAACAGAAGAAGGGGAGCCGCCTCTTTCTCCGATATGAAGGATTCGATGGGAAGCCTTAAGCGTTCCATGAAGGAATACTACAAGTGTTTCCCGAAGCTGATGCCGGTCGTGTATATCGTGATAATCCTTGCCGCACTTCCGAATGACCTTCAGCCCCTCATCATGCAGAAAGTCTATAAGCTTATAGATGAGTGGTTCCAGACCGGCGACTGGATGGGTGCCAAAGAGCACATAATGCCATATATTATCCTGCTCATCGTTCTCTACGTGATCGGTATAATACTGAGCACCGTGCAGGCACAGATGCTGGCATTCATGACGCAGAGATTCCTGGACTACATGAGACGTGAGATGTTCGGCAGGATGCAGAGGCTTCCGATCAGTTATTTCGATACGAATAAGCACGGCTTTATCATGAGCCACTTCACAAACGATATCGACACCTTGAGACAGCTTGTATCGCAGGTAATCCCGACGGTACTTCAGGCCGGCCTTGCCGTTGTCATCGTATTCGTCGAAATGCTCTACTTCAGTGTATGGATGACTCTCGTCATCGTCGCGGGTATCGTGATAATGACACTCATTACGGGCAGAGTCGGTGCAGGATCCTCCAAGTATTTCGTGCGGCAGCAGAATTCCGTCGCAGCCACTGAAGGCTACGTTCAGGAGATGATGAACGGCCAGAAAGTAGTGAAGGTATTTAACCACGAGGACGAAGCTAACGAAGCTTTTGACAAACTCAATGAAGAGCTCTGCTCGGATGCCACAAAGGCAAATGCATATGCGAATATCCTCGGTCCTATCATCAACAACGTGGGCAACATCATGTACGTTCTCATAGCGGTTGTCGGCGGTATCCTCGTCTATTACAAGGTGCCGAACCTGTCACTGTCAGGCATCGTTTTTGAAGTAAGTATCGTGGCTACGTTCCTGAATATGTCCAAGAAGTTCATGGCAAACCTCAATCAGCTGACGATGCAGATGAATGCCATCGTAATGGCGGCTGCAGGTGCCGGAAGGATATTCAATCTCATGGATACTGAGCCTGAGACTGACGACGGATACGTTACTCTCGTCAATGCAGAGATAGACAGTGAAGGCAACATCACAGAAGTTGACCATCACACCGGCAAATGGGCATGGAAGCATCCGCACAAGGCTGAAGGCACCATTACATATCAGGAGCTCAAGGGCGACGTTGTAATGGATATGGTGGACTTCTCGTATGTCCCCGGCAAGCAGGTACTTACAGACATATCCCTGTTCGCCAAACCCGGCCAGAAAGTGGCGTTCGTCGGTGCCACCGGTGCAGGCAAGACGACCATCACGAATCTTATCAACCGCTTCTACGACATAGAAGACGGCAAGATAAGATATGATGGCATCAACGTGAACAAGATAGTTAAGAAGGATCTGCGCCAGTCACTGGGTCTCGTTCTTCAGGAGACGAATCTGTTTACCGGAACAGTTATGGACAACATAAGATACGGCAAGCTCGATGCCTCTGACGAGGAGTGTATCGAAGCAGCCAAACTGGCAGGCGCGGACGGCTTCATAGAGCGTCTCCCCGAAGGCTATAACACTATGCTGGACAACAACGGCGCCAACCTGTCACAGGGCCAGAGGCAGCTCATAGCGATCGCAAGGGCGGCCGTGGCTGATCCCCCCGTAATGATCCTTGATGAAGCTACATCATCCATCGATACAAGGACCGAGGCGATCGTTGCCCGCGGTATGGATAAGCTGATGGAAGGACGTACGGTGTTTGTCATCGCCCATAGGCTGTCCACTGTTAAGAACTCTGATGTTATCATGGTGCTCGATCACGGAAAGATAATCGAGCGTGGTTCACACGATCAGCTCATCGCTGAGAAGGGCACGTATTACAGGCTGTATACGGGAGCGTTTGAGTTAGAATAGGGCATAATGATTAACATACGAGTATTCCCGTTGTTTAAACACAATAACGCGATCTGATTAGGTCGCATTGGTTTTGTGTTTAAAAATATGAAATATACCTTTTTTGAGCCAATAATATAGCTCCGCAATGATTAAAGAACATGCAAGCACCAAAGCAGTCATTCTGATATGAATGTAGAGTGTTGGTGAATTATCATTTATCAGTGATAATAAATATCTGTCGATTATTCCGGCATTCCTTAATCTCGCGATTACGATCACATGAACAAAGTAAACACTAAAAGACAGTTTACCACCATGATGGATGATGGCTTTTATAAGTTTGTTGTTGATTATATTTCGTAAGCCATAAGCAAATATGACAAGAGATCCGGCAGCAAGTATGCCGTATGCTGTAAACCACATTAAATAATAGGTAGACTGATACTGTTCAATAGCTTTCCACTGTATGTAGGATCTGAATAGATTGATCAAAAAGAAGGCGACTAATCCAACGATTCCATACAACAACTTACCTTCAAACACTTCTTTATTCGAATACACGACGTATCCTATTAAAACAATCAATGCACCTCCAAAGGCTCCATTAAACGGCGCGTGTGAAAAACCCACAAACTCGTTCATTACTATGTCATTGATGAGAAAAATGACAAAAATAACAAAAAACATGATCAATTGTTGCTGTTTGTTCTTTACGAACGAAACAACACCTTTGAGTGCAGGGAAGAAGAGAATAATTATGATGTAACTGTACATATACCAAAATTGTGCAGTGTATGGAGCTGTTGGTCTCCAAAGCAATATTCCGTTAAAAACCAAGTCAATAAAATCATCAAGTGAATGATTGCCCCACAATGCTAAGGAACAAGTGTTTCCACTCAGAAAATCTCCTAATAAGAACATGAGCATAGAATACAAAATCATGGGGAATATGATTCTCTTACAGGTGCGAGTCAGGGCTTTTTTATAATCTGAATCAAAAAGGAAAAAACCCATGATCATCCAGAAAACTGCTACACCATCTCCGGCCAAACACGCAATAACTATGCTGGACGGTGTGTATCCAATCGCAGAACAGATTTCAGAATTGGTATGGCACCCAACCACAATTATCATAGCTATAACTCGAAGTAATTCAACGCTTGTGTCTTTTTCTTTCATGGTTTCAACGCTTGGTATCTGATCAACGCTATATAAGTTCAATTAAGCATAATACATAATGGCGTAATTGTTAAGGGAAAACAGTGGTTCGATAGTTTTGCATCAATCAAAAGGGCGGCAGTTGCAGATCCGCCGGTAATGATCCTCGACGAAGCTACATCTTCCATCGATACGAGAACAGAGGCTATCGTGGCACGCGGTATGGATAAGCTCATGGAGGGCAGGACTGTATTCGTCATTGCCCACAGACTGTCTACTGTTAAGAATTCTGATGTTATCATGGTGCTCGATCACGGAAAGATAATCGAGCGTGGTTCACACGATCAGCTCATCGCTGAGAAGGGCACGTATTACAGGCTCTATACGGGTGCTTTCGAGCTGGAGTGATACTATGCATTCTTTGGGTGTGAATTGATATACAATTCATATACAATGACAAATGGAATAGCAAACACAACCGGGAACATATATCTCGGATGTCCATATATAACAGGTCCTGCTATGGTAATCAACAAAGTTGATAACATGGGAGCAAGGTAATATAGCTTCTCGGGGCGTCTCTTAATGATGGATAGCATAAAGATAACAACGAGTATTATGGTATCTATTGCAATGTTCCAAAAAGCGGAAACTATTGGTGTTGCAAGCAGTGCACAACATATCTGGATTACAACATCTTTTGCATCCTCAAGTTCTGGAGGGTAATATAGTGAGCTGCTTTCAACGAACGAACCTCCGCCCGTAAGGCAGACATTTAATTCGTATCCAGTTGATCCATTTTTCCAGAAAGCAGTATTAGTTGAGGATAATGTTGGAATAAACAGCGAGCAGTTCTGTTCAACAGTTGCTTCAATATAGCATATTGGATGGCGCAAGAATTGTTTTAACCAAACACCAAAATACTCGGACAGATTCGATTTATCTCCTCTATAATTAACTTTCACCGGATCAGATATGCGCGGATCATAACGTTCTTTTAGAGTGTCAAAAACTAACTGCTGATCAATAATCTCCCGTTCTTCTTCAGTTACATCTTCCTCATAATCACGGACATAACGTGCCGTCTGTTGAAAGGGAATCGACAGAGCCTCTCCGTACCCTGTAGGACGAACATATACATTGCATATGCTAAATATGCAATAGTTTCCAAGAAGGTAGATTACCATTCCAGCAACGAGAAGAGTGACTAGCCTTACATGGTCTTTGTTTCTGATTAATGCTGGTATTGCCAATAGTACGCAAATCAATATCACGTAAATTCCATTATTTCTTATGAAGCATATACAACAGCAGACCATGACAAGAAGAATTGCCTTGGGTATATTTATTTTGAATACTTCCGGATCAAGACTATGCTCTGCAAGCAAAATGATTAACAGTAATACACAAGAAGAGTATGGAACATCCTTGATAGCGGTTCCTGTATATCCGATTACATATGGATTGAGCAAAGATATAACGATTACAGCAATTCTAACAAATGAGCGGGTATTTAGCTTATCAATGAATGCTGTTGCATAGGCAAAAGCAAAACTATTAACAAGGTGTTGAACCAGAACAAATGCAAATAGACCCGCGCTTGCACTGCCCAAAGATTTACCAGCAAGAATAAACCAGTTGATATACAACGAATAAAAAACAGACTGCCAATCATTAAGACGATTGGTCGTATACTGAAGAATCATCTGCCAAGTATCTGGCTGAACTGCACCGGGATACTTAATGATCAAAAAAGGCAACCAAGCAACAAAATAAATCGCAAAGTACTTTACTAGACCAGATTTCTTTTTCTCATATTCGTTGAACAACCTGAATTTGTCAGGTATGAAAAGGGTTAATAGCATGACAAAGCATAATGAAAACAAAAAAACGCAAGCAATACTCAATAATGTGGGAATCCAAGCATTGCCATATACGTACATGTTGCCGCCACATAGGAGTGCCACTAAAGAAGAAATAACTACATATCTGATATTTATATTGCGCATTGCTGTTATTCTCCTGATTTAATTAGTGTAACTCACACATTGCCTATTTTGCTGTAAGAAAATTATAGGTAGTAACTGTTCTTGTCAATATCTTTCTTCAAGTTAAATGAGGCTACTGGATAAAAGGTCAATTATTGGTTTTCCATCGTCTTGAGCTTCACGGCTATGGCGCACTCGATCCTCTTTCTGAACAGCTCGCAGCCGTATTCGTAAACACCGTTGATATCGCCGGTGGCGTGATAGGAATTGGCAGCGCAGCCGCCGGAACAGTAGAGCTTTGCCCAGCAGTCTTTGCATTCGGGACGGGAATAGGCGCTGCACGAAGCGAACTTCTCGCGCATAGCGGTGTTGGTGACGCCGGTCCAGATATCGCCCATCTTGTATTTCTCATCGCCTACGAACTGGTGACAGGGATAGAGGTCGCCCCATGGTGTGACGGCCAGGTATTCCGTGCCTGAACCGCATCCGGCAACGCGCTTGTAGATGCAGGGACCGCATGTGAGGTCGAGCATGTAGTGGTAGAAAGTAAATCCTCTGCCTTCCTTATGTCTCCTGATCATCTCACGGGCAAGCTCCTCATACTGTTCAAAAAGGACGGGAAGGTCGTCAGAAGTCAATGCCGAAGGTTCAGCGGGATCAGTAACAACAGGTTCCATGGACAGCTCTGTGAATCCCATGTCAGCCATGTGGAGGATGTCGTTCAGGAAGTCCGTGTTGTAGTGTGTATATGTGCCGCGCATATAGTATGACTTATCGCCGCGTTTCGCCACAAAACTCTTAAAATTCGGCACGATCCTGTCATACGATCCGTTGCCCTTTACATCAACGCGAAAACGGTCATGTACTTCCTTTCTTCCGTCGAGGCTCAGGACAACATTATGCATCTCCCTGTTGCAGAATTCCGTCACTTCATCGTCCAGCAGGACGCCATTGGTAGTGAGGGTAAACCTGATGTTCTTGTTATGTATCTTCTCCTGCTCTCTGCCGTAGGCGACAAGGGCTTTCACGACATCCCAGTTCATCAGCGGTTCGCCGCCGAAGAAATCAATATCGAGGTTCCTGTGATAGCCCGAATTGGCGATCAGGAAATCAATTGCCTGACGGCCGACCTCCAGACTCATCAGGCCACGCTTGCCATGATATTTGCCCTGGCTTGCGAAGCAGTACGAGCAGTTAAGGTTGCATGTGTGCGCCACATGAAGACAGAGTGCCTTGATCTGAACACGCCTTTTGTTGAAGTTCAGCGCCACGTTCTCATATTTGTCGGGTGCCCATAACTTGCCCGATGCTTTAAGGGCTTCGACGTCATCGATACACTTGTTCACGTCTTCGGGCGTTACGTCCGGCTGGTCACCGAATTTCGCCATGATGCGGGTTACGATCTCATCTCTGGGGGTATCTTCATACATCTGAATGATGTCGAAAGCCACAGGATCTACCATGTGGATGGATCCTGAATATGTATCGAGCACGATGTTAAGGTCGTCAAAACGGTAGCAGTGTATCATATTATCTCCAAAAAATTAGGCTGCCTCTTAACGAGACAGCCTCCGGTTAATACTTCTTAAGATTACTCTTCTGTCTTCTCACAAGCCTGATTAGCTACGCCGCATGATGTCTTGCATGCTGACTGGCAGGATGTCTGGCACTCGCCGCAGCCGCCTTCTGCCAAAGACTTCTCGAGATCGCGTGTCTCAACGGTAACGATTCTGTCCATGATGGTCGCCTCCCTATATTTATATAACAGAAAAATTATACTTACATTGGCGTCACATGTCAAATGGTGCTATAATCGATTTGTTCTTATTACTTCTAATAAACGCACAGGAGATTATTACCATGGAAAACGAGAACAGGGTCAAGAGGACATGTCAGGACAATAATGACGGGTTGTGTATCGCAGGACTGATCACTTCGATCGTTTCACTGCTTACTTGCGGAAGTATGTGGCTGGTAGCACTCGGTCTGTCTATCGGCGGTGTCGTAAGATTGAAGAAGAAGGGTGACGGTGTCAATCCTATGGGTGTTGCCGGTATAGTGATCTCCGCCATATCCGGACTTGTATCTATTGCTGTCGTCGTTGCTAATGTCATAGCAATCCTCATCTATATGTTCTTCATTTTCATGATGCTGATCGCAGGAATAGTTTCCGGGAATACCGAACAGGGACACAATGGCAGCACAAAGCCCGTCGAGAGATATGAGGCTGAATACAGGACACACAATTCTCGCAGTTCACGTGATATCAGCGATATTGATGACCTGGAAGACTACATTGATAAATACATCGACGACTATCTTGAGGATGCCTTTGAGGATACAGTCGAAGATAGAGAATTTGTTTTTGACGACTGATTCCGGAGGCTGAACAGAGTATGGCAGAGCTAATGGTGCTTTATATAGATCCCGGGACCGGGAGTATGTTGTTCACGGTCCTGATTGGCATATTGGGTTTTCTCCTTTATTTCGTGAAAGTGCTATGGGTAAAGATCAAGTTCGTTATAACAAGAGGAAAAGTTGACAAAACAAACAAGAATAAGATCCCTTTTCTTATATTTGCAGAGGAGAGGCGATACTGGCAGGTATTTGCTCCGGTCTGTCGGGAACTTGATAAAAGAGGAGTTGATATCGTTTACTGGACGATGTCCCAGGATGATCCGGCATTTGATTCCGGGCTGGAGCATCTCAAATGTGAATTCATCGGGACAGGCAATAAGGCATATGCAAAACTCAATATCGTCAATGCGGCAGTAGTGTTATCCACTACCCCAGGTCTGGATGTATATCAGTGGAAGAGATCGAAATTCGCCGATTACTACATCCACATTCTCCACGGGGCATATGATCCGGCATCCTACAGGATGTTCGGCATTACTTTTTTCGATGCGATCCTGCTGTCGGGACAGTATCAGCTGGATCAGGTCAGATTCCTTGAGAATAAGCTGAAGACAAAACAGAAGGATGCCGTGCTTACGGGAATCCCTTATATGGATGAGCTGAAAGCGCGGCTTGACAGGACCGAAGTGGAGCACGGCGACAGGAAGACTGTCCTGCTGGCTCCGTCATGGGGTCCCAACAGCATTTTCAATAAGTATGGGACAAGGGTGCTGGAAGCGCTGACGGGTACTGACTATGACATAATCGTCAGACCTCATCCCCAGAGTTTTGTATCTGAGATTCCGATGATGGAAGAGATCATGGCAAAGTTCCCTGAGAATGAGCATCTGCACTGGGATCGAAGCAGCGATAATTTCGATGTGCTGTGCAAGGCGGATATACTTATCTCTGATTTCTCGGGCGTTATCCTTGATTATGCTCTCGTATTTGATAAGCCGATCATCTATGCAGATATTTCCTTCACACCGGATTGCTACGATTACTACTGGCTCGATGATCTTCCCTGGAGGATCAGGATGCTTCCGGGTATCGGCAGTAAACTGACGGAGGAAAGCCTGGGAGACATTAAGGCGCTGATCGATTCGTGTATCGATGATCCCGAATATGCAAGAGGCAGGGAGAAGGTCAGACAGGAGACCTGGGTGAATATCGGTGAAGGTGCTTCGCGCATGGCGGATTACATAACGGCTAAGCTGAACGCACCAGCTGTGGCAGAGCAGGCATAATGAGCATTCCCGATATACTGTACACGATCATCATAAGTCCGCTCGAACTGCTGTTCGAGCTGATCTTCGCGTTCAGCTACAAGATCATTCCCGCTCCTGCTGTCAATCTCGTTATCATGAGCATTGCCGTAAACCTGCTTGTGCTTCCGCTCTACAGACGTGCAGACAGGATCCAGATGGAGACACGCAACAGGGAGAACGAGCTGAGGCCGGTCATCGATCACATAAAAAAATGCTTCAGGGGCGATGAGAAAGTACTCATGCTCCAGACATACTACAGGATAAATAACTACAGCCCGCTGTCGTCGCTCAAGAGCGTGCTGTCTATCTTCCTGCAGATCCCGTTCTTTATTGCAGCATACAGGTTCCTGTCGGATCTCCAACTGCTCAGCGGCCAGAGTATGGGACCTGTCGCGGATCTGTCAAAGCCGGACGGTCTTATCACCATTGGTGCTGTATCGATTAATCTGCTTCCCGTAATCATGACGGCCGTCAATATCATATCTTCGGAGATATATACGAAGGGGCAGCCTTTCAAGGATAAGATTACGCTTTATCTCACTGCGCTCGTATTTCTTGTGCTGCTCTATAATTCTCCGTCCGGTCTTGTATTCTACTGGACACTAAATAACGCATTCTCACTTGTTAAGAATATCTTCTACAAGATCATTCCGCCAAAGAAGGACAGCGGCAGCCAAAAGATCAGGCTTCGTGATCTGAATAGGGTGGACGGGATCATCTATATCGCGTCTGCTTCCTATCTGGCACTGCTGACAGGATTTCTGATACCGTCCTCGGTAATATCATCCTCTCCTGAAGAGTTCATTCATCTGACACTGATGAACGATCCCAACAGCTATACCTGGTACACACTGTGTATCGCGGCCGGAACCTTTGTGCTGTGGATTGGTGTGTACTATCTCCTCAGCTCGGATCACGGCAAGATCGTTTTCTCTTACGCCGTGTTTATCGTGGCAATAGGTGCATCCGTAAACTACTTCGCATACGGAGCCGATATGGGTATCGTCACCCCCGAACTGGTCTTTGAATACTCGATCTCATACGAGACGGAACTGATACTTCTTACGACGGGAACTGTTATCCTGGCCTGCGTCCTTTTTGCTTTCCTGCGTAAGATCCTCCCGCGGGTGATGATGTATCTGGTGCTTGCCGGACTTATCGCCGTATTTGGAATGGGAGTCTCCAATACGATAAAGGTAAGTGACGGGTACAGGCAGGTTCTTGCACTCGACATCAAAAAAGACACGCCCGAGATAGAATTCAGTACAGCAGGGAAGAATGTTGTGGTGCTGATGATGGACAGGGCGATCGGTGATTATATCCCGTATGTTTTTAACGAATATCCGGAACTGGTGGATAAGTTCGACGGTTTTACATATTACCCGAATACGATGTCTTACGGTTCACATACGAACTTTGGTGCTCCGGCGCTCTTTGGCGGGTACGAATATACTCCTGAGGCGATGAACAGCCGTGATGATATGCTGCTCAAGGATAAGCATAATGAGTCACTTCTGGTAATGCCGGTCCTGTTCAGCCGTGCGGGATATGATGTAACCGCGATAGATATGCCATACGTTAATTACAGTTCGATACCGCAGACTGATATTTTCGATCAGTATGAGAATGTAAATGCATATATCGCGGAAGATTTTCTCAGCCCGAGCATGAAGGAGATCTCGGAACAGCGCGATATTACACGATGCAGGAATTTCTTCCTGTACAGTCTGCTGAGGATAGCTCCGACAGCGCTTCAGGATCAGATCTATGAGGGCGGAAATTATCATGCGCTGGATCATACAAGCATATCTACGGAACATGGTGTTTTCCACTTCCCGCAGTCGATCATCAGCAGCACTCAGACGAGCGGTGTGAATCCCGATTTTATTACGAGTTACGATGTGCTGGATCAGATGGATGATCTGACAGGGTTTAACGATGATGATAAAGGCAGCATCCTCCTTATGGACAACAAAGCCATGCACAGTCCGATGGAGTTCCAGCTTCCGGATATGACGATATCCGATGATGTGGATAACTCTGAATTCTTCAATGAGTATTGGGAAAGATATACAGTTGACGGCAACACTCTTCACATGGATATCTACGAACATATCTCGCATTATCAGGTTACTGTCAAAGCGATGGAGAAACTGGGCGAGTGGTTTGACTATCTCAAGGCAAACGGGGCGTGGGACAATACGAGGATCATAATCGTTTCAGATCACGGAAGACTGGTTGTTCAGAACGGACGTCTGGTATTTGAAGATCTCGGAATCGATGCCGAGGAAGTCAACCCGCTTCTGATGGTGAAGGATTTTGACAGTCATGGTTACAACACATCTGACGAGTTCATGACTAATGCAGATGTGCCCACTATTGCAACGGAGGGACTGATAGAAGATCCGGTCAATCCTTTTACCGGCAATCCGATAATGAGTGATCCCAAGAACGCCGGACCTCAGAAGATATTGCTGTCTAACAACTGGAGAGTTCAGCAGAATAACGGATACAGATTCGAACCCGGTTCATGGTATTCGGTTCACGACAATATCTTTGACAGAAACAACTGGGAATACTTAGGAGAATACTGATGGGCACAATACTTTACACGATCCTGATCAAGCCATTAGAGCTAATTTTCGAACTGATCTTCTCGATCAGTCACGATATCGTGCCTAATCCAGCTGTAAATCTTGTAATAATGAGCCTTGCCATCAATCTTCTTGTCCTGCCTCTGTACAGAAGAGCAGACGTCATTCAGCAGGAATCAAGAGACACGGAAAACAGATTGAGACCTGTAATGGATCATATCAAAAAGACCTTCAAGGGTGACGAGAAGGTCATGATGCTCCAGACATATTACAGACAGCAGAGTTACAGCCCTCTGTCTTCGATGAAGAGTATCATATCGCTTGTGCTTCAGATTCCCTTCTTCATAGCAGCATATAACTTCCTGTCACATCTTGCTCTTCTTGACGGACAGAGCATGGGGCCAATATCAGATCTGGCAAAACCTGACGGGTTGATTGCGGTAGGCTCAATAAGCATAAATCTGCTTCCTATCCTGATGACGGTGATCAATATCATATCATCTGAGATATATACAAAGGGACAGCCGTTTAAGGACAAGATAGTGCTTTATCTGTCAGCTGCGATATTCCTGGTCTTGCTATATGATTCTCCTTCCGGACTCGTATTCTACTGGACATTCAATAATGTTTTCGCGCTGGTGAAGAATGCACTTGTTAAACTTAGTATTCCAATTCTGGTCTTTAAAGCAGTATGTGCTTTATCAGGATGCGTTTTAATAATATTGTGCATATCATTCTGGAGTAAGATTGAGTCGGAACTGATGGCATTTTTGTTGACTATATGCGGTGTTATGGTTGTTCCGTTGATTTGTCATTTCACAGGCAATATACGTTGGGTTGATAAAAAAGCAAAGAATAAAAACAGCTGTATAGGATTGTTCTGGGTGAGTTCCTCGTACTTGATGGTATTGGTGGGCTTACTTATTCCTTCAGGAGTGATAGCATCATGTCCGGAGGATTTTATAAGCATAGCGCATCCGCTTAATCCGTTGCATTATTTGTTTCACTCTGTATTGATGTCCTTTGGGATTTTTGTAATTTGGTTAGGGATATACTTTGTACTTAGTTCTTCTGCAGTAAGGACTGCATTTTCCTTCATAGTGTTTAGTATTGCAATCATAGCCACTGTTGATTACATGTGCTTTGGAATTGATAAAAAAGGCATGATGACAACTGGATTTGTATTTGATTATTGGTTGAGGCCTGATTCGGAACTCAAGCTAATTTCTTCAGTAGCTGCAGTGGTCATTGTTGTGATTTCGTTTTTGCTCATAAGGTATTTCCCCAAATTACCAACGTTTCTTGTAACTGTCGGGTTAGTGAGCATATGTGCTATGAGTGCGATGAATGCTCATAATACAGAGGAATGCTATAAAAGGTATGTAAGCGATACAAATCATATAGAATTACCTCAGATTCAGTTGAGCAGGACAGGGAAAAATGTTGTAATCCTTATGATGGACCGTGCAGTAGGCGCCCTTGTACCATACATATTTAATGAGAAAAGTGAATTGTATAAAAAGTATGATGGATTCACATATTATCCCAACACTATATCGCATGGAATTGCTACTAATTTTGGTTCGCCAGCTTTATATGGCGGATATGAATATACAGTTGAAAAAATGAATGAAAGAGATGATCTGTTGCTTAAAGACAAACATAATGAGGCGTTGTTATTACTCCCAACTATTTTCTTGAATGAAGGATACAATGCAACTACTATTGATCCTCCATATGCAAATTATAGTGAAATAGGTGATCTTTCTATTTTTGAAAGCAGAGGGATTAATGCTTACCATTCGAACGGTTTGTTTAATGATCATGGTGAGATTGCTTTTGAACAAATGAAGGCTTTGAGAGAGAGAAATTTTATTTGTTATAGCTTGTTTAAAATATCGCCACCATTGTTTAAGGGATTGATATACGATGATGGTAATTATCACAATTTGGGCACAACCGTTGCAGAATCCTCAGAGTACACTTTTCCACAAAAGGTCATAGGTTCTTTATCAATTGCTCAGGGTGTGGATGTGTCTTTTATGGATGCCTTTACATCTCTCGAAGCTATGAGTGCTTGTACAATGGTTATGGATTCGGATGAGGATTGTTTTGTCATGATAGATAATACTGTACCTCATTGTACAATGATCCTGCAAAAGCCGGATTACATAATATCCCAAAAAGTCGATAACACTTTATATGACAATAACAATGACAGTATGGAGATAAACGGAAGAAGATTAAATCTTAATGGTTACATAAGGTTAGGTGTATATCATACGAATATGGCATCATATCTTTGTCTGGCAGAATGGTTCGATTATTTACGATCTAATGGGGTATGGGATAATACCAGAATAATCCTTGTGTCTGATCACGGCTATGAGTGTGGTCATTTCGAAGAATTATATATCGATGATATGGGAATCGATGCGGAGGCATTTAACCCGGTACTTATGGTCAAGGATTTTAACAGTAAAGGGTTTAGTGTATCGGAAGAATTTATGACTAATGCTGATGTTCCTGTTATTGCTATGGAAGGCATAATAGATGATCCAATTAATCCTTTTACGGGCAATCTGATCAATAGCAATGATAAGATTGAACATCCACAAAGATTACTCTATTCGGATAATAGGTGGATATCTGTTAATAATGGTACAAGGTTTGCTCCAGGCAATTGGTATACGGTTCACGGAAATATCTTTGATAAATCAAACTGGGAATATCTGGGAGAATACTGATGGGCACAATACTTTACACGATCCTGATCAAGCCATTGGAGCTTATCTTTGAACTGATCTTCTCGGTTAGTAATGATATCGTGCCAAACCCGGCCGTCAACATTGTGATCCTGAGTCTTGCTGTTAATCTTCTGGTGCTTCCGTTATATCAGAGAGCAGACAGTATCCAGATGGAGACCAGGAACAGGGAGAATGAGCTGAGACCTGTTATCGATCATATAAAGAAGTGCTTCAAGGGCGATGAGAAAGTCCTTATGCTCCAGACATATTACAAGATCAATAATTACAGTCCTCTGTCCTCGCTCAAGAGCATGCTGTCGCTGCTGCTGCAGATACCGTTCTTTATTGCAGCATACAGTTTCCTGTCCAAACTGCCGCTGCTGAACGGACAGAGTATGGGACCTGTAGCCGATCTCGCGAAGCCGGATGTACTTATAACCATAGGCGGGATCAGTATTAATCTTCTTCCAGTCCTGATGACGGTGATCAATATCATATCATCTGAGATATACACGAAGGGGCAGCTGTTTAAGGACAAGATAGTGCTTTATCTGACGGCTGCGTTATTCCTTGTGCTGCTTTATGATTCCCCGTCAGGACTTGTATTTTACTGGACGCTTAATAATGTTTTCGCGCTGGTGAAGAATCTGTTCAATAAGATGAAGGATCCCGCGCTGGCGGTCGGGATCGCATGTCTGGCAGCCGGTATCGGAATTGCGGTCTTCACGGCAGTCAGGTGCGGCTCTTTGAGCGGGGATCAGATCATTATCCTGATTACTGTCAGTATTATCCTGGCCGTTCCGTTCCTGCTTCATATCGTACATGATAAGCTGGCGCCCAAGATCACCCTTATCTCTGAACGGTTCGGGGAAAATGAGAATATCATATTCTGGCTGAGTGCAGTATACATGACGGTGCTTACAGGCGTTGTAATACCGTCTAATATTGTTGTCTCATGCACGGAGGATTTTCTGCAGACTCTGAATGCGGCCAATCCGGCTCACTATGTTTATTATGCTCTGATGATGGCTTCAGGTCTGTTTATCGTATGGATCGGGGTGTATTATCTGCTGGGCAACAGGATGATGCGGACTGTTTATTCATACGCGGGTCTGATCGTATGCATAGATGCAACACTTAACTATATGTGTTTTGGAATAGACAGTAACGGAATGCTGTTCTCTGATCTGCGTTTTGTCGTCTGGCTCAGACCTGATGCTGTTCTCAATATTCTTACAGCTGTGTCTTTATTAGTCATCGCTGCTATTGTTATATTGCTTTCCAAATATATCAGGAAGTTTTTCTGGGTCATCCTGCTGGCCGGCATCATCAGCCTGTCAGCCATTGGTGTTACGAACATCTCGAAAATCAACGATGACTACAGAGAATATGTCATGCTCATGAGCAAGGGTGACAAGCCTGAGATAACTCTAAGCAGAAACAGCAAGAATGTTGTCGTGATAATGCTCGACCGTGCGATAGGCGGTCTGGTCCCATATATATTCAATGAGAAGCCGGAACTAAAGGACAGTTTTGACGGTTTTACATATTTCCCCAACACCATCTCACATGGAATATATACTAATTTTGGATCGCCGGCACTTTATGGCGGTTACGAGTATATAACTGAAGCGATGAATGAGAGGGATGATATCTCACTGAAGGACAAGCATAACGAAGCCCTCCTTCTGATGCCCCTGTTGTTCCGTGATGCAGGTTATGAGGTTGCTACAATAGATCCGCCGTATGCGGATTACCGTTATGTCAGCGATCTGTCGATATTTGATGGATACGATCATATCCATGCGTACAGGATGAATGGTCTGTACAATGAGTATGCGGATGACTCATTCAGTCAGTCAAAGATGCAGCTTGAGAGGAACTTCTTCCTCCATAGCATCTTTAAGATATCCCTGTCGGCATATAAGGGAATTATCTACGATAACGGAAAGTATAATTCCCTTAATCTTGAGAGAGCTGTACAGACCGGTAAATATACATTCCCGCAGATCATGGATTCTATGTCTGTCGGAAGCGGTGTGGATTCCACATTTATGGATGCATATACGGCACTTATGGCCATTCCCTCATGTACTCATATAACCGATGACAGCAGCAACAATCTGATCATGCTCAACAATAAAGTTCCTCACGCTTTTATCGTATTACAGGAGCCCGGTTATACTGTCGAAGAAAACGTGGATAATACGGATTATGACACGAACAATACACAGAGATTTGTTAATGGAGGCAGGAAGATCGAGGTCAATAACTACTACCAGATGGGTCTCTATCACACGAATATGGTGGCATATCTGGGTCTGTCTGAATGGTTTGACATGCTTCAGAGGGAAGGTGTATGGGACAATACAAGGATAATAATCGTGGCGGATCACGGTTATTCCGGCGGACACTTCAGTGAACTGTTGCTGCCGTATAATGATTTCGATGCCGAATTCGCGAATCCGGTCCTGATGGTGAAGGATTTTGACAGTCACGGCTTCAAAACATCAGATGAATTCATGACCAATGCTGATGTACCTGCAATTGCAGTGGAGGGAATAATATCCGATCCGGTGAATCCCTTTACAGGAAATCCCGTTAATAATGACGCCAAGACTGCCGGACCTCAGAAGATCCTGGAATCATACAATTTCTTCATTAATCACAACAATGGCAATAGATATGAGCCGGGCAACTGGTACTCCGTCCATGATAACATCTTTGACAAGAACAACTGGGAATACATGGGAGAATACTGATGGGCACAATACTTTACACGATCCTGATCAAGCCATTGGAGCTAATCTTCGAACTGATCTTCTCGATTAGTCACGATATCGTGCCCAATCCTGCTGTTAATCTTGTAATAATGAGCCTTGCCATCAATCTTCTTGTCTTGCCTCTGTACAGAAGGGCGGACATCATACAGGCCGAAGCGAAAGCAAAAGAAGCCACAGTGCGACCTATGGCAGATCACATAAAGAAGCACTTC
>FMTG01000006.1:161253-166223 GCA_900099715.1 Ruminococcaceae bacterium YRB3002 | reverse complement strand
CCATAAACATGTCGATTACTTCATTCTTCAAGCTGCTTCCAGACATGTTAATTACCCCTTTAATTACATCTTTCGCAGATATCTTACGTTTGCGGGTAAAGTCGCGTTCCGGGTCGAAGCAGTAGTCTTGCGGATGTTCTGCGATCTCGTTGATTGCTGAGTTGAAGTGCTTTTTGATTTGTTTGATTCTCATGTTGTGTCTCCTTGGAATCGAGTTTCCTTAATTCCAAGGGCCTCATTAGCTCCGAGCTGGTGGAGCTAATGAGGCCGCACATTTAGGCTGCAGTGTCAACTGTTTTCTTGAAAAAAAGTAAAAAAATACTCGGCACCATCTAAAATGCCGAGTATCAGAGAAAAATTTCTTAACTTAATGACATTGGGGACGGTTCCTTTTTCATCAAAATGGTGAAAAAGGGACAGGTCTTAACGTGCTTGTAACATCCAAAGATATAGCAAAACAGGGATTCTTGTGGCATAATCCCTGTGTAAAACAACGCGAAAAAGGTGAAAAAGGAACCGTCCCCATTTCACATTCCGGAGGCTGTCAGATGGAGTTGATCAAGGTTTTTATTTGTGAAGACGAGAGTATCGTGCGCGAAGGACTGCGCGATATGATCCCGTGGGAGAAATACGGTTATGAGTTCGTGGGCGATGCTCCTGACGGTGAGATGGCTCTGCCCATGATCCGCGAACTGAAGCCGGATGTGCTGATCACTGACATTACCATGCCTTTCATGGATGGACTTGCGCTGAGCAAGACTGTGCTGGACGAGCTTCCGAATATTAAGATCATTGTTATCAGCGGGTATAGTGATTTCGAGTATGCGCGCAAGGCGATCGAACTGGGAGTGGAACAGTATCTGCTCAAGCCGGTTACGAAGGCTGATATGATCAATGCCCTTGAAGGCACACGCAAAAAGATAACTGAGGAGAATGAGCAGAAGGATTATGTTCGCCAGTACGAACAGGAATTCAAGAAATTCGAGAGAATGACACACAGGGCTTTCTTTGAGAAACTGGTGGAAGGTTCCATGTCCGTACAGGAGATCTATGAGCAGGCGAACAAGCTTCATCTCAATCTGTCAGCTAACGGGTACAATATAGTCATTTTCACGATCCAGGACGTTAATCAGTCCACATATACTGATGATGCGGCAAATGTTACTGAGAGACTTCTGAATCAGTTCCTGCAGTATCCGGATTACATCCTGTTCAGATGCAACCTCCTGTCGTATGCTGTGCTCATCAAGGGCGATGCGGACAGGCTTCCCCAGCTGGAGGAGAAGTGCGTCAGGATGATAAGGGAACAGTGTGAGCAGGCATCGTCTGCGCTTGACTGGCATGTGGCTGTCGGCGTTCCGACCAACAGGCTCAGCGGGCTGTCGTCATGTTATGCTGATGCGAACCGTGCTTTCGCGTACAGGCATCTTTTCCCGCGCAAGCATGTATTTACATCAGCGCAGCTCAAGAAGGAACAGGATGCGCAGAATGATGTGGAGATCAATAAGATAGATGCGGGTAAGTTCGATCCGCTGATCATCAGGTATTTCGTGCAGACGGGTACGCTGAATGAGGTGGAGACATTTACCGATGAGTATATTGCGAGCCTCGACGGAAGTGAGCATTCGATACTGTTCAGGTATTATCTTCTTGTAAGTATCAGGGTCAACGTTGAACTGGCACTCAAGGAGGCCAACGTGTCTCCTGAGGATATTGCAGCACGGCTGCCTGCATTTGATATGAACGATACTGCGGAGGAGGTCAGCAGCTATCTCAGGGATGTACTGACTGCGGCGATTAAAATGAGGGATGCGGAGGCGCAGAAGAGGAGCAATGACATCATCGATAACGCGCTTCAGTATATCAATAATCATTATGCGGACGAGGATATCTCGCTTGACAGCGTGGCTGAGGCCATCAACATAAGTGCGAACTACTTAAGTGCCCTTTTCAGCCACAGGGTGGGACTGTCGTTCGTGGAGTATCTGACCAAGAAGAGGATGTCCAGAGCCAAGTTCCTTCTGCGCAATACCAGTAAGAAATCCGGCGAGATAGCTTGTGAGATAGGATATAAGGATCCGAGGTATTTCTCGTTTGTATTCAAGAAAAACCAGGGATGCACACCCAGTCAGTACCGTAACGGAGAGATCCAGGAAGAATGAGGGTCCGTAACAGCCGTTTCAATAAGAATACGGTACAGGGGAAGATGTACCGGCTCATCATCCAGATGTTTGTGCCTATCGTGGCGATACTGGTGATAATTCTCGCGATGATAGTGACGCGTAATCTTATGTATGCGTCTGTGTCGGGCAACATCGTCAAGGCTTCGGGATTCAACCAGAACTTCAAGAATGAGATCGATCTTCAGATGTATCTGTATGTCAGCGGCAGCAGTGACGAGCTTCCGTGGAGCGACGTGTCGTCGGCGAAAGAACTGGCGGAGGAGCTCCTCAAGAATACGACCAATCCCGACAGCCGCAAAGCCATGCGCAACGTTCTTACGCTGAGCAACAACCTGAGCACGTACATGAAGAGGATCGAGCAGACAAAGCAGTATGACGAGAGAATGAAGCTCCTCCAGTCAAACATTTACGGCATAACTCAGCTTATAGAAGATTACATTTATTCTTATCTGTATTATGAGGCCGGCGAGATGGCAAGGATCCAGTCGAATCTTGATTTCTGGCTGACGATAGAGATCGCTTTCATCATCATGGTCATGGTGATCATAACCCCGATCGTGTGGAGGCGTTCCATGAAGCTCAGCCGGAGCATCACCGGCCCTATCGAGGATATGAAGACAAGAGTCGAGGAGATAGGCGGAGGCGATCTCAGTAAGCACACACCGGTCCAGACTGATGATACGAGCCTCGCGCTCCTGAGTACCGGTATCGAGGATATGGCGGAGAGGCTCAACAAGCAGATCGAGCTGAACAGGCAGGAGCAGATAAGACTCCGTGATATCGAGCTGTCACTGATACAGGCGCAGATCAATCCGCACTTTCTGTATAACACGCTGGATGCCATAGTATGGCTTATCGAGATCGGCAAGAACGATCAGGCAGAGCAGATGGTTACGAGCCTGTCCTCTTACTTCAGATCTTTCCTGAGTGACGGCCGTGACATCGTTACCATCGAGGAGGAAAAAAAGCACATCACCAGCTATCTGGAGATCCAGCAGGTACGCTACCGCGACATCATGGAGTATGTCATCGATATTGATCCTTCCATCGAGAACAGAAAGCTTCCCAAGCTCACTCTCCAGCCTCTGGTTGAGAATGCCATATATCACGGTCTCAAGCCGAAGCGCGGCAAGGGCCTGATCAGAGTTACGGGAAGAAAAGACGAGAATGATATCATCCTGGAGGTAAGCGATACGGGCACGGGCATGGAACAGGAGGAGCTTGACGCACTCCGCAGGCGTGTGACTGAGGAGGATCCGACGAGCTTTGGTCTGACATCCGCCTACAAACGTCTTAAGCTGCTCTACGGAGATTCATGTTCCTTTGACATCGACAGCACTCCCGGCGAAGGCACCTCCATAAAGATCCGAATCCCACGAAAGGCGGAGATAGACAATGAGACGATCCTGTAAAACCCTAAGCGTTCTGATCACTCTTTTGCTGATGATCGGTGTATTCACCTCAGGCTGCTCAGACACCCCCGACGCGAAAACAGGTGACAAGGAATTCTATGTCATCGGGTTCTCCCAGCTCGGCTCCGAATCGGACTGGAGGATCGCCAACACCAAATCCATGAGCCAGACATTTACAAACGATAACGGTTACGAGCTGATAATCGAGAATGCAAAGCAGCAGCAGGATAACCAGTTTGCAGCGATCCGCAGGTTCATCCTGGAAGGCGTTGATCTCATCGTTATCGCACCGACAATAGAGGAAGGCTGGGACATGATCCTGAATGAGGTTCAGTCGGCGGGAATCCCGGTAATAATCATCGACCGGTCGGTAGCTGTCAGAAACGACGATCTCTATCTTACGAATATCGGTTCAGACTTCCTGCATCAGGGCGAGCTGGCGGTGGAATGGCTGGAGGATCAGACATCAGATTCCGAGTACGTTAACATACTGCATCTTCAGGGGACTTACGGCGCCACAGCCCAGCTCATGCGCACGAAAGCAATCGAAGACGCGGAATCCACCCACAGTAACTGGAAGATAGTGGCTCAGCTCTACGGAGACTTTACCGAAGCAAAAGGATATGAGGTCATGACCGAGTATCTCAAGAAAAACAAAGACATCGACGTGCTCTACAGTGAGAACGATAATATGACTTTCGGCGCCATGCGCGCCCTTGACGAAGCCGGCATCACATACGGCGAAAACGGCCAGGTGAAGATAATCACCTTTGACGCCACGAAAACAGCGCTGCAGTACTGCCTTGACGGCAAGATCAGCCTGTGTGTGGAGTGCAACCCCATGCACGGTCCCCTCGTCGAACAGCTGATCAAGCGCTACAGATCCGGCGAGACTATCCCGAAACACGTTTTCATAGACGAAGCAGCCTTCACCAGAGAGGATCTGACACAGGAGATGGTGGAGGAGAGGGACTACTAGGGCTCGGAAGGACAAATTTGTGCTATTTCGAACAGGTCCTCACCGCCTTTGGCGGTTGCGGAACTCATAGCACAAATTGTCCTTCCTCGCTTCGAAAAAAGCGGAATGCGGCGCTTCGAACAGGTCCTCGGGGGCTCGCGACCGCTTGCTCGCTTCAGTCCTCGTCGCTTCGCTCCTGCGGTAAGTCCGCTCGCAAGGGTAGCGCTCGCCCTTCGGGAATGATGGCGGCACTGCCGGGATTCCCTCTTTTCGCTTTGAAACGTTGTTTTGAGGGTACGACTAAGGGTATTTTATTAGAAATACCCCGTTTTTGCGTTCAAATGGCTGTTTGAGGGTACGGAAGAGGGTTTATCACCGGTACCCGCACACCCGGGGTGTCATAGCCGGGTGTGTTTT
>FMTG01000006.1:115934-160968 GCA_900099715.1 Ruminococcaceae bacterium YRB3002 | reverse complement strand
GGGCGTTTTGGACGATTTATCACCGGTATCCGCACACCCCGGGTGTCATAGCCGGGTGTGCTCTTTACCCGTCTCAAATCCCGGGATCAAGCTTTATGTCTCTTTGAGTTTCTTCTTATCCGTGTACATTCTGGAATCCGCCAGTTTCTCTGCCTCACGGACGGTGTTCTTGCCGTATTCGTAGGTGGCTGTTCCGCAGGCGATGTTCAGCGGGATAGGTGGGTTCTCTTCGGCGTTATAGCGGCTGATAGCTTCGTTCATGGCACGGATGGCTTCGAGGACACGCTCTGCGTGGTCCTTGCCTTTGATGATGGTGAAGAATTCGTCGCCGCCGATCCTGAAACACTTGCCGTGCTTTCCGAAGCTCTCTGCGATTATGCGGGCGGCGGCCCTGATGTGACGGTCGCCCTCGCTGTGACCGTAATTATCGTTAACTATCTTGAGACAGTTGATGTCGAGGAGTGTAAGTGACGCTTCCGATTCGGTGTCTTCCTCAAGTTCCTTCTCCGCCTCGTCAAATGACAGACGGTTTGCGAGATCGGTTAGTCCGTCGATACGTGCGAGGCGGTACATGGTATCGGCTTCGCTCGTCTTGCGGTTGATCTCGATGATATTGCGTATCTCGTAAATCGCCAGGATTATGACGAATGCGGTCAGGCCGTAGTGGATGGTCCTGATTGTGTATTCACCCTTCATGAGGTAGTACGAGAAGATATCAATGAGACCCGTAACGATCAGGATCACGAACGCGATCATCAGCCACACGTGTTTGGTAACACTGGCTTCCCTGTGGATGGCTGCGGAAATGAAAAATGTGATCAGAAGTATCATGGCAAAAATGATGTTCGTGTGTATCGCCATGAGAAGCACGCTGAAGTCGAGCAGACCCGAGAAGATGGTGAACAGGATCAAGCCAAAGAGAGAACACGATGTAATGCAGATGACCATCGGCATCTTTTTGGCGAGTTTGTCGGTGTACGCGGATACGAACAGAACGATCGGGATCGGCAGGAGGGAGAGGGCGACGTATTCAGACAGTCGCGGCAGGGCAGAGTCCATGAACAGAAGCTGCCATATCTTGGTGCTGGACATCAGAAAGCACGCGATCAGGATGGACAGGGCGCCGAGGGACACTGTCTCGATGACGCCATTGCGCCTGTTGTGAAATACGATGCCCATGATGATTATGATCACGCCGATGATGAATGTCGTGAAGCACAGTCCGAACTGGAAGATCCCGGCGCCGACACCCTCTCTGAGGTAGTCGTTGCTTTCGCTCATGCGGGCATTGCGAAAGCACGTCCAGTCGTTGACTGTCAGTGCCTCATATTCGATCCTGAGATGGCCTGTGCCCTTGAAGAACGGAATGTTTATGAAGTGCGTATAGTCGCCGTAGTATTTGCCGTAGTAGAACGGGATGTTGGGGCGGAACCTGTAGATCTGTTCGTCGTTGAGATAGACCTTGAAGAAAAGGTTGCTGGTCTCAAAACAGAGATCCTTTCCCGTCGTGAATACTGACGTGATATCGCGGGTGACAGAACCCTTGCCCTCGCTGTCGAACAGGAGATGGGTGAGGTCGGCAGATGAACCGTCGGGATTCTTCCATCCGATGTTGGCGTCCACGTCCAGAGAAGTGAGATTTGTGCCCTCAATCTTTACGAAAGGATGCATCACGAGCAAAAACAGGCAAAAAAGAACGATGCCCAGGATAAGGCACGTGTATATCTTCTCACCTAGCGACATGCGGTTGTTATCTGAAGTTGACAATTGAGATGTCCTTTCGCGCTGACGATATGCTTCCATCTCCTTAAATATACAACACGCAGGTGCGAAATTAAATAATAATATATTGTGGTGCAGGGTGGAATTTTACGGGAATTGTCAGAAGCGGGTTGCAAATGACGGAAAGGTGTGCTATCCTAATAAGACACGCCTCTGGGGAGTCGCCAGAGGAATTCTGTGATAATAATGGTTCGGGGAAGGAGGATCCATGCATGATTTCCGTTATGCTCAGGAGAGCTAATAATATTTGCAGTATTGCCGGTTCCGGCAATATATCGGTTCTTGGACCCGTTTACAAGTTGAGGCGAGCACAGCTATAGTTTATGTACCTTGAGGTATATCGCTGTGTCGCCTGTAAGTCCAACTTATAGGCGATTTTTTTATTCTGCACGGGGGGTATCAGATCATGGCAGATGACGATTTATTCTTTAATATGGACGACGACGATGACGAGCTTCTTGCCTCGTGTCTGCGTGAAGAGGCAGAGAAGGCAAAGAAGGAAAGTGAGATGAGGAGATACCGTGAGATCACGAAGGGCACAGACGTAACGCCCGAGGAGCTCTACACGTATTATCACGCGCGTAAGAGGCGCAGCAAGTACAAGAAACTGACTGAGCAGCAGCTCTACAAGCGCATCAAGACGATGTGCCGTGAGAACAATATTCCGGAGGAGCTTGATATCTACATTGTATCGGCTTTGATGGAGATCTTCAGAAAGGATACTGTGAGGCCGATCCTTCTCATAGGAAATCCCGGATGCGGCAAGACATACCTTGCGAAAGTGGTGGCTGACGTTGCGGGACTCGGCTTCCACCAGATATCTGCGCCCGGTGCCGGCGTGGGACGCGGACTTACCGGCGACTCAAAGACGTACAGATCTTCCAAGTACGGAGAACTCGTGTCTGCGATAGTAAATACGGAATCGAGGAATCCTGTTGTCCTTATCGATGAGATCGACAAGGATTCCAGGAAGCGCGAGAACGACCACAGCATCACCAACGAGCTTCTGTCGGCATTGGACGGTTCCCGCCGTGTTTATGATAACTTTCTTCAGGAGATGGTCGATACAAGCGGTATCATCTTTATCCTGACGGCAAACAGCGAGGAGCTTATACCTGAGTGGCTCATTGACAGATGCTGCAAGATCTTCTTCCCGGTACCGACGAAGGACCGTATCGTTTCCATCGTCCGCAGATATATTGCCGGCGTTATCGATACCGGGAAGTGTGACGGGCGCGTCTCGATCCCGGATGAGGTTATGGATTATCTCGTCAATTCTCTCTACGATAAGGGAGTGAGGTCTATCCGCCAGTATCAGAGCCTTGCAGAGACGGCATGTGATATTGCTTACTGCACCATGATGGACGCGGAACAGTCTCACATTGTTGTCACTGAGGCGATGATCGACGATGCCAGGAAGGAATTCATGAAGCACCGTCACCGTGGGATCGGTTTTGCCAGCTGACATAACAGCAAAAAGCGGCCGGATAGTTCCGGCCGCCGGATTGCTGATGTAAACCGTATTACTCGAGTGATCCTGTCAGATTTGTGAAGATACCAAGCTGGTTCTGCATGTCGCGGATGATCTCGACAGATCTGTCGAGTGCGTCCTCTTCCTCAGGTGAGAGAGGGATGTTGAAAGTCTTCTCGATACCGTCAGAACCGATGATGCAGGGCATTGAGAAGCAAACATTAGCCCACTTGCCATAGCGTGCGCCCATGAGGTGAGCAACAGGTACAACGCCCTGCTGGTCGTTCATGATACGCTCTGTGATGTTGGATACCGCCATGGATACACCATAGAAGGTGGCACCCTTGCCCTTGATAATGTCTGCACCGCTCGTCTTGGTGATAGATGCTATCTCATCGCGGTCGATCTTGATTCCTGTCTGAGATTCATAAACATCGAGAGGGATACCTGCGATGGTAACGTTGGACCAGATGGGTACCTGGCTGTCACCGTGTTCGCCAAGGACATACGCCTTGATATCTTCAACGTCAACGTGAAGTGCGGAACTGATAAAGTATCTGAATCTTGCTGTATCGAGCGATGTGCCTGAACCGATGACCTGACCTCTTCTGAGACCTGTCTCTTCAAGGACTGCAGCTGTAACTACGTCTGCAGGATTGGATACTACGACGATGATAGGGTTGTCATTATACTTGATGATGTTACGGGCGATGTCACGTGCAATCTTGACATTGATGCTGCCGAGGTCGAGTCTGGACTGGCCGGGCTTGCGTCCGACACCTGCTGTAATGATGATCATCTGGGCATCCTTGCAGTCCTCATATGTGCCTGTTCTGACCCATACCTGACGGTAGAAACCCGTGCCGTGGGCGATGTCAAGGGATGCTGCCTTTGCCTTGGGCTCATCAACATCGATGAGAACGATGTCATTGGCCTGCTTACGCACCATGAGCGTATAAGCGATTGCTTCTCCAACGTTGCCGGAGCCGATGATGACTACCTTGCTCTTCTGATGAAATGATACCGGTTTACGAAGACCTTCGATCATAATGTGCCTCCAAGAAACATAAATAGTAACATTATCGTATCAGACCGTCATATGGTTCACAAGAACGAAAGCGCGGTGAAATCTAACAAAATTTAGGCGTTTGTTCGCTTGATATTCTGTCTTAAAGGTGGTATCAACAAGAAATGCGCAAGAATATAGATATGCTCAACGGATCCCTGTGGGACAAGATCCTGCTTTTTGTCCTGCCACTGGCTGCAACGACGATACTGCAGCAGCTTTTCAATGCTGCAGATGTGGCTGTCGTGGGCCAGTTTGTGGGCAAGAATGCCATGGCTGCCGTTGGCAGCAATGGTGCTCTCGTGGGGCTTGTCGTTAACCTTTTTAACGGCGTGGCACTGGGTGCGAATGTTGTCATAGCCAGGTTCATCGGAGAAGGCAGCCGTAAAGATATCAACAGGACTGTTCATACTGCGATAGCGTTTGCGGTGCTGAGCGGTATAGCGATGGCGGTCATAGGTGAGCTTCTGGCTGCTCCGGTCCTGAAGGCACTCGGCGTTCCGGACGAGGTCTATGATATGGCGCTCACGTATCTGAGGATAGTGGTGGCGGGCTTTCCGGCGCTGCTGCTGTATAATTTCGAGGCGGCGATATTCAGGAGCAGGGGGGATACGAAGACACCTCTGGTGTGCCTGGTCGTGTCGGGGATAGTCAATGTGGGGCTCAATCTGCTTCTGGTTATTGTTTTCGATATGTCTGTGGCCGGAGTTGCCATCGCGACAGTGATATCTTCGGTACTGTCGGGAGCGATGCTGTTTGTTATCATGCTTAAAGGCAACGAGACGTTCAAAGTGTCGCTGAAGGAGATGACGATCGACACAAGGCTTCTGGTCAAGATCCTTAAGATCGGACTTCCTGCGGGCATTCAGGGAAGCATGTTCTCCATCGCGAATATCATCATCCAGTCTGCGGTCAACAGCCTCGGTCCTGATGTCATGGCGGCCTCATCGGCGGCGTTCAATATTGAGATAATCTCGTACTATATAGTCAATGCTTTCGGACAGGCTACGACTACGTTTATCGGACAGAATTACGGGGCGGGCAATATACCGCGGTGCAGGCGCGTGTTCAGGCTGTCGCTGCTGATGGATTCTTCTGTGACTGTCGCGGTATCGGCGCTGATACTGCTGTTCGGAAGACAGCTGCTGTCGCTGTTCAATACGGAGCCGGAAGTTATAGATCTGGGCATGATAAGGCTGATCGCGATCGTTGGCTTCGAGATCATAAACGGGCTTGTCGATTCGGTGTCGGGTGCCATGAGGGGCTTCGGAAGGTCACTTCCTCCGGCGGTGCTGTCCATTATCGGAATATGCGGCCTTCGTGTGGCGTGGGTCTATACGGTATTTGCGGCCAATCCGACATTCACGGTGCTTATGGCGGCATACCCGCTGAGCTGGGTTGCCACGTCTGCCATGATCTTTGTCGCATACGGGATCATGATAAAAAGGATACAGAATTACATACCTGTCAGACATCCGTAAAAATATATATTTACTATTGACTTCTTTAAAACCGCGCGTATAATATATTGTGCGCTTTAATGCCGTACTATGCCCTGACGCAGACACGGGACCCGATATTACAAGGCAGGGGTCAGCTTACAGAAGCATAATGATAGCAGGGGTTTGGGGGCTTTGGAGCACACGTAATATTTTTACAAAGGCAGGTTTTTAATGGCTACTAAGCAGGGTATGTGCAAGAACTGCGGTTCTCTGATCGTTTTCGATGACAGGAATGAGAATTGCGAGTGTGTTTTCTGTCACTGTATTTTCCCGGGGGAAGAAGCGGTAAAGATTCTGGAGAATCCGGATGACTATACGTTCGCCAATGAGGAGATACAGGAATCAGGCAATCAGACTCACTATTATGTGACTAAGGTGAGTCCTGATATCGTTGAGTCTGCAGTGGCCAGACAGGATGCGATGAAGGCGAGGGAGGATAAGGGTACAATAAAGCCTTCGGATTTTGAGATATCCCCTAATGATGTCAAAGCACCTTTGAAGCTTACCGCACTGATAATCGGTGCTGCTGCGGTCATCGTGCTGGTCATCGTGGCGATATCATTGCCTTTGTACAAGTCGCGTACAGCTCTCGATGATGAGATCAGAGCCAGCATCGACGGAGTTGTGGCCGGTGTTGCAGATGTTGACACATCGACAGATGAGAGCGGACGTGCAAAGGGCTACACGATCTACGGGCAGACATGCCAGAACATCAAGATTGCTCTGTCGTCAGACATTACGGAGGACAGTATCAGAACTTTGTTCACGAGATATACTGACCTGAGGGCTTCCAAAGCCAACATCAGTGACGACAAGATGAAGGGTGTTACCATGGAGATCTACGTTAATACCGGCGTTTATACCGTGACAGGTGAGGGCGGCAACGTCAACGTGGAGTTTGCCAAGGACGAAGTTCCCGAGACAACGTCAGAGACAAAGTAAATTAAGCACTACACAACTAACAGAAGACCATTTAGGAGATTCAGTTTAATGTCAACAGATTTGAATAAAGCAATTGAGCAGATGAAGATCAGGGCTGAGAAGAACAAGAAGGTTTTGTCTTCTGCAGATCTGGATGCCATATCGGATGATTACGATATCATGCCCGATGATATGGACAAGATCACCAGGGAACTCGAGAAGGACGGCTATAAGATCGAAGAGCTTTTTCCGGATAATCTCGTGCTCGACGGCAGGGAAGACGAGATCCCTGTTGATGACTCGGTCAGGATGTATCTGAAGGAGATCGGTAAGATCGAACTGCTGAAGGCTGATGAGGAGAGAGAACTCGCTTCAAGGATGGCCGAGGGTGACGAGGAGGCTAAGAACAAGCTCATCGAATCCAACCTCAGGCTCGTTGTATCCATCGCGAAGAAGTACATGAACAGGGGACTGTCCCTGCTCGACCTCATTCAGGAAGGCAACATCGGTCTTATCAAGGCAGTTGACAAATTCGATTACCAGAAGGGCTTCAAGTTCTCCACATATGCTACATGGTGGATCCGCCAGGCTATCACGAGAGCCATTGCCGATCAGGCAAGGACTATCAGGATCCCAGTCCATATGGTAGAGACGATCAATAAGCTTACAAGGATCCAGCGTCAGCTGGTACAGGATCTCGGCAGAGAACCTACCATCGAGGAACTTGCAGAGAAGATGGGCGGTGAAGAGGCCGGCATGACACCTGCCAAGATCCGTGAGATCCAGAAGATCTCCCAGGATCCCATCTCCATCGATAAGCCTGTCGGTGAGGAAGAGGACAGCCATCTTGTCGATTTCATCTCCAACGATGAACTGGCAGCTCCTGAGGAAGAGGTTGCAAGAACGCTCCTCAAGGAAGACCTCATGAAGGCTCTTGGCACACTGACAGACCGTGAGCGTAAGGTCATCGAACACAGGTTCGGTCTCAAGGACGGTGTTCCCATGACGCTTGAGCAGGTCGGCCAGAAGCTCGGAGTAACACGTGAGCGAATCCGTCAGATCGAGGCAAAGGCGATAAGGAAGCTGTCGAGAGCATCCAGCTCCAAGCGCCTTGAGGGTTATACGGACTGATACCCGTACATTGAAGCCGTATGACAAGGGGCAGACGCTACACTTATCATAAAGGATTTATTGCAGATAACGCTTTGGATTTCTCAAAGCGTTCATCTTTTATTAAGGAGATATTACTCGAGCGGGTCAATCCTACCAGGATCATACTTCCTTGCAAGCAGCACTATGGTGTAAGTGCCGTTCCTGTTGTCAGGCCCGGTGATCAGGTCAAGGTCGGACAGTGTGTTGCAGTGCCGCCCAAGGGTAAGTTCTCGCTGGCGGTCCACAGCGGAATATCAGGTGTCGTAAAAGAGATAAAGGAGATCAGGCTCCCTAACGGTATCGTGTGTCCCGCGATCCATATCGAGAATGATATGAAGATGCAGCGGGTGGATTCCATCCGTCACCGTGAGAACATGAATCTCACGGCAGAGGATGTAATGGGTATCATCAGCAATGCCGGTATCTGCGGTATGGGCGGTGAGGGAATTCCAACTGCTGCGAAGATATACCGTGCCAAGTCCCACAACGTAAATGAGCTTCTTGTAAACTGTCTTCAGAGCGAACCGTATGCCACCTCGGATCTTATGGTACTGTCGGAATATCCCGGATATGTTGTTATGGGAGCAGGGGCATGCGCAAGGGCAGCAGGCGCCTCGAAAGTGGTGTTCCTTATCTCCGAGAAGCGCAGTATGCTCATGAGCGGCCTGGAGAATGCCATACAGAATGCAGGAAGGGATTTTGCTGATATCAGTTTTGAAGTGAAGCTGTTCAGGGAGAGGTTCCCGCAGGGTTATTTCAGGCTCGTTGCCGAGGCTCTCTACAACGTTAAGCTCGACCCTGAAGACACGCTTGAAGAGAAGTGCGGAGCTGTACTGTTCAACTGTTCCACCATGTGTGCCTGCTGGGAGGCGATCTCCGAGAATATACCTCTCATGAGCAGAGTCGTGAGCATCACGGGAGATGTGACAAACGGTCACAATGTAATCGTTCCTGTCGGTACGCCCGTGTCTGAAGTGCTGGCCACGGGCGGACGGGCCGACGATGTGGCAGGACCGGTTGTATGGGGCAATGCTCTGACAGGTATTGCTATCGAGGATAAAGAGAACACGCCTATAATCAAGCTTACGAGTGCCATCACGGTTATACGCAAGCAGGAGCAGCCAAGGACACCATGTATCCACTGCGGTCTTTGTGCGCAGAACTGTCCCGTGGGACTGTCACCGCACATTATCTACGAGATGCTCAAGCAGGGAATGCCCAAGAAGGCTGAAGAGGAGGGCGGCAGAAACTGCATATCATGCGGAATCTGTTCTTATATCTGTCCCGCCGGAATAAGGCTCACCCAAAGGATTGCCACATTCGCTTCGGAAGGCAGGATCATCGGCGAGAATTCGCTGCTGCATAACACCAGGGTGCAGTATAACATAGATGAGATCGGTGATCTGTCACTTCTGGAAGGTTATGTATCTGAATCAGAGGAAGAAGAGAAGGAAGATAAGGATGCTATCGTGCTTCCTTTCGACGGGGGTAAAAAAGTATGAGCCATAAGAAGAGATCATATCAGGCCCCGTTCATCCATACGGTCATGACGGCTCCCTATATCTACCTGACACATATTGCGGCGCTCCTTCCGTGCGTGGTGACGGGGATCATATTCTACGGGATCAGCACGCTCGTGCTTATTGTGCTGTGTGCAGGGTCTTTTATGATCCTGGATTATGCTTTCGGAAGGATGGTAAGAAGGGACGGGATCGACCGTAACTACACTGACTTCAGTTCTATTGAGGCAGGTGTTATCTACGCTCTTATGCTCCCGCCGGGAACGTCTGTAATTGTGGCACTTACAGGTGTGCTGTTCGGGTCGTTCGTGGTCAAGCAGTTTTTCGGCGGATCGGGTAATAATATACTCAATCCTGCGTGTGTTGCCAGACTGTGCATAGAACTCCTTTTCCCGACGGGCATGGCCGGATACAAGACTCCGATGAGTTCATGGTTTGATGTGTCAACGCTGGTGAGAGGTGCTGCCGGAAGTCCTGATGTGATCGTCAGCAGAGATGACACATCTGTGCTTTATTTCGTGGAGCTGCTGACCGGAAATTACGCGGGTGCGATAGGAATGACGTGTGCACTCCTTATAATCGGTGCCGGAGTGTATCAGGCATTGAAGGGGACGATCCGGATCTACGCACCTCTGGCATATCTGATGACGCTGGCTCTCCTTTTCCCGATCATTTCTGCGAATCTTGATCTTCAGATCACGGGATTCAGGTCTCTGGGAGTATTTATCCTGTCTTCGGGATGTCTGTACGTTGCATGCTATATGCTGGGTGATTTTACCACGATGCCGTCGAGGATATGGGGCGGCATCGTTGCGGGCGTAATGTGTGCCGTCATGACCACGATACTTTATGGAAGAGTGCCGGATACGTGTGCGTTGCTGGCACCTGTTATGGCCACCAACTTTATGGCATTCGAGATAGACTTCTTCACTAAGACGATAGCACGCAGGGGCAAATCGAGACAGAGGGAGGTCGAGTACAGAGGATGAACAGAGCCGGTATCAGACGTATGATCACTGAGAGTATTGTGATCGTGTTGATCAGCCTGATCGTTATCGGAGGCGGCCTGTATCTGTCGTCTTTCCCCAAGGCCGCAAGAGCCCAGGAGGAATACCGTTCCCGGTTTGCAGGAGTCCTTAAATGCAACAGCTATGAGCTTCTCGACAGCCCGATAATAGACAATTACAAGGACATCAGGGAAGTGTATATAGGTTACGATGAAGAAGGCGCTCCCAAAGGGTATATCATTGACGTTACATGTTCCGACGAATACGCACAGCAGCTTCATCTTCTGGTCGCGATCGATTACGAATCGGCAACCATCAAAGGTATGACTCACATCGAAGATGAGAGTGTTCCAATATCTCTTGCAAGTGATCAGTTCAAAGCCATAAAGACTTCGTTTATGGGCAAGAGGATCCCTGTAGCATTCACAGGAAATATAACTGATGAGGAAGAGACCGACAGGGAAGAGGTGATCATAAACGGACTTCACGACGGTATCTACTTTGCCCAGTCCATTACCTCCGACTCTTCCGGATATATTGACTATGTAGAGATAGAGATCGTATCGGGAAGAGTGGCTCACGTCACATGGGATGCAGTCAATGTCGATCCCACAACTGAGAACAGGGCACAGGCGTCGCTGTCGGGAGCATACCGCATCAGCGGTCTTAACTGGGCGACACAGTCCTATAACATGTGTCACGCGCTTATCGAAGTGCAGGACCCGAAGCTGCTCAATATGAAATCAGACGGTACGACTGCCGTGGTCGATGGAGTAACCTGCGACATCAGAGAGTTTGTCGAACTGTCGGAGGAGTGTATTCAGTATGCCGCCAGCGGTTACCGCAAGACGGATTATTATGCTGATTTTGATGTGGTCCTCAAGAGCCTGTTCAAAGGGACTGCGGAATCCCTGGCACTCCTTAATGAAGACGGTTTTATCGTGAGTCCTTTTAACAAGTATCTGACTCCGTTCGAGATCAAGAACAGTGACGGCGTTGTCATCGGTCTCAAGACAATAAAACAGCGTGCATATGAGATCAACGGAGGTGATGCCGCAGAACCTACGGCTGCGGCACCCACCGATAATGCACAGGCGACGGATGCAGCGGTTCCCTCCGATGCAGTGCCAAGTCCATCGTCACCGGATTATATCGATGGTGCCGAGGACGGTGTGATCAATCCCGATACACAATCGGACAACACAATGACGGACAGTATCGACGATCTTCCCATGAGCGAGATCGCAAGCTACGTTGATGCAGTTCCCGGTGCGGGTCCGGCATCACGTCTGGCTGTTACATGTGTCAACACTTGCTACAAATTCATGAAGGATTATCTTAACTGGCTGGTATAAAAATGATAGACGATCAGAACATAAAAGATCTGCCTTTTGATGCAGAAGGAGGAGCCGGGCTGTACGGTCACAAGCCGCGTGCCATGCACGTGGCTCCGCCCAGATACATGACCACCCGTGCGGCGGTATTTCTGGCGCTGGCTGTGATCGGTCTGAACATGGGTCTCATGACCGGCCATGACTTCTACATACCGCTTGCATGTGCTAGTGGCGTTCTTCTGTTCTGGAGCGTGACCCTGCGTTTTATACGTACGCGCTGGATAGCCCCTGTCACAACGGTGCTTCTGGTGATCCTCTGCTCTGCAGGCGGGTATTTTCTGGGCCTTACTGACCTTGTTCCGTCAATGGGCATCTTCTCTCTCGGTATCGCATGTCTGTCATCTCTGGGAAAGGATGACGTGGAGGAAGATGTGCGCCCCGCCCCGGTCAAAGAGATACTCATACCATATCTGTTCGCTGTGCTTGCCGCCCTGACGGGTTACGGCACGGGTGTACTGTTCGAAGGCAAATACCTGTTCATATCCAACATTATCTCGGTGACATTTCTTATCCTGGTATCGATCCTTATCTCCAAGACATCGGGGAGCAGATATTTCTTCACATCCCGCCGCCTCACCGAGTTCTGGGACATTCCCGTCACCGAATTCTCACTCTTCCGCACCTTCATCTTCGCGAAAATCGCAGTCCTCATAACAGCAGTATGGATCTTTGCCATCGAGATCGTGCTGCAGATATTCGTGCCGGCAGAGTATGCTCCTGTTATCCTGACGCCGGCTTCACTGGCGGCTGTTCTGCCATTCGTATATCTGGTGCCGAAGATCGTCCGCAAGCGTCATTCAAAGTTCGGTACGGTATTCTTCATGTATGAAGCATTTATCGCAGCGACAGTAGTTAGCCTGTTCTTTATGAACTACCCGCTGTCGTCGCTTTCTGTGGCTGTTGTGATATATGCTTTCGTGCTGCTGGTGGGAACGGACATAATCGGAAGCGCACTTCTTGCAGTTATCAGCCGCCGTCAGATCTTCGTATCGAGAAGCAAATATATAGACGGGACGCCTTTCCTCATGACGATGTTCTCGCTGCTGATCATGCTGGTAGAGTGTTGTCTGTATAATGCCTTGTAGTTTTTTGCCTGTTTGTGGTATAATCATCGGGTTCATATGATTGCGTAGCTCAGCAGGATAGAGCGACCGCCTCCTAAGCGGTAGGTCGGAGGTTCGAATCCTCTCGCGATCGCCAGTAATTACAGGGGTTTCCAGGGTTTGGGAGCCCCTTTTGTTTTGGCGGGAAAGTGGCTAACCTGGCTAAACTCCGACAAACCTAGTATTTATGCCGTCTTACGGCCATTTAGCTTGTTTCTGACATCTTCAACCTTACGCCTGTCGCTGAAGGAATAATGCCGCTCATTAGTCTGCATTGAATGCCCAAGAACAAGACAGCGCTCGTTACAATCTACGCCTGCCTCAATAAGTCTTGCATTGAAGGCTAATATATTATGGATTTGTAAATTTTGGTATTGCTGTGAATGAGTGTCTCGTGAAATGATCGATTAAGTGACAGGAGCCCGGAGTGATCCGGGTTCTTAGTATTTTCACAAGGATTTACTTGAAAGTAATGATATCAAAGCCTTTATATACAGTAGTTAGCAGCCATGTTAACCGAGTTAACATGTTTTGCTGTATTTAGTTCGATTTATTAATAGTTTTGTTCATCACATCTTCAGCTGGGATTCTACAGTGTTATACGTATTTCTGTGTTTTCTTAGGAAATGATGAAGAAAAAACAATTCTTATTTGGGATAGTGTATAATTAATCTGACAGAGCACTTGCTTTGTCGAGACTATTTTAAAAGAATACGTTTGGAATTACAGAAAACAGGTTGAAGATATGACTCTTATTGAAAGGTGATGTTATCCGAATGCAGGAGTATTACTTTGCCAATTACCGGCTATTGACGGACGATGAAATAAGTGAACATGAATCCATGAAGCGGCTTGCGGATTTCGTGAAACCCATGCCCTATACCCATACCTTCACCCTGCATTATGGTGATGTCGGGGAACTTGAGGAAAAGCGCACATGGGCGCTGAGCTATCCTATGGTCTATGAGACGGAATACTTCACCATTCACGATACGGGCGATGGCTGGGCGTTTGTGAACACTCTCGCAGACGAGCTTCGGCTTGCTGAGGGGGCGCGGAATGTCGTCCTGGCCAGCAGGGATTATGGCGAACTGACCGTCTGGGTGACGGAACGGTTCTTCGATATCGAGAGAAACGGGCATGTACTGCACACACGGCCGTCCATTCCCCTGTCAAGCTCCATCCGCGCTGCCTGTGAGGCCGGTATGGTCATGCGGGACGGGCTGCCGCTCCACGCCTCGCTGGTGGAGAAGGATGGCTTCGGCGTGATCTTCCTCGGTCCCTCGGGCATGGGAAAATCTACACAGGCAAAACTGTGGGAGAAATATCTCGGTGCTGACTTCCTGATCGGTGATCGCCCCGGACTTCGGAAGATCGACGGCAAATGGTGCGGTTTCGGTATGCCGTGGGACGGCAAGGACGCCATCTACCGCCAAACCTCCGTGCCCGTGCGGGCGCTGGTGTGGCTGGAACAGGCGAAGGAAAACCGCATCGTTCCCATGAACCCCGTTCAGGCGATGGGCGTGATGCTGAAACAGGCGATGATGCCGGTATGGGACGACATGGCGATGGACGGCGCGACCGCGCTCATGGGCGTACTGGCAGAGGAACTGCCCATGTATCATCTTCGTTGCCTGCCGGACGAAGCAGCGGCAAGACTGATCTACGATACGATATGCAAGAGGTAAACAAACGAATGAATACGATATCTTATAGTAAATTTTTAAGCGAAGCAGTAAAAAAAGCTCGTGAGCATAACATTCCTATAGCCGGCAGCTTTGAGCTGACACCACTGTGCAATCTGGACTGCAAGATGTGCTATGTCCACCTTACCGATCCATCGGTGAGGGAGCGTATGCTTGCCGGCGATGAGTGGATCAACTTTATGGAGCAGGCGATAGAGCATGGCATGATGCATGCTATTCTGACCGGAGGCGAATGCCTGACACACCCGGACTTCAAGAAAATCTATATGCACCTGATCGAGAAGGGCATTTTCGTTCGCATCAAGACCAACGGTGTTTTGCTGGATAAGGATATGATCGAGATGTTCACGGAATACCCGCCCTATATTGTCGATGTATCTCTCTATGGCTGTGACAGTGAATCCTACATAGCAGTCACTGGACACGATGTGTTTGATACTGTTACCGCAAACATATGCGCCGCCATTGAGGCGGGGCTGCATGTCCATCTGATGATCACTCCCAGCGCTTATATGTTGCCTTGGGTGGATCGGGTCATGGAGTATGCGAAAACCTTCGATGTGGAAGATGTGCTGGTGAACGCCATACTTACGGAGGCGAATCAAGGCACGAACCGCCGCATGGAGGATTTCGGCCTGACTCTGGAGGAGAACGCCAAGATCCATCTCAAACAATGGGAATTGTTCTCCCGCAAGCCCAGGAGCCAAGTGGATGAGGAAGCGGAATTCATGGGCGAGACCCCGGAGAATGAGTCCCATATTTTGCCCAAAGGGCTTTACTGCAATGGCGGCAGAGATAGCTTCGCCATAAACTGGGACGGAACGATGGGACCCTGCCCGGGTTTCCCTCGGGATGTGATCTGTGCCGATGTCAAAAAGATCGGCTTTGATGCCGCTTGGCGAGAGGTCAACCGGGGCGTGAAAGACTACGTGGTACCGGAGGAGTGCCATACCTGCTCCCACAATACAAAATGTCACTACTGTCCTACGCAGCACAAAAGCGTAGCCTCAAAACACCTCTGCAACAAAGAATCCTGCGATTGGCGCAAGCTCCAGGCGGACATCGCAGAGGAATACCGGGCTAAACAGCGCCCCATTAATTAGTGTTTACTGCCTTTGGCAATGAACATAGAAGGATAATAAACAAGTCTGACGAAAGGAGGAAATCAAAATGGAGAATGAAAAGAAGGTCTATGAGACCCCTGTGGTCACCAAGGTAGAGTTCGATGCCAGCGAACGCATCACAGCAAGTGGTTGTGATAGTGCTAATTATTCCGCGACTCAATGGTGTTTAATGCCCTGCAATCTGGCATAATGACGGTTCCCTATGTGGGTACCACAGCTCGTCGGGATTCGCATGAATCCCGGCGGGCATTTCCGAAATCCCGTCCGGTATCGGGCTTACATATATTTATTTGGAGAAATGTTTATGAAGATCAAAGACGGATTCATTTTAAGAAAAGTCCCGGGCATGAACCTTGTTATGCCCACGGGAAAGAATCTAAAGACCTTTAACGGCTCGCTGATGCTGAACGACACCGGCGCATTCATTTTTGAGAAATTGCAGAAGGGCGCTGCCCCGGAAGAAACAGCGAACGCGCTCACGCAGGAATATGATGTATCGCTTGAAACTGCAAGCACCGATGTGCAGAACACCATTAACTCGCTGATCGAGGCGGGCGTGGCGGAGGCATGACACAGCGCGTCTCTCTGTCAATAGAACAGTGGATAGCCCTGCGCGAGGGCGGCACGGAAGCCCCGCCGATATGGTTCACCGTGGTTGGCGGCAGTATGCACCCGCTGATTCGCGTGAACAGGGACAAAGTCATGCTTGTAAGCGTTGAGCCGGAGGATATCAAAGTTGGAGATATCGTACTGTTCCCTGGGCACTTCCGGACTGCAAACTATTGTCTGCACAGGGTTTATAAGCTGGACGGTGACAGAGTGCAGACCTTCGGCGACGGCCTTCCGAAATCGGACGGCTGGTTCCCTCGTTCACGCATTCTTGGAAAAGCAAAACTCATAAAACGCGGAAAGATTACTATCGACTGCGATGACCCGAAGTGGCGGAAAAGAGCTGCACGGTGGGTAAGGTTGTGGCGGATTAGACCGCTGCTGATGTTACCGCACAGGGTTATCGGCAAAATCGAACGAGAATGGAAGAAAACCAAGGCCCACGGGTGAACCTTTGGGCCTTGATTCGTTATAGAGAAATTCAGAAAGTAGGATTCACATGGAAACACAGGATTTAATCTATCTTTTATCTTGTGCCGTAAACGGCATGAAGCCGGACACGGAGCGGGTCGCCGATATGGACCTGGATGCGGTTTTCGCGCTGGCATCAAGGAATATGCTGGCTGCGACCATTGCTCCGGCACTGAAAGAAGCGGGAATACAGGATAACCGTTTTGCCAAAGCATTGGAGCATTCGGCACTCAAAAGCTCTACTATGGATATGGAAATGGATGCGTTGTTTGCCGAGCTGGACAAGGCAGGAATCTGGTATATGCCCCTTAAGGGCATCGTGCTGCAACATCTCTATTCCATTTACGGAATGCGTGATTGTTTGAGGTGCTTATGCCAAGTTTGTGACATGTTTTCCTTAGATACTGTTCATATGAATCCTTCTGGATTGGATTTCCATCAGCGTTATGGAAAAGGTATTCAGATTCGCCTTCAAGGTCAAATGCGATTTTTTTTGCTTCATAACAGCGATCTGTAATCGGTATTGGCCTACCGCCTTTTGGGTTAGTGCGTTCGTTCTTGGTGTAGGGAACCTCGGTGAAATATATCTTTTCGTTGTAGTCAGATTTGGGTATCCGGATCTGTTGGCGATGAACATATATAAAACCATCTATAATATCTTCTTTCCGTAGGGCTGCTAACTCTCCGGCACGCATTCCTGTCTCCATAGCTACAAGCATTACCGCTGAATGTGGATTACTGTGAAGTGACGTCTCGTGAATTGATTGAGTAAGTGACAGGAGCCCGGAGTGATCCGGGCTCTTGGTATTATTACAAGGATTTACCTGAAAGTAATGATATATGGCTGTTGAAGTGTTAGTATAGATAATCAACAGGATAATAGACTAAGACAAATCGGGATTTGTGGAGGGAATGATGGAGAATTGCAGGAAAACTGAACGAGAAAGAATGACAAATGGAGAATCTTTTTTTACAAATGACCCGCAGCTCATGGAGGATAAGAAAAACGCTCGTATCCTCTGTTCTCGTTTTAATAGTTCTCCGGAAGATGAGTCCTTAAGAAAAGCATTGTTAAAACAACTATTCGGGCACTGTGGGGAGAGGATAGCCATCAAGCCCCCGTTCCATTGTGATTACGGATATAACATCTTTGCGGGCGATGACTTGTTCATAAACTTTGACTGCGTGTTCCTAGATGCAGCTCCGATTCGGATTGGAGAACATTGTATGATCGGACCTAAAACCTGTATATATGCAATCGGTCATCCGTTGGACGCAGAATCAAGAAGAGAAAAGATTGGTATTCCTAAGCCGGTCACCATTGGCGATAATGTCTGGATCGGCGGTGGAGTCACGATTCTTCCGGGTGTATCCATAGGAGATAGCACGGTAATCGCTGCTGCTTCTGTAGTAACTAAATCTTTTCCTGATCATGTGGTGATTGCAGGAAACCCAGCAAAAATCATAAAGAATATTGAAGAATAACTTCCAGTTTGTAGAGATGTTGCCAACTTGGAATTTTTGAGGATAAAGGAACATGGAACTGTGGGATGCTTATAACAGAGATTTCAAAAAGATTCAGGGGATAACGTTGATTCGAGGAGAGGCGATACCTGAGGGCTTTTTTCATCTTGTCTGTGATATTATTGTAAGGCGCACAAATGGAAGCTATCTCATCATGCAGAGGGATAAACGAAAGCACATGGGCGGAATGTGGGAGGCAACTGCTGGTGGTTCTGCTCTACGGGGCGAGGATCCCCTAACTTGTGCCCGCAGAGAACTTCGTGAAGAAACCGGAATTACTTCTGACAATCTGATAGAGGTAGGACGGGTAATTCATTACGGGCATCAATCGCTTTATGTTGATTATCTCTGTGTTACAGATATTGATGAGAACGATATAGTGCTGCAAGAAGGAGAAACCGTGGATTATAAATGGATTACGGCTGACGAATTGAGAAGAATGTCCAAAGATGAGTTAGCAACGCAGCGCATCCTTACTTTTATCGAAGAACTGAACTGACAAATTCCTGTTTGATGAGGTAAAGATGGTAATAATATTAACAGGCGCATCCCATATCGGAAAAACGGTTCTGGCACAACGGATGCTTGAGAAATACAAATATCCTTATTTTTCAATTGACCATTTGAAGATGGGGCTTATTCGCACCGGGATGACTGCTCTCACACCTGAAGATGACGATGAGCTTACAGATTATCTTTGGCCAATAGTTCGAGAGATTATAAAGACTGCTGTTGAAAATGAGCAGAACCTCATCGTTGAAGGCTGTTATATACCTTTTGATTGGCGAAACAGTTTTGATGAGCTGTATCTTCAATCAATAAAATTCATTTGTCTTGCTATGTCAGATGAATATATAGATTCGCATTTTGCAGATATAAAAGCACATGCTTCTGATATCGAGAAGCGGCTTGATGATTCCGATTGTACGGCTGAACAACTGAAACAAGATAATCGCCGGATCATAGATGGTTTCAAATCTAATGGAGAACATGTTACTCTGATCACAGAAAACTATGATGATCCGATTAAGGGAGTTTTGGATTAATAAATATAGTTTGCCGGGATAGCAAGTTATATCAACAGGATAATCGACTATAAAGTTTGTTTGAGGAGGATTAATGATACTTATATTTGATCTTTTTGAGACACTTATTGAAAATCAGTCGATTGATTTTAATCTCGGGCTAAAACCCTTTTGGGAAGAGTACTATAGGGATAAGTGTTCTTTCGATGAGATTAAGGTTTATGGAGAAGAGTTGTTCGTATAGATGATGGATCTTCATAAACACGGTTTTGAATTTCCTTTTGTAAAAGATGTGACGGCAAAGTCGCCGGTGGTGTTGTAATCCATATTGAAAAAGACAGAGGCTTTCTCGATCTCCTGTTTACTTTGCCGGATGACCATAGCAAAGGAATCGGATATGGTGCATGGTGTGAGATTGAGAAAATACACCCGGAAGTGCGCGTGTGGGAAACATTCACTCCATATTTTGAGACCAGAAACATTCACTTCTATGTAAACAAATGCGGATTTCATATAGTTGAGTTTTATAACCCTTTCCATAAAGGCCACGATGAGCATATGGATCCTGGTGAAGAGGATTGTGGTGGCACCGGAATGGATTTTCGCTTCGAAAAGGAGGTAAGAAAACAACATTCTTGACATATGTCAAATAAGGGAATAGTATAAAACTGACATATGTCAGAAAAGAGGTGTTGCTATGACACGTAGACCAAGATGCCGTTGCATTAGTCAGTATCCGGATCACTGGTCGTTTTCTCCTGATGATGTTTCTTCTGGCGAGACTGTCGTGATGAGTCTTGATGAGTTCGAGACTATAAGGCTAATCGATAGAGAAGGCATGACACAGGAAGAATGTTCCAACCGAATGGGTGTAGCAAGGACGACCGTAACTTCAATTTACGATTCGGCAAGAAAGAAGATCGCTGATGCTTTGATAGATGGTAAAAGGCTTCAGATAAGTGGCGGAGCATACCAATTGAAAGAAATGTTCAATATCGGAGCTACTAAGAAAGGAACGAATATTATGAGAATTGCAGTAACATATGAGAACGGAGATATTTTTCAACACTTTGGACATACAGAACAGTTTAAGCTCTATGATGTCGAGAACGGACAGATCGTATGCAGCCAGATCGTTGATACGAACGGAAGCGGACACGGTGCTCTTGCCGGATTCCTTAAGGCAGCAGAAGTCGATGCTCTTATCTGTGGTGGAATAGGAATGGGAGCACAGATGGCACTTGCCGAAGCCGGGATCAAACTTTACGGCGGAGTTCAGGGATCTGCGGATGAGGCTGCGAAAGCTCTTGCTGAAGACAATCTCAACTATGATCCTGAGGCCAGATGTGATCACCATGATCATGAAGAAGGCCATGAATGCGGTCACGGAAATCACGGATGTGGTCACGGAGGCTGTCATAACTGACAGTCGTGAATATCCCGAATAAAACGAACCAAGCCCCTATGGTATAATAACCTTGTTTCAGTGATATCGCTGGAACAGTATATTACAGCTATACAGTGTAGTTTTGGTATTACTGTAAAGTGGTGTCTCGTGAATTGATCGATTAAGTGACAGGGGCCCGGAGTGATCCGGGCTCTTGGTAATTTTACAAGGATTTACCTGAAAGTAATGATATATGGCTGTTGAAGTGTTAGTATAGATAATAAGCAGTTAGCCTTACAAAAGGAATCACCTAATGATTAAGATGAATGATTATATGCGTATTTTAAAAGGTGAAGGCTGGTGTTGGAATTGGCATCGGTTCTCTAAGTTGTATAAGCCTGTAAGTGTTGATTGCCCGGATGTCGAGAAAGATGTATTAAAAGTTATAATAGAACTCTTTGGAGATAACTATATTACATGGTTAGATGAGCCCATCCTTGAATTAAATAATTACACGCCGCGTCAACTAATGGAAACAAAATCAGGTGTGAGAATAATAAAAGGTTTTCTAATGCGGATGCAACTTTAGGATATGGTATTTTTAATCAGCAGGAAAGAAAACTATGAAAACAAGTGAAATGAAGTGGACTCGAGAGCCGTCGGTATACCTGATAAATGAGGATCGTATAGAGATAGTTACTGATCCGCATACTGATCTGTGGCAAAGAACCTATTATCATTTTCGTAATGACAACGCTCCTGTTCTTCAATTGGAGACGGAAGAGAGATTTTTTTCTTTTATTGTAAAGACGGATTTCACCGACAGTCATCACCGTTTTGATCAATGCGGGATCGTTATGTATCTTGATTCGGATAACTGGCTTAAGGCTTCAGTTGAATACGAGAATGACGAGTTCCAGCATTTGGGTTCTGTGGTAACTAATAACGGTTATTCCGATTGGGCTACTACAGCCATCCCGTCTGATGTTAATAGAATGTGGTATAGATTCAGCCGGAGAGAAGAAGACTATTGTATCGAGTGTTCATATGATGGAAAGAGCTTTACTCAGATGAGAATCTGCCATATGTGGAAAGGCTCAGGAAAGATCCGATTCGGAATATATGCCTGCAGTCCGGAAGATTCAAGCTTTAAAGCAGTGTTTACTGACTTTATGATGACAGACTGTTTATGGAAAGCACATGACGGACAGAAACCGGATGAAATGTATAATAATCAGTTTTCTTATACAAGGGAGGTCTGATAACAGTAATTTATGCTTTTCACGGGAATAACACGTACATTTTCCACTGAGAACGAACAGCAGTATGAGACTATCGGTGCATTCTGGGCAGAGATGGAAAACAAGTATGACTGTACGAGGCTGCGCGGACTTGGGTATAACTGGACACTGGGAACGATCGAATATGTGATAGGTCTTACGGACGGTTATGCAGAAGGATCAGACTGCACTGTAATACTTCCGGATGAGGGCTGGACCGAAGTCAGAGGCAGAACAGAAAACCTTGGACATATCTACGACGGAATCTATAAGGATGGTGCACTCTCATACGAGATCGAGACTTTTGATCCGGACGGCAATTGCAGGATACTCTACTCTAGAAGTCCTGAAGGATATAAGAGGATCTGCAGAGCAACAGAAAAAGATCTGGATGAGATACTTAAGCTCCAATATCTGGCTTATCAGAGTGAGGCGGCACTGTTCGGGACGGATGACATACCGCCGCTTAAGCAGACGATAGAAGAAGTCGCGGAAGAATACCGCAGAGGTACCATTCTCAAGATGGTCACAAAAGATGGCCGGATAATCGGTTCTGTCCGGGCACATGCGCAAAACGGAACTGCATATATAGGCAAACTTATGGTTCATCCGGATTACAGAGGATGCGGCCTTGGAAGCACTCTCCTGTCTGAGATAGAGAGATATTGCAGCGGGTTAAGATATGAATTGTTTACGAGCACCAGAAGCACGGACAATATAAGACTGTATCGTAATGCGGGATATGAGATCTTCGACCAAAGAGCGGTTGATGATAAGCTGGTGTTTGTATATCTTGAAAAGAATAAACCGATATGACTTAAACACTGGTTAATAGATTTCAAGAACAGCAGCATAATAAATCAAGGTGGAGTATAAATCTTATGCATAAAACAATTGCTTCTATTGCATACATTTCTTTAAGAGAAAAACCGGAATTGAAAGAAACTGCTGCGGAGTGGTTCCATAACAATTGGGGTGTGCCTAAGGAGGCATATTTGAAATGCATGGATGATTATCTGAATGCAGATACTGAATACGGATGGTATCTTTGTCTTGATGGTGACAGGATAGTCGCCGGATTAGGTGTAATAGAGAATGATTTCCACGACAGGAAAGATCTTAAACCCAATGTATGTGCCGTCTGGACTGATGAAGGGTATCGTAACATGGGAATCGCCGGTAGACTTTTGAATCTGGTTGTGGAGGACATGCGGTCGAAGGGGATAACTCCGCTTTATCTGGTTACTGACCACGTCGGGTTTTACGAGCGGTATGGCTGGGAGTTCCTGTGTATGGCACAGGGGGACGGAGAGCCCGAGATGACAAGGGTTTATAAACATGAGTAATGGATCAATGCATACACCGGTTTCTCGTTTCTGAGGGTTAGAAGTATTAATCAGCAGCAAGTACGACTATTTGACGCTGATGATATAATTATCAAGTAACATGCAAGGATAAAAACGCAACGCATACCGCAAGATATGCCAGAGCCGGTAGGTAGCCCGGCCGTCCTGTTTTACAGGGTAAGTAACCTGCCCCTCCGGGTTGTCCGTTCTTTGCTCATCAATCTTAAAGGAGGGATTGTCATGGGCAAAATACGTTGTAACCTGACTGTGTATTTTGAGGAGCCTTTTTGGGTAGGTGTTTTCGAGGTTATCGAGAACCATAAGATATCGGCTGCGAGAGTGGTCTTCGGTGCGGAACCGAAAGATTATGAGCTGTTCGAATATGTTCTCAGATACTACACAGGACTTCATTTCAGCCCGGCTGTGGACACTGTTGTAAAAGATATCGCGAAGAACCCCAAGAGGATTCAACGCGAAGCGCGAAAGCAGACTTCGGTATCCGGTATCGGTACCAAGTCGCAGCAGGCGATCAAATTGCAGCAGGAGCAGAACAAACAGGAACGTAAGATCAGAAGCCGTGAACAGAAACTGGCTGAAGAGAAACGCGAGTTTGAACTGAAGCAGCAAAAGAAAAGAGAGAAGCACAGGGGGCACTAAGCCCCCCGGCCTATCTCGTTTAGTTCAGTATTTTAACAGTTTTACGGAATATGGGGGTAAGGATGGAAAAGAAATTAAACTCCAATCATCTAAAAATAATAGCAATTATTGCCATGACAATAGATCATGCCGCAGATTTAATTTATCCATCATTTCCGGCGCAGCCCTTTCCGATTGCGTTACACATAATAGGTAGACTGACGGCACCAATCATGTGGTTTTTTATTGCAGAGGGATATCATTACACTCATAATGTAAAGAGGTATCTGCTAAGACTGGGTATATTTGCTATAATCTCTCATTTTGCGTACTGTTTTGCTTTCGGAATGAACTTCGTTCCGCTTAAGACGGGTATCTTTAACCAGACAAGCGTAATGTACCCCCTGTTTATAGCAGTGTTAGTGTTATGGCTTCAAGATACGGAGATTCGATACAAAGTACTTAAGCATATTCTGATTTTTGTCCTTGTATGGAGTGCTTTTCCTGCGGATTGGAGTTGTATCGCTGTATTGGCGATTATGGGCATATATAGACATCGTGGTGATTTGAAGAAACAGACGCTTGTCATGATGATGTGGGTTCTGTTGTATGCAGTAGTGTCATTTTCCTTCGTAAATAAAGTTTACGGGATTATAGAATTGTTTGTTGTCTTGGTTTATCCTCTTATGAACCGTTATAACGGTCAAAGGGGAAGCGCTAAATGGCTAAAATGGTTTTTCTATATTTACTATCCAGCTCACCTTGTTGTTATCGGAATCATAAGAATTATTATGTATGGTGATATTTCGATATTGTTTTGAAAAAACTAGGATCTACTGGGATGATGCGATGGTAAATTATAAAGTGGCTGAGAATGGCTGATATAAATGCTGAGAGCCCATTTATACAGCTTTTTCTATGCTTTTCAGCTTATTTTTACTGTGAAGTGGTGTCTCGTGAATTGATCGTATGAGTGAAAGTAACCCGGAGTGATCCGGGCTCTTAGTGTTTTCACAAGGATTTACCTGAAAGTAATGATATATGGCTGTTGAAGTGTTAGTATAGATAATATGCAGCATAATCTGTTAAGGGAACCCGGATAAATGAAAAATAGAAATGATGCCGTTGTAACAATAGAAGAGATCAGAGAAATCATTGACAGGCGCAGTCTCGAATGTCAGATCAATGAGGGATTTGATGTACAGAAAAACGAGCATTTTACATACATTGAAGTTTTTCACGGAGATACTAAGCTGATGCTTGATCTTGCCGGCGAATATACGATCTATTTAGGAGATTGGCACGGACATTACTATACGGATGAAATACATGACATGAGAGAATTCCGTCAGGTTCTGGAGGATCTTTTAGACAGCAAGATATGCTCGGTTGGCTGTTTTCAGGAGCGGAATGGTGCTGAAAACTGGTGCGGCTCATCTATCGAGTTCAGAGAGAATCTTGACCGGGATTACTTTCAAAGAAAGTATGGGAAAGACAGGATCATCCGCTGCAAATTTTTCGATGAAACTCTGAACCGGGTATTTATGACGTGATGGTTTCTTGGCTGGTTCAATTCCGAATAAAACGAACCAAGCCCATATGGTATAATAACCTTGTTTCAGTGATATCGCTGGAACAGGATATTACAGTTATTTATTGCAGAGTTGGTATAGTTAACCATCCGTGAGAATGACTAATATGAAATTAGAATCTTTGTATATTTGCGTACGTGATATGAATCGGGCCATAGAGTTTTATGAGGAACTGCTCGATCAGATGGTTACAGAAAAAAACGAGATTTATAGTGTGTTTGATATAGATGGTTTTAGACTTGGTCTGTTTGCTTATGAGAAGAAAGGTGAAACCCATGAGTATGGTAGTAACTGTCTGCCAAGCTTAAGTGTTGATTCCAAGACGATTCTGGAGAATAAGATAAAGGGAAAAGAAATCTGTTTTCCGTTAACTCTGATCAGAGGTAATTGGGTGGTTGAAATAGTTGATTCTGAAGGGAATCACATTGAAATGACAGCTCCAGATTTTTAAAGATAATCAACAACAAACTGTAGCAGTGTTATATAGACATTAATTATCTTGCATTTACAAAAGTATATACATTGCATATAATATACATGTAGAGAGGTGATTAATATGGCTAAAAGTGTAAATATGTGCGTGCGGATAGATCCTGAACTCAAGGCTCAGGCTGAAGAGATTCTTGATCAATTAGGGATGAATATGAATGGAACTATTAATATGTTCCTTACTCAGATTGTGCGTGAGAAAAGAGTTCCATTGAATCTTTCGCTGAATGCAGGAGACAATATCATGTCGGATATTAGAATCGCTAAGCAGGAAAGAGAACAAGGGATTGAAGGTGTAGATGCCCGTAGTTTATTGGAAGAAATGAAGAGAATCGTAGCTGATGCCGAAGCAAAAGAGTCATCTTTTGAGAGTAAGGCGGCCATCTGATGTCCCAATTCAAAGTAATTGTTTCAAGGCACGTAGCTGAAGCTCTGATCAAGCATACGGCGTTTATCGCACAAGTTAGTTCTAAGGCTGCTGACAGTTTTGTTGTTGAATACGAAAAAGTCCTTGTTAGGTTGGAAGAAAATCCGTTACAGTTTCAAATTGATACAGCATTTGATAATCCGGATGGATATCGTCATGCTGTGTTTGCCAAGTGGTACAAGTGCTTGTTTATTGTGGAAGGCAATACTGTGTACTTGGATTCGGTGGTTGATTGCAGACAGAAATTGGAACAGTAAATTACAGTATAAGTAATCAAAATCGGTGGAGTCAGGTTCCATAGTTAGGAATAATCATCAAAAGAGTGGCTAGACTTTGGTTAAACCAAGAGCGGGTAACCCGGAAAAGCCCGTCCTTTCTACGTTTTAGATTTTTCTTCATCGCTCCTAAGTGGTATGTGCGGTCGTTTTACGTAAAACTCTCCGGTGTCACCTCATACACCTTCTCCCACGCCATATCAGAAACCACATAGACCTTAAAATTATCAAGATCATAAACGCACGACCATTGAGTCGCCGTTTCCTCATAATCCTGCTTCACATCCTTCAGCAAGTCCATAGCCTCACTTACAGTCAGGACGCCGTCGCATTCAGCAAGACGATTATCCAGGGTCTGATAACGGTCATCTGTCTTCAACACATCCGGATCAGTCATATAATCATTGCAGACGTGATCAGCCTCGATCACACTCATCTCATTATCAACCCACTCCGCAACGACCGAATGCCCTGACTTGTCAGTGATAAACAGGTGGTAATTATAGACCGCCATCGAGTGGACATCATACGACTTAAGGAATGCAACCGCCTCGTCGACTGTTGCACACCTGTCGAGGATATAACGGATCGCAAGGAGCATATAAGTATCCGGCTTGTCAGTGTCAGGGTGGGACGGATTCTTGTCGAGACTTAATATGCCGATGCCGAGACCTTTCTCGTTCATCCCGTCGAAAGTAATATACGGAAACGCTCTGCTCATCGCACGTCCGGTCAGGGATGTGACTTCGGTAATTGCATCGGAGCCTGCGAGATTTATAACGCGCATGTCACAGATGCCGATAGATCGGTATCCTTCAGATGGGGCGGTATATATGATCGTGCCATCCGTGTTCCCGAGATCAAAATTACGCCCGAAAAGGTGTGTCCCATCGTTGGTCTTTGCAGAAAATGCACTGCATCCGAAAGACGATATGTCGACCGACATCGGGATGCCGAAGAACAGCTCCCCGGACAGCGCGTTCAGATAGTCGGATTCCGAAGCGGGGTGGCGCTCCATCATGTCATCGAGCTTGTAGTCGTTGTCTATCTTTGCCATGTAGAGACCGGGGCAGTATTCCCTGACCGATATCATCGTTGACAGGTCGTGGCGCATGATAAATGCAGCAACTCCGATCGTGCAGATGACAGCCAGAACAGTCCCCAGTACAAGAAAGCGGGCCTTGAACCGGATGCTGAGGAGTGCATATATCAGCACTATGATACAAAGTATTCCGGCGCAGAGAGAGACAGACATAACGGTGCTGAACAGACTGACATCGACGGCTTGAAATTTGTACTTTGTAATATTATTGCGAAGTGCATTAACGCCGGCAGGTGAGATGCGGTCGGAGAGCACTTCAATGGCACGCGTTATTCTCGCCTCATCGTAACCCATATCCTTGTATTCGCCTGAACTGTAAAGTTTCTTCATGAAGTCAAGAGAGTCACTGGTGATCTTGGTCTGAGCCGCAGCGATGTCCTCAAGGTCGTTATCACCTGTCGCTGCTACCGTTGCGGTGATCCTTTCGCCGGAGTTTCCCTGAGACGACACCAACCCCTTATTGTAGCCCGAGAGGGGATAGATAATGTAGTTGTGCGGATTGGTCTTGGTATCGAACATGATGCGAACAAAATAGAGGTCGCCACCTGCACTCTTAACGTCATCCGGATCCACCTCGAACGTAACTCTCTCCCCAACCGCGATATCCTGACGCTCGTTAAGATCTACTATCCTTCCGGTGTCCTTCAGGCTCCGGTCCTTAAGGAGTCCGGCAGTAAGATATGCCGCTGCACTCAAAACGATGAGAACTATAAGAATAGTAAGGAATCTTTTTCTGGCTTTACTCATAGATCAGAACCCCCGGTTATCGTCTGTCAAATATAATAAACACATTATATCAAAATACTGCTTGCTTTAACTCTTGCTCAGTCGAATCGGGAGGCTATGGTATAATCAGCATATCTGTGGAGAAAGCCTCAGATAAGTAAATAACAGTTATCCGGTGCAGAATTGGTATAGATAATCATCGGTTTCAGATATAAAGAGGTAATCATATGGCACTCGGTCTATTCATTATGTTGATCATTCTGATAGTGCTTGCTGCTATGGCGCTATTGATAACAGGTATAGTTTTCGTCGTTGTTGGTTTCTGGAATAAGAAGAAGGGCGGCAAGGGGACAAAAAGGACTATTGGAATAGTGCTGCTCGCGATACCTCTCCTTCTTTGCGCATACGTAGCAGGGAGGGTTCTTTTGTACAATTCCTCAGTTAAATGTGTTGCTGATGAATGGCGGTACAAACCGTTTTTTATGCCCCGCAACTCAGTCACCGGTTCAAACGAGATGCTCAGGGAGCTGCTCGAATCCGCTGATGATGAAGATGAAGACAAAATCTATCGTGAATTTGCTGAGAATGTCAGAGATGACAGATATTTCGAGGATACTGTTGATGATTTCTTCGATAAGATAAATGATCTTGATGTGGAACTGGATCCGGATGATTTTCTTAAGGATTACGGCAAGGACGTTCATCTTGAAGGCGATAAGGATACATATCTGGATGGCCGTATCTATTCTGCCGGGATTGACGGCGAGACATACTATTGCTATGTAAGGATCTGCATCACAAATTACAATGATAAAGATGATGTCGGTCTTCAGCAGTTCATTGTCTGTACTGAAGATAAAGTGGATGAACTCTACGGGATAATAGAAGAAGGTGACGTCGATATCTATCTTTATGTATTGTAAGGATAAACGGGTCTGTACTATCGTTGGTCTGGAAGCTTGATACGTATTTCTTTACCGTGCGGGATGGAAGGTCAGCTTTGATCTCTCACAGGATTATAGAAATGTTGAAGGATATGAGAATATAGTTTTTAAAGATTGCCAGAGCAGGCAATTCCTGATGGTTGATTGGAAATAACTGTCACAGGAAAACTCCTGTACAAAACGGACTGAACACATGTGGTATAATCGTTTTATCTGAGGGAAAACTTTGGAATAGTTATTAAAGTATTACCAACATTTACGGATGCGTGAGGAAAGCCGGTTTATTATGCTCGATATACTGATAGTTGAAGACAATAAAGAGATAGCGGGACTGCTTCAGGCTTTTCTCAGGAAAGAGAACTATGCGGTGTCAGTCGCCGACAGCGGAGAGAAGGCTCTCGACATCTTCGCGAAATACGGTGCCAAACTCGTCATTCTGGACATAATGCTTCCGGGGATGGACGGTTTCTCTGTGTGCTCTAAGATAAGGGAGAATTCGAACGCCCATATCCTCGTGGCGAGTGCCAAGACAGACAAGGATGATAAGCTCAAAGGTCTTAATCTCGGTGCGGATGATTACATCGAGAAACCCTATGATATAGATATCCTTATCGCCAAGATCAACGGGATCTTCAAGCGCAAGTATGCGCAGGAAATCATAACCGAAGGCAATCTTAAGCTGAATACTGTAACGGAGACTCTTTCAGTTAATGATAAGGATATTGTAGTTACATCCAAGGAGTTTGAACTTCTCAAACTTCTTATTGAGAACAAAGGCGTAACTCTTAAGAAGGAATACCTTTTCAATACAGTATGGGGAAGTGACAGCGAGTCTGAGATACAGACACTTACCGTTCACATCAAATGGCTCCGCGAGAAGATCGAGGAAGACCCCAAGAAGCCTGATCACATAATCACCGTCTGGGGAGTGGGATACAGATTTGAGTAGGTTTAAGCGGATAGCAGTATTGATCCTTATCCTCGAGCTTGTCATGATCGCCGCTGCCGATCTGATCTATATCAGCAGTATGCGTACCGGTGGAAGAGTCTACCGCGTTGAAGCAGAACGTGTCGTGAGGCAGCTCGAGGCCGATCCGTCTCTCCGTGCTGATCCTTCGTCAGTTGATCTGTCTAAATATAGTCTTATAAAGCGTGTCAGCATTTTCGATGCTTCCGAATTGATAAATAACGACTATGTCGTTGAGCCGGTTGACGGGACTCTGTACAGGATAGAATATGTGGTAAAGGATAATGCATTTCCGTTCATAATAATGAATATAGGCTTTGGTGTTTTCTTTATTGTTTCACTTGCAGTGTTCATCTACATTGGCAACAAAGTCATAAAACCGTTTGGCCGGATGTCATCCATGACCGTGGACCTCGCGAAAGGCAATCTCACACAACCCATGAAGGAAGACAAGAACCGCTTCTTCGGCAAGTTCATCTGGGGTGTGGATATGCTCAGGGAGAACCTTGAGGATTCCAGGACAAAGAACCTGGAGTATCAGAAAGAGAAGAAGACACTGCTGTTGTCGCTGTCGCACGATATAAAGACTCCGCTGTCTGCGATCCAGCTCTACACGAAAGCGCTGTCGGAGGGTATCTACGATACCGATGAAGAGAAGACAAATGCGTATAAAGGGATACTTGCCAAGACGGATGAGATCAGGAGTTATGTTGATGAGATACACCGTATATCGCGTGAGGATTTCATGGAGTTTGACGTGAAGAACGGCGAGTTCTACATATCCGAGGCGATGAGCGGGATCGAGGCATATTACAAGGATAAGCTCAGCGTTCTTCACACTGAATTTGAGATCGCGCATTACGATGACTGCATCCTCTCAGGTGATAAGGACAGGTTCGTTGAAGCCATGCAGAACCTGATGGAAAATGCCATCAAATACGGTGACGGACATAAGATCAGTATCGGGTTTGACGAAGAGGAAGATTGCAGGCTCATATCAGTAACAAATACCGGTTGTTCTCTTGACGAGAGTGAACTGGCCAGTGTTTTTGATTCATTTTACCGCGGAAGCAACACGGCTAATATCCAGGGCAACGGCCTTGGCCTGTATATCGTCAAGCAGCTTATGACAAGGATGGACGGGGACGCGTTCGCGCAGATCAACGGTAACAATTTCACAGTAACTCTAGTTGCTAGAAAAGCATAGTAAGAGTCCAACCTGTCTTTGCGAATAGTTCCGCAGGCGACGTATGGAGCCGAGGACCTGTTCGAATGAGCAAAGATCAGGTGGGACTCGTCCGCAGGCGAAGCCGAGGACCTGTTCGAATGAGCAAAGACCAGGCGGACTCTCATTTAAGGAACGTTTAATAATTGTTCAGGTATCATCTGCTCATAGGATCCGAAATATGAGCAAATGAAAGGAATAAGAAGATGTTTTTGAAGATCTTAAATAAGGACCTGAAGAGAAGCAAGACGATGAATGTAATACTCTTTCTCTTCATTATCCTTGCAACTGTTTTTGTCGCCAGCGGTCTGAATAATCTCACATCAGTTTTGAATGGTATGGATTATTTCATGGACCTGGCAGTAGGGGAGAAGGGTGACTACTTCCTGGGAGTCAATGTGGGAAAAGGTGACTCCGCCCTGCGTGAGGTTTTGGACAATGTTGACGCGATCAAGTCATATGATATGGACAAGTACTTCGGATATTCTGATGAAGTAAGGGATAATGACGGAAAAAAGATCGATTGGAACGGCGCGATCATGATCCAGTCACCGGAAAGTTCATATATCAAGCTTTTTGACTCTGATAATAACGAGATCACCAGTGTTGAAAAGGGGCATATCTATATCACCCAAAAATTCTTCGATAAGTTTGGTGTAAAGACAGGAGATAAGATAACCCTCAAACTCGAAAATAAGAACCGAGAGTATATAATTGACGGCCCTCTTAAAGATGCGGTATTTGGTGCCCAACTTACCGGCGGATACAGATTCTTCATGAACGAAGACGATGCAAATGAATACTTTGAATCCAAGGATGCAGAGTTCTATACGGAGGCGTTCGTTTATATCGAATCCGATGATATAGAGAAAATTAACACTGCGATAAATGACATTGAAGGTCTTTTCGGCGGGTATGCCAGAAGCCTGCTCGTTCTCACAAGGATCGTAGAACTTATTGTGGCATTTATCATCGTGATCCTCAGTGTATGTCTTATGATCGTATCGTTCGTTATCCTTAAGTTCTCCATCGGATTCTCGATCCAGGACGATTTCAGAGAGATAGGTGTCATGAAGGCTATCGGAATAAGGAACCTCAAGATCAGGACTCTCTATCTCACGAAATACACGGCTCTTGCGGCAGCTGGTGCGGTCATCGGTCTGATCATCAGCTACCCCTTCGGAAAAATGCTGCTGAAGAGCGTATCTGAAGGTATGGTTCTTGGAAACTCATATGGCAATATAATCAATATCGCCGGCGCCGTACTGGTGTTTGCCGTTATCATCCTGCTCGCATTCCTTTCGACAGGAAAGGTTAAGAAGATGACACCTGTTGATGCAGTCAGGAGCGGGGAGACAGGCGAGAGATTCAACAAAAAGAAAGGGATACGCATAAGCAGGAGTCATGCCGGAAATACTACTTTCCTCTCATGGAATGATATCCTCAGCAGCCCGAGAAGATATTTGAATATCATCATATCTTTCGGTATATGCACATTGTTCCTGCTCGTTCTCGCGAACTTTACAACTACGCTTGACAGCCCGGTGTTCGCAGATCAGATCAGCCACAGTTCAGACGTCTATCTTGATCAAGAGGATGTTACTGTACTTGATATACAGAGGATCATAGACAGGTTTCCGGATGAACTTAAGGATTCAGGTATTGCTGACAAGAAAGAACTCCCGGTGTCTTTCTTCGCACAGTTCGAACATGGTAAGGAAATGTATGAGATGTATCTTGATCTCGTTGAGGAAAAACTCGCAGACGAGGGTATGACTGCGAAGGTCTATAACGACATGGCATTTACTTACGCGATCAGATCTAATGGCGAAGAGTTTGTCTACACGCTTTACCAGGTTGTAGGTGACAGATATGGTGATTATCTGATAACGGAGGGAAGTGCTCCGCAGAATAAGAATGAGATCGCTATCACTCCGACGGTTAGAGAGACACTCGGTCTTGATATCGGAGATACCATTGAGATAGATTTTGACGGCGTATATGAGAAATGTATCGTAACAGGAGTATTCCCCTGTATGAACAATACCGGTGCGCTGATCAGGATACATGATGATGCTCCGACTACCCTGGCGCATTATTTGGGCTGCATGTGCACACAGATATCATTCACTGATGATCCGTCTCAGAAGGAGATAGAAAACAGAAAAGAAAAGATAAAGGATATCTTCAATACAGAGAATGTCCGCAACAGGACGGAAGAGACCGTAAATAACATGGGCACCCTGGATGCGATGAAGGCAGCAGAACTCCTGTTCGTTGCGATTACGGTAATCGTAGTTATCCTCGTGACGATCATGATGGAGAGAAGCTTCATCGCCAAGGAAACAAAGCAGATAGCAATACTTAAAGCGACCGGCTTCCGCGATGGCGATGTCATCAAGTGGCAGGTTAAGAGATTCGGAATCCTTGCAGTGATCTCAGTTGTCATTGCAATGGCACTGTCGATACCGGTCACCAGACTTGCAGGTGATGCGATCTTCAGCGTCATGGGTGCCGCCAAGATCAACTGGCTCTTCAGCATAACAGGTATGGCAAAGTATCCCTTGATCCTGATTGCAGTAACACTGCTGATCACATGGATAACGGCCCTCTACACAAAAAAGATAAACGCACGCGACACGGCATGCATAGAATAATTTGATAAAGGAGATATATAAAATGGCTACAGTATTGGAAGTAAAGGATCTGTGCAAGACATACGTAACAGACAAGAGACAGAACAATGTTCTTAAGAATGTAAGCTTCAAGGTTGACGAGGGCGAGATGGTCGCTATCATGGGTCCTTCCGCTTCGGGCAAATCGACATTGCTCTACAGCGTTTCCGGCATGGATAAGGCTACTAGCGGAACAGTGCTGTTCGACGGGAAGGATATCACGGCAATGAAGAAGAACGAACTCGCCGATGTGAGACTTGACGAGATGGGATTCATATTCCAGCAGATGTACATGATGAAGAATCTTACGATCCTCGACAACATCCTGCTTCCCGGACTTCAGAGCAAGAAACACAAGAGATCCCGCAAAGAAGTTGTACAGTGCGGTGAGGATCTCATGCGCAAACTGGGAATAATCGAAGCAGCTGACAACGACATCAACGAAGTGTCAGGCGGTCAGCTCCAGAGAGCATGTATCTGCAGAAGTCTTATCAACAAGCCGAGGCTGCTCTTCGCGGATGAGCCGACAGGTGCGCTGAACCGTGCAAATTCCAACGAAGTTATGGAGGAGCTGACTAAGATCAACAGGGAGGGCACAACGGTCATGATGGTAACTCATGATTCGAAGGTCGCAGCAAAGTGCACGCGTGTTCTTTATATCAGCGACGGAAACATTGAAGGAGAGTACAGGAGCGACGTCACCAAGAGTGATAAGGAGAGAGAGAGAGCACTCAACAACTGGCTGATGGATCTGGGCTGGTAAAGGGAGCCTGCCTGCAAACACCATATGGGGCCCGGGGATGACCGCGGCCCCTTTATGTTATAATAGATACGGCAGAAAACTCAGGTAGTTCAATATAAGTGGCACAAAATGGATAACAGCAAGATTGAACATTTTATCAGAAAACAGAAGGTTGCTTTTATATGTTCTGTTGATGAGGCCGGGTATCCTAATGTGAAGGCGATGCTTAAGCCGAGAAAGATCGACGGGTTACATCATTTCTATTTCTCAACAAATACTTCCCCGATTATTGCGTTTTGAGATTTAATGCGGTAAGCGGGAGATATTATTGTGATCTGAAGACGGAGAGTTTTACTGTTGAATAATGTGATATACAATTTCCTCATACTCTGAGTATTTCTTCGCTTTCAGCAGACGCTTGAAGTCGCGTTCACTGCCGTCAAACAGATGCTGCCAGTAAGACCACAGATCCCTCATTTTGTGAAGGACATTGATATCCGGTGACATGACCTTCTGATATTCGCAATACAGGGTGTCATGTAGTCTTCTGAATTTTACGGGATCAGTTTCCGCTGTGAAGTCCTTGAGCTTGTCTGCAAGAGACGGATCTGATACAAGTCCTCTGCCCAGCATTACGGGATCAGGACTGCTGTTAAGGTATGTTGACAACTCATCGTAGTCTCTTCCTGTAAAGATATTCCCGTTGTATACGAGAGGACATTTTGAGTGTTCCAAAGCGTATGCGAAGTATTCCTTGCGCGGCTCACCTTTGTAAAAATCAGATCTTATCCTGGGGTGTATTATCAGCTCGCTCACCGGAAAGTCATTGAAGATATCCACAAGATCGTAGAACTCATCCGGATCATAGTATCCGAGCCTGGTCTTGATGGATATCTTCATGTCACAGGACACGGCAAAGGAGTAGATATCGTCCAGAAACTTTTGAAGCTCCATTGTTTCCGGAAGGAATGCTGCCCCTTTCCCCTTGGCGCAGACGGTACCGGAAGGACACCCGAGATTCAGGTTTACCTCATTGTAGCCCATCTCACGAAGCACTTTTGCTGCATCGATAAAACAGTCTGATCTGTTTGTAAGGATCTGGGGGACCAGGTTTATCCCGTTATTGTTCTCCGGATCGAGATCCTTTCTCTCACGGGGTGTCATCGGACCTTTAGCATTCGGCGAGATGAACGGCGCGAAAAACTTGTCGATATGACCATAGATCCCGCTGTATGCATTGCGGAATATATAACCTGTAATACCTTCGAGCGGCGCGAAATATATCTTCATAAGATCCGGGTTTCCTTCATGATCAACCTTGTTTACTGATAATATTCTACCGTAATATCGCAAGAATATAGCAACATGTTCCTGTGATATAATAAACCTGTTGCGGTTAATCCGCGGGAATGGGAGTATTATGGACAGACCGGTTACAACTTTATTTATGCTTATGTCCCTGGACGGAAAGATAAGCACCGGAGCATCAGATGATCTTGATGTGGACAGGGATCTTCCGAAGATAGAGGGCGTGAGAGAAGGCCTGCATCAGTACTATGAGATAGAACAGACGACGGATCAGGTTACCGGCTGAGCCCCTTAATTCTCATTCAGGTATTCTTCCATCCTGGCAAACACTTTCTTTGTAAAGGCGACAGCTTCTACGACAGTCCTGGGACCTGAGACGATATCTCCTGCTGCGAACACTCCCGGTGTGGCAGTCTCGCCCCATTCGTTTACCTCAAATAGGCCGCGCTGTGTAAGCTTTACGCCCGGCGCCCTGAGATCTGCCCCGGGGCCCTGACCGATGGCAATTATCACGGAATCAGCCGGTATATCTATGATCTCATTGTAGTCTTCCTCAAATTCTACGGTGCCGTCCTCATTCTCAACGCGTTTTACGCGTACGCATCTTACGGAATCGTCCATTATGCGGACCGCCTGAACGTAGTGTGTGAATTCAACACCGTCAAGCTCGGCCATCTCGACCTCGTCGTTGTTGGCTGTCATGTCATCGGGACCCATGTAGTGAAGGATATTTGCTTTCGAGCGGCCGCTCCTGATGACGGTGCGCGCAGCGTCGATGGCCACGTTGCCGGCGCCTATAACCGCTACATGCTGTCCGAGACTGAATGCTTTGGGAGATTTAAGATAATCCACCGCGAAATGAACGTGTCCGAGCGTCTCGCCGACCAGTCCGAGCTTATTGGGCCTTCCTGTGCCTGTTGATACAAATACCGCCTTATATCCGTCAGGAAAGAGGTCTTCGATCAGAATATTGGCACCGATCCTTGTATTTGGCCTGAAATGCACGCCCATGCGGAGCATAACATCCTTGTACATATCAAGAAGGTCTTTGGGAAGACGGAAGGGAGGGATGCCGTACCTCAGTACGCCTCCAATATTATCACCCGCATCGAAAAGCGTGACTTCGTATCCCTTCATGAGCAGAAGTATGGCCATGGTGATACCTGCAGGGCCTGCTCCTGCAACTGCTACTTTGATCCCGTTCTTTTTGATCTCCGGGATCTCCATCGTCTCCAGATAGAATCTTGATATATATTCCTCAATGCGGTAGAACTCGACGGGTGCGCCCTTTTTATTCAATACGCAGTGACCGGTGCAGTTCCTCTCATGAGGGCAGATTATGGAGGTAACAGCGGAGAGCGGATTGTTGATAAAGAGCAGCTCTCCGGCCTTGTTGATCTCCCCGTTCAGAAACAGTTCCATTACCTCCGGGATCGGTGTAGATATCGGACAATGTGCAGAACACAATGCTTTCTTGCATTTGAGACATCTCTCGGCTTCTTTCTTGATCGAAGACATAACGGGTTACCTCACATCGTTTTGAATGGTATATAGTACATCACTTATTAACATCTTTTTCAAGATTTTGTGCATTTACACGCAGATAAAGAGGCCGCACATCGGGGTGCGGTCTCAGTTGCTTACTCAGCCATGAGTTCTTTAATCTTCTCGACCGGCAGCTGGGTTACTTCAGCGATCTCCTCGGCTGAATACCTTCCCATCGTGAGCATACGCCGTGCAGTTCCGATCTGGGTCTCGGCGACACCTTCAGCACGCCCTTCAGCGTGACCCTTTGCTAATAGTTTATCGAAGTGTGTAACTACCATATTATTATCCCCCTTCTGTCTCCTTTTGTGTTCATCATCCTTCATGTTTGCCAGCAACGATGACAGGACCTGGTTCTCTATCAACTCAGGGTCTGGCTGAAGAAGATCTTTCATCAGCCGGCCTATATCGTCGTCTCCGTTGTACGAACCGTTGACGAGAATTATGCTTGTTCCATCCCCAAGCTGCTCACCGGTGCTGCTGCAAACGCGGGTGTAGCATTTCATTGCTGTCTCCTTATCCATTATATCATCTGAACAGATGAATATGACATATGATGCGGGGAGCTCTTTTTCACGCGCGGTGAGGGGAGGTGTGGGTTCAGCCCTTCGAGCTTTCTTTTTCTTCATCAAATACTCTTCCTTGCATCTCCTGATCTACGAGTGTCTGTGTGCCTGCGTCGACGTACAATACGCAAACGCCGGTGTCGCGGTGATACTCGATGTAGTTGCCCTCATCATTGGCGATGCGCTTCACTGTTCCGTCATCAGTCACCTTAGGTTCGATGCCTGTGCCATCATCCGCGAAATCATAGAGTATATAAAACTTCACTCCCCACGACTTCAGCATTATGGTCTCGAACTGCTCCTCAGTCATCCTGATGAGCCAGTAATCACGCACAGAGTCTCCGCCCCTATCGTGCGGATACACCAGTGAGGCATCAACTCCCGTGTTGAAATAAGATCCGTACTGTGTCCCGTCATTTATGAGCGCCAGTCCGGCCATCGCCTTGCCCATATAATTCAGGTCGCACAGATCGTATCCCTGATCATAGAGCGGCTCCGCCAGCTTGCGCACTGCGGGATCTGTCACCTGTGCAGGCTTGAGGGGAATATACCCGGCCCCCTGCGCTTCATCCGCTATCCCGAAATTGCACTCCGACACAAACTGCGATCCGTCCCCGTCGTCAATGTGGTACAGGGGACGTGCAGTATCCGTTGCCTGTGAAGGCTCTGAAGATTCTGATGGTTCCGTTACTCGGATCGTGATAGATGTCTCCGTTGAGGTCGGGACTGCGGTTGTCCCTTTATCGTTCTTTGCTCCTGTGTTGCAGCCTGTAATAAGTGCCGTCATTATGAGTATGATTGCTATGATCCTTTTGTTCATTTCTGATCTCCTTTCGGCTTCGATAATCTCATTGTAAACTTGCGATGTGTTTGAGTTGCAATTGAGATGTGTCAAAGTTGTAAAATGGTGAAATGGGGACGGTTCCTTTTTCATCAAATCGGTGAAAAAGGAACCGTCCCCATTTCACCAGGTTTGCTGACGTGGTATAATTCCTTGGAATCGTATTCTTACAGGGAGGATTATTAATGCGCAGGATCAAAGCTCCGATAAGTCTTGTACTTTCTCTGCTTATGGTTGTCAGTGCCTTTAATGCTCTGACTGTTGATGCGACGATAATTGCGCCCAGGGATACGATAGGATATCCCGACCAGACCGGACGCGCCGGCTCATACGATGACTGGACTAAGATGGACACTTCTTCCGGTGCAGTCTATTACGGCAACACCTGTAAGACCGGTGAGGCTATCCAGATGAACTCCAGAGATGAGTTCTCAGGCATCGTTACCACGGTCTCGGGGGGCAAGGTAAAGAAGATAACGGTCGAGTGGAAGGAAGATGATCAGAATGAAGATCACGTGCTCGATATCTATGGCAAGAACAGCTCCTACTTAAGTCCTGCAGATCTTTATTCCGATGATGTGGAGACAAGCGGAATCGTAATCGGATCGGTCGCATATAACAGCCAGACAGAGTGTTCGATCAGCGGGAATTTCACAGACATCGGTCTCCGCTCAGAGAACGGACCGCTTCTGATCACAAGCATAACCGTCACATGGGAACAGACTCTTGGCGTTGACAGATGGGACTGGGCTGATGACTTCAGATCCGCCACTGTTTATTTCACTGACGGTACAAGGCGGAATGCTTCAGTCAATACAGCGGTTACCACTCCGGCTACATATTCTTCAGTGGGTGAATATACTCATACGGCAACTGTCAGTTATCTTGGTGACAATTATACGGATGTGAGGACATCTGTTATTCCCAAACTTGTGGATGCGGACAGTGTTACCTATATCGCTGCTGACGGAAGTGAACAGACCGCAGAGGTTAAGCTGCTTCATGGCGGCGAGCAGTCTCTGGAGGCAGGCTGGTATGCAGTCAGGGGCGATATTACCTACTACAGAAAGGTTGAACTGTCCGGGAATGTCAATCTGATCCTCTGTGACGGGGCTACTGTTACTTTCATGAGCAACTACTATGGCGGCTCAGGTTTTTCCACAAGATCGGGGGATGCTCATTTTAACATTTTCGGGCAGACAGGTAATACGGGAAAGATCTATACTCCCGATGCGTGCCCCATAATCAGTTCATCTGTCAGCAGCAGCGCGCGCAACTATGTCGTTATGTATGGCGGAACTCTGGCTTCGGCGGGCAGCGGAATGGTGAATCCGTCCTCGTTTACGATGAATGGCGGTGTTGTTGATAATGTGCATTTCGATGTGAGCAGAGATATTGTATTTAATGGCGGTAACGTTAACACAAACGGCAAAGCAGCTGTCAGGGCAAATGCGGTTACGATCAATGGCGGTGTCATCAATGCGCGTGGCGGCATGAACGCCGTATCATCCGGAAGCATCTGCACAACCGGCGGCGATGTTACGATAAACGGCGGTAATGTTACTGCCACAGGCGGCTGCGGGATAATGCTCGGCGGAGCAGGTTATAAAGTGATCATCAAACAGCCTGATTATCTCTATGTGAGCTCGATACGGGCTGTGAAGGATAATGATGTGAACGTTGCAACTGTCGTGCTTACTGATGAGCTCTACGATGCGGTAAGCAGAACTCCCTATGCGGAGGGGACTTACGACAGCAGCACTGTATTCGATAACAGGACTCTTATTCCGGGACCTACATCAAGATGGAGCCAGCTTCAGGCAGAGATCAACGAGGCTCCCAACGGTTCTACAATAACACTTGACCGCAACTACACGGCGATACACAGCGATTCCTGCCTTATGGTACCTGTGGGCAAGACAATTACGCTGGATCTGAACGGCTATACTCTTGACCGCGGTCTCGGCAAGGCTGCTGTAGCTGCCCATCTGGGCAACGTCATTACAAATAACGGCACGCTTAAGATCACGGGCAACGGAACTATAACAGGCGGTTACAACAACAGCCACGGAGGCGGTATCATCAACAACAGCAGGATCCTGCTGGATGGTGTTACGATAACGGGCAACCGTGTGGGATCAGGGGATCTCAATGGCGGTGCCGGTGTATTCAGTAATGATGTTCTGTATTCCGAGAGAGTTATCAGGATCCGTGGTTATGTAAGGGTGACAGGCAATACCTGCGTCAGGAAAGACGGTTCAGTTACAGCCAGCAATGTCAAGTTCAGGACTCCTCTTGATGTCGTTGGTGAACTTAGTGCGGATACGATGATAAGCGTTGATCCCTATTCCAGAGATCAGGGCTTTACGACAGGGCTGTCGGGGAGAGGAACTCTTCTTAATTTCGAGAGCGATGAGGAATGGTACGATGTGGTCTATTACTACAACGAGGCGAGGCTGGAAAGCTACAGGCTTGTTGTTTTCGAGGCGGATAACGGGACGGATGAGACGTACAGGGTGAAGCTGAAGTCGAATGCCTACACGGCTCCCGAGTGCATGTTCGATGCACCCGAAGGCAAGGTCTTTGCCGGATGGCAGTTCGAGAATAATGTTTACTCAGTCGGCAGTTCCATCCCGGTCGGATCCGACGTCGGCACGAAGACTGTCACTGCGCAGTGGGACGATCCTTCATTTGTGGGTCACTCACTTCAGCTGAAGGGACAGGTCGGTCTGTCTTTCTACGTCAACGCGTCGGAGGCGATGATGGAAGATGCGTACGTGACTTTCGACGGGAAGGGCATCGATTCCGGTGTGCATTATGAAGGAACGAAGACGGCCAGAGGATATGAGTTTACGGTCTTTGTGGCGTCATGTCAGATGGCTGACAGGATTACCCCGACGTTCCACTACTGTGCCGGCGGCGATGATAAGAGCTTCGCAGGTGAGGCGTATTCCGTTGAGGATTACATCAGTTATGCCAAGACACGTCCCGACGGATTCACGGCAGCTGAATGTGCGGTCATCGACGCGCTGGCTGACTACGGCTATTACAGTCAGGCATATATGCCGGCAGCCGGCCATACCGGGATGACTGTAAAAACGACTGAGGGCGGTTTTGATACGGCTGCAGTATTCAGGAAAGTCAGCGATAATAACCATGTTGTCAGCAAGGATTCTGTTGTCTTCATGTTCGGTTACAGGATGACTCTGGATCCGGCGGTATCCATGACCGTCAGGTTCAGTCTTATGCAAGGCGTTAAGCTTCAGTCAGTTACGGTCAACGGTACCGCGGTGATGCCTGTGGAGCAGGACGGATACTATGTTGTAAACATTGAAGATATCCGTGCATCGCGGCTGACAGATGCGTACGATGTTGTTGTAAACGGAAAGGATTCGATCTGTGTGTCGCCGGTAAGCTACATCCGTACAATGATCGATCCGGCCTCGGGAACAGCGACGGATAACGACTTAAGTAATATGCTGTGCGCTCTGTACTACTATGCAGACGCGTGCAGGAACAAATAGAAAAGCGTAAAGGAGATCATTATGGCACATTATACTTATCAGCCCAGGGGCGTATGCTCCGTTCAGATCGACTACGACATCGTGGACGGCAAGATTCATAATCTTGTATATATCGGCGGCTGCAACGGCAACCTCAAGGCGATCGGAAGACTGGTGGAAGGCATGGATGCGAAGCAGGTGGCAGACATCCTGAGGGGCAATAAATGCGGCATGAAAGGCACGTCCTGCGCAGACCAGCTTGCCCGCTCCATCGACGAAGCGCTGGGCTGACAGCTTCCTGTACAGATTCTGCTATATGAAGACAGACGTGTAATCGCGTCTGTCTTTTTCTGTCCGATTAATGGCGTTGATTTTGGCATTCGGGCGTGATATCATCTCGAAAAAGAACAAGAGTTCTATAGTTATCTTGAGAGAGGCTAAAATGGGACTGCCACAGATGAGGACGATATTGCATTCAGATATGAACAACTGCTTCGCCAGTATCGAACTGCTGCACAGACCGGAACTGCGCGGTCATCCGATGGCTGTGGGCGGGGATCCTGAGGCGAGACACGGGATAGTGCTGGCAAAGGATATGATCGCCAAGAAAGCGGGAGTCAAGACAGGGATGGCGCTGTGGCAGGCGAGGCAGGTGTGTCCTGATATTGTTTTTGTACCGCCGAGAATGGATCTGTATCTCAGATTCTCGAGGATGGCGCATGAGATCTATGCTGATTACACGGATCTGCAGGAGCCGTTCGGGATCGACGAATCGTGGCTCGATGTCACCGCGAGCACATCGATCAAAGGGGAGGGCCCTGCGATCGCGGAAGACATCAGGCGTCGCATGAAGGAGGAACTGGGCGTCACCGTCAGCATAGGAGTTAGCTGGAACAAGATCTACGCCAAATTCGGATCAGACTATAAGAAACCGGATGCAGTAACGGTGATCACTCCGGAGAACTACAGGGACATAGTGTGGCCGATGCCTGTGGAAGATCTTCTATATGTCGGCCGCAGCACTAACCGGCGCCTTCGGAAGGTTGGCATAACGACTGTCGGCAAACTGGCGGAGAGCGATCCGGAATTCCTTCACAGTCTCCTTGGCAAGATGGGTTATGTGCTGAGGATGTTCGCGAGGGGAGAGGACAATACTCCTGTCAGCCGTGAAGACTACAGGGCACCGCTCAAGAGCATCGGCAACAGCACGACAGCACCGCGCGATCTGGTGAATATGCAGGATGTGAAGATCATTATCTATGTGCTTGCCGAGAGTGTAGGTGCCAGGCTTCGCGAGAACGGGTTCAAATGCAATGTTGTGGAGATCTGGGTTAGGGATAATGAGCTTGCAAGCTTCGTGAGACAGAAGAGGGTGCCCAGATCGACCAATATCACATCAGAGATCGCACGTGCGGCCATGGAGCTTTTTGCTGCCAGTTATGACTGGCATAAGCCCGTGAGGAGCATCGGTGTGAGGGCGTGCAGTTTCGTTGATGCATCCATGCCGGAGCAGCTTGATATTTTTACAGACGAAGCAAAGAGGGACAAGCAGCATGTTATCGACTGTGCAATCGATGAGATACGCGGCCGGTTCGGCTTTGACAGTATCAGACGGGGCTTGATGAACTGCGATCCTGAGCTGTCCGGACTCAATGCCAAAGAAGATAACACGGTACATCCGCACAGCTATTTCGAGAGCGGCAACAGGACCGGGGTTGAGGATGTGTATGGATGACGGGAGGTTTCTGACATGCGGGAGACGGTAAGGAAAACATATGTCAAAGTAACAGCAGATTTCTATCCTGACGGCCGCCTGAGACCGGTTGTCGTGACATGGGAAGACGGCCGAAAGTTCGTGGTCGACAAGATAAAGGACATCAGGCGTGCAGCTTCGCTCAAAGCAGGCGGAACGGGTATCAGATATACGTGCATCATCTGCGGTAAGATGTGCTATCTGTTCTATGAAGAGAATTACAAGTGGTTCGTGGAAGAGAAGGTGTATGTGGAAGGGTAATAAGAAACACCGGGCCTGTCTTTTTTTGAACAGTTTGAAGGACAGTCCCTGCAAGTGTCTCTGTAAC
>FMTG01000006.1:89254-114900 GCA_900099715.1 Ruminococcaceae bacterium YRB3002 | reverse complement strand
AAGTGTCTCTGTAACCGGAACTACAGGTACAGTTTGAGAGACATTCCCGAAGCGAGTGAATGCATTTTGCGCCGCAAGTTCCGCAACCGGCGAAGCCGGTGAGGACCTGTTCGAAGCGCCGCAAAATGCATTCGCGAGCCCCCGAGCCCCTTTAAATATAATCCAGCAAACTGTCCATCATTCTCTCCAGATCGTCTCTGCTGCAGAGCTGGTCGAACACGTCATTTGCCTGGGATGCGTTGTCAGTAATCAGCGCATCTGCATCGCTCAGCAGGAACTTGCGCTGGGAGTTGGCTGTGTTAGGTGTCCATACCATTACCTTGCGTCCGTTCTCATGGGCTGCGTTGATGGCGGCGGGGGTGGCGGCCTCTTCTTCGAGACCTAAGTAGTCACAGTTGAGTTCACCGACGTTGCCGAGAGTGATGAAAGCCAGGTATCCTGTGTTGATCTCGGGAGCTGTTTGTTCGATGTATTCTATCAGGTCGTATTTGAGGGAGATGAGGACGCAGTCGTCGATCATGCCGCGTTGGCGGATGAGAGCAATCATGTCGTCGCACATTTTCTGATCGGCGGTGCTGCCCTTGAGCTCGATGAAGAGGACGATCCGGTCTTTGGAGACGTCCAGGACTTCCTCAATGGTCGGTACCGTCTCTCCGGGTGCGTCTGTAAGCTTCAGTGCCTTGATCTGTTCCAGCGTCATCTCGGACGGGGAACGGGGGTCGCCGGCAACACGTTTGAATGTGTTATCGTGGTTAAGTACGTAGTATCCGTCCGACGTCCTCTGGATGTCAATCTCGGTGCCGTAGCATCCAAGATCAATGGCTTTGCTGATGCCTGACAAAGTATTCTCTCCGCCTTCGTTGCCTGCGCCTCTGTGACCGATCAGATCGGCCGATTTCACAGGAGGGAAGAACGTGTTGAAGTTCTCCTTGATGACATAGGTCACACCCCAGCAAAGGAGATAGGCGCAGAAGATAACGATCGCCATCTGCTTGATGTTATCCATCGGGTGAGTCCGGAGAGCCATGGGGATATTGTCGTAGTACTGGTAGTACAGTTGTGTCAGTTTCATCGTAAGGAGCGGCAGCAAAAGTGACATGGACGCAAACAATACGATGCTGGCAAACAGTATCATGGCGATCGCGCAGAATCTGCCTGAACTCTCGCTGATCAGCGAGGTGAACAGGCCTGTTAACGCCGGTACAAGCACTGCAGACAGGAAGATGACGGTGCTGACCAGGGAATACTTAAAGAAGAACATGAACAGCTGCACGACGAGATCCTTCAGGTTCTTTATCACCATGCGCGCTGACATGAAATAGGATTTGACGGGGGAGATGTGGTCGATGACCATTCCGTGGATCGTGAACATTCCCAGTACTCCGATGATGACCATTATGACCACAAACGCTCTGTACAGGATCGAATAGAGCATGTTGGAATTGATCACCGATGAGATGAAGTTGGGAACATACAGATTCTTGGTCAGGGATATGGACATGCCGACGCCGATTACCGGGGCTATAATGGTGGCGTAGAACAGCACGAGAAGTCCGCCGGGTGTGAAGAACCTTGCAGCTTCAGTGAGCGATTCCAATACGATCTTCCACAGGACGGTGGGGCGCTCCTTGACTTTCTCGCCCGCATAATTGACGATTACATTTATATCGAAAGCAATATACACTCCGCACATGATCAGCGCCGTCAGGATGGCAATCCAGCCGTAGGGTGACTTGAAGATGAAGACGAAGTCACCGCTGCTTACGGCGACGCGCCCGGTCTTGTAGATCGCCCACATCATGAGCTTCTCAAGAAGGAATACGAGCAAAACCAGTATCATCTTGGATACTGCTTCGTACAGTATTATCTCAGGTATGGCCTGAAGATAAGGCGTTATCTTACGTTTGATTTTTATTTTCCCTATAATTCTCATGTGCGTATTGTAGCACAAACTTAACTCCCGGGCATTTGATGTACCCGGGAGCTGCAGAAATTACAGTAATATACAGAGCTTATTTCGCGACGATGTTGGCGAGTCTGCCCTTGACGTAGATGAACTTCACGATGTTCCTGCCTGCAAGAGCGCCATCGAGTCTTGAATCTGCCTTGACGATCTCCTCGACTGCGGCCTGATCAGCCTCTGTGGGAATATCCACCTTGAACTGTACCTTGCCGTTGATCTGAACTGCGATCTCGATAGTATCCTTAACGAGAGCGGACTCATCGTACTCGGGCCACTTCTGATTGAAGATGGAATACTCATTGCCCAGGATCTCCCACTGCTCTTCTGTGAAGTGAGGAGCGAAGGGTGAGAGGAGGAGTACGAGCTTCTCGACTGTGTATCTCAGGAGCTCCGGCTTGGCTGCAGGGAGCTGCTGATACTTGCCGATCGCATTCAGGAGCTCCATCATACGTGCGACTGATGTGTTGAACTGGAATCTGTCGATATCGGCTGTAGCGCTCTTGATCGCGTAGTTCAGAGCGTACAGGAGATCCTTGTCGTCTGATGTGAGTGAAGATGCATCGTAGGAAGAAGATGCGATGTCCTTAACGTCTGCGACAGTCTTCTCGACACGTCCGATGAACTTGACGATGGACTGAAGTCCGCCGTCGCTCCACGGGCCGCCGTCGATATATGCGAAGCCGAATGCCAGGTATGTCCTGAACACGTCGGAACCGTACTTGGAGATGTAGTCGTCAGGTGCAACGGTGTTGCCTCTGGACTTGCTCATCTTCTGGCCGTCGGGACCGAGGATGACGCCCTGATGTACGAGGCTCTGGAAAGGCTCATCGAAATCAACAAGACCCATATCCCTCATAGCCTTTGTGAAGAAACGTGCGTACAGAAGATGCATTGCTGCGTGCTCTGCGCCGCCTACGTACTTATCAACAGGACACATCCTGTTGACTACAGATGAATCGAAGATTGCATCAGAATTCTTCGGGTCTGCATATCTGAACTGATACCATGACGAATCAACGAAAGTATCCATAGTATCAGGATCACGCTTAGCATCGCCGCCGCACTTGGGGCACTTGCAGTTGATGAATGATTCGCACTTTGCAAGAGGACTCTCACCGTCGGGTGTGAACTCGACATCGTAGGGGAGAACTACGGGAAGATCCTTCTCGGGTACGGGAACGACACCGCAGGAAGGGCAGTGGATCATGGGGATAGGTGTACCCCAGTAACGCTGTCTGGAGATCAGCCAGTCACGGAGACGGTAGTTGATCTTCTTCTCACCCATGCCCATGGAATTGAGCTTTGCAACGATTGCATCGATAGCATCGTGCATCTCGAGTCCGTCAAACTCGCCGGAGTTGACGAGAACACCCTTTTTCTCGCAGTAGGGAAGCTCGTCCTCAGCACCGGGCTCCGATGCAACAACACGGATTATGTCGAGACCGAACTTGGTTGCGAACTCGAAGTCTCTCTCATCGTGTGAAGGAACAGCCATTACAACACCCGTTCCGTATGCAGCGATAACGTAGTCTGCTGACCAGATCGGCACCTTGCGGCCGTTCAGAGGGTGGATGGCGTAGGAGCCTGTGAAGACGCCCGTCTTCTCGCGGGTAGTGCTCATTCTGTCGATATCTGTAACCTTGGAAGTTGCTGCCCTGTAAGCATCTACGGCTTCCTTGCACTCGGCTGTCGTGAGCTTCTCACAGAGCTCTGACTCAGGTGCGACAACAACATATGTGACGCCCATGAACGTATCGGCTCTCGTTGTGAAGACCTCGAGCTTGACGGGGGTGCCGTCGTCGTTCATGAGCTGCTTACCGTCTTTCTCCACGTAGAAAGCAACCTGTGAACCTTCGGATCTGCCGATCCAGTTTGTCTGGATCTTCTTTGTCTTCTCAGGCCAGTCGAGCTGGGGCAGGCAGTCCAGGAGTTCCTGTGCATAGTCGGTGATCTTGAAGAACCACTGTGTCATGTGCTTATGGACGACCTCGGTGCCGCATCTCTCGCACTCGCCGTTTACGACCTGCTCGTTGGCGAGAACCGTCTGGCACTTGGGGCACCAGTTAACAGGAGCGTTCTTGCGGTATGCCAGACCTCTGTTGTAGAGCTGGATGAAGAACCACTGATTCCACTTGTAGTACTCGGGCATACAGGTAGCGAGCTCGTAGTCCCAGTCGTAGGTCGCGCCCATCTCGCGCAGCTGCTTTTCCATGGTGGCGATATTGTTGAGGGTGGAATCCTTGGGGTGGATGCCCGTCTTGATGGCGTAGTTCTCTGCAGGCAGTCCGAAAGAGTCGAACCCCATGGGGTGGAACACGTTATATCCCTGCATCCTCTTCATTCGTGACCAGGAATCGGTCAGGGAGTAGTTATACCAATGTCCGAGGTGGAGATTGGCGCCTGAGGGATAGGAGAACATCTCGAGGCAGTACAGCTTCTTGCCCTCTGCATCGGGGTTGAACTTGTAGAGCTTTGTTTCTTCCCATTTCTTCTGCCATTTGCGGTCAATGTCAACTGAATACGACATAATATTTACCTCTTATTAGAAAAAATCACCTAAGAAGTATATCACAAGTCTCGAAAGTTGCCATAGATTTGACATAGTGTTGTGATTGCTTTTCGAGTGGCTTAATGTATAATAAAAAAGATTTTTACGGCTATACGGCATGTTTTGTCATGCTTTCATATATTACGAGGTGAACGAATAATGGGCTTAGGAATGGAGATAGGTATCGATCTCGGTACCAGCAGCGTGTTGATCTATGTCCGCGGCAAGGGCGTCGTACTCAAGGAACCGTCCGTTGTCGCAGTTAACAATAAGACAGGTAAGGTTCTTGCAGTAGGTGAGTCGGCGAGTCTCATGCTCGGAAGGACTCCCGGCGTCGTAGAGGCGATCAGGCCTCTGCGTGAAGGCGTTATATCAGACTTCAGAGCTACAGAGGTTATGCTCAAGGCTTTCATCGGACGTGTATGTTCCGGTATCAGGGCTACATACTTCAAGCCCACGATCGTTGTCTGCGTGCCCTCAGTCATCACTCCCGTCGAGCAGCAGGCAGTTGAGAATGCATGCCGCCATGCTGGTGCGAAGGACGTATTCCTCATCAGAGAACCTATCGCGGCTGCCATCGGTGCAGGTATTGACATCACCAAGGCCTGCGGTTCCATGGTCGTCGATATCGGAGGCGGTACGACGGATATCTCCGTTATCTCCCTGTGCGAACCTGTTGTTGACGCATCCCTGAAGGTTGCAGGAGATAAGTTCGACGAAGCTATTATCAAGCACGTTAAGAGAAGACATAATGTCCTTATCGGTGACAAGACGGCAGAGATGCTGAAGATCCAGATCGGATGCGCATATCCCCGTGACGAAGAACTCACGCTCGATGTTAAGGGACGTAACCTTATCACAGGTCTTCCTTCGACAGTTACGGTATCTTCCACAGAGATGCTCGAGGCGTTGGAAGAGCCTGTATCTGCTATATTCGAGGCGGTTCACGTAGTCCTTGAGAAGACACCTCCGGAGCTTCTTGCGGATATCTCCACAAGAGGTATCGTAATGACCGGCGGCGGATCACTTCTCTACGGTCTCGACAGGATGCTCGCCACCAAGATCGGTATCGAAGTCTATTTGGCACAGGATCCCGTATCCTGCGTAGCGATCGGAACAGGTAAGGCTCTCGATATGATGGATAAGTTCGCAGCACTTTCTGATAACTGATGATATGAATACGCTGAATGACAGGCCTGACGTCAGAGAACTGATCGAGATCTGCAAAGGACACAAGGTCTATATTCAGACGCACAATATTCCTGATCCAGACGCTATAGGTTCCGCGTTCGGTCTCCAGCAGCTTCTTCTTGAGTTTGGAATAAAATCGACCATCTGCTATGACGGTGAGATCGATAAGTTCAGTGCATCCAAGATGCTGGATCTCTTCGGAATAGAGATGTTTCCTGACGAGGAACTCGTTGATGAAATGCGCGAAGAGGATTATATCATCTGTGTCGATTCCCAGAAGAAAGCAGGCAACATAACAGACCTCAAGGGCAACGAGATCGCTGCTGTCGATCACCATCCCACAATGTATGTAAGCGAGAACGTCGAGTACATGTACAAGGATATAAGACTTCTCGGTGCGTGCTGCACGATAATCACTGAGTATTACAGGGATCTGAGTATCACGCCTTCACAGGATGTGGCAACGGCACTTCTGTACGGTATCAAGATGGATACACTCCAGTTCTCCAGAGGAGTTACCGAAGAAGACATCATGATCTTCGCATATCTTAATCCCCTCATGGATGCAGATAAGATCAAGGTGCTTGAGATGAACAGCATCGAGTACGATGACCTCAAAGCGTACGGCGCTGCCATAAGAAATATCCAGGTGTTCAGTTATCTCGGAATAACATATATCCCGTTCGACTGTCCCGATGCGATGGTGGCGATCGTCGCAGACTTCATACTGTCACTTATCGAAGTTGAAGTGTCTGTTGTTTACTGCGAGCGTCCTGATGGATTGAAGTTCTCTGTAAGATCAGAGCGTAATGATGTCAATGCAGGCGAGCTGACGGCCAAAGCACTTGAAGGCATCGGCAACGGCGGCGGACACGCTTCGATGGCAGGGGGCAGGATCGCCCAGAACGTTGTGGATGAGCTCGGCGAATTCAGGAATAATGTCCTGACTGAGAGATTTATCAGGGCGTTGGGACTGAAGTTCTGAGACCATTTTTGATTCTCAATTTTTCAATTAAGTGCTCTTCCCGGAAAAAAGTGGGATAAGCTATTGAATTCGCTATAAACCTGTTTAACGAGACCTCCATAGCGAACGGTGTAGCGAATAATGGCATATATTCGCTATAACTCCCGATAATAAGATCTCCGTAGCGAACGGTGTAGCGAATAATGGCATAGATTCGCTATAACCCCAGATAATGAGACCTCCGTAGCGAACGGTGTAGCGAATAATGGCATATATTCGCTATAACTCCCGATAATGAGACCTCCGTAGCGAACGGTGCAGCGAATATCGTTCAGGAAAACATAAAGAACCCAATAAATGCGAATCCTATTATTCAACTAGGCTGTGCATTTGTTTGTATGCTAAGCAAAAACTAACATAAATATTGTAAACTAACTATAAATATGTTAGTATTCAATAAAAATGATAGGAATGATGGATATGAAAGAACTATTAGAACAGATATATGGAAAGAAACTCATAAAATATATTGATGGACACTACTCGCTGCCATTATATCTGTCGGATGGCAGACAGATGTACGACGTGCAGATATCAGATCGTGAATTTGTCATCGTATATATCATGGACATGGAACGCTTTCATATAAAAGTTCTCAAAAAACAGATCGTGTCTTACCGGAACTCGATGGACAGTTATGTGGTTTATGGATTCGACAAGATAAGCACTTTTCAGCGCAGGAGTCTGATCGAGAATGATATCCCTTTTATATCGCGAAATGGACAGATGTATCTACCTTTCATGGGTGTGTATTTTGACAGGTGCTGCAAAAGAGTTGATGAGATCAGAACTCAATTTATGCCTGTAACGCAGATCCTGTTCTTACTGTTCCTTTATGATAAGAAAACATATACCAAATCTGAAGCCGCTGCCAGACTCGGAATCAATCCAATGTCGGTTACAAGAGCTTCGAAGCAGCTGACGGAATGTGGACTGATACATGAGGATAAAACAGGAACAGAAGTGCTGATGACTGCCGATTATTCTGATCGCATTGATTACTTTGAGCGGGCAAGACCATTCCTGATCGATCCGGTTCAAAGTGATCTGTTCGTGACTGATCGGGATCAGGAGTGGAACATGCCTGCTGCGGGTGAATATGCTTTGTCCCTGAGGACAGATCTGGGTTACCCGGAGTACTATGAGTATGCTGTTTTTAAGAATGATCCTGCGGTTAAAGATATAGTTGGGATAGACCCTGCTCTTGAAGCGGCGGATGATCTGATCAGGATCCAGAAATGGAAATATGATCCGTTGCTTTTCTCCCGCGATGATCAGATAGATCCTGTGTCATTGATCTGTTCTTTGGGTGAGACGAACGATGACAGAGTTAATAAATGTCTGGAACAGGTAAGAGGGGAGATAAAGAAATGGCGGATAACGAAGCGTTGAAGAACAACCTGATTTCCTTCAGGGAAAGTTTTAAGGATTATAGTGATTATTACACGGTTATTGGCGGGACAGCCTGTATGATCCTTATGGATGAGGCAGGGAGGAGCTTTCGCGCAACCAAGGATGTCGATATGATACTTGTAATGGAAGATGGCGGAGAGGAGTTTTGTAAGGCTTTTTGAAAATACATTATCGCAGGGAGTACACTTGCGGATGGAAAGGATCGGAAGCTCATTATTACCGGTTTACATCACCAAAACAAGGATATCCGGCACAGATAGAACTGTTTTCAAAACGGTCGGATTTTAAGCTTGATTCCAGAATAATACCGGTTCATATTGATGACGATGTATCAAGCCTGTCTGCGATCGCATTAGATAACGATTTTTATGATTTTATGAAAATGGGACGAAGAGTGGTCGATGGAATCTCCGTTCTTGGAGCAGAATACATTATCCCATTCAAGATGTATGCATGGCTCAATAATGCTGAGATGAGAACCAGAGGGGAACAGGTGAACACAGACGATATTAAGAAACACAAAAATGATGTGTTCAGACTTCTACCTTTGACTAATCCCGGGAATAAGATCGAGACAAAAGGGAATGTAAGATCAACAATACTGGCATTCATTGATGCGATGGCAGATGAACCGGTTGCACCGGAATTTCTGCCGGGAAGAAGATCAAAAGAAGATGCGATCGAATTGATAAAACAGCTGTACGTATAATGAATTGAGAGTTTCTGTCACAGAAACGAGCGATTAAATCTGCATACTGTCTCCGAATCCATATTGAGGGCGTTTGGTTAGTTTTACTCATTTTTATAGTTCTTTATAGTTTTTGAACAGTTTTATAGTTCTATATAGTTCTTTATAGTTTCAACAAAGTATTATGAATGCTTATTAATCTCATATTCCATACTTCGCTCTGATACCCTATGCCCCTTCAACAATCAACATAAGTCGCAATATCCTCAATATTGCAATCCAGTATCTTGCAGAGCACATCAAGGGTATGTGTGCTTACGTTATCATTTGCCCTTAATCTGGACAATTGACCGGCACTGATGTGATATTCGTTTATCAGTTTATACTGGGATATCCCCCTGTCACGCATGGTGACCCATAACTTGTCGTAAACGATCATCCGTGTCCCCGTAAGCTTTTGAATTTCTTGTAAATATCAAGACCTCTCATTTGTCATATTAGCCGAATAGTGCTAACATAAACATTAGCCATATACGGGTAATATGCTGATTATTTTAAGGAGAATATGTATGGCTCACATTACCGATATCATCAAGTACGAAGGCGACAACAGTACTTTTGTCTGGAAACACCCTAACGAAGATTTCAACACGCTGACTCAGCTCATCGTTCATGAATCGCAGGAAGCGGTCTTCATGATGAATGGTGAGGCTTTAGACCTCTTTGGTCCGGGCAGACACACACTTGAGACTCAGAATATCCCTAAGCTCGGTAAGTATCTGAGCGCTTCAACGGGCGGTGCTACGCCGTTCCATTGCGAAGTATATTTTATCAACAAAACTGTCCAGATGGGCGTCAAATGGGGAACCGATTCCAAAGTAAGATATATCGATCCTGATTCAGGACTCCCGCTTGAGCTTGGCGCAAGCGGTGAGATGAACCTGCAGGTGTCTGACAGCCGCAAGCTGCTGATCAAGCTTGTAGGAACGATGAAGGGTATTGCGTGGGATGATCAGAGCGGCGGATTCACAAAATCGCTGCAGAACTCTTTCCGTCCGCTTATCTCAACGGCCGTAAAGTCTAATCTTACGACTGCCATCAAGGCAAATAATATAAACATCCTCGAAGTTGACGAACATCTGACCGAGCTGTCCAAAACACTGAAGGATGCTATTCAGCCGGGCTTCGAAGAATACGGTCTTACTATCCCTCAGTTCTACATGACGACGGTCGTCCTGCCTGAGAATGATCCGAACTTCCGTAAAGTTCGTGACCTCTATACAGTTGGCATCCAGAAGAGAGTCGCTCAGGCTGAAGCCGAAGTAAAGAGTGCACAGATCCAGGCCGAAGCTGAGGTCCGCAAGACAAAGGCGCAGACAGAGGCAGAGATCACAGCTGCTCAGAGGGTTGCCGAACTCGAGAAACAGACAACAGAGACCGAGATCCTCAAGCGTGAGGCAGAGCGTAAGATCATTGCATCACAGGCTGAAGCTCAGGCAAGAGCCATCGAGGCATCCGGTGAGGCACAAGCTATCAGAGCAGAAGGCATTGCTGAAGCAGAAGTAATGCAGGCAAAAGGCTACAGCGAGAAAGACGTTCTCCAGGCTGAAGTGCAGAAAGCATATGCCGAAGGTCTTGGCCAGTTCGGTGCCAATGCCGGTGCCGGTGGCGGTGGCGGCGGTTCTACTATGAGCGACATCATGGGTATTGGCATAGGACTTCAGGCGGCTGGTGCTATGGGTAAGCAGTTCGGCAATATGTTCGAAGGAATGAATCCCTCAGGACAGAGCGAACAGCCTGCTCCTGCAAATTCCATCCAGTGTCCTAACTGCGGCAATAAGCTCCCTGCCAATGCGAAATTCTGTCTCGAGTGCGGAACGAAGATCGTAACACTGGAAGCTAACGAGATCATATGTCCCTCCTGCGGCAGCAAGACCCCTAAGGGTAAGTTCTGTCTGGAGTGTGGTGCTCCCATGATCAGAAAGTGTGCGAACTGCGGAGCAGAGATCCCTGCAGGCGGCAAGTTCTGCCTGGAATGCGGAACGAAGGTATAAGGGGGTATTCCTATGTCTAAGGTATCTAAGAATTATATAGCCGTCTGGGGTGTCATGCTGGCCCTGTTCAACCTTATCGTATTCATCTCTCCCGGTTGGGGCGGAATAGAGAAATATACAGGCGCATTCTGGATCGCCTATGCAATTACTACTATGGCATTTGTACTCCATCTGGCATTCGCACTGATAGCTTTCAAGGATGCCGGCAACTCCAAGCAAAAGCTTTTTCTTAACATCCCGATCATCTGGATCAGCTATGTTGGATTGATCATCACGATCATTGTTGGTGCACTCTGCATGCTCAATTCCTTCCTGCCTACGTGGGCAGCAGGGGTCACAATGGGAATCGTGCTTGCCGTCTTTTTGTTGTCCGTCGTCAAGACAAAGATCGCCATCGAGGCCGTCGAAGATGTTGGTGCTAGGGTAGCAGATAAGACGGCATTCATTAAATCACTTCGTGTAGATGCAGATTCCCTCGTTGGTAAGGCATCATCTCCCACGGTTAGGGATATGTGTACTAAGGTCAGTGAAGCAATCAGATATTCTGATCCTGTCAGCAATGATATGACGGCAGCTGTTGAGAAGCAGATCACAACAAAGCTTGCTGAGTTCACAGATGTTGTTAAGGCTGGGGATGAAGAGAAGGTAAGTTCTGTTGGATCTGAGTTGATTGACCTGGTTGATGAGAGAAATAAGAAGTGCAAGTTGGGGAAATGAAAAGTGTTACAGAAATGGTGACATATATATGAAAAGTGAAACAAGTTCAAAACTGAAACCAAAATCAAATGGTAAGTATAAGTATTTAAAAGAGAAATCAATTTTATATAACGAAAAAGATGAGTATTCATTAACGAAGGAAGAATTTTGCAGATTATATGCTTTCTATGTGACATATTCAATGTGTGGTTCTCAGAGCATGAAAAAAAGAACTTTTATAGATTACGGCTGGGATAGTAATAATGTTTATGAATTAGTCAATCATCATAGGGTTAAGACTAAACTGGGAAATGCTCTTTGTAGTGCTTATGTTTTGAACAATGATAATTTTTGTTTTATATCAACCGAAGACGATTTATCTGAATGCTTTCGAAAGTGTAATCTTCTTGATGGGCGATTAGTTGATTATGATACTGAACGCGCAGTAATCAAATCCACTCAGGAAAGCAACAAGTACATGAAATTGTTTTATAGAGTTAGAGATGGATTTGCTCATGGGAAATTCATTCTAAAGTATTCTTCTAATCATGAAAAAATGATTATTATCCAAGATGATGATTCCTCGAATGTTACAGCACGTATCGTTTTGAAGTTATCAACTCTATTGAAATTCATAGAAGTCATTGATCTTGCCCAGATAATTGATTTGGATTAGTTATAAAGCTTTCTGTTACGGAGAATTTTGGTATATGTCAACTCTCAAATGCAAAATGTGCGGCGGCGCACTCAAATATGAAGAAGGCAAGACAGTAATCGAATGTGAGTACTGTGGAAGTCTTAACACGATCCCCAACGTTGGTGATGAGAAAAGACTACAGCTCTTTGACAGAGCAAACAGACTTCGTTCGAACTGTGATTTCGATAAGGCCTATGGTGTTTATGAAGCGATAGTTGCTGAATACCCGGAAGAAGCAGAGGCGTATTGGGGCCTCGTGCTTTGTAAGTATGGTATCGAGTATGTTGATGATCCTGCGACCGGCAAGAAAGTTCCGACATGCCACAGATCCTCTTTTGATGGTGTCTTTGATGATCCCAACTTTGAAATGGTAATGGAATACTGTGACACTTCTTCCAGAGATGTTTACCGCGATGAGGCAAAGCAGATAGAAGAGATACGTAAAGGTATCGTAGAGATATCGTCTAAGGAAGAACCATATGATATCTTCATCTGCTATAAAGAGACAGATGAAAATGGTGACAGAACGATAGACAGCGTTATTGCGCAGGATGTATATGATGAACTGACTGTAAAGAACTACAAAGTATTCTTCTCAAGGATTACTCTTGAAGACAAACTCGGCCGGGAATATGAACCATATATCTTTGCAGCGCTGAACTCTGCCAAGGTTATGCTGGTGTTTGGTACGAGTTATGCATATTTCAATGCGGTCTGGGTCAAGAATGAGTGGACGAGATTTCTCAAATTGATGGAGAGTAACAAGAGTAAGTATCTAATCCCTTGCTATAAGGATATCGATGCTTACGACATGCCCAAAGAGTTTAGCAAACTTCAGGCGCAGGACATGGGCAAGGTTGGTGCTATTCAGGATCTTGTTCGCGGCATACAGAAGATCGTTAAAAAAGAAGAGCCAAAGGCAACAGCCTCTGTGTCAGGGGTTATGTCAGGAAGCGATACTGTATCAGCGCTCCTTAAGAGGGCATCCATATTCTTGGAAGATGGTAATTGGAGTGAGGCAGATAAGTACTATGAGAGAGTTTTGGATCAAGATCCTGAGAATGCAGATGCTTATCTTGGAAAACTATTAACCGAGTTACATGTTTTGAGAAAAGAAGAACTTGTGAATTGTGAAAAACCATTTGATGCTAATAATAGTTATCAAAAGGCAATACGCTTCGGAGGTGCTGCGCTTTCAGCTGAATTAAGAGGATATATTGATTCGATAAATACGCGTAATGAAAATGTTCGCAGACAGAAAGAAGAGCAAAAACGTACAGCTAAAGAGAAGAAAAACAGAATAGTTAAGAGAATTCTTGTTGTAGTTGTACCTTTGTTTGTTATCGTGTCTGTGCTTATACTGGTTTTTAGCTTTATCATTCCCAATTCAAAGTATAATACGGCGATGGATTTGTATAATACCGGTAATTATGCGGAAGCAAATGCAATATTCTCAAGTCTTGGCGATTATAAAGAAGCAACCCATTATAAATATATCTCTTCGCTTAAACTATGTAATGCTGGCGATATCGTTACTTTTGGATCCTATCATGATGCAAATGAATGGATTGTGCTGGAAGTAGATGGTACTAACATTCATTTGTTATCGAAAAAAGCCGTTGATTGCCGCAATTTTGATGATGGATACATGAACTGGTGGAAGAATAGTGAGATCAGACATTGGTTAAATGATGATTTCTTTACGCATGCTTTTACTGATGAAGAAAGAGATATGATCAAGGAATCAGATGGTGATAAAGTTACTCTCTTAAGCATTGATGAAGCTCGCAGTCTTTTGACAGATGATATGCTGACTGCTGAAGCGACAGAATATGCGGTTCAGCATGGCGCACACGTATCATCCGATAATCACTGTGATTGGTGGCTCCGGTCTCCCGGCAACGGAAGTGGTACCGCCGCGTATGTCGACAACAATGGCTACGTTTTTGAGAGCGGTAACTACGTCAGCAGTGTTTACAATGGCGTTCGTCCGGCCATCTGGATAGATCTCGAATCATGAATCTTCAAATCTAATCAATCGGAGGTTTAACATATGTCAACTCTCAAATGCAAAATGTGCGGCGGCACAATAGATTTCGAACAGGGAACAACAGTAATCACTTGTGAATACTGCGGAACGAAACAGACATTGCCCAGATTGGACGATGATCGTAAGGCAAATCTTTACGACAGAGCCAATCACTTCAGACGCAATAACGAATACGATAAGGCAATGTCCATTTATGAGCAGATCCTCAACGAGGATAATACGGATGCTGAATCGTATTGGTCCATCGTCCTCTGCAAATATGGTATCGAATATGTCGAAGACCCTGCAACGCATAAGAGAGTTCCTACTGTAAACAGAGCCCAGTTTACATCAGTTATAGCCGACGAAGACTATAAGAAAGCACTTGAGTATGCTGATATTGAACAGAAGATAATCTACGAAGCTGAAGCGAAAGCCATAGATGAGATCCAGAAGGGCATTCTCGAGATATCTCAGAAGGAAGAGCCTTTCGATGTCTTTATCTGCTATAAGGAAACTGACAGCAACGGCAGAAGGACACAGGACAGTGTGCTTGCTAACGATCTCTACCATCAGCTGACCCAGGAAGGTTTCAAAGTCTTCTTCTCCAGGATCACGCTCGAGGACAAGCTTGGAACTGCATATGAACCTTACATATTCGCAGCGCTGAACAGTGCTAAGGTTATGGTCGTTCTTGGTACAAAGGCAGAGTTCTTCAATGCTGTATGGGTAAAGAATGAGTGGAGCAGGTACCTTGCACTGATCCGCAAAGGCGAGAAAAAGATGCTGATCCCTGCATACAGGGATATGGACCCGTACGACCTGCCGGAGGAGTTCTCACATCTTCAGGCTCAGGATATGAGCAAGCTCGGTTTTATGCAGGATCTTATCAGGGGTATTAAGAAGATAATCGGTGACAGCCAGCCGAAGGCGGCTGCACAAACTATTGTGAACAATAACTACAGTTCCAATGTCACAGCGCTTCTTAAGCGAGGCCAGATGCAGCTTGAGGACGGGGAATGGGAGAAGGCCGATGAATTCTATGAGGAAGTCCTGAACCAGGATGCCGAATGTGCTGAAGCATTTCTCGGCAAGTTCTTTGCTGCCAATAAAGTACAGGGCTTGGAAGAGTATAAGAAGCGCCTGCTTGATCAAACCAGTGTTGTCGAACCCAATAATGAGAGAATTAGTAAGGAAGATAAAGATCATATCGAGAGCATGGTTGGCTCGTGCACAGTCAAGGGATATCTTGAACCGGATGTCATCCGCAAGATGTATAAATATGACCGCACTCATGAGATAACAACTCCGATAAGGATAAAGCAGAAGGAGTCTGTTTTATCTGAACTGAACAATGACAGAATGTTTTCAAGAGCTTCGAAATTCGCACAAGGAACAACCAAAGAAGCCATTGATGCATTTGTTGATGAATTAACAGAACAACTGGATATCAGAATCGAACAGGCAAAAACAAGTGATGCACAAAGTGTAATGGCATCCGAGGAGGCATATGCAGCATTTATCAGCGAGGCTGACTCGAAAGTGCTGAATATGTGTGAATCTGAAAAAGCCAGAAAACAAAAGGATTACAGAGCAATCGTTGAGAAGGGAAGAACCTGTAAGACCAGTGAAGAATGCGCTTCTGCGATCAAGTGCCTTGGTGGGGTTGGCTGTTATGAGGATGCGGATGCCGTTATTGAGGAACTGAACTCCAGGTGTAAGGAACTCAAAGAGGCAGAGGAGAAGGCGCAGAAGAAAAAGCAGAACAAGACAAGGAATATAGTTATTATTGTAGCTTCAATAGTGGCGGTTGTTGTAATAGCAGTATTATCTGTTACCGTATTCATTCCATATGATAGATATAACAAAGCTGTTGAATTGTACAATTCTGGTAATTACTCTGAAGCAAAGACTTTGTTTTCCGAGCTTGGTGACTATAAAGAGTCACCATATTATGTAAAGACAATATCACTTCTGTTATCCGGAATTGATAAAGAGACTGCTGAAAAATTGTTTGAACTTCAGGAGGGGGATGTTATTTCTTTTGGAGATTATCACGGTGCAAATGAGTGGCTCGTGTTGGAAGTAAAAGGGACAAGTATTCATTTATTATCCCAAAAAGCAATTGACTGCCGTAGGTTTGACGATAATGATAATAACTGGAAAAACAGTGAGATTAGGAAATGGTTGAATGACGAATACTATACAGAAGCTTTTTCTGATATCGAAAAAGGCATAATCATGGAAACTGAGGGTGTTAAAGTAACACTTTTAACTGTTGATGAAGCAAGAAACTTTCTGACACACGATATGATGCTTGCCGAACCAACAAAATATGCTGTTTCTCAAGGGGTATTATATGCACCCGATAATCACTGTATTTGGTGGCTCCGGTCTCCCGGCCGCAGTAGTGGTCGCGCCGCGTGTGTCGACTTCGATGGCAACGTCGGTGAGGGCGGCAGCTTCGTCGATGATGATTACATTGGTGTTCGTCCGGCTTTATGGATAAATCTTGAATCATAAATCTTCAAATCAAATATGGTTAATGAAAGAGGGGAGTATTACCGTACAAAGTTAGGAATTCGCCTGGTAGTAAAGATAGATATTTCGGTTTAAAGAGTGAAGAATTATGGATAGTGAAAGCAAATATAACATCCTATTTAGTAATCCAGAAGATAAGATCAAAGCATTTGATGCGATTGCTGAGAAGTTCTACGATTGTAATTTCGGAACATGCAGCAAATCGGAGATGGATATTCTGATGTTCTCTCTGTATATTGATCAGATCCTCAAAGCAGATAATACGAACTTCAATGCATATAGCGATTATACATTGTCCAAGCAATTGGGAATCACGCAGGCGCAGGTCAGCAGTCTGAAGGTTAAGAAGGAGCTGAAGTATCCATACAAGGATTTTGACTGGAAGAAGTCTTTTGCCATGATCATGAATAACGCATGGTATGAGGACAATTCTATAAAACTTCACATTCCTGATAAGAATCTGTATATCGAGATCAAGAATGCTATAGAGGAAAAAGGCGGATACGTTGATGTTCAGCTCAACCGAAATCTTCTTAAGGTGCCAATAAGCTGTTTTTTGGATCTTATGATAGATATTGAGGCTCCTTCTGACAGGGACAGGATTGTTGAGCAGATCAGAGAGAAACTCCGGGAGAATAAGAAACTTGACGATAAGATTAACAGAAAGGATTTCAGGGACATTTTTGAAGAAAGCGGACCCGAACTTGTCGCCGACATTTTTGAATCAATTGTTCCTATGTTTGGCAAGCCTGTCGGAGATGTGTTCAGGATCGTGATCGAACTGCTCAGAAACAGAAAGGATAGTTGATGACCGCGACAGTCAACGACATAGCAGGCAGCATTTAGATTGTCCGTTGGATTAGAATATCGCCTGTTCTCTGAAAACCATTTGACCTCTTATTTTATAAGTGCTATTATCTACGTGTTTACTTAATTGCTAATGCGTTTTTTGTAATCCAGAGACAAATTCATAAACATTTTTGATAATGAGGTTTTCATGACGGAACTTGATACGTTGAATTCCAAGTCAGTTGCTGACTTAGAGGAAATTGCGGTTACGATCGGACTCGTAGCTGCTGAACAAAAAGGAAAGTATTCCAAAGAACAGCTTGTTGCACTTATTTCGGGTGAGCCTTTGCCGGCGGCACCTGCACCAGAAGTTCCTGCAACACTTGCAGCACTGGTAGATACTATTGATGCTGCACCTGAGGAGAAGAAGGCTGCTCCCAAGCGCGGAAGAAAGGCAAAGACAGAAGAGACTCCTGCGGAAGAGGGAGAGGCAAAGCCAAAGTCTTCACGCGGCAGGAAGTCCAAGAAGACGGAAGAACCCGCTGAAGAAAAGCATGAATCTGCGCCTGCACAGGAGACTCAGCCTGCAGCAGATGCAATAGCTGAGTCAGAGACACCTAAGCAGGAGGAGAAGAAATCATCCTCAAAGCGCGGCAGAAAGTCCAAGAAGGACAAGCAGGAAGATCAGATATCCATCACTGATATAATCCCTGACGATAATAAAGCTGTAGAGCCAAAGGCTGAAGAAGCGAAGCCTCAGGAGCCTAAGGCAGAGGAAACCAAGGCAGAGGAGCCTAAGCAGGCACAGCCGAATAAGGATAAGAAGGGCGGCAAGTCGAAGAAGAGGAGAGTCTCTTTCGGGCCGGATAAGAATATCGAAGAGGTTAAGATCCCTGAGGGCGAGGAGAATGCTGACGAGCAGAGTGCTGACACCGAACCCGCGCAGCCCGAGATCACGTACCGTGAGGTGGAGGGTATCCTCTTCATTGGCAACAGCGATAAGGGCGATTTCTCCGGATTCGTTCACTGCAACAACTATCTGCCCGGTGAGGACGACGCTTACGTTCCCGGTCAGATGATCAGGCGTATGGGCCTCAGAAGAGGCGACAAGATCAAGGGCCTCGTTACCGCGCCCAAGGGCAAGGACCGCTATGCGCCGCTGAAGAAAGTGCTCGAGGTCAACGGCATCGATGTGTCCGAGACGGAGGATTACGATGTCCTCAGGAAACGCCCGAGATTCGAGCATCTGACCGCCATCTATCCTAACGAGAGACTGACTCTCGAGACGAAGCAGGAGGATCTGTCAACACGTATAATCGATCTGTTCTCGCCTATCGGCAAGGGCCAGCGAGGCATGATCGTATCGCCGCCTAAAGCAGGTAAGACAATACTCCTGCAGAAGGTTGCAAATTCCATTACAGCTAATAACCCTTCATGCAAGCTCATCGTTCTCCTGATCGACGAGCGTCCTGAGGAGGTTACGGATATGCAGCGCTCCATCCAGGGCGAGGTCGTTTATTCCACATTCGACAAGCGCCCCGAGAATCACGTTCGCGTCACTGAGCTGGTGCTGGAGCGTGCCATGAGACTCGTGGAGCTTGGCGAAGACGTCGTTATTCTGCTCGACTCCATGACAAGGCTAGCACGTGCGTACAACCTGACGATCACTCCTACCGGAAGGACCCTGTCCGGCGGTCTCGATCCGGGATCTCTGTACGGACCTAAGAGGTTCTTCGGTGCGGCACGTAACATCGAGTTCGGCGGAAGCCTGACGATCATCTCCACGGCTCTGATCGAGACCGGATCCAGGATGGACGAGGTTATTTTCGAGGAGTTCAAGGGTACGGGTAATATGGAGGTCACGCTCGACCGAAAGCTGGCCGACAGGCGTGTGTTCCCGGCTATTGCAGTGGACAAGTCCGGTACGAGAAGGGAAGACCTGCTGCTTACCCAGGAGGAGCTGGAGGCTGTTTGGCTCACCCGCAAGGCGATCGCAGATTCCGATACCGTGGCTGCGACACAGGCAGTGCTCGACTTCATGAAGAAGACCACGTCCAATGCGTCGTTCATATTGTCGGTGAAGAAGTCTTTCGATGTGAACTGACGCGAAGGCGCGCCCGCATCGCGAAAATCTGATTGACAACAGCCCTGAGATAAAGTATCATAGCAAGGCTAACAAGAAATCCGGTATGACATACGTGATATTAGCAGTTACGCGTCATATCTTTGATGAGAGGTGATTAACAATGAAGACAGACATTCATCCTAAGACACAGCTGGTAACAGTTAAGTGTGCTTGTGGTGAGACATTTGAGACACTGTCAACAAAGAGCGAGCTCCGTGTTGATATCTGCTCCAAGTGCCATCCTTTCTACACAGGCAAGCAGAAGCTGGTTGATACAGGCGGACGTGTTGACAAGTTCAATAAGAGAATGGGCAAGGCTTAATAGCTGCCGTTCCTGAACAGAAATGCTAAGAATAAAGACTGATATCCTGAGGGTGTCAGTCTTTTTTTGCTCTGTGCTATAATCCATGTATGGATATACATTATTACGTGCTGTCTCATAATAGATTGTGAAGAGGGCACTGAACTGTATCCCGAACAGAAATATGTCCGATATCCGTGCAGGTTCAAACAGTAAACGTTAACACCTTATATTTAAAACATTATGTTATAATCTCCTTTATGGGTATTGATTTTACCAGATTTACAAGATATGGCGTCAGCCCGGAGATCGCGAAGATCGGGGCTGAGTGCGAAGAGGAACTGGCAGAGGTATATGCCGGTATAGATGAGGTCGCTTCGGTCAACGAGCTCAAGATACTTGATGCTTTCAGGCAGGCGAAGTTCTCGGATGTCCACATGGGCACCACGACCGGGCACGGCTACGACGATATCGGGCGCGAGAAGATTGAGGAGATATTTGCTAAGGTTTTCGGGTTCGAGAAGGCATATGTGAGGGTTCAGATCAGTTCCGGAACGCAGGCGATATCCGCCATGCTCTTTGGTATCCTGAGACCGGGAGACGAGATGCTTTCCGTTACCGGAAAACCTTACGATACGCTGGCCGCCACCATCGGCATCGGCGAGGGGGAACACGACGGTTCTCTCAAGCAGTACGGGATAACCTACAGAGACTGTGATCTCAAGGCGGACGGCAGCCCCGATATCGACAAGATCGTAAGTCTCATCAATGCCAATACGAGAATGGTCTTTATCCAGAAGTCCCGCGGCTATACGGCAAGACGGGCGCTCCTTGCTGACGATATCAGAAAGATCGCCGAGGCCGCTCATGCGAAGAAGAGCGATGTCATCGTTGCGGTCGATAACTGTTACGGCGAGTTCTGCGAGACTGCGGAGCCCGGGAATCTGGGCTGTGACATCTGTGCCGGATCGCTCATCAAGAACCCGGGCGGCGGCATCTGCTATACCGGCGCGTATATAGCAGGCAGGGAGGAGCTGGTGGAGAAATGCGCCAGACACCTGACAACTCCGGGTCTCGGAAGCGAAGTCGGTCCGACGCTTGGATTCAACAGGATGATCGCCAGAGGCCTGTTCACGGCTCCGCAGTGTGTGGCGGAGTGTCTGAAGGGGGCTGCTTTCGCGGCGGCAATACTTGAGAAGACCGGGTATGCCGAGACGAGTCCGGCGGCCGGAGAGAAGCGGGGCGATATCGTTCAGACGCTCATCTTCAATGACGAGGAGCGGATGAAGGATTTTATAGGCAAGATACAGGCGTGTTCGCCGGTGGATTCGTTCGTGACACCGGAGCCTTGGGACATGCCGGGATATGAGGATAAGGTTATAATGGCAGCGGGCGCTTTCGTGCAGGGGGCGACGACTGAACTGTCGTGCGACGGACCGATCAAGCCGCCGTACATCGCGTACCTGCAGGGTGGTCTTGTGGCAGACCAGGCGAAATTAGCGGTCATGCTGACGCTGTCGTGATCAGATAACAGGAGTAGATAAGATGGCTGATAAGGGAGAACAGTGGTACAACCAGTCAGATGATAAAAAGAAGAACAGGGCGAGAAAGCGTCCCGAGGCTTCGCGCTCGCAGGGACAGCGTTTCCAGGGAAGACCGCAGGGTCAGGGCCGACCTCAGGGTCAGAAAGGACCGCAGGCACAGAAAGGACCGCAGGGCAATCTCCAGGCACAGGGGCAGGGAAGGCCGCAGGGTCAGCCTAAGTCTCAGCCTCAGCCTCAGCCTCAGCACAATGCCCGTAAGCCCCAGAAACCTCAGAGACAGGAAGCTCATGTAAAGCCTAACAGGCACGATAAGCACGAGGAGCACAAGAGCAGACGTGAGATAAAGGAGCAGAGGGACGAGCAGAGCAAGCAGTACGGCTTCACAAAGGTCACGGAAGAGCCGCTTGATCCTGAACTCACAACGGAAGAACATAAGGAAGAGGAGCCGAAAGCAGCCGAACCCAAGCCTGCCAAAGCCCAGCAGGAGCCTAAGCAGAAGAAGCGCAAGAAAGGCTCTCTCGACAGCAAGATAAAGGCAGAGAGAAGGGCGATCCGTAATGGTATCCTCGGCGCGCTGGCTATTGCTGCAGGACTTCTGGTGCTGGCGTTCGTGTTCGTGCATTTCGTGAGCTATGTTGCCGAGAAACCGAAGTTCTCTTTCGTGACGGACGGCAGTATCGAGCATACGATCGGTGCCAAGGCGCTTATAATCAGGGAGGAGACAACCGTTCTGTCAGCTGCCGAGGGCGAGCTTGTAACGTCTGTGACCGAGGGCAGCCGTGTGGCGGCAGCGCAGAATCTGGCCATGATCGTGCCTCCGGACAAGGAGTCTACGGTAACGGATCTGCGTAATGTCCAGTCCCAGATATCCGACGTTCAGCAGCAGCTGATCGAATCGGGTAACGTTGAAGCGGCCAAGAGCGTCTATAATAATTACAATAAGAATCTTGAACCTATAATCAATTCCATCAGGGCAGATTCTTCGACAGGGAAGCTTCAAAGCCTGGCGACATACACTTCGTCCATCTCGGTTCTCCTGGATGAGAGGGAGACAGCACTGTCGGAGATCGATTTCAATGATGAGAGGCTCAATACACTTCGAAATGATGAGCAGATGTACCAGAGCTCCCTCCAGAGGAGTTCCGCCATCGTCAAGTCGCCGAAGCCCGGTATCGTATCGTTCCGACTTGACGGGCAGGAGGATACATTGACGTTCGACTATGTAATGTCAACAGACCGTGCAGAGATAAGGCGTGCGATCAACAGCTCAGTCGGAGCTATCCCTGCAAACTTCTCTGTGAAGCCTCAGACAAATGTGTTGAGGATCGTGCAGAACGAGAAACAGTATTTCGCGGTGTATCTCGGCAGGCGTGATGCAGCAGCCACAGACTTTGCCGTAGGAACAAAGCACGATATCAATATCGCTGCCGAAGGTCTGGTGGTCGAGAACGCAGAGGTCGTAAGATGCGATTCTGACGACAGCGGAATGCTGATAATCTTCTCCACGACCAGGTTCGTAGAGAATCTCCTTGACCTCCGTACCTGCGACATCGAGATCGTTATTACCAAGTCCAAGGGCCTCAGGGTATCTATGGCAAACCTTGTGAATAAGGATCTTGCGGATTCCGACGGAACAGGATTCAGCATTTACTTCCCTTCAGACTCAGGTGTGTCGGAAGCAAGCTTTGCTCCGGGCGCTATCTTTAATATCAGCGTATTCCCGGATAACACCGATCTTACCGAAGAGGAGAAGGCAAATATCGATCCTACGCAGATGCCGGATTCGTTCACTGTACCCGGATGTGAAGTTCTACATTCGGAGACTCTGGGTGACGGTGGCGTCCTCGTCGGATTTGGTACGCGCAACGAGTATAACCAGATCCTCAAGCTCGATAGCTATAACAAAGGTCACTATAAGGTAGTCCTGCTCGATTCGGCGACAGGACTCGGCACAGAATGCAAGAAAGTTACGACGACAAATTACAAGGGTATAGCATCTATCTATATCAACAGCCAGGGCTTCGTCGAGGAGCACAGGGTCATCGTTACGGACTACGACAGGGAATTCGCGATCGTGCTTCCTGCCGGTACTGACAGAGTGCCTAACCATGATACGGTAATAATCACCAATCCGGAATCCTGCGAGCCCGGAGGGAAGGTCGGCTGATGTCTGAATTAAACATAGACGAACTTCGAACTGTTCTGTCAGAGCGTATCGCTGCGGTCCGCGATAATATCGCACAGTGCTGCCGCGACGCGGGGAGGGCCCCTTCAGACGTTACGCTTATAGGCGTGTCGAAAGTATTTCCCTGGCAATATGCAGCTGCCGCCTATGAAGCAGGACTCATAGATCTCGGCGAGAATAAAGTTCAGGACCTTACAGCAAAGATAGATGATCTTCTAACTGTCGGAGATAAGCCTAACTGGCACATGATCGGAACGCTGCAGCGCAACAAGGTCAAGTACCTCATAGGGAAGACATATCTCATTCATTCTGTAAATACCCTCGAACTGGCAGAGGAGATAGCAAAACGCTCGCTTTGTAACAATGTTAATACTGATATATTGCTTCAGGTAAATGTGTCCGGCGAGGAATCCAAGCACGGGTTCGCTCCGGATGACATGGATCGTGTAATGGATCAGGTAATGGCACTTGAGGGCGTCAGAGTGCGCGGTCTCATGACTATGGCCCCGATACAGCAATATGAAGGTGAGGCGAGAGAGGTTTTCGCGAAGACATATGACTTATATGACAGGCTCAGATCCGGTGCTGCCGATCCGAAACTGTTTGACGTCCTGTCAATGGGTATGAGCCAGGACTACCGGTATGCGATCGCCGAGGGAGCCACACATATAAGAGTCGGCACTGCCATATTCGGTGACAGGAAGGCATATCTCGAAGAGCATTGATTTTACTGCTTGTGTAACATTGATACACACTTATGTTACAGAAATGTTACCAAGAGCTGTTCTATTTTTCAGTTGTTTGACAAACGCACAAATAACATTGACCGACATCAAAAATACTTGTATATTCAGCTCATATTTCACGATAGTCCGGTGGGAAAAAAGGAGGATTTTACACATGGGCAGATTTGACGTAAAGAACTTTTTCAAGAGCATGGTATCAGCTGACGAGTCTTACGACGACGAGTATTCAGATGAGTACATCGGCGAGAGCGACGAGTTCATCGATGACGGCTACTATGGTGAGCCTGAGCAGGACTACAGCAATGTTGGTGAGGTTCCCCCTTATTCAGTAGAGCCTCAGCCTGCAGCAACAGAATTCCGTGGCCCCGTTGCAGTACAGACACCTGTAGTTCCCAGCCACAACGCTGTTGTTATTATGCTTACACCTTATGACATCAGAACAAGCCAGGTTGTATGCGACCACATCAAGCAGGGTCATATCGTTATCTGCAACCTCACAAGTTCTGCTAACAACCAGAGAGTAGTTGACTACATCAGCGGTTCCGTTTACGCACTTGACGGCAAGATCGAGCCCACACCTGTAAAGACAACATTCGTATGCACACCTAAGAACGTTGATCTTATCGTAAACTCCGAAGAGATGGCTAAGCCTAACGTAACAGCACTCTGATAGTTTGAGTTAAGAATTAAGATCCCCGGCATCCTCGGATGACCGGGGATTTTTTTGCGGCTTGGAGATTGGTTACCGCCTGGAATGCCGCCGATGGGCGGGACTGCCGGCGGGAGTTTGCTGTGAATTGCGCCTCTGGAGATGTTTTACCGCCAAGAGTCCCACCGTAGGGCGGGACTGCCGGCGGGAGTTTGGTGTGAAAAGGCGCCTCAGGAGATGTTTTACCGCCAAGAATCCCGCCGCAAGGCGGGACTGACGGCGGGAGTTTGCTGTGAAAAGGTGCCTCAGGAGATGTTTTACCGCCAAGAGTCCCGCCGCAGGGCGGGAGTGACGGCGGGAGTTTGGTGTGAAAAGGCGCCTCTGGAGATGTTTTACCGCCAAGAGTCCCGCCGCAGGGCGGGAGTGACGGCGGGAGTTTACTCTGAAATGACGTATCGGTAAT
>FMTG01000006.1:0-88783 GCA_900099715.1 Ruminococcaceae bacterium YRB3002 | reverse complement strand
TTTTCCGATACAGATCGGAAGAGTCATCGGAAAAAAGTCTCAGGAACGCCGTTTTACGCAGTTTTTCCGACAGGTTTTCCGATACAGTTCGGAAGAGTCATCGGAAAAACAGTTCAGAAGAGCGCAAAAAAACAAAAGCATCGCGCATTATTTTCCATTTATCTGTTATAATCTAAATATCTTGTAAGGTGGAAGATTATATGAGAGAAGCCGACAGAGCGACCATATTTGATTGTGCTATCAGCATTGTTACCATTGCATGTGAGCAGTGTGATGCTTTCGTGGAGATGTGTGACTATCTTGACGAGCGCGCTACGATCGCGCGCAGGATCTCGTCCTATGAGGCTAATGCAGACGAGGAGTACAGTAATCTCGGGTTCTATTTCCTGGAGAATAAGCTGATGGGTGATCCCGATGCGGTCAATCTCTTCAATATCGTAACTTCGCTGGAAGCTATTACGGATTCGTTTGAGGAGCTTGCCAATTCTCTTGTAAGGTACAACATCAATGAGTCGGGGAAGAGCCTCTGTGACTGCGCTGCCGCTCTTTACGGGGCAAGCCAGAAGATGCACGATCTTATACTCGCCATCAGAGACAAGGCACCGGTGAGCCTGATCATCAGGGATATCACTGCGCTGGATAAGTATAAGTCCAGATACTGTAAATTCTATGACGAGGCTATCCTTGAGCTGTTTACCGACTACGATAAGGACGATGCGATAGATATCATCAGGAGCAAGGCTGTGTATGATGCCTTTAAGGATGTTTTCGAGTCGTTTGAGAAGCTTTCGGAAAGGTGTTACAGATATATTATGTCACTTGACTGATGCTTTGCCGGTCAAGGCGGGATAGTGGTGATTAAGGGATATGGATAAATGGGTTAATTCGGCGGATACGTTCAAGTGTCCGGGATGTTCGGGCAATCTGTTTTACGATAGTGATTCCAACTCGCTTATATGTAAGTTCTGCGGAAATTCTTTCAATCCGGATATTTTCGATATGCTGGAGGCTTTCAGTAAGGTAGAGAATGAGGAAGGGGATGCTGCTGAGGATGACGGCAAGCACGAGATCGTGTGTGCTTCCTGCGGCGCTGTTGTTATTACTGATGAGAATACCGCGTCGTCTATCTGCTGTTACTGCGGCTCGCCTGCGCTGTCTGCGAGGAGGCTTACCAAGGAGTTCAGGCCAGATTACATCCTGCCGTTCAAGGTTACGAAGGAGGAGGCGCGCAGGCTCTTTATCGACTGGACAAAGCAGAATAAGTATATTCCGAAGGATTTCGCCAGTGAGCAGAATATCAACAAGCTGACGGGGCTTTATGTGCCGTTCTGGCTCGTTGACTGCAAGTGTGATGCCGAGTTCTACGGGACAGGGTATATCAATGACGGTGCCAACAGGGGCGTGTTCTCGCTGTCGAGGGAGATATCATTCTATCTGTCGAGAGTGCCTTTCGACGGGTCCAGGAAGATCAGCGACAGACTTATGGCAGCTGTGGAGCCCTTCGATTATTCGGAACTGAGGCCTTATAAGGATTCATATCTTCCCGGGTATTATGCGGAGAGGTACGATCAGACGCCGCTGGAGCTCAGCAAGAAGGTGTCTACACGTACTAAGCGATATGCGGAGGAAACGATCAAGCTGATGTCGTGCGGCCAGTATGATGAGGTGTCGTTCAACAACGGTTATTCCAGCTCATCGGAGTTCAAGCACAGCTACGCGCTGCTGCCGGTGTGGTTCATGAACTATCAGTATGATGGTATCAATTACGGATTTGCCATCAACGGGCAGACGGGTGAGGTCTGCGGCGATCTTCCGTTCGATAAATTCAGGCGGGGAAAGGCGCTTGCACAGGTAGCGCTGACACGTCTCGTACTGCCTCTGCTTATACTTGCTGCAGTAATCCTTGTTCCGTACATAATGTTTATCCTCGACGTGGCGGGATATGTCAATGTGTTCAGTAACGCCAGTGTTGCAGGGGAAGTCCTGGGCAGGATCTTTGCGATAGGAGTATATGTCGCGATACCCGTCGTGTTATTCTTTATCGCAAGATTTGTTGCCAAATGGCGTGTCGTCAGCAACACGTCGCAGAATCCGATAGATCCGCCGCCCAAGGTGGAGCAGTACTATGACGGCACAAAGAAGCCGGAGATACGTAAAGAGGATAAGTTTATCTCCACTATGGTACGTCCCAAGGAACCCTCAGGCAGCTGGCTTGTCAGGATACTCACCAAGTAAGTTATAATGGCAGACAATACCCCGGAACAGAATATACCAAGCTATATGTACCAGCCGCCGCGGGTGGTACGTGATCGGCTCCGGCAGCAGGCACTACAGCAGGGTCAACTGCCACAGCAGCCACTTCAGCCGCAGCAGCCACAGCCACAACCGCAGCCACTCCCACAGCAGATCAAATATCAGGATCCTTACAGAAAATACACTCAGGAAGGCAGCAAGATCGGCAAGATGATGCTGATCGAGCAGGGGATATTCCAGGGCGGCACACTGTTCCTTGCCGTTGTAATTCTGGTTGCATATAGTGTCTATATGATCCTCACCACCGGGGTGGAAACACAGGAATTCGTAAAAACAATAACTGAAGGTCCGGTAGTTCAGTTCGTAATTTATCTCACATCAGCGATCATGCAGCTTGTCGCGGGAGTGGTAATCGTAGTATTTGCGGCCAGAAACAAGGACGCGGTACGTAATGCCCCGCTGGAGGGCGGGCACCTGTCCTTCGGACTTATTATGATCGGTCTGTTCTATATACTTGCCGTGAACAGCGTGGTGACGGGGTATAACTGTTTATGGGCGTTCATTACGGACAGCGTAGATTACGTGAATCCGCTTTTTGCAGGCAGCTACAAATGGCCTGCGTTTCTGCTCGTATCGGTATTCCCGGCGATCGTTGAGGAGCTTCTGTACAGGGGGATACTGTTCAGATACCTGAGACAGCACGGATTCATGTATGCTGCGGTCGTTACGGGGTTTGTTTTCGGGCTGATACATATGAATCTCCAGCAGTTTTTCTTCGCGGGGACCATGGGATTTGTGCTCTGCTACGTCTATGAGAGATCAGGGCATATATGGCCCTGTATGCTGCTCCACTTCACGAACAATGCTCTCGCTACACTTCTCGAAATGTCTGATCACAAAGCAGACATAGCTCTCCTCCTGATCTGGCTTGGCTTCAACATGTTCGTAAGCCTTATCCTGCTGGTCATATTCGATCTCCGCGGGAGGTTCAGGTATGACTCCAGGACAGTTACAAAGACGCTTACAGCCACGCCTATGCTGATACTTATAATAATCGGTATATGTCTGTGCTTGACCAATGTGTTCTTATAATGATCAGGTGATATAATCTCAATATGTCCGGATCAGGTCACAATAACAATAAAAGTAAAAGTAATATCAGGGGAATATCTCCCCAGGCGCTGAAGGTAATGTTTGCTCTCTTTCCGTTCATCAACGGACTGTTCTATGAGTGGCAGGCAGCCCTTGCATCGCTTGCTCTTACGTCATTTATCGTCTATGCCGTAATCAGGAGCAGGAGTCTGAAGTTCAACATCAGTCTCAAGTTCATAACCGCACTTCTGATACCTGTTATGCATATCATATCGGCTTTTACCGCGGTGGACAGCGGTATGGCTGTCATGGGCTTTATCAAATTCCTGCCGCTGCCGTTGTTCGTACTCGCCGCTGATCAGACTGATATAAAGGACGGTAAGGATCTTCTGGAATACCTTCCGTATTCGGCAGCTGTCATGGTAATCATGTCGGTACCGCTGAGCTTTGTTGAGGTTCTGAGAGGTCACATAATAGTCAGCGGAAGGCTTGGAGGATTCTTCGAATATCCTAATACATTTGCAATGTTCCTTCTGATCTGTGCGGTATATCTTCTGTTCAGGGATGAGATCAGGGTGCGGGACTGGATATTGGCGCTGATCGCAGTTACCGGTATAGTTCTGTCCGGAAGCAGGACGGTCATGGCGTTGAGTGCTGTTGCCCTTGTTGTCTTTATAATCACTGTCAGAAGCAAAAAACTCAGGATCATTGCCGTCTCCGGTGCTGCCGGTATGGCAGTTATAGCGGGGATATATGTGCTTGCTACGGGCAGGACAGAGGCTGTCGGAAGACTGTTTACTTCATTGACTGAGAACAGCACGTTCACAGGCAGATTTCTGTACTGGAAGGATGCTCTTCCGGTTATCCTGAAGCATCCCCTTGGTCTGGGGTACTACGGATACAGTTTTACCCAGGGGAGCTTTCAGACAGGCGTATACAGCGTGATACACATACATAACGATCTCCTGCAGATCCTGCTTGATATAGGCTGGATACCTGCCGTAGTGACTGTGATTCTCACTGTGAGATCGGTCATTAAGGCAGACAGGTGTATGAGGATGATACTTGTCTTATCTGTACTTCATTCGCTGTTCGATATCGACCTTCAGTTTGCCTCTGTCGCACTGATCCTTCTGGCGGTGGCGGACGGCACGTCATTCAGATCGTTTGTGATCCGCAAGGGCGCTTATGTGACGGCTGTTCTTGTCTCCATGATCTGCATCGCTTCCGCTACTGTCGGCACGTGTTCGGCATGCTGGTACTGGCGTGCCGATGCGGCTGCTCTGAGCATATATCCGTTCTATACGCCGTCGAGGATAAGGGTTCTTCAGGAGACTTCCACTGCTGAAGATATGGACAGGGAGGCAGATGCGATACTCGCATACAACAGTTCTGTGTCGATCGCTTACAGCGCCAAGGCGCGTACTGCTTTCGCGAGGGGGGACGTGCTTGAAATGATAGAGAATAAGAAGAAAGCCATAGAGCTCAACAGGTACGATATTACGGAATATACAGACTATATTGACATGCTGCAGACGGCGGTGACAATCTATGCCGAAGCGGGTGATTATGACAGTGCCATGTACTGCGTCAGATGTGTTCTTGAGGTTCCCGATATGCTGGAACAGGTGAAGGCGGGTACATCTGAACTCGCGTGGAAGATAGATGATAAGCCGGTGCTGACTCTTCCGGATGAATATCAGGCGTATGTCAGTGAATTGGAAAATCTTGTGTAATTTACGAGCGTATGCGTGTAATTTTTGTCAATATATGCCCAATTGTTGTATGTTATCATAGACATGATGCAAGGGGGCATGTAGATGGACGGCGTTATACTTAAGTGTATCGATCTTCTGAACGGAATAATCGCGTCAGGATTCTACGGGTATATGCTCCTCTGTCTGTCCCGCAAACTGAGGATCACAAACAGGAATGCGGCGATGACCATAATCGTGCTGATCTATCAGTTCGGTACGCTGCTTAATACGTTCCTTATTCCTCATGTTCCCAAAGATGCCAAGACTACACTGTCTCTTGCCGTGTTAGTGGCTGTTATCTTCTCGATCATTGTGACAGTCAATGGCGACAGAATAAAAGACAGGATCAGGATATTCGCCATCTTCCTTATTCCGAATGTATTACTGAAGATCCTGCTGGGAATTCTCCTGCAGGTCAGATATGATGATCTGGAACCCATACTCGGCAATGAATATATCGTCAGTCTCCTCAAGATATACGCGGTAACGCTTGAGGTTGTATTCTGTGTTCTTGTGATAATCTTTGTAAACCGTAAGAAACTGCATAATCCTGCGCTTTTTGCACTGTTTATTCTTACATTCCCGATTATGGGAGTGCTCGATCTGGAATTCCTTGTCAATGTAGTACCGGAAAAGGTCAACATCATTAATTCGATTGCCGGATCGATATTGCTCTACGGTACTTCGATAGTGTCGTTCCTTGCAACGAATTTTGTCAGGAGAAGCCGTGAGATGTTCGAGCAGGAATTGAGACAGGTGAAGCTGGACAGTATGCGTTCCATGAACAGGGAATACTATAACGAGATCAAGGCTGACCTTGAGTATGTCTCCAAGATAAGACACGATGTTGCCAATTACGCAGAACAGATGGCATATCTGATGAACCACAGGAATGATGAGTCTGACAAGCTGATGTCGGAGATGCTTGATAATCTCAAGATAAGGATAAGTGAGATCAACAGCCATAAGTACTGTGATGATCCGCTGATCAATATGGTCATCACCCTGAAGAGTGAGAAGTGCAAGGAACTGGGGATCACATTCAGTGCCAAGGTCATGCTTCCCGAGAGCGTTGTTGCCGATCCACTCGACAGGTCATCGCTTCTGTCGAATCTTATAGATAATGCGATACATGCCGCAGTCGATGCCAAAGCGGCCGGTCTCCGGGGCATCGTGACGCTGAACATCGGAGTGGCCGGTGATTTTATCGCCATAAGGATCAGCAACGATACAAGCTACGAAGGCGAGATATCGGACATAAGGGCGCTTATCCACACATCTGAATCGGGTGAGAGCAGGAACGGTCACGGCTACGGACTGGTGATCGTGAAGGAGATACTCGACAAGTATAACGGGAATATCTCGGTAAACGTCAGTGATCACAAATGTGTGATCATGGCAAATATAATGAATTGTGTTTTGGAGGAAGAACATGTTTAATGTAGCGATCTTTGATGATGTGAGAATGATCAGGGATGAGGTGATCGAGATACTGAACAAGAGATTTGAGGGCAGGTTCAATTACATAACAGCTCCCAAGGCCCCGGATCTCATCGCATCGGCGTCGGTAATAGATATTCTTATCATGGACATCAACATCGGCTCGAGCAAGGCCCAGAACGGTATTGAGATAGCCGAGAGGATCAAGAAGAACAACTCAAACTGCCAGGTTATCTTTATCAGCGGCTATTCCGAATATGCGCAGCAGATCTTCGACGCGCGTCCCGTGTTCTTTATCAGCAAGCCTATCGATGAGGAGGTTCTGTGCCAGGCTATCAACATTTCTATCGACAACCTCGTCAAGAGCCGTGCACACCGCTTCAGCTATCAGAAAGAGAGCAGGATCTACATAGTATCTCTTGAAGATATCATGTACTTCGAGAGCAACAGAAGGATCGTGAAGATCTATACAACAGACGGCATGGATACGTTCTATGACACGATGAATGCCATCGAGGACCGCATCAAGGAAGACTTCATCAGGATACATCAGAGCTATCTTGTTAATCCCCGATATATATCAACATTTATGGGCAATGAGATCATACTTAACGACGGAACGGTGCTTCCCGTAAGCAAGCCCAGAATGGCTAATGTGCGTCAGGAACTGATCAGACTTTTTACGGAGGAGTGATGGCCTGATCCTCAGAAAAGGAGCAGCGTGACCTCAGGTCTGCAGCCCAGTCTGATGGGAAGGCGCGCACAGCCGACGCCCCGTGAGATAAAGACTTTTGTACTGCCGATCATGTGGATGCCGTCGAGTATTCCCATGTGCGGCAGTTCGTCTCTTCTGAGCGCATTCTCCAGCCCGAAAGGAGTCCTCACCTGACCGCCGTGAAAATGCCCGGAGATCATATATCTGATCCGGTCCGGTTCAATGGCATGAAGGATAGCATCAGGATCATGTGCCACAAGTATATTCGTGAGATGCTTTGGGGTATGAGGCGGATCGTACCATGTACGGTTCTCGCGTCCTGAATCGTCAACGCCCGAGATGGCGTAGTTCCCGATCTCCAGATATGTGTTCTCGAGAGATACGTATCCTGCTTTGCTTTCCTGTTCTGCTGTCAGTTCTATATCGTGATTGCCTGACACACCGTAGAAGGGAATGTTCTTATCCTTGCAGTGACTGCTGATCTTCTGCAGGTATCGTATCCCCTTATCGAGCCTGCTCTGATCCGTTACTATATCACCGCCAAAGATGACGATATCGGGATCGTTCTCATCGATCATCCTTATTATGTAATCCGGCTTAACAAAGCAGATATCCACATGGATATCAGAGAAGAAGAGAACCTTCAGATCAGGGTTGTCTCTGCCGGTCAGATTATGGATGGTAAACTCGGGAATATGAGGTTCGATCAGCGCGATAATCAGGAGTGTAACTCCCAGGATCACGATGACTGCGATGAGTATTTCTATAACCAGTTTAAACATGCGGTTATTATATCACAGGAAATAGTTTATAATGGAAAAGATCTTGTAAGATCACGGGTTTGGTCGCAGCGGAGCGGGAGAAGTCAGGAGAATCATGGATGTTCAGCACTAATCATTTTATATGGGTTGCCATATGTATTGTATTGACGGTCGGTATAGTCTTTTTTTGCAGGGAAAAGAGATTATCAATGGAGAAGGCTCTGACATGGGCATGTATTATGTGCCTTCTGTCAGAGAGCGTGAAGGTGGCCACATATTCGGAGGTGATCCCCAATATAGCGACCGGCAATCCGACAATATATATCGGTTCGCAGCATTTGCCCCTTCATATGTGTTCGATACAGATCCCGCTGATCGTGTTTGCCAGACTGACGAAGAATAAGGATCTGCGCAATTCGCTTCTGGGCATCATGTATCCTTTGTGCATGATAGGCGGCATAACTGCTATCGCAATGCCCTCTGTGTTCAATACCACGATAAGTGCATCGGAGGCATTTACGCACCCAATCGCATATCAGACATTTCTCTACCATGTGGTGCTGCTCGTTCTGGGTATCTATATCAGGCTTTCCGGTGAAGTGAAGATGAACCGCATGACCTTTGTCAAAAGCCTGTTAATGTATTACACATTCGTTGTTATTTCAATTTACGTGAATTCAGCCCTGGCTGCACCGGTGTACGAGAACGGGGTCGTGAAGTATCTGGAATTTGCACCGAATTTTATGTTCACATCATCCAAGCCGGTGGCGTTCATGGGATTCGATTCCAAGGGGACGTGGGCCCTTTATATGCTGTCTTACCTGACTTGTGTGGTGCTTCTTTTCGCGCTGTTTTTTGTGAAGGAACTGTGCGCGAAGAAGGAGCAAGAATCTTAGTTTAACTCAACAGAAAAATACCGCGTATTTGTTACATATCGTTAATAACAAAAAGAGTACCGTAACTATATAATATAGTCAGAAGGTTCTGAATGGACCTTCCCGAGTAACTTACGGAAGGGAGTGATTTTATGAAGATCACGACACAGGGTAACGGTATCAAGATCGGCGATCGTCTGCAGAAGAAGATCACAGATAAAGTATCGAAGTTTAACAAGTACTTCGGTGATGAAGGTACTATGAATGTCCGTATCAGACCCGAAGGCAAGAAGGTAGTGGTAGAGCTTACGCTGAAGGCTGACGGCAAGATCTACAGAGCAGAGGCGGCAGACGAGGAGATCCTCAATGCGGTTGACAGGACAGTAGATAAGCTGGAGTCCCAGATCAGGAAGCAGAAGACAAAGTTCCTCAAGAAGAAGAAGGAGTATCCGCAGATCGTGAATCTGCTTGAGGATGACGGTGCAGCTGATTTCGACATTGAGAACGAGATCGAGTCAAAGATCACAAGGCGCAAGGAGTTTGATCTCAGGCCCATGACAACTGAGGATGCTATTCTCCAGATGGAGATGCTCGGGCACAGCTTCTTTGTTTACCTTGATTCCGAGACCGATTCGGTCTGTGTAATATATAAGAGGCAGGACGGGAACTACGGACTGCTGGAACCCAAGTACTGAGATAGTTAACTGACCGCCCCTTGCGCCCCTCGTGTGAGGGGCGGTTTTTATGGGCTGGATCTGCGGGTGGCTCATCTATTTTGGGCACTTTAAGTGTAAAATACGATAGAAAGCACCACAAAGGAGGTTCCATATGGTAACAGGTCCTGTAGATCCCTCGCGTAAAGTCATCGATAACCGGTGGGACAGTAACGACACAAAGTTCATGGTGAAGATGTTCCTGCCCAGATTCCTGATGGGGTTTATTCCCGCTTTACTGTTCTATCTTATGTGCCGCATAAAGTCGGTGCCTGTGATATTAACGGTCGTTGGTACTCTTATGTTTCTGATGTTTCATCTTCTGGTATTTACGGGATGCATGATCTACCTCATCTACAGGAGCAGCACTGTGCGCAAGACATTCAATGCATATGTTGACAGGTTCGGGAGGGCTGAACTGGAGGCAGAGCTCATGTCAGAAAACTGCCGGACGTTCATGATCCATCCGGATAAGACGGAGACTTATGTCGTTATAACGGAGAGGTTTCTGATATTCTCGCGGGAGCATATTTTCGCGCTGGATGAGATAGGGGATTACAGGATAGATCAGGCGGCGAGAGGTGATACCGTAAGGCCGTATGATCCGAAGATAAAGAAGATCAACGAGCACATGAGATTTGTCAGAAAGATCACCATTGCCTTGAAGAACGGGAAGACGGTCCAGTGCAACATCGCGCTTGAGAACGATCAGCTGAGGGAGTTCGACAATGCGCTGAGAGAGGCGACAGGACCTTCCGGAGCGGACTTCGGAAACTGCGGGATCGTGAAGTTCTATTACGGGTATCACGGTTCTATCGGAGGCGATTCGTATCACTACGATATCAGATTTGAGAATGGAGTGATAAAACTCTCGATCGAGGAGATGCTCCATCGTGAATATGGTGAGCTGGAAGGTGAGATATCGCGTGAAACATTGACGGCGCTGGAGGAGATCTGCAGCAGGTTTGATGTGCGGAGGTGGAACGGGTTTAACAGGTCAGATCCTAATGTCCTTGACGGTGACGGATTCTCGCTGGACATCGAATACAGCGACGGGAAGAAGATAAGTGCACATGGAAGCAACAGTTTTCCTGCCCATTACCGGGAATTCAAGAAAGCGCTGGACGAGGCGGTGAAGAACGACCGTGACAGGCTCTTCGAGGCAAAGAGGCAGGAGTTTATCGGCGCAGGCGTGACAGGTGATCCGACATTCGCGATGATCAATTTTATGCAGAGGGGTGCTTCGGGAAGTGATAAGTACGAGATACTTATAAGTACGCCTGAAGTGCGTGAGAATAATGTTGATGTCCGCGTGAAGTCCGTAAGCGGGGAGATATGGCCGGCAGGAGAGCACAGATGGTATGCTGCTGTGCCTGATGTGGCGGGATTCTTTGGTGAGCTTGGGGAGATCGTCAGACGTCTTGATATCATCAGGTGGAAGGACTACGACAGGGCCGCAGAGGATTACAATAATGAAGAGTGGTTCCAGATATCGATATCATATGTGGATGGCAGTATAAGCGCCATGGGTACGGAGCATCCTGAAGGGTATGATGAATTCAGGCGCGAGGTACTGAAACTGGTGAAGGATTTGTGCGGCGGAATAGAGCAGTGAGCAGGGGAGGTTTATATGCAGGTTCCGAATCCGAGTTACAGGTATTATCAGAAGTTCAAAGGAGTCTGGAAGAGTGACGATGGCGCTTGTACGGCAGAATTCACGGAACACGGCAAGATCATGGCTGAGTATGGTGGTGCGAGGCTGGAGTCATACTACGATGTGTCAGGAATAGATCCCCTTGATTCCATGAATCCCCAGCCGGTTCCGGGACTGATGGAGATGGCGGGATTCGGTGAAGTGCGGCATCCTGGTGAGTGTATGAGATTTCATATCTCTAACCGCACGTTCTATGACGGGGATAAGACATTATACAGTCTGACGGCCTGGTATACTTTCGATGCAGTGCTGAAGTTCGAGCTGATGGATCTGAATGACGGCGGCAGGAACGAGATCACGATGAAGAAAGAAGAAACCGTTTCCGTTCCTGATACGATGATCGGAAGTGTGGACGCAGATGGGTCATATCACTGCGGATGCGGCTACGTTGGTCCTGCATCAAAGTTCTGCCCGGAGTGCGGTAAGATGATATAATAAATGTGACAATTCAGGAACCGTCCCCATTTCACATTTTGGAGGAACAAAGATATGTCTGATTATGATGTGATCATCATCGGTGCAGGACCGGGAGGGATATTCTCCGCATACGAACTTGTAAAAAAGAAGCCGGAATTGAAGGTGGCTGTCTTTGAAGCCGGAAAGCCGCTGGAGCAGCGCAAATGTCCGATAGACGGCGTGAAGATCAAAAGTTGCATCAACTGTAAGTCGTGTAATATCATGCGGGGATTCGGCGGTGCCGGTGCTTTCTCGGACGGGAAGTATAATATAACCAATGACTTCGGCGGCACGCTGTACGAGCATATCGGCAAGGAATGCGCGCTGGAACTGATGAACTATGTTGACGGGATCAACATGGCGAACGGCGGCGCCGATACGAAGCTCTATACGACGTCCGGAACGAGATTCAAGAAGATATGTCTCGAGAATAAACTGCATCTCCTTGATGCGTCTGTGAGGCACCTGGGGACTGATAAGAACTATGAAGTCCTTGGTAATATCTTTGACCAGCTGAAGGACAAGGTGGACTTTTATTTTAATGCTAACGTGGATACTGTCAGAGTGTCAGAAGACGGTTATGAAGTGATCGTTGGTGAGAAGTCCTACACTTGTAAGTACTGCATAATATCGGTCGGCAGATCCGGAAGCAAGTGGATCGAGGATGTGTGCAGGGAACTTGATATTGAGACTTTCTCCAACCGTGTCGACATCGGCGTGAGGGTGGAGCTGCCGGCGGTTGTTTTCTCGCATCTGACGTCGGAACTTTATGAGTCCAAGATCGTGTACCGCACGGAGAAATTCGAAGACCGTGTGAGGACATTCTGCATGAATCCGAACGGGTATGTTGTCAATGAGAATACGAACGGGATAGTTACTGTTAACGGGCATAGTTTTGATGCGCCGGAACTGCAGAGCGACAATACTAATTTCGCGCTGCTTGTGGCAAAGCATTTCTCGGAACCCTTCAAGGACAGCAACGGATACGGTGAGTCCATTGCGAAGCTGTCTAACATGCTGGGCGGCGGTGTCATCGTGCAGCGGTTTGGTGACCTTATGAGGGGCCGGAGAACGAATAAGAACAGGCTGGAGGAATGCACTGTGAGACCTACGCTTCAGGCAACGCCAGGCGACCTGAGCCTTGTCCTTCCCAAGCGTATCCTGGACGGCATTATCGAGATGATTTATGCTCTGGACAAGATCGCGCCCGGCACGGCAAATGATGACACTCTGCTGTATGGCGTGGAGGTTAAGTTCTACAACATGGAGGTTGCCATCGACGAGAACCTGGAGACCAGGTATAAAGGTCTCTACGTCATCGGTGACGGATCCGGAGTTACACACTCTCTGTCACATGCTTCGGCCAGCGGTGTTTATGTGGCAAGAAGGATCGCTGAGGAAATGGGGACGGTTCCTTTTTCATCAAAATGATGAAAAAGGGACACATCAGAACCAGATTATATCATCCTCAAATGTAGTAAAATCAGGGTTCCCGTGGCATAATGGTATTATATTGCATAACAGAAAAAGGTGAAAAAGGAACCGTCCCCATTTCACCTTTTGGAGGTAGTCATGAGCGGAAAGATAATGGCAAAAAGTAAGATGATCCTGTCAGCGCTGCTGGCGGGACTGTTTGTTGTTACACTGTTCAACACGGTGTTCGATGCTGAGTATGTTAATGCGGCTTTCGACGAGAATGCCGGCTGGCATAATTATACGTACAACTGGGGTCATGTAACACGTTCGTATATCATCAAAATGTCCGGTGGCGGGTATATGCTGTTTGAGGCAATTGATGATTATTATGTGGAGTACAGGGACAGTTCTTTCAATGTGACGAAGACACTCACGGTACCGAGGGAACTGACGCTCTTTGGGGCTTTCGCGACGGACGGAACGAATTTCTATATTCTGAGCGGCCAGAATAATGGCGATCAGGATGATGACCGCGAGTGCTACAGGGTTACAAAATACAACTCAAACTGGGAACGTGTGGGTGCGTGCTCCGTTAATAACTGCAACACGACGGCGCCTTTCTCCTGCGGCCAGTCCGAGATGGTCAACATAGGCACGACACTTCTGGTCAAGACTGACCACACCATGTATACCAGCTCTGACAATCTGAGGCATCAGTCCAACTATGAGATAGTTGTTAATACAAGTGATATGTCTCTCCTTAAGAAGGGCAACAGTGTGGGGTACAGCTCGCATTCTTTCAACCAGTTTGCAAGAGTTTACGACGGAAAGTTCTATGGTGTAAGTCACGGAGACGCTTATCCGCGTGCCGTTATGATCACAAAATATGAATCTTTAACCAATGGCAAAAAAGTCAATGCAATAGAGATCCCCGGCGCTGTAGGTGCGAACTATACCGGCCTGAGACTGGGCGGTTTTGAGGTGTCTGACACAACGATGCTGACCGCGGGAACATGCATGGACTACAGCCTCTGGAATGAGGCTACATCTCAGCACACTCGCAATGTCTTTGTCTCCGTCACCTCGAAATCAGATGACACGACTACAATGAAGTGGTTCACGGACAGGGCTCCCGGAGCGAAGCATTACGGCAATCCTTTCCTCGTAAAGGTCAATAACAACAAGTACGCAGTACTGTGGGAAGAGTATGAGTACGGCAGCACTAAATTCAGTTATGTATTCATCGACAAGAACGGCGATCAGCTTGGAGATATCAGTTCATTCAACGGATATCTGTCCGACTGTCAGCCCATTTATTCCAACGGCAAGCTAGTATGGTTCGTAGTCATTGATGATCCTGATACAAATGCACTCGTAACACAGATCTACACACTCGATGTTTCTACAGGCGCAGTCCGCATAATCCAGCCGACGAAGATATCCGAGGCGACGGTAACGGGACTTGCTGACAAGACATATGATCCTTCGGATGATTCGATTCCCGCATTTACGCTTGAATATGACAGCACGGTCCTGACAGAAGGCAGAGACTATGAGGTAACAGGTACACGCGTATCAGGCGGCAAGGGATATATCACTGTGGAGGGCAGGGGTAACTTTATAGGTTCGACAACTCTGACATATAACATCATTCCCAAGGATGTATCAGAACTCGTGATCGAGCCTGTATCTGACATAACATATACCCGCAGCAAGATAACGCCCGAGCCTGTTATAATGTATGGCGACGTGACGCTCGTCAAGAATACGGATTACACGCTCACGTACAGTGATAATACAAATGTCGGAGTGGCAACCATTACCATAACCGGTAAGGGCAATTACACGGGAACAGCAGAGGTGACATTTAACATTACGCCTGTAGATCTGGCTGACTGCACTGCATCCGGCATCAGCGCCAAAACATATACCGGCAATCCCATCACGCCTTCGGTCAAGATCAAGTACGGATCTTACGTTCTGAAGGCTGACACGGATTACACGCTGAGCTACTCTGATAATGTTGATGTCGGAATGGCAACTGTCACCGCAACAGGAACCGGCAACTACACAGGCTCTGTATCCGTTCAGTTCGAGATCACTGAGGAGCAGGTGCCGATCGATGAGGATACCTACACATGGGTGAAAAAGAACGGCAAATGGTACTACGTCGATCAGGACGGAGACCCTGTGACCGGGTTCGCACTTATCGGAGGAAAGTATTATTTCTTCCTTGACAGCGGTGTCATGGTAACGGGATGGCTCAAATACAACGACGTATGGTATTTCTTCAACACATCCGGTGCGATGGTGAAGGGCTGGCAGAAGATCAGCAATAAGTGGTATTACTTTGAGGAATCCGGTGAGATGGTCACGGGATGGAAGCAGATCGGAAGCACATGGTATCTCTTCGCAGGTTCCGGTGCGATGCTTACCGGCTGGCAGAAAGTGGACGACGTGTGGTACTACCTGGCGTCCTCCGGAGCCATGAAGACCGGGTGGCAGAAGATCAGTAAGAAGTGGTACTTTTTCGATGAGAATGGAAAGATGCTGACAGGACTTCAGCAGATCGGTGACAATTACTGTCTGTTTAACGGCAGCGGAGCTATGCAGACCGGCTGGAAGAGTGTTGACGGCGAGTGGTATTACTTCAACACCAGCGGCTATGCTGCAAAGGGCTGGAAGAAGATCAGCAAGAAGTGGTACTGGTTCTACGACGACGGCCGCATGATCGCGAGCGACAGCTTCGAGGAGAACGGCAAGGTCTACGAGTTTGATGATAACGGAGTCTGCATCAATCCGTGACCCCGTCAGGCACTAACGACAGCCGCATATACACGCTGAGCGAAGAGAACCCGTATATGGCGGTGATCAAGCTCGGCGTGCCGCTTATCGCGGGTATGTTCATAATGGTCCTCTATAATTGGGTCGATACGTTCTTTATCGGTCTGATGAATGACGACTACAAGCTCGCTGCTGTTAATCTGGCATACCCCGTAATGATGGTCACCGTCGCCATATCCAACATGGTTGGTACGGGTGCCGCGTCCCTTATCGCACGAAGCCTCGGGGCAGGGAAGAAGACACTGGCATCCCATACTGTCACGGCAGGCATGGTGCTGACTGTTTTGAACAGTATTATCGTGACGGTCCTGGGCCTCATCTTTCTTCCTGATATTGTCACCCTGCTCGGCGCGAAAACCCTCACCTACACCTACACACACCAATACGTTTTTGTGATCCTCCTCGGAAGTGTATTCACAATGGGAAATTACACGTTTGGCCAGCTGCTGCGAAGCGAGGGTTCCGTCAGGTATTCCATCGCAGGAATGATCGTGGGAACGGTTGCAAACCTGGTACTTGATCCTTTGTTTATCTTCACGCTTAGAATGGATATAAGCGGCGCAGCGATCGCCACAGTTCTGGGTAATGCTCTCGGGATGGGTGTGTCAGTTATGCTCTACCTGTCGGGAAAGACTTTGCTGAGGCCTTCTGTGCGGTACATCAGACCGACTGCTGAGATACTGAAAGAGATATTCTGGGTGGGCGTTCCCGCATCGCTGGAGACACTTCTTACGTCCGTGGCGTATGTTATCAATAACAATCTTGCAGTGTCTTATGGCGAGCTCACTGTTGCCGCTGTCGGTGTTGCGCAGAAGATAATGACTGTCGGTAACTATATCTATCAGGGTTTCGCGGCGGGTGTACAGCCTCTGATGGGTTACAACTACGGTGCTCACAAGTATCCCAGAATGCGACAGTGCCTTAAGTCAGGACTTATAGTAGTAAGTGTTATTGAGCTGTTTGTGATGCTTGTATTTGCCGTTACGGCGCCAAGGCTGATAGATATCTTTACTGACAGTTCCGTTGTTATTGATACAGGCGCAAGAGTTCTAAGAACACTCATGTTTGTTCTTCCTTTTGTTGGCGCCGTCTCCATGTGCAGGATGTCACTGCAGGCGATGGGAAAGCCGATGTATGCATTTGTGATCACGCTTGTAAGGCAGCTGTTCCTTTATGTGCCGCTTCTTCTGCTGTTGAATTATGTGTTCGGTTTCGGCGGCATGCTGTGGGCGCAGCCGGTTACCGAGGTTATTATGATGGCAGCATCAGTCGGATTGCTGCTGTTCGTGATCAACAGGGAAGACAAGTCTCAAAATCCTTTGTGATTATCAATATACAGGCAGGGCTCTATGTCATGTTTGTTTTTTTTGTTTTGTATCACAATTTAGAACTCAGGTACAATTGGTATAATTAAGCCGAAATCGAACAGGAGGGTTTATATGGATTACATCTTAACTACCCAGGATCTCACTAAGATGTACGGCAAAGTGTATGCAGTAAAAGATATCAATCTGCATATCAAGCCCGGTGAGATCTATGGACTTATCGGACGTAACGGTGCAGGTAAGACCACTATTATGCGTGTTATCAGCGGACTGTCAAGCGCGACAAGTGGAAGCTATGAGCTTCACGGCGAGAATAAGAATGGTGTCGGTGTTCTTATCGAGGCTCCCGGTATCTATCCCAACAAATCGGCAAAGGAGAACATCAGATTAAAGTGTATTGCGATGGGATGCAACGACGAAGCGTACATTGATGATCTTCTCCTGACCGTAGGACTTGAGAATACAGGCAATAAGAAGGCCGGTTCGTTCTCTCTCGGTATGCGTCAGCGTCTCGGTATCGCGTTAGCACTTGTTGGCGATCCCAAGGTGATCGTACTCGATGAACCTATCAACGGACTTGATCCCCAGGGTATTGTTGAAGTGCGTAAGACACTTGAGAAGCTCAAGGAAGAGAAGGGAATCACGATCATGATCTCCAGCCACATCCTTGACGAGCTCAGCAAACTCGCTGATACATTCGGTATCATCCACGAGGGAAGGCTCATTGATGAGTTCAATATGCAGGATCTTCAGGAACGCTGCGGTGAATATGTGATGGTAAGCACAGATAACAACGAGAAGGCGCTGGAACTCATATCCGGTATGGGATATAAGGATGTAAATATCGATGAAGGCATGATAAAGATCAGCGACGGTATTGAAGATACTATCGCGATCAACAAAAAGCTCGTTAGTAATAACATCGGAGTCAAAGAAATCTTTATCAAGAGCACATCACTTGAGGATTATTACCTCAGCATGACAGGAGGTAATCACAATGGGTAATTTAGTCAAAATGGATCTGCGGAGACTGTTCCATACACCAATGTTCACAGTCTCGATGTGTGTGTTGGCAGTTCTCAATATCATAACAAGCTGTGGTATTACGATCGTCACAAGAGCACTTTCTTCGGAGTCCGAACCGTCAACAACAGCGATCTCCGATATAATCATGACACCTTTTGCAGGCGGTATATTTGCTGTATTGATGTTTGCTTCACTGATCAATTTCTCATATGCAGATATTGCAAACGGTTATGTAAAGAACCTTGCAGGACAGCTTAAGCACAGAAGTGATCTTGTTGTCTCGAAGTTTATTGTCCTTGGAATACATAACATCATATTCCTTCTGGCAGGTGTTCTGTCCCAGTTTATTGCTTTTGGTCTTCTTGTTGTACTCAAGATGGGAACGATCACAAATGAAGGACGCATGTTCGAAGCAATAGCTACTTTAGTGCTGAAGTGGATGCTCTGCATGGCGATATCATCGATCCTTGTATTCATCACAAATGGTATAAGAAATAAGACATTTGCTACTATTGTCGGTGTTGTTATCGGAACAGGATCACTTGGACTGGCATATATCGGTCTTAATATGGCCCTCAGCAAAGTTTTGAAGACAGAGGATATTGATGTTTCCAATATCATGCCTGACTCGCTTATGAGAACCGTTAATGTAGGAGCTAATACAGCTGTTGTTAATGCAATTCTTGTTTCGATCATTTGCACGGCAATCTTCCTTGGTCTGACCATTAAGGTGTTTAACACCAGAGATGTGAAGTAAGAGTTAAAGAGTTAGTTGCTTTGAGATTCTGTGAGGCGGCCCCTTTGAGGGGCTGCTTTTTTATGGCTCCTGATATGCATACATACGAAACGCGGTCACTTCTGATTCCCGCGAATATGATTATTCCTTTTTCGAAGTGTTGCATGCTAATCCCAAGGGAAATGTGAAGAGCATAAGAATACCCTCAACTGTACCCTCAAAACAATGCTTCAAACGCAAAACGGGGAATTGTTAACAAAATACCCTTAATCGTACCCTCAAATAACCGTTTTAAAAGAAAAAAGGGGAATCCCGGCGAGCCGGACGTAAGAGAGTCGTCAAAAAAGGGTGGACCGGAGTCCACCCTTTACATCAGCTTATATCAGCGATCAGTCTCAGATCAATTACTTGATGTCATTGAAACCTTCTCTTGCTGCATATGATGTATGCAGGAGCTCATGAGCCTTGTGGCTGTTAGGCTCGCCAAGGAACTTCTCATAGAGTTCAATGATCTGAGGATTGTTGTGAGACTGACGGAGAGTCTGCTTCTCATCCTCTGTGTACAGAGCCTGAGCTCTCTTCTCCTTGTATGTATCAAGGATATCATCAGACTCGTTAGGCAGGAAGCAAGGCCTTACGTAAGGCTGGCCGCCACCGTTGATACATCCGCCGGGACAGCCCATGATCTCGATGAACTGATACTTGGACTTGCCTTCACGGATCTCGTCGAGGAGAACCTTGGCAGACTTCATGCCGGATGCGATAGCAACATTGACTGTTGTACCGTTGATGTCGATAGAAGCCTCTCTGATACCTGCGTCATGACCACGAACTGCTGTGAACTCGATAGGCTCGGATTCCTTGCCTGTAAGCTTGAAGTAAACAGTTCTGAGAGCAGCTTCCATAACACCGCCTGTTACACCGAAGATAACGCCGGCACCTGTGTAGTCGCCCATGATATCCTGATCCCAATCCTCGTCAGGAAGTCTCTCGAAGAGGATACCGCTTCTCTTGATCATACGTGCGAGCTCTCTTGTTGTGATAACAGCATCAACATCAGGAATGCCGTTAACCTTCTCCTGCTCACGCTCCTTCTCGAACTTCTTTGCTGTACAAGGCATAACGGAAACAACGAAGATATCCTTAGGATCGATGCCGTTCTGCTCAGCCCAGTAAGACTTGATGATAGCGCCCTGCATCTGGTGGGGAGACTTGCATGAGGACAGGTGAGGGAGGAGATCTCCGTAATTGTACTCTGCATAGTTGATCCATCCGGGTGAGCAGGAAGTGATCATAGGAAGTGTTCCGCCATTTGTGAGACGGCCGAGGAGCTCTGTGCCCTCTTCCATGATCGTAAGGTCAGCACCGAAGTTTACGTCGTAAACTCTTGTGAAACCGAGTCTTCTCATAGCAGCTGCCATCTTGCCTGTTACAGGTGTGCCGATGGGGTAGCCGAACTCTTCGCCGAGAGCTGCTCTTACAGCAGGAGCTGCCTGAGCGATAACTGTCTTGCCTGCTGCGAATGCAGCGTCGATCTTATCGATCTCGGAGTGCTCCATGAGAGCGCCTGTAGGACATACGTTAACGCACTGACCGCACTGGATACAAGGTGAGTCAGCAAATGATCTGTTCTCTGCAGGTGATACGAATGTGTTGAAGCCTCTGTTCTCGAATCCGAGGATACCGAGACCGTGAGCATTCTTACATCTCTCGATACATCTTCCGCAGAGGATACACTTTGATGTATCTCTTACGAGACCGGGAGCAACAGTGTCGAGGTGTGTCTCTGAATGAACACCCTGGAAAGCGCCCTCTCTTGCACCTGTTACATAAGCAACATGGAGAAGCTCGCACTTGCCGTTCTTATCGCACTGCTGGCAGTTCATGTTGTGGTTGGAGAGCAGAAGCTCTACACTTTGTCTTCTTGCTGCTGTAGCTGCAGGGGAGGAGATCTTGATCTCCATGCCTTCTGCTACGGGGTAAACACAGCTTGCTACCAGACCTCTGGCACCTGTTGCCTCAACGAGACATACACGGCAGGAACCCTGGTTGCACTCACCGTGGTTAAATGCGCAAAGTGAAGGGATCTCATAACCGCACTTCTTAGCGGCCTCGAGGATGGTAAGTCCTTCCTCAACCTGATAGGAGATGCCTTCTATTTTAATATTTATCATCGCCATAGTAGTTACCTCCTTATCTTACTCTTTGGTAATAGCCTTAAGCTTACAGTTGCTCATACACAGACCGCACTTGACGCACTTGTCAGCATCGATCTCGTAAGAAGCGAGCTTGTGACCTTCAGGCAGATAATCTGTCTGAGTGATGCAGCCAGCAGGACAGTTACGTGCACACATGCCGCAGCCGATACACTTATCCTTGTCGATCTTGTACTGCATAAGGCTCTTACATACGTGAGCAGGACACTTCTTGTCAACGATGTGAGCGATGTACTCGTCACGGAAGTGCTTGAGTGTGGAGTTAACAGGGTTGGAAGCTGTCTGGCCAAGAGCGCAGAGTGAGTTTGTCTTGATAGTCTTGGAAAGCTCTTCCAGTGTATCAAGGTCTTCCATTGTACCCTTGCCCTCTGTGATCTTTGTGAGAACTTCGAGGATCCTCTTCGTACCGATACGGCAGGGAGAACACTTACCGCATGACTCGTCGCAGATGAATTCCATATAGAACTTAGCAACGTCAACCATACAGTTGTCTTCGTCCATAACGATAGCACCGCCGGAACCCATCATGGAACCCTTCTGAACGAGGTTATCGAAGTCGATAGGCTCGTCGAGGAATTCCTCTGTGAGACATCCGCCTGAAGGACCACCGGTCTGGATAGCCTTGAACTTCTTGCCGTTGGGGATACCGCCGCCGATATCGTAGATGAGCTCTCTCAGGGTAGTACCCATAGGGATCTCAACGAGACCAACGTTGTTAACCTTGCCGCCCAATGCGAAAACCTTGGTTCCCTTGGACTTCTCGGTACCAACTTCTGCGAACTTGCCTGCACCCTCGCGGAGGATGTAGGGAACACATGCCAGAGTCTCTACGTTGTTAACGCATGTAGGCTTCTGCCAGAGACCCTTGATGGCAGGGAATGGAGGCCTCGGACGGGGCATACCGCGCTTGCCTTCGATGGAGTTAAGGAGAGCTGTCTCCTCACCGCAGACGAAAGCACCTGCTCCGAGTCTGATGTGACAATCGAACTTGAATCCTGTGCCGAGAATGTTGTCGCCGAGAAGACCGATCTCTCTTGCCTGAGCGATAGCGATCTTAAGACGGTTAACAGCGATAGGATACTCAGCACGAACGTAGAAGTAACCTTCTGAAGCGCCGAAAGCGTAACCTGCGATCATCATACCCTCGATAACTCCGAGAGGGTTGCCCTCGAGGATGGAACGATCCATGAATGCACCCGGGTCGCCCTCGTCGCCGTTACATACAACATATTTCTGATCAGCTTCAACGTTAAGAGCGAACTGCCACTTCCTTCCGGTAGGGAATCCGCCGCCGCCACGGCCACGGAGACCGGAAGCGAGAACTTCGTCGATAACTTCCTGCTGTGTCATTGACAGAGCCTTCTTCAGACCCTGGAAAGCACCCATGCCGAGTGCTTCGTTGATGTCCTCAGGATTGATGACACCACAACCGTGAAGAGCAACACGGCGCTGCTTCTTGTAGAAGTTGATGTCTTCCTGCTTTGTTACTTTCTCCTGTGAAGCGGGATCTACATAGAGAAGTCTCTCTACGATCTGACCGCCTGCGATATCCGTATCAACGATCTCTTCAACATCGTCGATGGATACCATACGGTAGAGTGTGTCCTCAGGATAGATCTTAACGAAAGGTCCCTGTGAGCAGAAACCGAAGCATCCAACCTGATTAACTGTTGCCTTGTCGGAAAGTCCCTTAGCTGCGAGAACTTCCTCGAACTTTGCCATGATCTCCTTAGAGTTGGAAGACAGACATCCTGTACCGCCGCAGAGAACGATGTGACGCTTGTCGTCCATTCCCTTGAGCTTGTCTTCGAGACACTTTGTACAAGTGGATGAGCACTGCTCCAAATCAGCTACTGATGTGATCTTTGTCATACGGCAGCCTCCTTTCTGTAAGAATCAATGATACCTGCAACCTGGCCTACCTCAACCTTAGGGTAAACCTTGCCGTTGATGCTTACAGCGGGAGCGATACCGCATGCACCGATGCATCTCAGTGCGTCAAGAGTGAAGAGTCCGTCCTCACTTGTCTCTCCCGGTTTGATCTTGAGCAGCTCAGAGAACTTATCGATAACGTTCTGAGCGCCCTTAACATAACATGCTGTTCCAAGACAGCATCCGATAACATACTTTCCCTTCGGTTCGAGAGAGAAGAAGGAATAGAATGTTACGACACCGTATATCTCAGCTACTGAGATCCCGGTCTTCTGTGATACGAGCTCCTGAACTTCAAGCGGAATGTATCCGTATTCGTTCTGGATGTCGCTCAGTATCATCATGAGGGGGGTCTTCTCATCTGTGTATCTGGCACAGATTTCCTCAATCTTTGCTGCAGCCGCAGCATTAAGCTTCGCCATACTTGCCTCCTGTAAAATGTTGTTGTTGATTGCCGATCAGAGACGTATAACCTGACTCTCGCCGCAGAAATCACGGGGGATCTCAGTATGTGACGTGATGATCAGAATACGGTCTCTTTTTTGAGCCATGATGTATTCTAACATATTTTTTATATTATTAACATCCAAACCTGAAAAAGGTTCATCCAAAATTAACAAATCGGAGTCACGAAGGCAGGCGCGCGCCACAGCCACGCGTCTTCTCATGCCGCCGCTGAATTCTGAGACCTTTTTACCGAGCTCGTCAGGGGGGAGGATCTTAGACAGTTCGCTCCCGATGTCTCCATCGATTCCAACGACTCTCAGGTTCTCTTCAGCAGTCAGGTGTTCTATCAGCCTGTCCTCCTGAAAAGCCATGGAAGTCACGGGATTTTTGGGTGTGACAGTACCGCTGTCAGGTGTGACGAGTCCCGTTATGATATTGAGGAGGGTGGTCTTGCCGGATCCGGAATCTCCCTCGATCCTGTAACACTTTCCATCCTCGAAAGTATAGTTGAAGTTCTCTAAGATCTTCTGACCTGCAAAACTCTTGCTGATGTCTGTCAGGATTATGCTCATCTGAATATCCTCCTTACAGCCAGAGTGATCGCCTTCTCGAACAGGAAGGCAAGTAGTATCGCCATCAGAGTCCACGCAAAAAGCTCTGCCGTGTCAATGTAGATCTTGGACTGATATATGCTGTCGCCCATGGAATGAACGGGTCTGGCGATCACCTCGGCAGCGATGCCGCTCTTCCAGCTCATTCCGCTGGCGAGTTTGAATGCGCCTGCGAGAAAAGGCTTCAGGTGCGGCAGATAGATATTCTTTATAATTGAGCTGTTTGACATGCGGAAGATCCGGGCCATCTCGAGCAGCTTGATATCGGTGGAAACAAGTCCTTCATAAGTGTTCAGATATATCATCGGGAACACCACGAGCGCGCTGATGATAAGCGACAGGCAGGGGGCGCCGAACCATATGAGCAGGAGTATGACGAAGCTTGCTACGGGGATCGATTTGATCACTGATATGAAGGGGGCGATGAAATCACCGAACAGCCTGTGTTTGTAGGCGATATAGGCCATAACCATACCGAGAACGGCACCTATGACGAAGCCGGAGATGATCCTTAGAGCGGTGTTCCCGAGGGACAGCCAGAATGCACCCGTGGAGGCAAGTGTAAAGAGTGCCTTTCCGGTCTCGTACGGCCCCGCGAAAAGGATCGCATTGTGTATCAATAAAGACATGGCCTGCCACAGGGCAAGCCATATCAGAATGATTATCGCTGTTCTCAGTTTTTTGTCAGTTTTCATTAACTATTGATTGTTTTCGCGACGGTATTATCCGAGGTAATAGAAGTCATCACCCGGCATAGCGCCGCCGATGGACTTGGGATTTGCGTCAAACAGTGTCTGGAGATATCCGGGAAGATCTGTCTTGACCTGGGCGCCGGAGATGCAGACGATGTTGCAGAGGGGGATAGCTTTCTGTGCCAGAGGCGCCTTGGCGATGATCTCCAGATCAACTACTCTGTTTGCTGTTGTCTCGAGATCCGTATCGATCTTGGCAACACTTGCCTGATGATCCGAGATAAACTTATCCACAACGGCCTTGTGTTCGTCAAGGAATGCAGTCCTTACGACGGTAACACCGGTAATGAATGCGGAACCGTTGTTCAGCGCGCTCCATGTGTCGTTGAGTGAGAATGCTGTCTTAACACCTTCGATCTGTGCACATGCTGCTGTTGCGGCAGGCTGGGGAAGGATAGCGATCTGGGCGGGATCCTGCGACAGAGCGGCGATGACTTCCTGACCGTCAGCTCTGAAATCGAGTGTTACGTCAGCTACACCGTACTGGTCGACAAGGTAATTGATGGCATACTCGGGGGTAGCGCCCTGACCTGTCGTAATGACTGTCTTGCCTGCGAGATCCTCGATCTTTGTGATGCTCTCATCAGCCGATACGCAGTAGAGGACACCAAGTGTGTTGATGTCGATGACCTTGATGCCGCCGTTTGTCTTGTTGTAGAGAGTGGCTGCCAGGTTGGCGGGGATAAGCGCGATATCGAGCTCTCCTGCGCCGATCTTGCTGGCGATCTCGTCAGGCTGGGTTGCCATAATGTACTCGTAGCCTTCTGTAGTATCGCTCATCATGTTTGCAATGCCAATGGTTGTAGGGCCTTTGAGGGAACCGACTCTGACAGTTACATTGTCGTCCGACTTGGCACCGGTGCTTGCGCATCCGCCGAGCATTGCGAGTCCCATTACGAGAGCAAGGGACAAGCTTAAGAATCTCCTCATGTTCTTTCACCTCACAAAATTAGTGTTTGCTAATAAGTTTGTTGTCAGCAACTGCACGATTATAACATGTTATGTGTGACGGGTGAATGTTGACGGGGGTTGTTTTCGTTCAGAATAGTTGCTCTTATGTGCCTCTTGTGTCGCTTTAACATTTATGTTGACATTTTTATCTGCTGTCATTTATAATTAGCGAGTTCATTCCACGACGAGAGGGGGGATAAAGAGATGTCTGAGATCAAAGTTAAGGATGGAGAGAGCCTTGACAGTGCACTTCGCAGATTTAAGCGTTCATGTGCCAGATCAGGTGTTCTCGCAGAAGTTCGTAAGAGAGAACACTATGAGAAGCCTTCAGTTCGTCGTAAGAAGAAGTCAGAGGCCGCTCGTAAGAGAAAGCACTGAGTTACAGTTTATGTAGATTTTACGGTCGGCCGGGTGGATGCCCGGCCGGTTTTTTGCTGCTTTTTACCGGTCTTTGACTGCTTCATCGACGGGACGGTTGACGGGCTCATTGACCGGCTCAGAAGATGATGTCCTGAATGCACAGGTTGATGGCTGCGATGATCATATCTCTTATGTAGTCAACGTCCAGCGGAACTCCGGTCGATGTGTTCGTAAGCCTGATAAAGATAACGTCTTTCATCTCTCTAAAGCCCGCATTCACGTATGTTTTGCGCCTTGTCTCGGCCTTGTTTGCCTCCGCCGGATCGTCCATCGAACCGTCGACTTCGATAACGATTATCTTCTGTATCTCCGGCACCTCAAACACAATGTCCGGGTGGTTGTCGAACCACCTCTTCAGGTTGAGATTCGGCTCGTTGAGCATCCTGTAGCTCATCTCTCCGACCAGGATAACCGCAACGGCCTCATTCTTGGACTTGACATTCATTCCCTCCACCTTGAATGTAATCTTCGCCTTGCATGGATTCTGGTCAGGGACCATCTTCTCGAAAGCCTCGTACGGTATCGGATCGGGTCTCTTCTTCCTGAGCGGAAACGAGATCCTGCGTGGAGGTTCCTTGTAAGTGGCGTTCCACTGCTTGAGGAGCCGGTCGTATTCGTCTTTGAGTTGCAGGTATTCGGTGACGCCGTCTTTGTATTCCTTAGCTTTTTTTGAGTTAACCCCGTATTCTTTGCGCTTCATGTTAGGGTTTTCAGGTGTTGAGTCCAGATACAGAACACGATAACCATGATGCTGCCCGAATGAACCCTTCGGCAGCTGGGACATTCTGTAGAGCAGGTATGATAACCTTAATTCCAGATGTTCTTTCGTGTAACGCATACGATGATGTTACCACCATGTCAAGAGAAAAAAGCTCCGAAATAATACGAAAATATACGGTTTTGTCGATTCCTAATTCGGTTTTGTCGATTTGCTGCTTCATCTTGATCATTTTCCCGACAGGTTTTCCGATACAGCTCGGAAGAGTCATCGGAAAAAGGGCTCAGGAACGCCATTTTACGTCGTTTTTCCGACAGGTTTTCCGATGCAACTCGGAAGAGTCATCGGAAAAAGGGCTCAGGAACGCCGTTTTACGTCGTTTTTCCGACAGGTTTTCCGATGCAGCTCGGAAGAGTCATCGGGAAAAAAGTCTCAGGAACGCCGTTTTACGCAGTTTTCCGACAGGTTTTCCGATACAGCTCGGAAGAGTCATCGGAAAAACAGCTCAGGAACGCCGTTTTACGCAGTTTTTCCGACAGGTTTTCCGATACAGTTCGGAAGAGTCATCGGAAAAAGGGCTCAGGAACGCCGTTTTACGTCGTTTTTCCGACAGGTTTTCCGATACAGTTCGGAAGAGTCATCGGAAAAACAGCTCAGGAACGCCGTTTTACGCAGTTTTTCCGACAGGTTTTCCGATACAGTTCGGAAGAGTCATCGGAAAAACAGCTCAGGAACGCCGTTTTACGCAGTTTTTCCGACAGGTTTTCCGATGCAGCTCGGAATAGTCATCGGAAAACGGCAACCAAACAACCCCTGAGCAACAACAAATTTCACTTTTTCCCGTTAATGATGTATATTCGATATTTAGTTAGTTCATGTGAGGTGACAACAATGTCAAAAGTAGGAGTTCTTGGTACAGGTACCTGGGGAATGGCGCTGGCCCGCGTGCTTTCCGACTCGGGTAAGCACGATGTGACCTGCTGGTCGGCGCTGCCGCAGGAGATCGATTATTTCGTCGCAACTAAGCGTCATCCGAACCTTCCCGGTGTTCCGATACCGGATGAGATAAAGTTCACCAAAGACATAAGCGAGGCTGTGGTCGGGCAGGACGTTGTGCTTTTCGCGGTGCCTTCGGTGTATGTGAGATCGACGGCGAATAAGGCCGCGCCGTTTCTGGAGGACGGGCAGGTGGTGGCTGACTGCGCCAAGGGCATCGAAGAGGGAACGATGATGTTTCTGACGGAGGTGATCGAAGACGAGGTCGGCAAGGTGTGCCCCGGCAAGAAACTGAGGCTCGTGGCGCTGTCAGGGCCTTCGCACGCTGAGGAGGTTGCCGTGGACATTCCCACGAGCATCGTGTCTGCTTCGACTGACATGGAAGCGGCTAAGACCGTGCAGGACGTCTTTATGGCGGGGTGCCTCAGGGTATATACGAACAGCGATATCAAGGGCGTCGAGATGTGCGGCGCGCTCAAGAATATAATCGCGCTGGCAGTGGGCGCTTCACGCGGAATGGGCTACGGCGATAACACGACTGCGGCGCTTATTACGAGGGGAATGGCGGAGATATCTGCACTGGGCGTGGCGATCGGATGCGACCAGCAGACTTTCAACGGCCTTGCGGGCATCGGAGACCTTATAGTTACAGCTACTTCCGAGCACAGCCGCAACAACAGGTGCGGTATCATGATCGGCAAGGGGATACCAGTTAAAAAGGCTATTGAGAAGGTAGGAATGGTCGTCGAGGGCATCAACTGTCTGCCGGCGGCGATGGAGCTGGCTGAACGCTACAATGTTGACCTGCCGATAATCTCAGCTGTTGACAAGGTGGTTAACGGCGGCGAGACTCCCGCTGCCATGGCGACATACCTGATGGGAAGGGATAAGGCTCACGAATTCGTGAATAACTGAGTAAGAAGATCTTCGGAAAGTGATCTGCAGCGGGCGCGCCAGTTATTGATGGCTGCGTCCGCTTTTTCTTCAGAATCTGCGGTTACACTGACAGAGAATGTGCCGTTGTCTCCGCGGTAGGTGAGGGTGACCTCGTATCTGCCGTCCTTTAAAGCTTTGGACGCGGTAATTCGCGACACCTCATCATGAACAGCTGCAAGTTCAGTCACAATCTGGTCCAGAGCCCCGCGGAGACTGTCGTTCAGGGCGCCTTCAAGGTCCTTGAGAACTGCCTTGCCGCCGGCTGTGAGAGCCAGCACTTCGGTCGTTCCCAGGGTGTCTCCGGCACCGGCCTCTGCACCCGTGCGGTCCATCAGATTGCCGGCAATAAGCTCTTCATATGCATCCGCAAACGCGAAAAACTCAACATACAGCGAACTCATGCACGCGTCCATGAGCTGATGATAAGTCACACCGGGCACGCGGTCCACCAGATACAGGATGTGTATCTTGGCCTCGGCGACCGTGTCGAGGGAGCTGTTGGGGTTGTTTGAGTTGTTTGAGTTCTTTGACATGGGTAGAGTATAGCATATTTTCGGTTTTCCCCATTTAACATTTTGCCGCAGGGTGATATACTCTTTGCGATTAACAAAGCAATTCATAAAATTAAGGAGACTTTGAACATGATCACACTTGATTATTCCAACGTACTTCCTTTCATCGGCGGCCAGGAGGCTGTTGACAGAATGGAACCCCAGGTGAAGCTCGCTCACGACATGCTTCACAAGAAGAACGGCCCCGGCAACGATTTCCTCGGCTGGCTTGATCTTCCTAACGCATACGACAAGGAAGAGTTTTCCAGGATCCGCAAGGCTGCACAGAAGATCAGAAGGGATTCTGACGTTCTGGTCGTTATCGGCATCGGCGGTTCATATCTCGGCGCAAGGGCTGTTATCGAGCTTCTGAGCCATTCTTTCGCGAATGTACTGTCCAAGAAGGACCGTAAGGGCCCTCAGATCATATTCTGCGGCAATTCCATCTCCGCTACATATTTCGCTGAGATGATGGACGTCCTCGAGGGCAAGAACGTATCCGTAAACGTTATCTCCAAGTCCGGTACGACAACAGAGCCTGCCATCGCTTTCAGGGTAATGAAGGCTTACATGGAGAAGAAGTACGGCAAGGACGAGGCCAAGAACCGTATCTATGCCACAACAGACAAGGCAAAGGGAGCCCTGAAGGGTCTTGCTGACAAGGAAGGCTATGAGACTTTCGTAGTGCCTGATGATGTCGGAGGAAGATTCTCCGTTCTGACAGCTGTTGGACTTCTGCCTATCGCTGTTGCAGGCATCGATATCAAGGAGCTCATGAAGGGTGCAAAGGATGCAGCAAAGGCTTACAAGAAGATGCCTCTTGCCGAGAATCCCTGCTACCAGTACGCTGCAGTACGTAACTGCCTGCTCCGTTCCGGTTATTCCACTGAGGTCATGGTCAACTACGAGCCTTCATTCCACTTCATGACAGAGTGGTGGAAGCAGCTCTACGGCGAGTCCGAGGGCAAGGACGGAAGGGGAATCTTCCCTGCAGGCGTTGACAACACAACAGACCTGCACTCCATGGGCCAGTTCATTCAGGACGGCGCCAGGATCATGTTCGAGACAGTTGTCGAGATCGACAATCCCCGCGGATCCTTCGAGATCCCGAAGGATCCCAAGAATCTTGACGGCCTGAACTTCCTCTCCGGTATGGATATGAACGAGGTCAATAAGAAGGCAATGCAGGGCACTATCCTCGCACACGTTGACGGCAAGGTGCCTAACATGCTGATCCACATGGGTGAGCAGAATGCTTACAATCTCGGTGAGCTCATCTACTTCTTCGAGAAGGCATGCGGCATCTCCGGCTATATCCTCGCTGTCAATCCTTTCAACCAGCCCGGTGTAGAGGCGTACAAGAAGAATATGTTCGCTCTCCTTGGCAAGCCCGGTTACGAGGATCAGAAGGCTGCTCTCGAGGCAAGACTCAAGTAATCAGGCCTGTTTATCAGAACATCAGGAGGCCGTTCCGTTCGGGACGGTCTCTTTTTTATGTCCGCGCGAAAAGGCTCTCAGAGAGCCCTGTAACGACCGCAAACAAATAAAATTTACAAATATGTAGGAAATGTGACATACTGCCACTTTATTTTTCTTCATCAGGTATTATAATAACGGAGAATGGGCGAATTATGCCCATCAGTATTGCATAAATAAAAACGAAAGGAGATAGCTGACTAGTCAGTCCTGGTTATGAGCGAAGCCGTCGACACAGCGCCAAAGCCCGCATCCGACCCCAAGCCTGATGCAAAACCCAAGGCAAAGGCCAAGAAGCGCAAGAAGACTTCAGTCGACTATGCGATCGAATTTGCCATCAAGGTGGCAGTGACGGTAGCAGTGGTGGCAGTACTTCTGATATTCATAGTCGGTGTACACGTAAACCACGGCAACAGCTCCTATCCCATGATCAAGGACGGCGACCTTGTGATCACTTACAAGCTCGGCGGCGTGAACGAGGGGGAGGAGATAGCTTATAAGGCTGACGGAGAGATACGGTTCGGAAGGATCGTAGCGAAGGCCGGCGATGTTGTTGACATTACGGAGTCCTACCTGACAGTGAACGGATACGGGATAACCGAGGATGTGGTATATCCGACCACGTCCGAGGGAGCGAAGATCACATTCCCCTTTACGGTACCGGCAGATTCGGTCTTTGTACTGAACGACTTCAGAGCCGACATCAACGACAGCAGGAGCCTGGGAGGCATACCGCTGTCAGACTGCGAAGGCAAAGTAGTATTACTTCTTCGCCGACGCGGGATATAACAACTTAGTTTTCCAAAATTTTTCAAAATATAAGGAGGAAAAAGCATGAAAAACTTTAGGAAATCGTTATCAGCCCTGCTGGTAACAGCCGCAATCGCGGCAGGTGTGGCCTTACCGGCCACGGCAGCAGGCTCGGATTATGAGCCGGAACCGGGAACTGACGATATCACGTTCTACAAGTATCTTGAGATGGATGCCGGAGCATCCGTTCCCGGAGTGACATTTGAATTTGAACTTACTGCAGGAGATGCAGTAGCACAGACAACGGCATCATCAGGAAAGCTTCCTGTTTATGCCGGAAATGATGCAGCGAGAGTAGGGAAGGCTGATTCTACAGACACCAGGACCGTCGATGAGATCATCGCTGACGCAGTCGGAACAGCAACCTTTGCTCCCACTGATTCAACAACGTCCGGAACCGTGACAAAGACAGAGGATGCGACTACGAAGCTCGTTACCATCACGACTACTACTGATGAGGATTCCAAATATGCTTATAAGGAAGTCGGTATCGACCTTTCAGACCTTACATATAATGAGCCCGGTGTCTACCGTTATATCCTGACTGAGGTCAATCCCGGTAAGGCTTCGATCACATATGATAATACAGTCAAGACTCTTGACGTCTATGTATTTGATGCTTCGACAACCACCGAAAAGAAACTCGAGATCACAGGCTGTGTAATGTATAACGGAGAGCAGACTGAAGCTCCGGACAACAGCGGTACGGCAGATGCTCTCGATACAAAGGACAATGCATTCATCAATTCATACCTTTCCTATGATCTTACCGTATCCAAGAAGGTTACCGGTAATCAGGGTTCCAGGGATGAGTACTTTGAGTTTACGGTAGTCCTTTCGGGAGTTACTGCAGGCAATGTCTACACTATCGACCTGAATAATGCTGATGAGACTTTTACGGCTAACGGCAACAGTGCAGCCGGAACTAATCCCAAATCCGTAACCACGACGAGCGGAGATACGATCACTGCGACCTTATGGCTCCAGAGCGGACAGAGCTTCACCATCAAGGGAATAGATAAGGGCGTAGCATATACCGTTACCGAGAATATCGATACGGCCAAGAAGGAAGGCTATTCTGTCAGGGCCGAGGTTACCGGAGATACGACTGACGTTACGAACAGTGCGGAATCGACAGGTGTGGTATCCGATACGGGCCTTAACGCAGATACAACAGTCGCATTCACAAATAACAAGGAAGGCGTTATCCCCACAGGCGTTCTCATGTCAATGACACCGGTTATCATCATCGGTGTTGTCGTTATTGCAGGTGTCGTCTTCTTCGCAGTAAGGAATGCAAAGAGGAAGGCTCTTGAGGTCGCCGGTACAGACGCTGACGATGATTCTGAGGAATAACAGAGAGACCTGATTATGACGAAGTTCTGGAAGTTCATGAACAGCTTCTACGAGAAAGTCATGTTGGGCGTGTTCGTTCTGGCGTTCCTCGTGGTGATATATGCGGCTTATGATACGTGGTATGTTTTCGATCACGCGAATGACGATTCATACCTGAGGTTCAAGCCGGATGTTGTCAACGCGGCTACGCTCGATGAGTCACCTATATCTTCCGATATGGTGGCATGGCTCACGATCGACAACACGAATATCGATTACCCTGTCATGCAGGGAGTCAACAATTCCCAGTATCTCAATCTCGATGCCTATGGCGAGTTTTCACTGTCGGGCAGCATCTTCCTGGACAGCCGCAACAGCAGCGATTTCAGCGATGCCTACTCGATCGTCTATGGTCATCATATGGAGTACGGAAGTATGTTCGGAGCTCTGGACGAGTTCCTTGATCAGGATTATCTCAATTCACATACCCACGGAACACTTATCGTGGGAAGGGAAGCGGGCAGATCTTATGACCTTGAGATCTTCTGCGCGATGAGTGCGGATGCCAAGGACGAGACTGTTTTCGATACGGATAAAGCGGAGGAACTTATAACGCTCCTTCGCGAAATGGGGTTTGACAGGGATAACAGAATAGTCTGCCTGTCAACCTGCGCTGGCGGAGCCTCTACTGAGAGGACCGTCGTATTTGCTTATATTTTGGAAAATTGACCGGAAGGAGGGCAGCCATGCGACATAACATGATGCGTAAGATACCTGCATTGATGCTGGCAGTATGTGCTGTCCTCCTTTCGTTTGTTTTCCCGAGCAATGCGGAATTCCACTACACACCGATCAACATGATGATCCCGTTCGCCTGTGAGAAAGCGAATGTCGCCGGAGGCGGTAAGTATGATGTCGTCATAGAGCCGCTCGAGAGTTCGAATCCGATGCCTGATGAAGATACGATCACCATCATCGGCAATGGCGTTGGAGTATTCACGATAGAGATCGATGAGCCGGGCACATATCTGTATAAGGTATATGAGAAGACCGGCGATGATTCACACATAATCTATGACGACACACAATATACTGTTACGTTGTTTGTCACAACGGATGATGACGGAGTCCTGGAATGCCAGGTGATCCTGTCCAAGGGCGGGCTGATCAAGCCTACCGAAGTAAGATTCGTAAACAAAGCAACAAGGTCGCCCAATGAGATAATCGTGGCGACAGGTGAAGCGTCAAGCGCCTTTATCCCTTATGCCGTTGCAGCATTTACGATCGGCTTTGTTCTCATCCTGATTCTTGTGCTCAAACGCAGAAAGGAGGACAGAGATGGCGAAGAGACTGTCTAAGCTGCTCAGAACATCGCTTGTAACTGTCCTCGTGCTGGCGAACCTCATCGGTTCGAACGGCGTGCTGCTGGCAGAAGAATTCGGAGGAGATGATAATGCGCCTGAGACTGCAGCTGTGACTGAGACTCAGGTTGAGGATAGTGTTGCTTCTGAACCTTCCGGGGCAGGCGGCGCTGAGAATGCCGAGCCTTCTGACGAAGCAGTTGCAGTGGCTCCAGAAGTGCCTGAGAACCCTGAGATTACAGAAGGTTCTGAGGGTGCAGTTCCTGATGCGGCTGAACCTGACGCTGTTCCCGAAGCTGCAGAGGCACAGACATATGAAGAGATAATCAGACAGACAGTTCTGGATCATTCAGGACGTTCCTATACCGTGACTGTAAGTTACGGTCCTGAGACGGGTCTTCCTGAGGATGCGGAACTGGTTGTAAGAGAGATAACAGCAGGGAATACCTATACAGATCTTTATGATAAGACTCTTGAAGTTCTTGACAGTGCATCAATCGAGAACGTGAGATTCTTCGATATCAGCATTGTAAAGGATAATGTTGAACTGGAGCCTGCTCCCGGAACATCAGTCAATGTTAAGATCCAGCTGGATGACAGAATCGATGAGGATATTACGGTCGTCCATCTTCCTGACAATGCTGACGGCGAGATAGTCGAGAGCGACAGTGTGGCAGGAAGTGCAGGAACAGAGATCACTTTCGAGGCGGACGGATTCTCGGCATATGCGATCGTACCGGGACCTGATTCCGTTGATGTTACGTTGCATACGGTCAGTTCTGTACAGGATCTGATCGATCTTGCCGGTACAGGAACAGGTATTTATATCGGAAATCCTAAGGGATATTATTTCATGGGCGAAGAATACACCAGAATTGGCAATGGAAACAGAACCGGCATCAAAAAGACTCTTCCTAAGTCATCTGTGCCGGGTGATGACGCGGAAGTGTACTATTTCGTCTATGATTCAAATACCGGTAAATTTACAGTTCACTGCGGTAAGGACGATAATGTGAAGTATATCAGACAGTCAGGCAACAGTCTCTACTTAACAACGAATGCAAGCCAGGCAACACCTTTTACCATAACTGAGAACGGAACGAATATCTTCCTGGTAACAGGTGATGGTGAGTATTATTGGAACATGCAGAATGGTGAGACTCAGAATGCCAGTCAGCGTAGAGGCTTTGCTTTTGCTACATGGAACGAGAATGTTGAGACTGATGCCAATGCCCAGATCAGATTCTGGTATCGTGACGAAGTCGGTGAAGATCCTTTCGATCTGAATGGCAAGACGCTGGGCCTCATGTACTATAACGGCGGTACTGCCGGTAAGGGCCTTGTACCGACAGAAGGCTCTGATGCAGCAGGTGCGCAATCAATGTCTGTTCTGGCAAAGAAGACTGACTTTAATGATAAGATCTTCGTGTCGAGTGATTGTGATATCACAATGTGGGACGTTCACTGGGATGAAGAAGATAAGTATATATTTTCTACTGTTATTGATGGCAGCACAAAGTATCTTCACATCGACCAGACTGGTGTTACGTTCTCTGACACGCCCCAGTCTATCCAGGTTATTCCTGGTGCTGGTGGCAATGCAGGCAAGATCTCTCTGAAGTATGGCAATAATACACTCTCATACAGCGGTGATGTAAAAAGTGGTTTTATCGTAAACGGTAACCCGGATTATGATTGGCTTAATATCATCGATCTGTCTGATTTCTCACAGGATTACTTCCTTACTTATTCGGCAAATAAAGTCGGCGTGAATGATAAGGAAAGAGTTTATGACAATGGAGAGAATAAAAGGTCAAGGGTCATCATATATACGCGTTTCTGGAATAAAGATAAGAAGAAGTACGAATTCTATGCTGTAGATTATGATGGTTCTCTTGTACCGGTATATGAAGACGGCGATACGATAGAGTGGGTAGATAATGGTATCAATACATTGCTCTGGGACTTCATTGAGTATAAAAATGGACAGAATCCCAATGGTTATTATGATCTCTTTAATGAGTATTCCGAGATGTATATCGCACCCCAATTTACAGATAATCAGATAATGTCCAGTAACAAAATCGGCATCAATCTTCCGGGAAGATACCCGGATTATTCCGGCTATTACACACCTTTCCTTGCTTGGGATAACCCTCATTATTCATATGCAGGACTTAAGGTTGAGCAGGATAGTTCCGGGAATCACCGTCTCGTAGTCTGTTCCAGTGATGAGACTGCAGATTTCTACTTTGCTATCCTTCAGGATGTATTCCTTGACGAACAACTTCACAAAGTGCCTACTGTGGACAATAACACCTACGGTATCACGATGAGGATGAAGGACTTCACGGATCGTAGCGAGATGAGTAATTTTCTTGGAAATAATGAGGGTGGAGCTGTTACTACACTCGTTCAGGGGTTGCTGTCGACAAACCTGGGTGATGATGGTTACCCTACCGTTACCCGCAATAATAATAAGAGCCTTAAGGAACTCTATTACAATAACGATACCGAGCCTACTACGGTTAATCACCTGTTTATCGAGTCGATCTACAGGGGTTCGGGTTATTTTGAATATGACAGCACACAGAATTTCGCTACATTGAAGGCAGATTCCGAAGGCAAGACATTCACTGTATATCAGGAATTAGGATCATACGACAGCGGTGGAAACAAAAATACCCTTAAACACGGTCAGTTTCTCCCATATGATGATATCGAGGCCGGTCATTATGGCAGTACAAACGGCTATAACCTCTACGATGCAACAGGTACTGCTTTGAAAAGAGATAATCCGAGATATCGGGAGAGACTGCATCTTATCGATGAGGTTGACTTACAATTCGGTATGGAACTCGAGACATCATTCGTTCAGACTCCGAGCGGCAGGGATGCATGGGGTCATGATATTATTTACGAGTTCACAGGGGATGATGACTTCTGGCTCTATGTTGACGGAGAGCTTGTTATAGATCTCGGCGGTATACATAGTGCAGTTCCCGGTTCCATCAATTACTGTACAGGAGAGGTCAATGTCAACGGCGAACGTACGACACTTAAGAAGCTTTTCGAGTCTAACTACAAGAAGAGAGGAATGTCTGATGACGAGATCGCGGCCAAGATCGCCGAGATATTTGAGGAAGATGAAGATACTGGCAATTGGACTTTCAAGGACTATACATTCCATACTATGAAGATCTTCTATATGGAACGTGGTGGAGGGGCATCCAACCTCCATATGAGATTCAATCAGTCTTCTGTAAAACCCGGTACTGTAGTGCTCAGCAAGGATCTCGGAATGCAGGATGGAAGCAATGCAAGGGATCTCCTCGCGGCCAGATTCCCATTCCAGATTTATTATTTCTTGCCGACAGGCGATCCCGAGCATCCTTATGATCCTGACAGCCCGATTCCGTTGGATGACGAAACATATGATGTTTTTTATCAGGGAACAACATTGGATGTTGATTATAAAGACTCCATTACTATCAACGGATATGAATATAGAGGAGTATACTTCATCAAGCCCGGAGAGGTAATTGAGATCCATCTGCCTGATAATGTCATGTATTATCAGATCAAGGAATGTGGCGTGAACAATCTTATATATAATGAGGTGTATGTTAACGGCGATCGTGTTGATTCGACACAGACTCACGGTACAGATAACAAGACGTCTGATTATATGATCGATATTATGAAGATCGAAGACAGGACGACGGTCAAATACGTCAATAAGGTCGATCCTGGTGCTATCCGCTCACTTACTTTCAAGAAAGTACTCTATGATGAGAAGGGTGAACAGGAGATTCATTATGACGAAGATCCTACATTGTTCAACTTCAGGCTCTATATCGGCTCCGAGAGCGACACCACACTCAAAGAATGTAACATGTATTTATATTATGTCCTTAATGAGGATATGGAATACTGCAGATGGGATGTTGACAGCCAGTCCTTCGTATCAATCGGCAAGACACAGTATGATTACGACAACAATAATATCTCAGAAGCTGAGCTGAAGCAGATCAGGTTTACTACTTCAATGTATGGTGCTATCTCCAAGATCCCGTCATTCTATACTGTTGAAGTCAAAGGATTGCTGGTAGGAAACAAGTACAAGATCGAAGAGAGACTCGAGGAGATACCTGACGGATACGCACTTCACAACTATGAGAAGTATCCTGATGTAAATGATGGATCTTCACATACAGATACGTTCACACCTGCTGAAGGATCTCTTGAAGCAGGCAAGACACCTCATGTCAACGTTGTCAACTATAAGGGCTATGGTCTCCGTGTCAATAAGATATGGACTGATGATGATTTCATGGATAGTCGCGGTGATACTTACTTTGCAGTATTCAAGGGTGATGATGAGGATAATCTTACTCTTGTTACATCCATAGCAGGCACACCGGTCAATACAGTAAGACGTCTTGCTTCCGGTAATAATAGTCTGTACTGGTATTTCGAGCATCTTGATGAAGGCAAGGATCTCAGTTATTACTGGATCCGAGAGGTCAAGATCTCGAATAATAATCCTACAGTCGATGACGACGGAGTAGTTACAAACTATGGAACAGTTACTCCGATAGATGATGGTGGTGATATTGAGTTGTATGGAAGGCTCAAGGGCGAGACTGATGCGGATTTCTTCAAGTATACCGTTAATTACGAGCGCGGTTCGTGGACGACCAACCAGAGTACACGTATCGATACTGCTACGAATGACCGTCCCGGCGTCATCATAAACAAGAACGACTGGAGTTGGACAGCGCTTCCGGGCGCGGGCTTTACGATTCAGACGGGAAGTGGAATGATCATCGGGAATTATACTTCTGATGATGTTTCCGGTTTTGTTTCCAAGGTATTTCCTTCGCCCAATGTTGTTTATTATGTAAGAGAGACTTCTGTTCCTAAGGGTTACCAGGGCCTGACAGCACCTATTGTATTGAGTTTTGATTCCTTGGGTGGTCTTGTGATAGGCGGTGCAGATCAGTCGTATTACAGGTACGATTCTGTAACACAGGTGCTCGATATCAGAAATAAGAACATGGAATTCTCTGTGTTGAAGACTGATGCCTTTGATACATCTCTTCCCAACGCTCATTTCAGTCTCCACAAGAAAGTAAGCGTAGGCGGATTCAACGAGTTCGACCCTGTACCGGTGCCCGGATTTGCGGATGTAGTATCAGGTGCAGATGGAATACTCCCCGGTATCAATAACCAGCTGGCACCCGGTGAGTATAAGCTGAAGGAGACAGCTGCACCGGCTGGATTTGTGGGACTCCCTAATGGTGTAACGTTCAACGTATCCAAGACCGGTGTCATCACACTGACAGGCAATACCAGCGAGGATTATGAGCTCACGTCTACAGACATTGACGGTACGGTCTCATATACTCTGCAGATCAAGAACCAGGCTAACAGCAACAGCCTTAAGATCACCAAGACAGTTCTTGGTAACTTCGGCAGCAGGACCAAGGAATTCAGCGTTGATGTGCTCCTGAAGGATTCTTCCGGTAATCCTTACGTTGGTGAGCTTACAAAGACAGTCGGAACAACGATCGTGACGATCACTCCTAATTCTTCAGGTATCGTCCATCTCACTATCGCTGACGGTGGTGAGATCCTTCTCGACAGGATCCCCAGCGGAACCAGGTTTACTGTAACTGAGGACAACGAGAGTTATACCGCAAAGTGCTATCTTGACGGAACAGAACAGGTTACATCCAATTCCGCTTCCGGAGTGCTGAGGGGGGATATGGTAGTGCACTTCGAGAATACTTTGAACGGCGTTATCCCGACTGGAGTAGGTATGTCATTTGGACTGTTGCTCATTGTGATGGCTGCGATGGCGGCAGGGTTTGTTGTCAATAAGTGTTTTGTCCTGAAGAGAAGACGCGAAGAGTGCTGATATGGACAGTACCACACGCCTGTTTAAACACTACATAATTCCGTTTATCCTTCTGGCAATCGGAGCCACTATCGCTGCGTTTGCATTGGAGGAATTCCTTGTGCCGTTCACGATCCTCGATGGAGGCGTTGTGGGTGTTTCCATGATCGTCAGCAAGTACGTGCCCATACAGCTTGGTGTTCTGACGATAATCATTAATATCCCGTTTTTGTATATGGGGTACAGGAGACTCGGAGGACTGTTCCTGATAAAGTCTGTATTCGCCATGGTGGTGTTCTCCATCATGCTGGGGATCTTCGAGGATATGGAGCCCGTGACGGACAAGGAGATACTGGTTGTCGTGTTCGGTGGCGTGCTGCTGGGAATTGGCGTCGGACTGATCCTGAAGAGCGGCGGATGCCTGGACGGGACGGAGACTGTGGCGCTTCTGATGAGCCGCAGGATGGACCTGTCCACGGGTCAGATCGTGCTTGGGTTTAATGTTGTCATATATGGTGTGGCGGGCGTGCTTTTCGGACTGGACAGGGCATTATACAGCCTCCTGACATACTTTATCACCTCGAAAGTAATAGACATAATCGAACACGGTATGGAGCAGGCGAAGGCTGTCATGATCATCACCGACCACGCCGAGGAGATCGCTGACAGGATCCACGCACAGCTGGGCAGGACATGCACCGCCATGGAGGGTTACGGCCGTATAAGCAGCACGAAAAAGACAGTGCTGTACTGCGTTATTACCAGGATCGAGGTATCGACCATTAAGAAGATCATTCATGATGCTGACGGAAGCGCTTTCGTGACGATAAGTGACGTGTCGGAGATAGTCGGCGCGCACATCAAGAAGAAGAAAGAACCAGCCCGCAAGGTGCAGGCGTCCAAAGCGCAAGGTTCAGCCAAGCGTGTTCCCGATCAAGATCATGTAGACCGAGCTAAAAGCACAGTAAGCGACAACCATCCAAAGCGCCCATGAGCCAAGAAACGGCTTGATGGTGACAGACACGCGCGAATTGCTGTCCGATACCATCGCGAGTTCCTCGTCGGTGACCGGTTTGTTGATGACGGGCATATCCTTTACTTCGTCGATCATGCGGAATTTCCTGAGGAGGAAAACGAGCGCGATAATGCCGAGAACAGCGATCGAACCGTCAACGATGTTGTTGATGGTGGTTATGCGTTCCGGGTCAAGTCCGTCAGTAGCATACTCCACTATCACTGCTGAAGAATTGTTGAGCACATGCGCGATGACCGCCGGGATCAGCGACCTGCTCTTCAGCGTGATATAAGCCATCAAAAGTCCAAGAAGAAATGCATTGAAAAGCTGTGTCACGTTGCCGTGCATCAGTCCGAACATCAGTGCCGACACGAACATTCCGAAAGTAGGCGAGACGTGCGAAGACATCGGCAGAACGGTTCCCCTCATGAGCAGCTCTTCCGTGATGGGCCCCAGCAGCGCAATATAGCTGATCGAAATAATCTTAATGATGATGTTCTCGGAATAAATTCCCGATCCCAGTATCAGATCGAGCGCATCGTGAGACGATTCGAAAAAGAAACTCAAAACTCTCATTATCAGCGAATCCAGACTGGACACGCCGAGACATGCAACCACCGCAACAACAACCCACATCGGGCTCATCTGCGGCTTCTTTATGAAATTTCTTATGCGCCCGGTCTTGCTCAGCTTCATACCAAGCAACGCCGCCGTGATATTCACAATGACATACGACACACCGGCCATAGCGAGAGCATATTTGTTGACCTCGCTCATTATCGCCACTAATGTTATTGGCGCGCCGGAATCCATTGACATCTTTGCTGCAATAAGGATTATCGCCGCGATCTCAAGTGCCGAGACTAGCAGCGTTGTAGCGCCTATCTGAAGAAGGACGACAAGGGAGCTCCAGTTGTATCTGTTGTATATCTTCGAGCGGATCTTTTTCTTGTAGATGTTGGTGTTTTGTTTGGAGTTAGGGGCAGTGTTTTCCATAGTTATTGTTCCTTTAAAATGTGAAATGGGGACGGTTCTCAACTGTCACATTTTTTGCTGATAACTATTATATTACAAACTTCGAGAAAATACGAAAATCGGAGTTTTTCGTATCATTTCGTCACTAATTTTCAGAAAATCCCTGCTACGCTGAATGTATATATAAAAGAGGAGGTGGTAATAATGCCACGATCAAAACGTCTAAAAGTCATCGATGGGTACTATCACGTTATGGCGCGGGGAGTTGGACAGCAGATAATATTCGAGCGTGAATCAGATTACCGGTATTTCAAAGATCTTGCTTTGGATCTGGCGGAAGAGATGGGTGTCGAGGTAATTGCTTACTGTCTTATGGATAATCATGTTCATATGCTGCTGAAGGACAATTGTAAACTGTCGCTATATATGGCCAGGCTGCTCGGCGGATACGCGCAGAGATACAACTTCATTTACATGCGTACAGGTCATTTGTTTCAGGACAGATTTAAGAGTAAATGCATAGTCGGCAGCCAGTCGTTACTGAATGTGTACCGCTACATCATGAACAATCCTGCAGCTGACAGGATCGCTCCAATGGACGAATACCGCTGGAGCAGTTATTCAGATTATTTCAGTGACAGCCCAAGGACTCATATCGAGTATATAAAGAGTCTGCTTCCGGTTAAGGATGTTTTCGAGATGTTTATGAACAGCAAAGATGAGAATGACAGAACTGATTATGAGAGCGACTGGCTAAGGCTTGATGATGATGCACTGATTGAGAGGATGCGGCAGTTGTTGGACATTGAGTCTGGATTTGAGATTGCCGGGTACGATAAAGAACGGCGTAATGAGGCCCTGAGGACACTTCGCAAGGATGGTTTTACTATCCGTCAGATAGCAAGGTTGACAGGTATAGGGAGGGGAGTGATCCAGCATGTTTGATCTTCGTACAGTCTGAAAGGTGTCCCCCTGTCACATCGAAAATATCAAATATTAGCCAATAAATAACGGGATTGTGCTGAAAATGTGACAGTTGAGAACCGTCCCCATTTCACATTTTTCTTCTTTTGTTGTAAAATCAAATATCGGTATCAGATATCGGTGATCCGTACAGTAAGCCATACAGTAAGCCGTACCGTGATCCGCATATGAAATCTCGCGGCAAAGGGGGAAAGACGATGAATTCGGGCGTTGAAGAGATGTCGGAATCGCTTGTCAGGATATTTGAGAATGTATTGCTGACGGAAGAAAAGTCTTTGTCGAGAGGGTATTTCTCTGATCTTTCGCTGGCGGAGATGCATACGCTTACGGCGATCGGTCCGTATGAGGCGAAGACCATGAGCCAGACAGCGCAGGCTCTGGGGATAACGACCGGGACTTTAACGGTGTCTATCGACAGACTTGTGAAAAAAGGCTACGTTGACAGGAGAAGGGATGACCGCGATAAGAGGGTTGTCAGGATCAGCCTTACCAGAACTGGAAAACTGGCGTGCAGGATGCACAGTAAGTTTCACCGGGTGCTGGCAAAGAGGATACTGGAGCCTTACGGGGAAGAGGATCAGGACAGGCTTCTTGTTCTGGTCAAAGCGATAGATAAGCATGTTGAGGATCTTCTGGCCAGATATGAAGGCTCGGATGAGAAGACGGTGATCCGGGAGACGGCGAAAGAGATCGCTCACATAGACAGTAAAAACAGTAAAAACAGTGCTAATAACAGCAAAAAGGAGACACAAGATGGATGACCCTTCGGGCCCCCGAGAACGTAATGAACAACAGGTAGAACGTCAGGATGATGTGATGAAGAAGAAAGACATGATCTTTGACGACATTGTGCGCATGCTGTCCCAGGCGATGAACATCTCGCCGACGGACATAACGCCGGATATCAGCCTCAGGAACGACCTGATCCTTGATTCGCTTCAGCTTTACGAGCTGGTGATCGATCTGGAGGAGGCGTACGACATAAGGCTCCCGGATGAGATCCTGGACGACATCGATACGATAGATAACGTTGTAGAGATGGTCTATAACCTGACCGAGCAGGACAAGTAAAGAAACTACGGATACCACACAGACAGATGAACAGGCAGTATATCTTTATCATAAGCGGCCGCGCCGACCAGAGATCACTTAAAGCGCTTGAGACGGCGCTTGCGAGCGTGCCTGCTGAAGTGAGGACGCATTTCGAGTTCAGATATACCGAGTACCCCGGTCACGCCGGCGATATCGCCAGAGAAATCAGCGAGAAATACGGCGGCAGGGTGACCGTTGTCTCATGCGGCGGTGACGGCACGATAAACGAGGTCTGTAACTCATTGGCATTCACTAACACGCCTCTGATATGCCTGCCTTTCGGGACGGGCAATGACCTTTCCAAGACGATATATGGCAAAAAGACTCCGAACCTCCGGAAAAGCCTTGAGAACCTTGATTCGTATAAGCCCCGCAAGATCGATCTGATCAGAGTCGATTCATATGACGTGATGGGCAATCACCTGCCGATGTGGTCCAGGTACTGCGTGAACGTCACTTCTGTCGGGCTGGACACCAGGGTGCAGGCCGCAGCCAAGGCGATGGTCCGCGCAAAGCCAAAGTCGAGATATGTCCGTAAGACGGCCTATGTGAGATCAGCTCTCCGTTCCATAAAGAGAGACCGTGCATCAAATTTCACGTACAAGCTTGAGCTGGAATCCGGCGAGATGTATGAGGGTACGAACACGACGAATACGCTGATCTCCATTTGCAACGGCAAGTTTTACGGGGACGGATTCTGCCCGGCTCCGGGTGCCAAGCTCGACGATGGTATTATCGATGTGTGCGCTGTTGATGATGTGTCTTTCGGGCGGGCAGTCCGCCTCATCGCGAAATACCGTTTCGGCAAGCACGAAGGCAACCAGGGCATTCACTCCTTCAAGACGACAAGCGGCATAATCACCAGTACGGATCCGTCCTACCAGCTCCAGGGCAACTATGACGGCGAGGACTTCTATGGCAACAGGATAAGGTTTGAAGTGTGTCCTGATGCAATGATCATGGGTTTCCCGGAGGGCGTTGATGAGTGACTTTCTGACAGATAAGAAACTCACCATAGTTATCGGTGCCTATGGTTCCGGCAAGTCCGAGATATCTGTTAATCTCGCTCTTGCAATGCGCCGGGCTGCTCCGGACCAGAAGATACTTCTGGCAGACATGGATATAGTAAATCCGTACTACCGATCGGCTGATGCGGCCTCAGTCCTTCAGGACAATGACATCCGTCTGATAAGTCCGTCCTATGCGGGAACCAATGTGGATGCGCCCGTGCTCGGCGGTGAGATGTATGTGATTTTCGATGATTCATCGTATAAAGGTGTGTTTGATATTGGCGGAGAGGATATGGGTGCAGTGGTGCTGGGGTCCCTGTCCGACAGGCTGGCCGGCTTTGACTACAGGCTCCTGATGGCAGTGAATATCAACCGCCCGTTTACGTCGACCGCTGAGCAGATAGCAGTAATGAGCGCAGAACTGTCTGAGGCCTGCGGGCTCAAGATCGACGGATATATCAATAACGCAAACCTTCTTGAATACACGACGCCGGAGAACGTGCTGGAGGGCGAGAATACTGTGCTGGAGGCTTCGAAGATCACCGGTATCCCTCTCGTAATGACGTCAATGTCCGCGCGCGTTGCTGAAGAGGCAGAGCAGGCGGGAATCGAGTTCAAAGCTCCACATATCCTGAGACTCGAGAGAACAATTTTCTATAATTATTGAATGGATTTTTGTTATTTGATATAATCATTTTTAGCGAGTTAAATCGTAAATATTTTTCAGGAGGGATATGAAATGGGTTTAATTTCATTGGTTACCAACGTGCTTAACGCAGGAAGAGATGCAGCTGTATCCGAGGTTCAGGATCAGTACATTGAGGTGTTCAAGTGTGACTCACTTGGTCAGGACGTATTGGTAAGGAAGGGTGCTACAAGAATAGTTAAGGGCAACAATAAGGGTAATACCGATGTTATTTCCAACGGTTCCATTATCCTCGTACCTGAGGGTACTGCACTTCTGCTCGTAGATAACGGCGAGGTTATCGATTTTACAACCAAAGCAGGACGTTATCAGTGGGATTCTTCATCCGCACCTTCGCTCCTCGCAGATACTAACGTTCTTGACAATGCCAAGAAGGTAGTTAAGGATGCATGGGAGAGAATGAGAGCCGGCGGTGAGCTCACAAAGCAGCAGAGAGTTTACTTCGTTAACCTGCTCGAGATCAGGGACCAGAACTTTGGCACACCTAAGCCGATCCCTTATGCTGATCCTGAGTACAGGAACATCTACATCTCCATGAACGGTAAGTTCTCTTTCCGTATCGAGGATCCTGTTGCTTTCTTCAAGAAGGTTTCTTCCAACATCGTTGGTGAGTACAAGGTTCTTGACCTGATGGGCAGACCTGCAGATATGCTCCAGCCCAGAGTTGAGTTCCTCGATCACCTGACAGAGGTTGTTAACCGTTGCGGCGGCGTGGACAAGATCATGTTCGCTAACCTCCCCACGGAGAAGACAAGACTTAGAAATTACATGCGTGATGCTCTTGACGAGGACTGGCTCCAGGCAAGAGGTATCGTTGTAGACGAAGTTGCTATCGCAGTTATCACACCTGATGACAAGTCACGTGAGAGAATCGAGCAGGTCGATCAGTCCAAGATGTTCGGTGCAGATCCCAACGCTCTGGCAGCTGCAGCAGTTCTTGGTCAGACAGAGGCTCTCAATACAGCAGCAGGCAACTCTGCAGGCGCAGCTACGGGTCTCATGGGTATGGGTCTCGTTGGCGGTGTTGGCCAGATGGGTGCTACAAATGCAGCATTTAACTACATGGGTCAGCAGCAGCAGATCCAGGCACAGCAGGCAGCAGCAGGTGCAGGTATGGCAGGCGGCGTTGTTGCAGGTGCTGTAGCAGGCGGCGCAGCAGTTGCAGGCTGGACATGCCCTCAGTGCGGCAAGTCAGACAACACAGCTAACTTCTGCGGCAACTGTGGAACAAAGAAGCCTGAGCCCGCAGCAGCATGGGTTTGCCCTCAGTGCGGCAAGGCTGACAATACAGCTAACTTCTGTGGCAACTGTGGTACGAAGAAGCCCGTGGCAGCCGGTCCCTGGACATGCCCTCAGTGCGGTAAGTCAGACAACACAGCTAACTTCTGCGGCAACTGCGGAACAAAGAAGCCTGAGTAATCGGTCTGAACAAAGGTTAGTTTCAATTAACGAAAACGGAGGGTGTCTCGCAAGAGGCACCTTCTTTTTTGTGCAGGTGGTGAAATGGGGACGGTTCCTTTTTCACCGATTTGGTGAAAAAGGAACCGTCCCCATTTCATCTTTTTCCGACCATAAACCTTCTCGCCATGGCGAGTATGATCTTGTAGTACCAGGGTCGGAGGGCTTTGTCGGCTTCTTTGAGCTTTTTGCGTATCTCAATCGACTGGGGACAGTGGGCTTCGCATTTGCCGCATTCCACGCATTGGGTGGGGAGGGCCGGCTCACGGCGGAGCGCAACTGTCTGGAAGAATTCCTTGCGGCCGGAACTCTTGTTCTCCGAATACATATGGTTATAGCAGGAGAATATGGATGGTATGTCCACACCTTTTGGGCAGGGCATACAGTATCTGCAGCCGGTGCAGGGGACTTTCGTGCTGGCGTTTATTATGGTGCGGATGCGGTCTATCATGGCGAATTCTGTCTCTCCAAAAGACCCGGCAGAGGCCTCGGAGGCGACGCGGCAGTTCTCCTCGATCATCTCGAGAGAGTTCATTCCTGAGAGCACGCATGTGACTTCCGGCTGGTTCCACAGCCATCTGAACGCCCATTCTGCGGGAGTCCAGCCGTGGGGATCCGATGCTATTTCTTCTTTGGCGCGGGCAGGGAGAAGGTCCACCAGTTTGCCGCCTCTAAGAGGTTCCATTATGAACAGCGGGATGCCTTTGGCGGCAACAGCTTCAACGCCGCGGCGGCCGGCCTGGCTGTGCTCATCCATATAGTTGTACTGGATGAGGCAGAGGTCCCAGTCGTAGGCATCCAGGATCTTCAGGAACATCTCTGTGGTGCCGTGAAAGGAGAATCCCACGTTGCGGATAACGCCTGAGGCTTTTTTCTCGGCAATCCAGTCCTCGATCCCAAGCGCCACAAGCTTCTCCCACTGGGCGTAGTCGGTCATGTGGTGCATCAGGTAGTTATCCAGATAATCGGTACGGAGACGCTTCAGTTCCTCGGTCAGATATTTGTCGAGGGCGGCACGGTTCCTGACCATGTATTGAGGGAGCTTTGTGGTGATGATTATCTTGTCGCGGATGCCGTTTTCCTCGACGATGCGGCCAAGGACTTCCTCGCTCCCGGGGTAGATGTAGGCTGTGTCAAAGTAGTTTACGCCAAGCTGGAAGGCCCGCATGATCTGTTCGGATGCTTTCCCGTAGTCGATGTTACCGTTCTTTGTGGTGAACCGCATGCATCCGTATCCCAGCATCGAGTATCCTTTTCTGTACTGCATGCGATACCTCCTTTTGCCGTGAGTGCCCTAAGACGCCGTTCTTTGCCACAATTATAATATAATTGTAACCTATGATAGTGTATAATTGAAGCTTGATAAGATCGTTAACTATTGTCGGGAGATATATATGGCAAAAGACAAAAAGGCTGATAACAAGGCTGAGAATAAAGCTGAGAATAAGGCAGAGCAGAAGGCTTCGAAGAAAAAGAACAGGAAGATAACCTGCGATATGCCTGAGATCAAGAAGACCACGATAGGCGGCCAGGCATTAATCGAGGGCGTCATGATGGTGGGCCCCAAGCGCACATGTATCGCGGTCAGGAAAGGCGACGGCACCATCCATGTTGAGGAACTCCCTCAGACAGAGAAGGTCACGTACTTTGAGACAGTGCCTTTCATCAGAGGCTGTATCAGGTTCTACAAGATGCTCGTCACAGGTACGGGCGCTCTCATGAAGTCCGCAGATATCTCCGAAGAGGGTAAGCCGGAGGAGAAGAAGGAAGGCGGAGAGGAAGAGAAGAAGAGCCTTCTGGACAGGTATTTCGAGAAGCATTACAACCTGATGATCACACTGTCTGCGATCATCGGAATCATCCTCAGCGTCGGTATCTTCCTGCTGCTGCCGAAGGTCATCGTTGACATCGTTGCAAGATATATCGTTGATGAGGTCTATAACACTATCGGTGTGTCAGTCCTGCTGAACCTGATCGAGGGCTTCCTCAGGATCATGTTCTTCTTCACGTATCTGGTATTTGCGTCCAAGCTTGAGGACGTTAACCGCGTGTGGAAATATCACGGAGCAGAGCATAAGACAATCGCCTGCTACGAGGCCGGCATGCCCCTGACACCTGAGAACGTCATGAAATTCCCTAGATTTCATCCCCGCTGCGGCACTGCGTTCATGTTTATCGTAATGGCAATATCGATACTCATCTATACGTTGGCAGGCGTTGTGATCGGCGAGCAGAGCATGCTCATCAACGTGCTTCTGAGAGTCATCCTTGTTCCGATAATCTGCGGCATATCCTTTGAGATACTGAGATTTGTGGGCCGTCACGACAAGAATCCCTTCTGCAGATTCCTGTCCAAGCCCGGCCTTTGGCTGCAGAATTTCACCACGGATGAGCCTGACGTGAAGATCTGCGAAGTCGCTATCGCATCCATGATGGCCGTCATCCCCGAGAACTCCGAAGACGATGTGTGGTAAGGACTATCCTTCTCAATACACCGACGGGTTCGCCGACTTCTACTACGAACGATACAAATTAACACCGGGCGTGCTGATCCCGCGCCCTGACACGGAGCTGCTGGTCGAGGCGGCTCTTATGTTATGCGGCGCACTCTCTTCTCCGATGGGGGATGTGGCACGTCTGGCGCCTGCGCCCTTTGTCTCTCCATCCCTCGCGAAAATCACCCTCGCCGACCTCTGTGCAGGCACCGGATGTGTGGGTATTTCCGTGGCTAATGCGCTTGTGCGTGGCGGCATCGGTGCTGAGGTAACTCTGGTTGATATATCTGATGATGCCATGTCCTGCTGCAGGGAGAATGCCGGTGTATGCAAGGCACATGTTAATGTGGTGAAGGGTGACATTCTGTCGAGCAGTTTTGCACTTGACGGCAAGGTTGATGTGATCACTTCAAACCCGCCGTATGTTACGGATGAGGAGATGACGGAACTGCCTTTGAGCGTGACTTACGAGCCGGAACTGGCACTCAGGGGTGGTGCTGACGGACTGGATTTCTACGGGAGATTGTGTGAGATCGGAGCAAAGTCACTTGTTGACGGTGGAGTGCTGGCGGTGGAGCACGGGTACAGGCAGCAGGATGAAGTGATGGGGATTTTCGGGAAGTATGGGTATGGGAATGTGACAGGACTTAAGGATTTTGGCGGTAATCCGCGTGTGGTCGCGGGGATATGGAGGGGATAGTATGGCAGGGAAATTCTTTCTGTATAAATATGAGGTCGGCGATATCGTGACGTTCAGAAAGCCACACCCGTGCGGATCTTGCGAGTGGCGCGTCATGGCGGTCGGCAACGAAGTGAAGGTGAAGTGCATGGGGTGCGAGCGCATCCAGGAGTTGTCCCGCGACAAGATCGAGAAGGCGACGAAAGCCGTGAAAAGGTGAAATGGGGACGGTTCCTTTTTCACCAAAACAGGTGAAGTCGGTGTATACAAACGAACAAATGTATTGTATAATGAAGGCAGAACAATCGTTTTATTATTTCTCAATCCAATCGTGATCAATCGTGATAAAGATCGTTAAGGCCATTATTTTTGCATATAAATATCGATAAAACGAAGACTTCGAATAAAATATACGACTTGAACAGTAAGGAGGATATGCATATAATATGAATACGTACAGCAATTCATTATTCGAATGGGATAGTGTAAAAGAAAGAATTAATATCCAAAAGCATGGTATCGATTTCAGAACCGCTTCTAATGTATTTCTCGATCCAATTAGAATAGAAAGATTTGATTGGGAACATAGTCAAGGCGAGGATAGATACATAACGGTCGGAATGGTTGAGAAGAATTTATTGGTCTTGAATGTTGTATACACCGACAGGGAAAACACAATACGTATTATTTCAGCACGTAAAGCTAATAAAGAGGAGGTAAGACAGTACAATGAGCACAGTTTATTATAGATTGGATCCTAACAAAAAACTGACCCCTGAGCAGAAAAAGATGCTCGAAGAAGCGGAGAAGAGGGAAGACGTCTATGATCCCGACAACCCGCCGCAGACTGAGGAGCAGTTGAAGGAATTTGTCAGAGTCGGCAACAAGAAGCACGTTACCATATATCTTGACCAGGTTGTGATCGATTACTTTAAGGGATTGGCAGTTGAGACGGATATCCCGTATCAGACTCTGATCAATATGTACCTCAGGCATTGCGCTGACGATAAGATCAAGCCTGATACGAAGTGGAAGAAGACCGGCTGACGCTGCCGCAGATCATAACGGCTCCTGACTCACGCACACATGTCTGCCGTCGCAGTCCTCGAAGACGAACTGTCTGTTGACCTTGAGATTGACTGAATCCGCTGCGGCCGTCAGATCCTCGATGATCTTTACGCCTGCGCCCTTGACCTCGTTGTAGAACAGCAGGGGCTCCGACACGTAAAGATACATATCATAGGAGACGCCGCATACCTCGCGCATCGGTTTGAGTGAGCCTGATGCCAGCACGATCGCCACGTTGTCGCGGGTGAGCTTTATGTGCGGCATCGATTCGTCGTCAAGATGGACCGCCTTGAATCCCAGTTTTGTCTCGTAAAACAGGGATGTTGCAAGCACGTCTTCGCACACGAACACAGCAGCATTGTAATTCAGCAGGTGAAGGGAGGATTCCTCTTCCGCATCATTTCCGTCTGCATCCTGTTCCACAGCGGCAGGCTCTCCGTTCTTCATGGTGAATCCCATGAGGGGCTTTCTAAACATGTTCTCGTGCTTCTCGAGAGACTCCATTATCTCAGAGCGCCGCATTATGTCTTCGTGAGTCATGTTCTCGGGAATCTCCCGCAGGAACTCAATCTTCTCGCAATACTCCACAAGGCTCAGGAACCTGATGTACAGCGGCATGATCTCATCACACGACTTCGGCAGATCCCTGTTGCCGTGCAGAAACTGCATGCCCCATTCCACAGCCTCCGCCGGAAGTGACGCCATCAGGTGATTCAGAAAATCCATCTCGTCCATGGCATGCTCGTGGCAATCGCCGACCTTCAGCACCTTCTCCATCATCTCGAAAACAACATTCATATCATGCTGAGGGTATTCTTTGTACAACATTTGGCCACTCCTGTGCGTTTTTTCTGTTCTATATAGTACTACAAAACACAGGAACAGAGTGTTAGAATCTACAATTCGGAGGGGTTTAAATATGGCAGGTATCAAGAAGACCAACGCTATGAGGATGCTGGATTCAGCCGGCATTTCCTATGATGTCCAGGAGTATGATTTCGATGAGAATGACCTGGACGGACATCACGTGGCCGAATTCCTGAACCTGCCGTACGAGGAGGTCTTCAAGACCATCGTGGCAAAGGCTGACGACGGGTATGTGGTGTTCTGCCTGTCTGTTGACGACGAACTGGATCTTAAGAAGGCGGCCAGACTCGCAGGGTCAAAGCGCGTGGAGCTCATACATGTGAAGGAGCTTCTGCCTCTGACGGGATACATCCGCGGCGGCTGCTCGCCGATCGGCATGAAGAAGAAATTCCCCACCTATATCGATGAGATGATCGAACTGATCGAGGACGTGTCTTTCTCCGGCGGTCAGAGAGGTCTGCAGATAAGAATGAAAGCCTCTGAACTTGTGACGTTTACTGAGGCAACGGTCGGGGACATCACCGTCTGACCTGTTTTTTTGGAGAGCATGCATGGAGAAATTCTACATCTTTAAATCCCTCGCAATAATCATAATAGCGGCAAAGATCTTCGGACTCGGTGCCCGAAAACTCAAAGCTCCCCAGGTCGCAGGCGAGATCGTCGCAGGCATCCTCGTGGGACCGAGCGTTCTGGGTCTCGTCCAGTATTCTGATTTTCTCGGACAGATGGCCGAGATTGGTGTAATACTCCTGATGTTTACAGCGGGCCTGGAGACACGTATCTCCGAGCTGAAGAAGACGGGTGTGAAAGCTTTGCTGATAGCATGCGCAGGTGTATTTGTCCCGCTCGTGCTTGGCGCACTGCTGTATTTCGGTTTTTATGGAATGGCACCATGGGGCAGCGAGGATTTCTATAAGGGAGTATTTATAGGTCTGATCCTGACAGCTACATCTGTAGGAATAACCGTTGAGGCCCTAAAGGAACTGGGCAAGCTGTCTGATACCATAGGAACGACGCTGATGAGCGCAGCGATAATCGATGATGTCATCGGAATTGTTGTTCTCACGATCGTTATAGGGTTCAGGGATCCCACACAGGACGTGGGACACACGCTCCTCATGACCGGCCTGTTCTTCGTTACTTCGATCGTCTGCGGATACATAATCTACAGGCTGTTTAAGATCTACGACCGCAAACACCGTCATACGAGAAGGATACCGATCATCGGACTTGCGTTGTGCTTTGCTATGTCTTTTGCCGCTGAGCGTTACTTCGGTGTTGCCGATATCACTGGTGCATATATCGCCGGCGTTATCCTGAGCTCGCTCAAGGATTCCACTTATATTTCCCGCAAGATGGATATCAATTCATATATGATCTTCGGACCGGTTTTCTTCGCCAGTATCGGTATCCAGAATGATCTGTCGACATTCAATACTAGCATATTGCTGTTCTCGCTGGCCTTTGTGCTGGTGGGAATGGGCGCCAAGGTCATCGGCTGCGGAACAATGGCACGTCTTACCGGCTTCAACAGAAGAGATGCACTGAAGATCGGATGCGGTATGATGACCCGTGGCGAGGTGGCTCTTATCGTTGCGCAGCGAGGCTTTACTCTGGGTGTTCTTGACAGTTCCTATTCAACGTCTGTCATCCTGCTTATTATCGTCAGTTCAATAGTTACGCCGATACTGCTCAAGCTCCTCTATAACGAGAAAAAGTGAAATGGGGACGGTTCTCAACTGTCACAAAATCCTCTCAATATCTGAATAAATATACATGATTACTACGTGTATTATAGTGTCACGTTTTAGCTTCAAGATAGTAGAAGAGTTGCAGAACTTGTGTGTGCTGGATTGATTTAAGATATTATTGACGTCAACATATTCGTGATGTGATGTATAATAACTCATTAGGGGGTGTCCCTTTTGTCACGTGTCTTTTACACAAAACCGTTTAATTATGGTATTTGCCTCTAAAAATGTGACAATTGAGAACCGTCCCCATTTCACATTTCATATGAGGTATCTGATAATGGCTATAAATGACGCAAAAGGCATAGATTCACTGAAGAGTGGTGCGAAGATTTATTTCGTCGGGATCGGCGGAATATCCATGAGCGGACTGGCGCTGCTGGCGAAGGGTTACGGGTTCGACGTCGGAGGTTCGGATAATCATCCGTCCGAGAGGACCGAGATGCTGAGGAGCAAGGGGATAACCATTTATAATTCCCAGGTTGCGGATAACATAAAGGATTTTCGGCCGGACTATATCGTCAAGACGGCGGCGATACTGCCTGATAACGAGGAGGTAGCTGAGGCCCTGAAGAGCGGCATCAGGATCTTCGACAGATCGGAATTTCTGGGCATGATCACGGACAGCTATAACCATGTTATCAATATCTCCGGAACACACGGCAAGACAACAACGACTTCGATGACGTCGCTGATGCTGATGGAGGCGGGGAAGGACCCCACGGTGCACATCGGGGCTGCTTTCGATATGTTTGGCGGGAATACTGTCAGGCTTGGCTCGGGAAGGGGACTTCTCGTGTCTGAGGCATGCGAGTTCAAGAAGTCTTTTCTCCAGTTCAGATCGACGACGGCGGCCATCACGAATATCGACCATGACCATGTGGACTGCTATCCCACACTGCAGGATGTCATAGACGTGTTTGCCGAGTTTACGAAGAAAGTTGACGACGACGGATATATCGTTGTAACCGCTTCTGACCGCAATATACAGAAGGCTCTCAACAAGGCGCGTATACAGCGCGAGAACGAAGGCCGCGCCATGCCCACGGTCATCACCTGTTCCTCCAATGGAACTCCGGCTGATTTTCAGGCACTGAACATCGAGTTTGTTGAAGGCCTTCCTAACTTTGACATTGAGTTCAAGGGCGAGTTCCTGGGACGCGCGCACCTGAGGATCCCCGGAACCCACAACATAGACAATGCACTCATTGCTGCGGCATGCGCCTACCTGAACGGCGCGGAGCCCTATTCCATCATAAAGGCGCTGAACGAGTTCAACGGCGCTGACGGCAGATACACGGTCAAAGGCAAGTACAGGGGATGCGATGTTGTTGTTGACTACGCGCACCATCCGACGGCTGCAAGGGCAACCATCGAGGCCGCGACCAACATGCCTCACGGCGACATCCTCCTGGTGTTCCAGCCGCTCACTTTCAACAGGACAAAGCAGCTGTTCGAGGACTACGTCACATCGCTTTTGCCCTGCAAAAAGATACTGTTCGCCGAGATATTCTCCGACCGCGAGTCTGACGATCTCGGCATGTCCAGCAGGCTCATCGCGGACGAGATCAACAGGCGCGGCGGCGATGCCGAATTCTTCGAGAACAAGATGGACATAATCCCGAGGATAGACGAGCTCGCCAAGCCCGGCGACATCATCCTCATCCTTGGCCCCGAGGACGTCAGGGAGCTGGGCGATGTTCTCTGCCCGCATGAGGGATAAGACCGAATCATGAAATCCTCTTCAACCTCACGAAAACCACAGGACCGCACACCAAGACGTCCCGCCAAGCTCCCCAGAGCTGCTTATATCTGGGGCGGTATCTCGGGCTTCTTTGTGCTGATACTTTTTATCCTGTTCTTTGTATCACGGGCAGGTGCTCCGGACGGTGCGCCGCTGCTCCTGATCTACACAAGGACTGCTGATAAGATATACATCGCGGAGCCCGGTTTTCTCAACAGCATTCACAATGCCGGTTTTGATGTTGAACTGATTGACAGCAAGGCGAATGCCATCCCTGAAGATTACGTCGGCAGGAGCATTGTTGTTATGGGTATCGGAAGTGATTCCTACGCCCTTATGAGAGATATCTATCTTGACGAACTGGGGACAGCAAACAAGGGCAAGAACAACATACTCGGATATGTTCTGGTCGATCCTGCTTATCCCGGTAATCTGTCTGTTGAGTGCGTCGATTCCACACATCCGGACTGCAATGTGGCTATCTTCGGATTTGGCAAGAAGGCCGGCGATGTGAATGACATGAGCGATGTCAGGAGGCTTTTCGAAAGGATGAGCGGTGTGGATACGGTCTATGGTGCATATGCTCAGAGGGGCACTCTTTTTGCATCGAGGATATACGTGTCTGCCAATCAGATAAGATACCTGTCGCTCTACGATAAGATGAGCTACACGATGCTCATGAATTCCCCCGTGTTCCAGAACGAACTGGCGGGTTATCTCGGAACGACTTATCAGACGTCACCAAGCCTCGGAAGGATCAACAGCTGGTACATATTCCTGACGATGGGGGCGCTGTTGGGATTTGCTTCGATACTGATGTTCCTGTTCTTTATTCCGGTGCCGGAGAGAAGGGGAATATCCTTCGACAAGATCGGTGATGACGGCATGGCGGCGATAGTGAATATGGGACTTGCCATATGGTTTGGCGTGATCATCGTGGCCGGCAGTCTTATACCGGTGACAAAGAACTATGTGAAGTATATTGTGTGGCTGGCGCCGCTCTGCATGATTGCCGTTATGGTGGTTATGAGAACGGGCTTCATGCTGACAAATAAGATCCGGTACAACAGAAGCCCGTTCGGTGTGATAAGGACCTTTGTTCCTGCCGTTGTGATTGCCGGGTATTTCACGGCGCTCTGGCTTATCGTGAGGAGCGGAAATCTGGTTACTGACACCAAGAGGATCGTCATTGCCGTGACTGTATTTATTGCAGATTTTCTGGCGGTAACGCTTCTCGGCTACATTGATAAAAAGAGCCGTGCAGGCGGGGAGAACGGATGCTCTTACTTCGGCAATATCTTCTACATGGCTGAACTCCTTATACCCCCGGCGACGGCTCTGGTCATAAGCTTCATGGGCATGACTGATATATATGTCGCGATGAGGGGAATCATCATGGTTGTTGCCCCGTTCCTGTGTTCATATCCTGTCAAGAGAATATCGGACAACGTGGCTTTCGCGGGACTCGTTCACGCCATTGTGTCAGCACTGTTGATACTGTAATCTGGTGAAATGGGGACGGTTCCTTTTTCATCAAAATGGTGAAAAAGGAACCGTCCCCATTTCACATGATGAGCGTTCGAGACTATGCTATAATCATTCCATGGCAAGAATACCTGACAGCGTTATCTCCGAGATTCTCGATAAGGCCGACATCGAATCGGTCGTGAGCAAGTATGTCACGCTGGTCAGGAGGAGCGGCACCAACAGGTGGGGGCTGTGTCCATTCCATGCCGATACGAAGCCGTCATTCTGTGTGTCGATCACGAAGAATATTTACAGCTGTTTCGTGTGTTCCAAGAGCGGAAATGCGATTTCTTTTATCATGGAGATGGAGCATCTGACGTATCCGGAGGCCATCAGGTTCCTGGGCAAGGCTTATGGTGTGGCTGTTCCCGAGGATAATTACAATAATCAGGACGACAGACAGCTGGAGAAGAAGAAAAGGGTGTCTGCGCTTCTGACGGAGGCGGCCAGGTTCTTCTATAAGTCCCTTTATTCCGAGGATGGAAAGGTCGCCATCCGGTACATCATGAAGAGGGAACTTACGTCGACTACGGCTACTAATTTCGGGCTGGGGTATGCGCCTGAGGGCTGGGACAAGCTTTACAGGTACCTGAAGGATCTGGGTTACACGGATGATGAGATGGAGGTCTCGGGGCTTTTTACGAGGGCGTCCAACGGCAATCTGATCGATCTGTTCAGGGGCAGGCTCATGTTCCCGATAATGGATGAGATGGGGAAGATCGTGGCGTTCGGAGGGCGCGATCTCGGCGACGGGATGCCGAAATATATCAACTCGCCGGACTCGCTTGTTTATAAAAAACAGAATCACCTCTATGCTATGAATTTCGCGAAAAAGGAGCGCTCCAAGCAGCTTATAATAGTCGAGGGCTACATGGATGCCATAGCAATGCATCAGGCAGGCGTCAGGAATACCGTGGCGAGCCTGGGAACTGCATTCACGGATTCACAGCTGAAGATGTGCGCCAGATATGCGGAGGAGGTCATATTCTTCTTCGACTCCGATAATGCGGGCCAGGCGGCGGCGCTGAGGGCCATCAAGATGATGCTTGGGTATCTCAAGAAGATGACGCGCCTCAAGATCGATATCAAGATCGCCAAGGTGCCGGGAGGCAAGGATCCGGACGAGTATATCAAGCTCTACGGGGCAGAGGCTTTCCGCAAGGTGGTCGAGGACGCCAAATATGTTGACGAGTACCTGACCCAGCGCGCATATGACGATAATTATACTGAGGGCTCCGGCCTGAACGTCAACAAGTATATCGACGATATCATACTCTACGGCTCGCTCCTCACTAATAAGGTCAACATGTCGAGAATGGCATCCGCTGCGGCGTTCGTGGCCAAGGCTGATGCACAGGTATTCTACGACCAGATGGTTGCCCTGTCAGAGGACGAGGCGGATCGTGAGAGTATCATGTCCAAGCGCGAGATCGAGCGTCAGATATCCGATGACGTTGCCAGCCGCAACGAGCAGCTTGCAAGTGCGGGTATAGGCGTTGATATGAGCGGTGAAGATTCCGGTACGGAACTGCCCGATTATGTGGAGGACACACCTGTCAGCGACGATGCCGCTTCAGAGATAGAACTCAAGCTCCTGGCGTATGCTCTTTACATCGGAGATGAACTGACAAATAACGAGAAGATAGGTCCTCAGGATATTCTGAGGCCTGTCGACTTCGGATCGCGGAACATGAAGGCGCTGTGCAGGGATTTCATCGAGGCTTATAACGAGATGGGGCATGTGACTGCCCCCATGATGATGGATATCCTGAAGCGTTACAGCATTAACGGACAGCCTGCGGAAAATGTGTTCTTCAACGAGTACAACAAGGCTGAGGAGAGCAAGAATATAAGAGTCGCTGTTGACCTGTATCTTGATACTCTCTACAGGATCAGGGAGCAGTACTGCAAAAAGCGCACAAAGGAACTCGTTGCCGAACTGGGAAACCGCCCCAAGGACCAGCGGGAGGACGTGGAGACGGAACTCCGCAAGCTCGAGCATTACATGGAACAGATCAAGAGAAAGAGGGCACAGCTGTGAACAGGGATCTGCCCGCACGCCTCAAGACCATTGCCGGAATGGCAAGCCTTCACGCTAAGGGGAGAAGAGTTATAGATGTTGGCTCGGATCACGGGCTGTTGTCGATATATCTTCTCAAGAACGGGCTGTTTGAGAAGGCTGTGCTTACTGATATCAACGAGGGCCCTGCAGCAAGGTCTGAAGGTGCGATAAGGGCAAACCTTCTATCTGACCGGGCGGAAGTCCTCTGTACAGACGGCCTGGCAGGTGTCTCTGTCGGACCAGATGACACGATAGTCATGGCGGGCATGGGCGGCCTCAATATCAGGGACATAATTACAAGATACAGAGACACAGTAAGTGATATCCCGTCAGACGTGCGATTCATCCTTCAGCCGCAGAAGTCCCTGCCGGAACTGAGGGAGTGGCTGAGCCTCGAAGGCTTTGAGATAGAAGACGAGGATGCTGTGGAAGAAGGCGGTTTTTTTTATTGCATTCTTTGTGTAAAATATACCGGTGGGTGCGTCACGCTCACAGACAGGGAATTATACTACGGACCTGTGATGCTCGGAAGGTTTGATGAGCGTCCTGAATACAAGGCTTTTCTCGACCGGGTATTTGCCGTCAGGTCGCGAAGTGACAATAGACTGGCAAGGGTATTGGAGGAGATGAAATGAGCAGGGTAACGGTTGATGACATCGCGATCTTCCTTGAGAAGGTCTTTCCCATCGAGAACAGTGAGGAATACGATAACTGCGGCCTTATCGCAGGTGACCGCGAACAGAAGGTGAGCCGCGTGGTCCTCTCACTTGATACAACATCAAAGGCAGTGGAGTGCGCCATAAAGAATAAGGCCGACCTGATAATAACCCATCATCCGCTGATCTTCGGCGGTATCCTGTCTGTATCCGAGGACGATTACAAGGGCAGGCTCCTTCGCCGCATGACAAAGAATGATATCTCAAACTACGCGTGCCATACCAATCTGGACATGACGGACGACTTCGGCAACACAGCCATCGCAGAGGCTCTCTGCGGCGTCAATGTCGAGCCGTTGGAAGGCGTCGCATGCGGTGTTACCTTCGAGCCCGGATATATCGACTACATGACTCTGGGCAGGTTCATCAAGGTCATCGAGAACAGCCTTAACTGCAGCGGGTGTATCTCCATATGTGACCAGTCACGCAAGGTGGGCAAGGTGTTCTGCCAGGGCGGGTCTTTCGATGAGTCATCGATCCCTGCGATAATCGACAACGGCATTGATACTGTGATCTCAGGCGAGATCAAGCATCACATATGCGTGCTCCTGGACGAGCTGGGCATATCGACCATAATCGCAGGTCACAGCGCTACGGAGCAGGTGTATCTGCCGAAGCTGAAGAAGCTTCTTGAAGATAATTTCGAGGATGTGGAGTTCATCCTGAATTTTAATAATGAGACGGGTTTCCGCAAGGACGCTCCCAACGAGAACTGATCAGCCGCTGCAAGAGTTTTATTTGGCGGTTATGTTATGACGATGCGCAAGATGACCGCAGGTGTTTTGAGTTTTGCGATGATAGTGGCGATGGTGCCGGCGGTGGCACTGGCGGATGGTTAGGTAATAGCGAACCAGACTCAGGATCTGATCGTCGATGTTAATGGCAGAACACTGACAGCTGGCGATGATTTGCCGCTCGATCCCAAGCTCAAGCTTCTGATGAAGGCGCTCGTCGCGTATCATTACGAGTCACGGATACTGTAACTTCGAAGCTTACGGCTTTACTTTGAACGGGCATTTTATTAGAATAAGTAATGTTCGCGCGAGGCAGGCCGAGATGATCGCGGGCATCAGATGGGTAACACCCGATGCATGAGGAAAGTCCGGGCTCCACAGGACAAGGGTGCCGGATAACGTCCGGTGAAGGCGACTTTAAGGAAAGTGCAACAGAAAAGAAAACCGCCCGCCGTTCTTCGGAGCGGAAGGTAAGGATGAAAAGGCGAGGTAAGAGCTCACCGGCGGCATGGAGACATGCCGGCCTTGTAAACCCCACCCGGAGCAACGTCGTGGAATGGCATAACCGCTGTCCGCGGGCCATGAGGAGACGGCTGGAATGCTGTGGCAACACAGCATCTGGATAGATGATCATCATATACAGAACCCGGCTTACCGACCTTGCCTGGCGGGAACTTATTATGAGATAACTATTACGGGAGGCATCTTATGTCAGCAGAATCGTATTTGAGCAGAGGCGTATCGCCCACGAAGGATGAGGTCAAGGCAGCAGTAAAGAATCAGGACAAGGGTGTATTCCCGGGTGCTTTCGCGAAATTGATCCCCGACATAGCCGGAGATCCCGAATACTGCACAGCCATCCACGCTGACGGTGCCGGAACCAAGTCTTCCGTCGCATACCTGATGTTCAAGGAGACAGGAAGCTATGAGTGGTTCAAGGGACTGGCCCAGGATTCCCTCGTCATGAACACAGACGACCTGGCATGCGTCGGCGCCTACAAGAACATGTCACTGTCCAATACGATCGGCCGTAATGCCCACCGTGTTGACGGCAAAGCGATCGCCAAGATAATCGAAGGCTACGACGAGATGGTGGCAAAGCTCGCTGACCTCGGCATCAACATCACCATGTGCGGCGGCGAGACGGCTGACGTTGGAGATCTTGTAAGAACCCTGATCGTCGATTCCACTATCGTGGCAAGAGCTAAGAGATCAGATATCATCAATGCTGCAAACATCCAGCCGGGTGACGTTATCGTCGGCCTTGCTTCTTTCGGGCAGGCAACATATGAGACGTCCTACAATTCCGGAATCTCTTCCAACGGTCTTACGGCTGCAAGACATCTCCTGCTGTCCAAGTACTATTATGAGAACTTCGGCGAGTCCTATTCGGAGACGATCCCCGAGGCGAAAGCATACTGCGGCAAGTTCCGCCTGACAGACAATCTCCCGGGATCCGAGCAGACGGTAGGTGAGGCTATCCTGTCTCCCACGAGAACATTCCTGCCCGTCATCTCACAGGCACTCGATAACTACCGCGGCAGCATCGACGGCATAATCCACTGCACGGGCGGCGGTCAGGGCAAGTGTAAGGACTTCGGCAAGGGCATCAGGTATATTAAGGACAACCTCTTTGAGATGCCTCCGATATTCAAGGCTATATACGAGTCCGGCGACATCCCGATGAAGGAGATGTTCCAGGTATTCAACTGCGGTCACAGGATCGAATTCTACGTCAGTTCCGAGGAGGCAGCCGCCGGCATTATCGCCATCGCTTCCAAGTTCAATATCGATGCACGTATCGTAGGTCACACGGAGAGCACCGGCACTGATGCCAACGAGGTGGTCATCAGATACGGTTCCGAAGAGTTTACATACTGATATTTGCATGAGATGGAAAACTTTTTCTACAGAAGAGCATTGTACGTAGGCGTCCTGATACTTGGTGTCGTCCTCCTTGTCGGGATATTTATCTTCTTCGACCAGAAGAGTAATTCTGAGATGAGCGGCAAGGTGCTGGAGAATCAGTCCAAGATAGTGGCTGACGCTGCAGATGCGATCAACGCAAAAAACTACGATATCATGGTCTTCGGGGAGGACATTCAGGGCCCCGCGAACCTCAAGACAAGAAGAGTCAACGGCTTCAAACATGAAGCAATCTGCGGTTCGCTCGCTCCCCAGGGCGTGAACGGCCGCATGATCATCTATAACGATCCCCACGGCATCGCAGGCATTGACGAGGATCAGCTCAATGATCTTGTCGACAGGATAAAGAACGATAACGTGACATTCATCTACATCGGCAAGACAAAGTTCAACATGTTCAAGAACGCCGGTATAGCATCCGGTGCCGAGGGTGCCGAAAGCTACATTGTATTCAATAACGGGAAAGAGTATATCAACGGCATCGCTGAAGACGGCGACCTGATGCCCAAGAACCTCGAGATGACACTTACCAAAGAACAGAGATCCGTTTACACGGTGATAATCAATCTTACCCAGTCCAAGGTTTATGAGAAAGTTTGGTGAAATGGGGACGGTCTATATGAAGCGTTTAATTGTTGCTCTTCTGATAACTGTTCTTGCTGCCGGGATCTGCGGATGCTTTCTTCTGGAACCTTCGTCTACCAGCAAAAAACTCACGACTTATTACGATGATCTTCCCTCTGCAGCAGGCGCCAGATTCTACATCAGGGACAGGGAAAACAATGATGCGGATGAAGATGAAGAAGGTGGCACAAAGTATCTGATCGAGGAGCTTCCTCAAGATCAGATAGAAGAGCTTTGTGAGGCGATGGATGAGATCGAGCTGATCTGGCATATGGGGCATACCGATTACTTCTACAGCGACTGGTACTGCATCGAACTGGAACTCGAGGACGGCACATATCTGACATACGATGGTACGTGTCTGGAACTGAATAAAAAGGCTTTCGATGATGAGGCAAAAAACGAGAAGGACAACGTGATCCACAGGTCGTACCTGGAGGATGCCAATAAGGAATTCTGGGATAAGATGGAGCAGTTTTTTCCTGCGGTCGCAGAGAATAAGGAGCACCTCGGTTACGGCTGGTGATAAATGTAACGGTGGTGTAATCTGCAATTGCTCTTTTTGGTGTAATATGTAATTAACTGTTATTATCGACAGGAATCTATCGAAAAGAGGAACATACTTATGGACATGAAGAAACTGTCTGCCGAGTTTATCGGGACACTGACCCTCGTACTCGTCGGATGCGGAACTGCAATGCTCGTAGGCTGCGACGCGGTTAACGGATCTGGTTACATCCTCACGGCATTTGCTTTCGGCCTCGTTATTGTCGGAATGGCTTATTGTGTAGGCAACGTTTCCGGCTGTCACATCAACCCGGCTGTATCCCTTGCCTGCCTTATCGACGGAAGGATGACAGTTCAAGAATTCATCGGCTACTGTATAGCTCAGATCATCGGCGCTATCTGCGGTTCAGGACTTCTCTGGATCATCTTTGAACTCGCCGGTATCGAGGACAAGACAGGCGGCTTCGGCTCTAACGGTCTTGGCGGCGTAAACGGCAGCTACACGATCGGTATCGTTGTCGAATTCCTGCTCACATTTATCTTTGTTCTCGTTATCCTTGGTGTTACATCTTCCAAGGCTAACCACGGTTCTTTCGGCGGCATCATCATCGGTTTCTCACTCGTGATGGTACACATCCTCGGAATTGGCCTTACGGGAACATCAGTTAACCCTGCAAGATCTATCGGACCTGCTGTATTCGCAGCAATCGACGGCAACGGCGAGCCCGCCAAGTGCCTCTGGGTCTTCATCATCGCACCTCTGATCGGCGGCGCTCTGGCAGCTGTTGTTCACAAGATGTGGGAGAAGGAACCCGCAGCAAAGCCTGCAAAGAAGGCAGCTAAGAAGTAAGGGCAATCTTAATCAGTTATGAGTTAATGGTGACCGCCTCAGAGATGGGGCGGTTTTCTTATGTCCGAAAGGTCGGTGTAACTTATTTTCCTTTACTTGTGATATAATATCAAGTTGCAAAATATACAGTCGTCCCGGGAGATCCACTTGAGCGGTAAGATCAGAAATCACGATAAGCATATTTTGGCCGTGATAATCGCGGTGTTTGTTCTCGTGGCTGTATTTACCTCGGTTCAGATCATTACTGCAAAGATGAGTCAGGCCGACGAGGTCGGCGCGCTCAGGATCGACGGTATCCACAAGGAACTTCAGGACAACCTCACGGATGCGGAGAATTCACTCGAGAAGATAGCTGCGGGCGCCGAGATCCTGATCGACGGCAATGCGCCTAGAAGCGCGCTTGATTCTTATATCAGGGAGCAGAAGCACGAGCAGCTGCTCAAGTCTGACGGGACCACGTTCAATGCCTATCTGGCAGGTAAGGGCTGGGAGATCATACCGGATTTTGACAAGCCTGATGATTATCATGCCACGGAGAGAATATGGTATGTGGGTGCCAGGGATGCCGGAGGCAAGGTGTTTATCTCCGAGCCTTATATCGACCAGATGACCGGCCAGATGTGCTATACCATGTCCAAGATGCTTGATGACAAAGATACGGTTGTCGCCATGGATTTTACCCTCAGCGAGGTTCAGAAGTCGATCACCAAGATGATCGAGGGCAACGAGTATCAGGCTCTCATCGTGACCAAAGAGGGCATGATCGTAGGATATACGGATATGTCTCTGGCCGGCACGAAAGCATCTGACTCGCTTCCCGAGTACAATTTCCTTCTGAGCCATGTTCTGTCTTCCGAGAATCATGAGAGATTTGCGGTGGCAGTGAACGCAGAGAAGATCACCGTGTTCAGCAATGTTACCAATAACGGATGGTTCATGATCCTCATGGTTAACGATAACGTTCTCTATGGTGATACATACCGTGAGATAACAGCCATCGTTCTTATATATCTGACGCTGACCGTGTTTACGGCATATGTTTATCTGAAGAGCGTCGAGAGAAGGGCGGAGGCAGAGGAGTCTCTGGAGATAAGGACCAAGTTTATCGAGTCTCTGTCGAATGAGCTGAAGGGGCCTCTTAAGAATATCATTACGCTGAGCGATTCGAACCGTATCGGCAAGGACAGAACCGTCACCGACAGTGTGAGGGAGGATATGAGCTCCATCAGGGAGTCGGGCATGATACTGTCGCAGAAGATGGAGGACATGCTGTCATATGCTCATATCGCTTCCCAGGAGAAGAAGATAATCAGCGACAAGCACAAGAGGCAGCGCGATATTTCCAGGACGATACGCAATTCCAGATCTGTGGTAATCATTATTTTCGCGGTGACGATGATCTTTAATGTGGTCATAACGTCTATCCTTGGGTATAACTCCGGCGTTAATGCGCTGACCATCGACAGGGACAGGTATCAGACGAAGCTGACGACCTGGATCAATGAGCAGAATGACATCCTGACCATGTTCACGGACGTGATCGAGGCAGATCCCTCGATCCTTGACGATTATGATACATGCATTGAATGGCTGGATAAGGTGGCATCGAATTTTCCCCAGATCTCCGCTTGCTATGTGGCAAATCCGTATCTTGAACCCACAGTAGTCATGAACACGGGGTGGAAGCCTGACGGGAACTTTGTTGTTGAAGAGAGGGAATGGTACAAGAATACCATCAAATCCGATTCGGGTTATAACATATCAGCCCCTTATATCGACAGGCAGACGAATTCATACTGCATCACTTTCTCCAGGGTAATATACGGCAGGAACAAGCAGTTCCTGGGTGTGTTCGGCATCGATTTCTATATGGACAAGATGATCAGCATATTTGGCGAGGACAATTCCAGCGACGAGTATGCATTCCTTGTTGATTCCTACGGCAATATTCTGAATCATCCCAATAAGGAATACGAGATGACGGAAGAATCTGCCGTGAATATCGTAAGTACTGATTATACTGATTTCGTTGAGAATTATGCTTCCCCGGGATTTTGGGACTATACGGGTAAGCTGTCAACGGGCATGATGACCACCGATCCGCATTCGGGGATATCCCTGTATATCGTGAGCCGTTGGGGCCATATATTCGGGAATTATGTTGCGTATGCTTTCGTGAGCGGGGCCATGATATTCGTGTGTATCGTGATCGTTCTTATCATGATCAACAGGATCATCAGCTGGCAGAACGACGTCAACGAGAAACTTTCCGAATCTGTCCGCAAGGCGGATGCTGCGGGCAAGGCCAAGTCCAGGTTCCTTGCGCAGATGAGCCATGAGATAAGAACACCTATCAACGCCGTTATCGGTATGGATGAGATGATCCTCAGGAGTACAAAAGACCCTGTAATAACAGAATATGCAGAGAATATCAACAGTGCAGGCAAGACTCTTCTGGAACTGGTCAACGGAATACTGGATTTCTCCAAGATAGAAGAGGGCGGCATGGAGATCGTTCCCGTGAAGTATGAATTCATGGAACTCGTGAGCGATCTGTACAATCTCATCAGCGACAAAGCAGCGGCAAAGAACCTGGAGCTCATATTTGATATTGACCAGACGATTCCGTGCATACTGTTCGGCGATGACGTAAGGCTCAAGCAGGTGATCCTGAACATACTGACGAATGCCGTCAAATATACTCCCGAGGGAAGCGTCAAGCTTACCATGACCGGCACGTCCCTCAATGATGACGAATACCAGCTTCACGTGAGCGTCAAGGATACCGGTATCGGCATCAAGGATTCCGATATGAACAACCTGTTCAAGTCCTTCAGGCGTCTTGATGAGGAGCGCAACAGGAATATCGAGGGAACAGGTCTTGGAATTACCATCGTCGAAGGTCTCCTGAAGATGATGGACAGCGAACTCAAGGTTGACAGCATCTACGGACAGGGCTCGGAATTCTACTTCTACGTGAAGCAGAAGATAGTCGATAAGACTCCCTGCGGTGAATACGTGAACAGATCACGTTCCGGAAAGAACGAACACAGTGCTGCCGGATTCAGGATAGAGGGCGCGGATATCCTCGTTGTTGACGATAACGAGATGAACCTGAAGGTGGCGACGGGGCTCCTGAAGATCTACGGCGTGACACCGGATCTTGCCTCCAGCGGGGATGAGAGCATCAGAAAAGCAGCCGTCAAGCGTTATGACCTCATATTCATGGATCACATGATGCCCAAGAAAGACGGTATCGAGACTCTTAAGGAGATGATCAAACAGGAGCTTGTTTACGATACACCTGTTATCTGTCTTACAGCTAATGCTGTAGCCGGCATGAGGGGTATGTACATCGAAGCAGGTTTCAATGATTATCTGTCCAAGCCTATCGAGATACCTGATCTGGAGAAGATCCTCATCAAGTTCATACCGAAGGATAAGGTGATCTATGAAGAGGATAACAGTGATGATGAGGTAATGGAATTCGAGCCTGTGGAGTTTGTTCCTGATAAGCCGGGAAGCGTACATGCTTCTCCGATAGAGGTGCTTAAGGAAGCGGGATTCGATACCGGTGCCGGAGTGGAATACTCGGCCGGAAGTGAGGAGTTCTATGTGGAGATGCTGAGGACTTTCGCGGAGGGGTATGAGGATAAGGCTGCGGAGATCAGGAAGGATTTCGAAGAGGATGACTGGGCGGATTACCGTATTCATGTTCATGCTCTCAAGAGCACGGCGCGGATGATCGGAGCCACCGGGCTGTCGGAGGCCGCACTGGGGCAGGAGATGGCTGCCAAGGAAGAGAATGTTGACAGGATCATCGAGGGCTTCATGCCGCTGATGAAGATGTATGAAGAGACCGTGAGCACGATACGCAGGGCACTGCCGGAGGGATAATAACGATATATGACAAAGATACTGATCGTTGACGATGAAGAGATGATGAGAATGGTTACGAAGAAGATCCTCTCCGCCAAATACGAGGTGCTTGCAGCTTCGTCGGGAGCGGAGGCAATAGAGCTCTTCGAGAAGGAAAAGCCTGCACTGATCCTGTCTGACCTTCTTATGCCGGGCATGACCGGATTCGAGATGCACGAGATACTCCTTGACAGGTACAAGGTTAAGATCCCGATCATGTACATGACCGCTGACGATGCGGCGGAGCTTGAAGGACAGGGCTTCGACATGGGCGCCATGGACTTTATCAGAAAGCCTTTCAGGGCTGACGTGCTGATGCGGCGCATCGACAATATCCTGTCTAATATGGAACGGATAAGCGACCTGAAAGAGGAAGCAAGCATGGATAAGCTGACGGGATTTCTTAACAAGGCAAGCGCTACCGAGGCCATCACCGATGCCTGCAGGAGCAGTGCCGGTGTGCTGCTGGTGATCGACCTCGACAGCTTCAAACTTGTCAACGATATCCACGGACATGATTCCGGAGACGAGATATTGAGAAGGTTCGCGGATGTCATCAGACAGAATACAAGAAGTGATGATATAGTCGGCAGGGCAGGCGGAGATGAGTTCATATCATTCTGCCGCAATGTTACCGACGAGGAGACGGTGGCGTCGATCAGCAAGAGGATAAACAGGGAGCTGCTGAGCGCTGCCAGGGAGATACTGGGGGAAGACATGACGATCCCTCTCGGCGTGTCTATCGGAGGCGTTTTTGTTCCCACAGAAGGCAACGACTTTACCGAGCTCTTCTCGAAAGCAGATAAAGCCTTATACTTCGTTAAACAGAACGGCAAACACGGTTATTCTATCTTCGGAGGATCTTCAGAACGCGAGAAGGTCGAGGTGAGGAGCTCTGAAGAGGACCTGAGGCAACTGTCCATGATAATGGGTGAGCGGTATACCGGGAACTGTGCTTTCTGGCTCGGTCAGGACGCGTTCAGCTTCATCTACAAATACGTCCTCCGCTACATCCAGAGCTATAACGGAGTGGCATATAAGGTTCTGTTTACGCTTAATCCCGTAAGTGAAGATGTGGATCCTGCTCTGTTCTCTGTTGTCTCCCAACGGTTTGGTGACAGTCTCAACCACATGCTGCGCAAGAGCGATATCATGATGCAGACGAAGCCGAACCAGTATTTCCTGATCCTTCCGGAACTGGATGACCAGTATATCAGGAATGTGCTCGACAGGATCATTGCCATGTGGGAAAACACCGAGAATAATAATATCGCCGAGATCACGTATGCAACGGAACTGATAACAGCGGATGATGCAGGAAACGGTGAAGATAATAGGAGCAGCGACAGCTGACCTGACAGCTGCCGGACGAAGAACGAGTGGAGGGAGCACGATGAAAACAGTAAACAGTACAGCAAGGACTAAGTTCAACCGTAGGGCAATGGCTATATCCCTTGTTCTTACCGTTATCTTTCTGGCGCTTTTTGTCTTCGGTGTTTATTGTATTATCACGACTACCGTCCCGACACCCGGTCCTGTCTCAGCCAAGTTCATGACGGCATTTATAGGCTACTGTGCCAATCGCGGTCTGGTATATGCGGCCATGTGTCTGGCAATATTCATATTCTGTTTCCGCGTACATAATATCGATGATTTTGTGACTCAGTCAGGATCCTATGAGATAAGATGGCTCGGCTTCGTATTTATCGGCATCTGGGTAATCAATCTCGTGCTCAGGTTCTTTATTCCGGGCATGCTGTTCCCGCCGTACGGACTTCTGTTCCTTGGTGTGATATGTGTCCTGTTGTTCAAGCTGGACAATATGCTGGCGAATAAAGTGGATATGTACATGAATTCCGAGGGAACGCACAGAAGGCTGGGCGACATGGGCCCCGTGCAGTTTCTGGACTTTGTGGCGCACCTGTTCAAGCAGAGAAATTCGTAAGAGGGCAGAGGTCACTCGTCTCTCACAAGAATATTGATCACTGACATCAGCCCAAGCGCAATGGCGGCCGCAACTACGAATATCCTGTCTGTGATGTCCCTCTTATTCATTCCCCCAATATAGCATATCTGACAAAAAGGTGAAAAGGTACACGTCCCCATTTCACCTTTTTGGTGAAAAGGGGTCTGTCACCATTTCACCTTTTGCGTTATATTTATCTGTATGGAATATCTGGAACAGTTGATCTCTAATGGAATACTCTGGTCCGGGCTGGCGGCCTGGGTCATTGCGCAGGTTCTGAAGGGGCTCATCAGCCTGATCGTCAACAAGAAGTTCTCGTGGGAGAGGCTCTTTGGGGACGGCGGCATGCCGAGCGGCCATTCAGCCACGGTCAGTGCTGTGGCGATGATGGCGGGGCTGAGGGCCGGGTTCGGATCACCTGTTTTCGCGGTGGCAGCTATACTTGCCATCGTGGTCATGCATGATGCGATGGGCGTCAGACTCGAGACGGGCAAGCAGGCCAAGGTCATCAACGATATGCAGGAGTTCCTGGGGAAGATGGGCGGCAAGGATCTGTCGGATGAGGAGAAATTGAAGGAGTTTGTTGGCCATACACCGCTTCAGGTGTGCATGGGATGCCTGCTGGGGCTGGCCGTAGGTATAGTGGCTAACCTTATACTGCCGGTATGATCTATTTTACGTCGGACATGCATTTCGGGCATAACAGAGACTTCATCTATAAGGCCCGCGGATTTGAGAATATAGCTGAACACGATCAGGCGCTGATCGCCAACTGGAACGATATCGTAGATGACAGGGATACGGTGTATGTTCTTGGCGATATCATGCTCAAGGATAATGTCAACGGGCGGAAGTGCTGGAATCAGCTCAAAGGCATCAAGAAGATCGTCTGGGGCAACCACGATTCCCAGCCGAGGAGGGCTGTGCTGAGTGACTGTTTCAACACTGAAGTGCTTGGCGATGCAGCCACGGTGAGGATCAAGGGACATACGTATTACCTGAGCCACTATCCTTCACTTACCGGGAATTACGATCAGGACAAGGCGAGGGGCAAGATAGTTTTTAATCTGTGCGGTCATACCCATACAACGGACAGGTTCTCGGATATTGATAAAGGCCCGATCTACCATGTGGAGCTCGACTGCCATGATCTTAAGCCCGTATCGATCGATGAGATCATCGCAGATTTTGACAGGGTGTTGAAGTGATATGATACTCTCGCTGATCATTTTCATTTTGTATTCGAATTACCAGTATTTTCTGGGAATGATCGGTTGGTACAGCGACTGGATCTTCTGGTTCATGGCAACTGTCGTTTTTGTACTGTTCAACATATTTCCGTCATTCAAGAAATTTCCGACCACGCGCCTCAAGAGGATACAGCGCGGCGTAATCCTGCTGGTGCTATTTCTGATAACGTGCGTGGTCGATGTGGGCATGCTCATCTGGGCGATATTGAGCGGGTCCGATGTGATATTCGCGAATTCGCTGCACGCATTCTATGCGGGCAACGTTATCTTCTGGAACGGCATAATCAGGGTATATCTCTCTTCAAAGCAGCTGGGCATCAAATGGCGTGTTATCGGCCTTCTCTGCGGCATGATCCCCATCGCGCACCTGATCGCACTCGGGTACATCATAAGCATCACGATGAGGGAGTACAAAGAGGAGACAGCCAGGTTCTATCTCAATCAGTCCCGTGAGCAGGACATGGTCTGCGCCACAAAGTATCCCATACTGCTTGTGCATGGCGTGTTTTTTCGCGACTCGAAACACTTTAACTACTGGGGAAGGATTCCCGAGGACCTGCAGAAGAACGGCGCCGTGGTCTATTACGGCAATCAGGAATCCACTGCCTCCGTTGACGTGTGCGGCAGACAGGTCGCCGAGAGGATCAAGGAGATAGTCGAGACAACAGGCTGTGAGAAAGTGAACATCATCGCCCACAGCAAAGGCGGGCTCGATTCGAGAGCGGCCATAACGATATTCGGCGCCGCTCCGTATGTGGCGTCACTGACCACCATCAACACGCCGCACAGAGGATGTCTGTTCGCGGAATACCTGCTGAATAAGGCTCCCGAGGGCATCAAGAAAGGCGTGTCCAACAAGTACAACGCCGCCATGCGCAAGGTGGGTGACAGGTATCCCGATTTTCTCATGGCAGTTACGGATCTGACCCAGGATGCGTGCAAGAAATTCAATGATTCGTGCCCCGATGTGGAGGGAATCTACTATCAGAGCGTGGGTTCAAGAGCGACTTCCGCCAGGGGAGGAAGGTTTCCTTTGAACCTGTCGTATAATTTCGTCCGCAAGTTTGACGGTCCCAATGACGGCCTTGTAGCAGTACCGTCGATGAAATGGGGCTCGGATTTCACGTATGTGACGCCCACAAGGGCGAGAGGCATAACTCATGCTGATATGATAGACTTGAACCGCGAGAATATCGACGGCTTTGACGTCAGGGAGACTTACGTTCAGCTCGTATCAAATCTGAAGCAAAGGGGACTGTGATATACAGTATTTAACATGCAGGCAAGACAGAAGTTCTTTATCGGCCTTCAGGATGTAGGGGAAGGCAACAGGATAACAAACAAGGCGCTTATCGAGGCGCTGTCCAACGCGACAAATGTGCACGGCAAGATGGTCGGTCAGAGCACCGGCGAGAAAGACATAAGCCACCTTACGTGGATAGTCCTCAACTGGAAACTCGTAGTGTACAGAAGACCCGGTGCCTGCAGCACTATTGAGGTTGTTACCTGGGGACAGGCTTATAAGGGCCTTCAGGCAGGAAGAGACTACGAGATCTACGATGAAGACGGCAGTATCATAGCGAGAGCCACGTCCAACTGGGTGGCGATGAATCCCGATACGGGAAGACCGATAAAGCTGACGCCTGAGCAGATAGACGGCTACAAGATGGAGAAGGACAGGGTGAATTTTCCCGATTTCAGGTTTACCAGGACTGCCCCTGAACTGCCGCTGGTGAACCGCGTCAGGATGAAGGCGCTGAAGTCCATGATCGACATGAACGGCCACGTCCATAATGCGGCATATATGGACCTTGCGGAAGAGGCGATGCCTGACGGTGTTGACAAGATCCTGTTCGATGACGTGGAGGTCTGCTACAGGAAAGAGATCAAGCCTGACGAGTATTTTGCCGCAGAATATTACAGCGACGATGTCACACATTGTGTTATTATTAAGAATGAGGCAGATGATTCAGTTCACGCCATGATACTGTTGCGGTAAGATTGCCGCGGCAGTGTCAATGAGACAAATAAAGACAGCCGGAGGCAACACATGAAGAACATCCCCCTGTATGAAGTCACACACATCAACAATCTGAGAGATGTCATCAAGACACGAGTAAGGGAATTCCCGCAGAATCCTGTTTTCCTGCATAAGCTGGTAAAGGGCGGACCATATGTTCCGGTAACAACAGAGCAGTACGATCACGATATCGATTCACTTGGAACTGCACTGTTCTCCAAGGTCAAGAAGGGCGCCCGTGTGTCCATCCTGGCGGAGACAAGATACGAGTGGTATGTATCCTATCTTGCCACGACCAACGGCGTAGGCTGTGTGGTCCCCATCGATAAGGAACTCCATCCCGAGGAGATAGAGAACTGTCTTGAGAGGGCGGAGGCTGAAGTGCTGATCTTCTCCAAGACAAAGCTTGCCGTTATCAACGAGGTCTACGGCAAGATCCCCACACTCAAATATTACGTCTGTATGGACGATGTTGAAGATGAGAGATTCCTGTCATACAGCAAGCTCATCAAAGAGGGAGAGGAACTGATGGCATCCGGCAACAGGGACTATCTTGATACACCCATCGATCCCGAGGAGATGACGATCCTTCTGTTCACATCGGGAACGACAGCAAAGTCCAAGGCAGTTATGCTCTGCCAGCGGAACATCTGCAAGAACCTGGAGTCAATGTTCTCCATGCTCTATATCGACCGCAATGACGTGTTCTTCTCAGTCCTGCCGCTGCACCATACATATGAATGTACCTGCGGCTTCCTGGGTCAGGTCTACAGAGGAACCACCATCGCTATCTGCGAAGGCCTCAAATACATCACATCCAACATCAAGGAGGCAAGACCGACATGTATCCTCATGGTACCGGTTATGCTGGAGATGTTCTACAAGGCCATCATGAAGAAGGTTAATGCCGATCCCAAGACGGCAAAGAAACTCAAGACAGGTATCAAGCTGTCGCGCTTCCTCATGAAGCTCGGTATCGACAAGCGCCGTTCGCTCTTCAAGGATATCCATGAGGTATTCGGCGGAAGGATGAGACTTATCATACTCGGAGGTGCTCCCGTAAATCCCGAGATGCTCCAGTTCTTCCAGGATATCGGATTTATCTGCGTTCAGGGATACGGACTTACGGAGTGTGCTCCTATCCTCGCACTGAACAGGGATGTCGACTTTAAGAACCAGGCTGCAGGTCTCCCTCTGCCGGGCTGCGACGTTAAGATCCTCAACCCTGACGATGACGGAATCGGTGAATTTATTGCCAAGGGCGACAACGTGTTTATGGGCTACTACAAGGATCCCGAAGCAACTGCAGCTGCTCTCGACAGTGACGGTTACTATCACACAGGAGACCTCGGTTATATTGATAAGGACGGCTTCTGTATCATTACAGGCCGTAAGAAGAACGTTATCATCGCCAAGAACGGCAAGAACGTTTTCCCTGAGGAGATCGAGTATCTGCTCTCTCTGTCGCCTTATGTTGCAGAGAGCGTTATCTCCGGCGTGAACGATGAAGTGAAGAACGACATCATCATCGTTGCCACTATCTTCCCGGATATGGAGCAGGTAACAGCCAAACTGGGCGAGAATGCCACAGACGAGCAGATCGAGGCGCTCCTGAAGACAGTAGCCGATGAGGTCAACGAGAAACTGACGAACTACAAGAAGATCAAGAAAGTCGTTCTCAGAAAGACTGAGTTCGAGAAAAATACTTCCAAGAAGATAAAGAGGTTCTGACCATGAGAGACGGATTTATCAGAGTAGGTGCTGCTACACCCAGAGTCAAGGTAGCGGATTGTTTTTACAATGCAGACAGAATCATAGACCTTGCACACGAGGCAGCGGAGAGCGGGATATCCATCCTGACATTCCCGGAACTGTCGATAACGGGATATACGTGCCAGGACATGTTCCTTCACAAGACGCTTGTGGACAGCGCTTTCGATGCGTTGGTATATATCGCGGACAATACGGCTGAACTCGAGATGATGATCGTTGTGGGCCTTCCTGTGTTGAAGAATCACAAGCTGTATGACTGTGCGGCTGCCGTGTGCAAGGGCGAGATCCTTGGCATCGTGCCGAAGAGCATAATCCCCGGATACGGCGAGTTCTATGAGCAGAGATATTTCATGGCGTATGAGGACGACGATGACGGCGCCGAGTATGAGTCCATACCCTTCGGCAAGATGCTGTTCGAGCACGAGGATTATCCCGAGGTCAGTGTCGGCATCGAGATCTGCGAGGAATTGTGGGTTCCCGATAATCCGTCCGTTGATTACTGCATGTCCGGCGCGACGATAATACTCAACCCTTCCGCATCCGATGAGGTGATCGGCAAGGCATCATACAGGCGCGACCTCGTGAAAATGGCATCCGCCAAGCAGCTCTGCGCTTACGTTTATTGTGACTGCGGCTTTGGCGAGTCATCAACTGATCTCGTTTTTGCAGGCCACGATATCATCAGCGAGAACGGCAAGGTCCTCGAAGAGAGAAGGGGATATGAGGAGAGCATCATCTGGGCTGATGTCGATCTGGAGAGGATCGCTCACGAGAGGCTCAAGATGAATACATTCTATTCCGAGACAGAGGGCAGCATGTCCGTAGTCTATATGGATCTTGATCTGCCTGATATCGCAGTTCCCGAGCGCCCCATCGCAAAGATGCCGTTCGTTCCCGAGTCAACATCTGAGCTTGACAGCAGGTGCGAGGATATCATCAATATGCAGGCAATGGGTCTTGCTACAAGACTGTCCGCCATTAACTGTACGCGTGCCGTTATCGGCCTGTCTGGCGGACTTGATTCCACGCTGGCATTTATCGTAACTGTTCATGCATTTGACCACCTGTCCATTCCGCGTGACAAGATCGTGGCTGTAACGATGCCATGCTTCGGAACGACGTCGAGAACGAAAAACAATTCCGTGGCACTTGCTGAATCGTATGGTGTGCCGATAAGGGAAATCAATATTGCCAAGAGCGTGCTGCAGCATTTCGAGGATATCGGCAAGTCCGCCGATGACCGCGACGTCACATATGAGAACGCACAGGCACGTGAGAGAACACAGGTCCTCATGGATATCGCCAACCAGATCGGCGGCCTCGTAGTTGGCACAGGTGACCTGTCGGAGCTGGCTCTCGGGTGGGCCACATATAACGGCGATCACATGTCAATGTACGGCGTTAACGGCTCGATCCCCAAGACCCTCGTAAGACACCTCGTATGTTATGAGGCAAAGCGCGTTGAATCGTCCGATCCCAAGCTGTCATCAGTGCTTATGGACATTTTCAATACGCCTGTATCGCCTGAGCTTCTGCCTCCCGATGAGTCAGGCAATATCGCGCAGAAGACCGAGGATATCGTGGGCCCCTACGAACTTCATGATTTCTTCCTGTATTACTTTGTCAGGTTCGGATTTGCACCGTCCAAGATCTACCGCATGGCGAAGGCTGCCTTTGACGGCGAGTACGATGATGAGACGATCTACAAGTGGCTTGCGACATTTATCCGCAGGTTCTTCACACAGCAGTTCAAGCGCTCATGCCTGCCTGATGGCCCCAAGGTCGGTACAGTTGCACTGTCACCGAGAGGCGACCTGAGGATGAGCTCCGATACTTCTTATGCGCTGTGGATGGAAGACCTGGAGAGTGTGCAAGACGGAGAGTGTGAATGATCGGGAGTAATGCCGATGTTCTCCTGGCGCTGATTCTGGTCGGCGTTCAGTTGCTTCTCTGGCTGAGCGAGGCTGTTCTCGGAGCTGTCAGCATCCCTCTTCGCGGCAAATACGCCTGGGAGATAGGTGTGTTTCTCCTGCTGTCCGGTCTTGCGGGACTTCTCAGCAACTCCAGCGTTTTCCTTGCCATGATCATGCCCGTCGATCTCTACTCGAAAACAGTGACCATTCTCGGCATGGTGCTGACATTTGCAGGCTTTGCCGCAGTAATCCCCCTGGGTGTCTATGCATGGCGCCGGTACCGCTCAAGACTTGCTCTTGTCATTGTGTGTGTGCTGCCTGTTGTCAGGACTGTTGTTTCTTTTTCCCTAAGGCTTACGGTAGGTATGCATATGAAGCTACTGAACTCGCCGTTCAACGATCTGCTGGCTGCCATGGGCCTGTCCGGAGATCATTATGTCGAGTACGGGATCCTTTTTGTTGAATGTATAGCATCTCTGTTCAGTGTGGCAATGTGGGCCATCTTGTTTATTGTTTACCGACGCAATGTTAATAAAGAACCTGTGCTGCCGTTCTTGTGGCTGTTCTTTGTTATTGAAGCGGTTATCTGTGTGATAGTGCCGCTGACCAGGTTTGTGGGAACAGTGTGGTGGAATACCGGTGACGCGGTGATGTTCCTGGTGACATTTGTGGCTGCTGCGGTGGGTCCTGCATGCGGTGTGTATGTGGTGTGGGGGATGAGAAGGAAGGATTAGCCTGTTAATCTTGTGGCTGAGATAGTATAATCATCTCATCAGGAATGAATAAGATATAAGCATTGAATTTACAAGCAGAATTGATCTGAAGATCCAAGGATAAAGTGTATTGATCCTGGTGTCACTACATTTATCTTAAGGAGGGGCTTTATATGCTCACAGATTCATTTCTTTCTGAAGCGAACAAACGCTACAAGAACATTACCAGATTGATCGAGGCGTTGGAAAGACGCATTTCCAAGGCTCCGGATGGACGACTTATGTTCATGAACAGAGACGGAAAAACATACATCTATCTGATGGATGACAAGACCGGAGCTAGACGGTTATTATCAAGTCACGAGATCAAATTAGCAAAGATGCTTGCTCAGAACAGTTATCATGAGAAACTGCTAAGAACCGCAAAACAGGAACAGAAGATCTTATCCAGTGCTATTAATCATTATCCTTCGGTATTAGTGGAACAGGTTTATGAGAATATGCCTGCAGAAAGACAGCGACTGATCCAGCCGATCGTAGTCCCCGATAAGGAATTCGTTGATCAGTGGCTTGCTCAGGATTACGAGCGCAAGCCGTTTGAAGAGGGAACTCCTGTTTACATGACGATCAAGGGAGACCGCGTAAGATCAAAGTCAGAACAGTTGATCGCGGACCGCTTATTCTACAGGGGTGTCCCATACAGATACGAATGTGCACTTCCTTTGGACAAAAGGACGATACATCCTGACTTCACGATACTCAGGATCAGCGACCGTACGGAGCTCTACCTTGAGAACTGCGGGAAAATGGATGATCCGTTATACGTGGACAGGCATGTTGTACAGAGGTCGAACCTGTATTCGATGAACGGGATACTGCAGGGAGATCGCTTGTTCTTTCTTTTCGAGACGGGAAAGCATCCGCTGGATATCCGTGTCCTTGACAGAATGATCGATAAGCTGTTCAGATAGTGTTGTATGTCAAATTTGCAAAAATGGACTTTTGACATACAAAATACGGCTGTTTTGTATGTCAAATTCTCAAAAATGAAAGTTTGACATACATTTTCCGGGCTATTGTATGTCAAACTCGCGAAAATGAAGATTTGACATACATTTACCGGTGTTTTTGTATGTCAAACTTTTAAAAATGAAGATTTGACATACAAACCCTGACATTTGTCTTTTTTCTTCTTTGTTATATAATATACGGGTTACTGCCTAAAGGGGAGTAGTTAGTAGATTGAAGTCCCGGGTCGCTGAACACCTGCAGATCCGGAGCCTGAATCTAGTGACTACCTCCTTGGTAATCGGAAAACAAAATACAAAACAAGGAGAGTTCAGAAATGGAAAGAATTTTCAAGACTGAGATCGCCGGAAGACCTCTGGTGGTCGAGACCGGCAAGATCGCACAGTTCGCGAACGGTTCAGTCCTCATCAGATATGGTGAGACTGTCGTTCTGTCAACTGTTACTGCTGCTGCAGAGCCTAAGGAAGGCATCGATTTCTTCCCGCTGTCAGTAGATTACGAGGAGAAGCTCTACGCTGTTGGTAAGATCCCCGGCGGCTTCCTCAAGAGAGAGGGAAGACCTGGTGAGAAGGCCATCCTCACATCACGTGTTATCGACCGTCCTATCAGACCGCTGTTCCCTAAGGATCTGCGTAATGACGTAGTCGTATCCAACACCGTTATGGCTGTTGATCCCGACTGTCTGCCTGAGATCACGGCAATGGTCGGTACATCTATCGCTATCGCTATCTCCGATATCCCGTGGAAGGGACCTATCGGCGGCGTTGTTCTCGGACTTATCGACGGCAAGACGATCATCAACCCGACACTCGAGCAGCGCGAGCAGTCACAGATGTACGTAACACTCGCTGGTACAGAGAAGAAGATCTGCATGGTCGAGGCCGGCGCTAACGAAGTTCCCGATGACGTAATGCTCAACGCTATCGCTGAGGGCCACGAGGAGATCAAGAAGATCGTAACATTCATCAACGGCATCGTTGACGAGATTGGCAAGCCCAAGTTCACTTATCAGTCTGCAGATGTTCCCGAGGAAGTATTTGCAGCAGTTAAGGAGTACGGCTGGGACAAGATGAGACAGGCTGTTCTCGCTGAGGACAAGAATATCAGAGACGCAAATGTGGCTGCTCTTACAGAAGAGATCGCCGCTATGCTCGAGGAGAAGGAAGAAGGTCTTTCTTCCTGGACAGCTGATGCTGTTTACAAGCTCGAGAAGAAGGTCGTCAGAGACTACCTCTTCAGAGAGCATGTCAGAGTTGACGGACGTGCGCTTGACGAGATCAGGCCGCTGTCCTGCGATGTCGGTGTGCTGCCGAGAGTTCACGGTTCTTCTTTCTTCCAGAGAGGACAGACACAGGTCATGAACATCTGTACTCTGGCGCCTCTCGCTGAGGCTCAGAAGCTCGAGGGCCTTGATGAGCAGACAACAAAGAGATATATCCATCACTACAATTTCCCCGGCTATTCTGTTGGTGAGGCTAAGGCTTCCAGGAGCCCGGGAAGAAGAGAGATCGGTCACGGCGCGCTCGCTGAGAGATCACTGATCCCCGTACTTCCTTCTGAGGATGAGTTCCCTTATGCTATCAGAACAGTATCCGAGATCACAATGAGCAACGGTTCCACATCACAGGGTTCCGTATGTGCTTCAACGTTGTCTCTGATGGATGCAGGTGTACCGATCAGAGACCTGTTGCAGGTATCTCTTCCGGTCTTATCGTTAACGAAGAGAATGACGAGGACTTCCTCGTATTCATGGATATCCAGGGCATCGAGGACTTCTTCGGTGATATGGACTTCAAGGTTGCCGGTACTACCGAGGGTATCACATCCATCCAGGTTGATATCAAGGTTGAAGGTCTGTCTCTGGACATCATCAAAGCTGCTTTCGAGATGACGCATAAGGGCCGTCTCAAGATCATCAACGAGATCATCCTGCCTAAGATCCCTGCACCCCGTGCAGAGCTCAACAAGTACGCTCCCAGGATCATCTCCATGCAGATCCCCGTTGACAAGATCCGCGAGGTCATCGGTTCCGGCGGAAAGGTCATCAACAAGATCATTGCTGATACAGGCGCTGACATCAACATCAATGATGACGGCAAGCTCTACATCTCCACGCCCGATCTCGAGGCCGCTGATAAGGCTCAGAAGATCATCAACGGCATCATCTCAGATCCTGAGGTAGGCGAGGAGTTCGACGGCGTTGTTACGCGTCTTATGGACTTCGGTGCTTTCGTCGAGTTCCTGCCCGGCAAGGAAGGCCTCGTTCACATCAGCAAGCTCGCATGGAACAGAGTCGATAAGGTAGAGGACGTTGTTCACGAGGGTGACAAGGTCCGCGTCAAGCTCATCGAGATCGATTCCCAGGGCCGTCTGAACCTGTCCATCCGCGACACTCAGCCCAAGCCTGAGGGATTCGTTGAGGAGGAACCCAGAAAGCGTGAGGGACGCCCCAATCGCGAAAGACGTGGCGGATTTAACCCCAACAACCGTCGCAACGATGGCGGAGACGACGGAGAGAGAAAGGGCAGAAGACGCGAATTCTAAAGGGGCTCGCGACCGATTGTTCGCTTCAGGGAGTTAACATAGTTAGTTTTACAGGCCGTCCCGGGTTTTGTGTCCGGGACGGCTTTTTGGTGAAATGGGGACGGTTCGTCCCCATTTCACATAGATATGTTAAAATCGTAGTAACGTTTAGCGGGAGAGATGATATGAAGAGACCTTTGGTAAAGTTGTTTTCGGCGGTATTGGCGGCTGATATGGTTCTCGCGGTGTTGCCGCTGATGCCGATTACGGACAGGTGGAATACCGTCAACGCGGCAACGGAGGTGCCCGACGTGAGCGCGCCGCAATACATCAGCACATGGCGCCTGCAGTCAGGCAAATGGTACTACTACGATGAGGCCGGACAGCTGACGACGGGTTTTGCCGAGATCGGCGGGAAGTATTATTACTTCAACACCAGCGGCATCATGCAGACCGGCTGGAAACTGATCGACGGCAGCTGGCACTACTTTAGTTCATCGGGCGAACAACGCAGCACAGGCTGGTTCAAAGATAAAGGCAAATGGTACTACCTCGAAGGCGAGGGCAGCGACTGCAAGATGCTGGAAGCAGGGATCAGGACGATCGAAGGGGTGATGTACAAGTTCGACTCATCCGGGGCGCTATTCACCGGATGGCATAAGAATGACGACGGCACATGGTACTATTTCACTGTTAACGGTGCCGCATCCGGCTGGAAAAAGCTGAATGGCGTCTGGTATTACCTCGACCCGGAGACCCGCCTTATGGTTACCGGGCAAAGGACGATCGGCGGCAAGTTGTATTTCTTTGAAGATTCCGGAGCCATGATGGCGTCCAAATGGCATGGCGAACCCGACGGAAACTGGTATTACCTCTCAGCAAACGGTGATGCCGTCTCGAAAACGTGGATCAATACAAACGACAGATGGTATTATCTGGGCGAAGACTGCATCATGTACACTGACAGGACGGCCACCTTGGGCGGTGTTGAATATGCTTTCGATCTGTATGGTACATCTATCGGTATTCATAAAGATACGGGCTTGGATTCAGGGGATATGTTGAAACGTGCTCTTACGCAGCTTGGCAACAGGGGCGGCAAAAAGTTCTGGCAGTGGGCCGGACTCAAAAAGCGCTGCTCCTGGTGTGCATTATTTGTGTCGTGGTGTGCTGATCAGGCCGGACTCATATCTGCAGGCAAGGTTCCGTATTTCTCGCTGGTAGGCGACGCTGTCCGCTGGTACAGGCTCAGAGACAGGTGGATCCCGGCATCCGAGGTGAATTCTTCCAATTACGATCAAGTGGTGCGCCCCGGCATGATCATCATCTTTGACTGGGTATCTAACGGTGTCAGGGAAGGGGATCACGGAGATCACGTAGGGATCGTGACGGAAGTCGGAAACGGCCGTATCTACACGGTTGAAGGCAACAAGAGCGATTCGGTGGCCCGAGGGTCTTATGCTGTAGGATGCAAGGATATAGCAGGATTCTGTGTAGTTGACTAAACAGCCCGGAAGAACGGAATTGTCCCGCACGTCGCAGGCTCCAAAGGTGCGGGACAATTGTTCTTCCGAGCTTCTATGATAAATAAGTGTTGCGGTTTTGGACACTTTGATATAGAATATTGCGGTATGCGGATGTGGTGGAATTGGCAGACGCGCTAGCTTCAGGTGCTAGTGATCGCAAGATCGTGCGGGTTCAAGTCCCGCCATCCGCACCAGATTCGAACTCCCCACTTGTTCTTGGCGTCGAACAGGTCCTCGGTGCAAAGCACCTGCGGAACTAGCAGAACAAGTGGGGAGTTCTCATTTCGTCGGACTTAACTGCGCGTGGGGGCTGCTTAATTGTTCTTCATACTGCGGTAAGGTTTTCAGAAGAACTCAATTCGCTTACAAGCATTGACTTGGTATTCTGATATAATATTTGTGGATAGATTTCCTCTATGATCTGGAGATAGTACTTATGAAGAACGAATTAGTTTTATTTACAGATGGTGATATTAATATCGAGGTCCAATTTGATCCCGATAAGGAAACTGTTTGGCTGACACAGAAACAGATTGAGGTTTTGTTTGATGTCAGCCAAGCTACGGTAAGCGAGCATATCAACAATATCCTTGATTCCGGTGAGCTTGATGGGACTTCTATCGGTTTTTCCGATAAAAGTGCCGGTGGCCGTAAACCGAAGATCTATAATCTCGATATGATCCTTTCCGTTGGCTATCGTGTTAATTCCAGGCGTGGTATTGCGTTCAGGCGATGGGCAAACAGTATTCTGAAGCAATATACGATACAAGGTTATGCGATCAACGAGAAGCGTTTGAAGGCTCTGGAGAGGACGGTCGATATACAGACACGCATGATCTCTGATGCTCTCGACAGTGAGGAAGCTGATGTGCTCAAGGCGGTTAATCTGTATTCTGATGCCCTGACCCTTTTGGATCAATACGATCACCAGTGTGTTGGTAAACCCGAAGGAACAAAACCTGCTTACAGGATTACATATGAAGATTGCTGCAGATTGGTAGAAGCTATGAGGTATTCTTTCGACTCTGATGTTTTCGGGTTTGAACGTGAGAAGGGTAAGGTTGAAGGGATAATCGCTGCTATATATCAGAGTGCTTTTGGAGAGGAAGTGCATCCTTCGATAGAAGAGAAAGCTGCTAACCTGCTGTATTTTATGATCAAAGATCATCCCTTTGCCGATGGTTGCAAAAGGATCGCAGCATCGTTGTTTTTGGAATTCTTAAGCAAAAACCAAGTGTTGTATAAGGATGGACATAAACGAATAAGTGATGGAGCTCTCGTAGCAATTACACTTATGATCGCGGAGTCACGGCCGGAAGAGAAAGACATAATGGTGGCGCTTGTTATGAATTTCCTTGCTTAACATTGAATGTAATCCCGTAATCACTTGCCGGAATCTAAAACCTATTGACTGAGTAGGTTTGTGTATTAGAATTATATAAAACTATTCAGGAGCAGCTATTATGATCACGCGGGACAAAGCTTTTGAAGTGCTGAGAAAATACAATAAAGATCCATTCCATATTCAGCATGCGCTGACTGTTGAGGCTGTAATGAAGTGGTATGCCGCTGAATTGGGATATGGCGATGATGCCGAATACTGGGGTATTGTAGGTTTGCTTCATGATATTGATTTTGAACTGTATCCTGAAGAACACTGTCTTAAGGCTCCTGAACTTTTGCGTGAGAATGGGATCGGTGATGATGTGATCCATGCTGTATGCTCACATGGATATGGTATAACTGTCGGCTGTGGCAAGACCATAGATGTCGAGCCCGTTCATGAGATGGAAAAGGTGCTTTTCGCTGCGGATGAACTTACAGGCCTTATCTGGGCAGCTGCACTTATGCGTCCGTCAAAGAGTACGAAAGACATGGAACTCAAGTCATTGAAGAAAAAGTATAAGAGCAAAGGATTTGCGGCGGGGTGTTCCAGAGAAGTTATCGAACGTGGTGCAGAACAGCTCGGGTGGGAACTTGATAAACTGCTGACTTTGACTTTGCAGGCAATGGCGGCCAATGAAGATCTGATCAATTCGGAGATGGGGGATCTGCAATGAAATCAATTCTGATCAAGGATACTACACGCGAAGAAAGAGAAGAGATAATCCGTTCTTCTCTTGATTGTGGCGGCGGGTGTGAGAACTGTTCCTCTTGCTGGCTTGGCGGTGGCTCGCCATGGGATATCTATCAGGATTATATTGACGGTAAAAGGGAGATTGCAGAGATCAATCGGAGCTATATGGAAGAGTATCGTCAGAACAGGCAGATTCAGGGATGATCGTAAATACTAATTTCGATGAAGCAAAGAATATTATGGAAAAAACTGCCCTGATAACAGTCGCAGATGTCAGGGAAGAATGCGAATATGTTACGGGGCATGTCGAAAATGCTGTCAATCTGCCGTTATCTTTACTTATCGACGTTCCCAAATCAGAGGGAAGGGTCTTTGCCGAAAGTGTTGTTCCCGATAAGACAATTCCCGTCATGGTTTATTGCCGCACAGGGAAAAGAAGTTCGTTAGCAGCAAATGCTTTGGACGAATTCGGATATCAGATCATTTATGATATGGGCGGTTTGTCTGGTTGGCCGTACGGGTTATCGTATGATTGATGAGATGATCAAGCATATGGTGTTTGCTAAGTGGTACAAGTGCTTGTTTATAGTTAAAGGTAATACTGTGATGGAACAGTATATTACAGCTATCCGGTGCAGTGTTGGAATAGATCATCAGAATAACAAGGAGGCATTACCATGGACGAGAAGAAGACTATTTTGGAAGCTATGAGAAAGGCCGGAGAGCCTCTTAACGCAGGCAAGATTGCGGAACTTACAGGACTTGACAGAAAAGCCGTAGATAAGGCAATGGCAGAAATGAAGAAAGACGGTTCGATCGTCTCGCCAGTGCGCTGTAAATGGGAGCCCGCAAAGTAATCTAAGATCGGAAAAGATTTGCTAATACTTCCTTATCCCAAAACCATTGCACTTTCTCCCAGATATGACTATAATTTGGGAGAAAACTGTACAAGCTGGGAGAAAGGACTATTATCAGATGAGACAATTTGACTATTCCGCATTGGCTGATCGGACCTGGGATAACGAGATAATATCCTATATCTCGAAGATCCATGAATTCAAGGGAAAACAGGAGCTTTTTCTTCGTCAGAAACCTGTTGAACTAACCCGCCTTATTGAGATAGCCAAAGTGCAGAGTACTGAGGCATCAAACCGCATCGAGGGCATAATTACCACTAATTCGAGACTGAAGCAGTTGGTAGCAGATAAAACAACGCCTGGAAACCGGGACGAGGAAGAGATTCTTGGTTATCGCAATGTACTAATTCTGATTCACGAGAATTATGAGGCGATTCCGGTGAGAAGGAATGATATCCTTCAGCTTCACAAAGAACTTTTGAGATATACGGATATATCTTATGCCGGTCAGTTCAAGACTACTCCAAATGAGATTGATTTGGTTACTGAAACCGGAGAGAAGATAGTCTTGTTCAAACCGTTGGAACCATACGAGACACCGGATGCGATTGATCAGATATGTGAGAGCTTCCAAAGAGAGTTGGACAGGGAATCAGTTGATGAGTTGATCTTAATTCCGTGTTTTCTTCTCGACTTTCTGTGTATTCATCCCTTTAGTGATGGCAACGGAAGAATGAGCCGTTTGCTGACACTTCTGCTCCTCAACAGATGCGGATATCATGTTGGTCAGTATATAAGTATCGAGAAAGCCATTGCGGACACTAAGGAAGCATACTACGATGCTTTGCAGAGAGCGGATATGAACTGGCACGAAGGACAAAATGATCCCAAGCCATTTATTAAATACATGCTGGGGATAATCCTTGCGTGCTATCGCGATTTTGAGAACAGGGTGAATATTGTTCATGGTGCCGGCGCCAAAAGCACTTCTTACGACATTGTTAAAGCCTGTGTAACTGAAAGACTCGGAAAGTTTTCCAAGCAGGAGATCTTGACGTTATGTCCGAGTTTAGGAAGTTCTTCCGTAGAATCAGCATTAAAGAAACTTGTTGATGAAGGTTATCTTATCCGGATAGGCGCAGGACGCAAGACGCTGTACGTAAGAGCTGATGCTGTTATGAATGTGTGAAATACCACCACTTGATTAGTCTGTGGCGGCAGTGTTGTCGACTATATTGAAGATAGCTTAAATGATTTCAATCCCCTCAAAACTTTCACAACATCTTATAATCTGTGGTCTAACAAGAGCGCGAATAGTGGTGCGCTCCATAAAGCCGCAGTAGCGAATGGAGTCACCCCCCCAAAAAAGACAATGATCAGCCCAAAGGAGTAGCTACTCTGCACATTCTCACAAACATGAATTAATGCTGTTCTCTGCGATCGTTTTTGATATAGGGCAGACATTAACTTACTATCCGGTTCCGCTTAATTGGTCCGGGCTGTACAGACCTGCTTTCGAGACGGTGTCAAGGAATCTGGGTATTGCTGTATCGGAAGAGGAATACGATCACATAGTAAGTGTTCTGACAAGGTACAATACCAGGATCAACCCGAGAGAGAAGGAAGTAACTTCGGACGAAATATTTGCTGAGATCCTCGACGGAACGGGGATCAGCAAGCACCTTCTCAATGATATTAAGAGAGAGTTCTATTCTTTCTTCAGGACTGACGAGGATAGGGATTACGGACAGGATTACACGGTCAATGATCTGTCCGGATTGGTTGATCTGACAGCCCGTTGAATGAAATAGTAATCCTTGACTCCTAACAGCCAAACTATGCGCAACGGCGATTTAGAGCTAATTCTGAGCGTTATTTGGTGTCAGTGACA
>FMTG01000023.1 GCA_900099715.1 Ruminococcaceae bacterium YRB3002 | reverse complement strand
AACGAAATCCCGACTGAATGCCCGACTCATAGTCGGGATTTCAGTCGGATTTTTGCTTGAAACGGAGCATTTTCCGACTCAGTTTCCGACTTATAGTCGGGGGTCTAGTCGGGATTTTTCACTTGACTTCCTGATGAAGCCTTGCTGGGTTGCCATAGCACCAACTCACGATTTACTGACAGTTTGGGGTAATGAATGTGAGTAGTTTATAACGGCAGATATAACCAGATCCCTGTTTATCGTTCATTTGGGGTAACGTATTGATGTCGATAACTTTTCACAGGAACTGATAATGCTAAGAATAAGATCAATACAGTACCCCATATCGCGATAAATGACCTGGTTGGGGTAATGCTTTCGTCTTCGGAGCAGGATCTCATTACCCCAAAGTGCCGGATCTGACCACATTGGTGCTATTCATACCAATATGATGATTTGACACCATTTGGTTTGATAAGAACCAGCCAATTCGGATAAGTATTCAAACCAAACATAGTTTCCAGACTAATTTGGTTTGATAAATCTTCCTCATGGAGTCCGTAAACAAAGAAGATTCCGGTCACAAAACGGTGATAACAGCAATTCTATCAAACCATATCACCGGATAACGTGGATTTGGTTTGATTCAAGAGCAGATGCAAGGCACATCCGTCAAACCTTTTCGAGCAATTCACGGTGTTTGGTTTGAATCAACGCTTTTGTGAAAAAGGAACCGTCCCCTTTTCACAGTCCCCTTTTCACATTCGCGAGTTCAGCAGTTGCCAAAGGGCGAGCGACTCTTGAAGCGAGCAAGCGGTCACGAACCCAGAATGTCGTATGACTCCGGTTCCTCCAGGAAGTTCTCGCCTTTCTGGACCTCAACTGATGACAGACCCGGATACCCAAGCTGGCGCATTACTTCGTAGATGGTGATCGCCACCGCATTGGACAGATTGAGGCTCCGGCACTCCGGTGCCATGGGGATCCTGAAGCATCGGTCGAGATGAGCCCTCAGGATATCGTAGGGTATTCCGGTGCTCTCTTTGCCGAACAGCAGATATATGTCTGAACCGGCTGCATCAACGCTCTTAAAGTCTATGGATGACGGCGGAACTTTGCCGTATCTTGTCATGAAGAAAAACTCGGCACCGGGAGCAACAGATGCCATGAACTCATCGTAGGAACCGTACATTCTGTAGTCTGCCCAGGTTATGTGGTTTGTGGTGGCGCGGCGGAATTTCGGGCTGTTCAGGTCGAAGCCCGTGGGACCGATAATATGAAGTGCGCACCCGCAGGCTACACAGGTGCGCATTATGTTACCGCAATTGGGTGCTATCTCAGGTTCGTAAAGAACTACGTGGACCATATGGCTGACTTACGCCCAGGGATTGGATGATTCGGGCTGCCTTATGTCTGACAGGAGGAACTGCTCCCAGAGGTACCACTTTCCGTCTTTCGCGAGGCGGAGCTGGACGGGGCGGAGTGAATCTGCACCGCCGGACTTGAGGAAGAGCTTGGCATAGCCTTCGTCCTGATATGAATAGGGGTTGTCCTCGACGGCGATCGTCAGGGGTTCTGATGGTGTGTAATCGTTGTCGGGAGTGGATCCGGCGAAGAAAGATCTCGGCACATAATCCTTGTCACAGAACCTGTCGCGGATGAACTGCTTATCGTAAACGCTCAGCGGACGGGGTCCTCTCAGAACGTCCAGCATGGCGAGAGACAGCTCACTGTCCTTGGGATAGACGCACAGTGCCAGCACGGTCAGCGCTGCCACTTCGAATTCATTTGTCTGTGCTGCCTGAGGGAGGGCTTTGAACTCCTCCAGACTCTCCGGAATCTTATCGAAAACTACTTGTACAGAACGGTTTGCCATAATGCGATTCTCCTCTCCAAAAAGCACTTACGGAAATTATTTTAACACACAGTTCACCAGGTGGTCGATAGCATCGATATACCCGTTGATGCCGCGTCCGATTATCTTCTTGCATGCCACAAGCGAGACATAGGATACCTGTCTGAACTCCTCACGCTCATCCACATGCGAGATGTGCACTTCCACTACGGGTATCTTTACTGCCTTGAGGGCGTCAAGTATCGCAATGGACGTGTGGGTATATGCCCCGGGATTGATAACGATGCCGTCAACCTTATCGAAATACGCCTGCTGGATATAGTCAACAAGGTCGCCCTCGTGATTGCTCTGTTTGCATTCCACATCAACGCCGATCTCAGCGCAGTGATCCTTTATCAGGTTCAGCAGCCCCTCATACGTATCAGCGCCGTAGATATCCGGTTCGCGGATACCGAGCATGTTCAGATTTGGACCGTTCAGAACAAGTAATCTCACAGTGACACGCCCCCTTTGTTGATGATCTTCACCGCTTCATTGAAGAAGTCGGTCTTGCTCTCGAACCTGTCAAGGGAGATGCGGATATCCGCCAGTTCCTCGTAGCGCGCGTGACGCTGTTCGTACAGTTTCTCCACGCCGTTTGCCTGAGTCAGCGGTCTGTCCTTGGACGCCAGCATCTCCAGCGGACGGTCGAGGTATATGACGTTGGAATTGCACTTGAGATAGAAATCATTGCGCGGCTGTGTGACGATGCCTCCGCCGCAGGAGATTATCATGCCCGACTTGACCAGATACTCCTTGGCGACCTCCGTCTCATTAAGGCGAAAAGCCTCTTCCCCCTTAGCCTTGATAGTCTCTGCAGGTGTCTCTCCAATCTTCTCGGTATATGCCGCATCCAGATCTACAAGAGGTCTTCCCGTACGCGCTGCGAGCCTTCTGGCCAGCATTGATTTGCCGCAGCCGGGCATGCCGATTATGGTGATGTTGCGCATCTGTGATTCGAGCTTTCGTACGACTCCGGCAATAGCCTCTTCTGCCGCTTCATCTATCATCTCTGCACCCTCATTGTCACCAACAAAGAACCTGCTGGATTTGTAGGCCTGTGCCACCAGCATCGAGAGTCCGCCGGCTGTCTTGAGTCCCCTCTTCGAAGCCTCCTGGAGGAGCTTTGTCCTCGACGGGTTATAGACCACATCAGCGACAGCTTCAAGGCAGGAGAACTTATCAAGATCTATGACACATCCGTCCACCTTGGGATACATTCCCACTGGGGTGCAGTTTACGATTATCTGAGCATCCTTACAGATGTCATACACGTTGCTGTAGTTGATCTCCGTCTCCAGATCGCAGCTCTTGATATCGCCGGCGTTCATGGTCTTGAGACCGTACAGAACGGCACATGCGGCACCGCCTGTTCCAAGGATTAGACACTTCTTGCCGGAAGGGTCAATGCCTGATGATCTCAGCATGTACATGAAGCCGTAGTAGTCGGTATTGTATCCGTAGATCTTACCGTCCTCACCGAAGACGACAGTATTGACGCTTCCCGTCTCCGTTGACGCACCATCAGTTACGTCACATCTGGCGAACGCTTCTTTCTTGTAGGGAATGGTAACGTTGAATCCGCCGTAGATGCGTGAAGCAAATAACTCATCAAGTTCCTCCGGCTCACGCTCGATCAGAGTGTATGAATAATCCGACGTAAAAAGGCTGTGTATCTGCGGTGAATATGAATGACCCAGAGTGCGTCCCAGAAGACCGAAGCAAGGCTTCTTCTGATGGTCTCTGGACACTTCAAATATGGTCCGGTAGATATCGTCTATGTACTCCCTGCTCTCGAATCCGGCATTGGCCTGAAGCGATGCCAGTTTGTCTGCTTCGCGGGACGTATCGAGAATATCCTTGCCCATCTCCCTTTTGCATATACCGATCTTGCGGCTCACCGCCATCCTCTGTTCGATCAGGTCAAGAAGACCAAGATCGATCTTGTCTATCTCACTTCTTAATTCATTGATATCATGACTCATCGCTTATCTCCCCTTTGCTCAGGATCATATCGTAAATGGCGATCGCTGCCGCGCATTCGACAACGGGAACCGCCCTCGGTGCTATACACGGATCGTGGCGTCCGGGCACCTTGACTGTCGTATTCTTACGTGTAACAAGATCAACGGTCTTCTGTTCCGCAGCGATGGATGGCGTAGGCTTGATGGCCGTCGAGAAGACGACGGGTACACCGCCTCCCACGGATATGCCGCCTAAGATTCCGCCGCATTTGTTATTCTCGATCGTCACATGTCCGTCCTTTGTCATGACGAACGGATCGTTGTTCTCGGAACCTCTCAGGTAGGACGACTCGAATCCGTATCCGAACTCCACACCCTTGACCGCAGGTATCGCGTAGATGATCTGCGCTATCTTGCCCTCGATACCGTCGAACAGCGGTCCACCGATGCCGCCGGGCATGCCGTAGATAACTGTCTCTATCACGCCTCCGACCGAGTCACCGTCCTTCTGCGCACGCGATATAGCCTCTATCATCAGCTTGCCGCATGAATCGTCTATTACCGGGAATTCCTTGGCGGGGACCTGTGCGATGTCCTTCTCGGAGAAACCCTCGTAGTATCCTACATCGCTGACTTCCTCAACCTGAAGAAGATGCGAGTAGATCTTTATTCCCCTCTTCTCCAGCTCGCATTTGGCAATGGCGCCGGCTATGCACAAAGGTGCCGTCATTCGGCCAGAGAATATTCCGCCGCCGGACTTCGCCGCGTCGTCGCCATACAGGAGTCTCGCCGTATAATCGGCATGTGACGGCCTGGGCGTATTCGCGATGGGATCGTAGTCTTTCGGCTTCGTATTCGCGTTAACGATGTAGCCGTGAACCCTCTCCGCCTCATTCTCGAATATGACCTTGTCCTCTTCGCTTCTTGGCGTTGACCACTTGTTCTGGCCGGGCGCTCTTCTCTTCATCACCTTAGCCACATATCCCGAACTGATCTCCACATCACCCGGAAGCCCCTCGATATACACGCCGATCCTCTTGCTGTGAGATTCGCCGTAGATGGTGAGCTTCAGAACGTCACCCCTGTAAACACTTTGCATCGGCGACGGAGCCATGTATTTCTTTATGATGTCTATCAGTCCCGGGAAAGACTTGGACACGCAGTTGATGTCATCGATCTCCACATCGCCTGACATGGCAGCCGCCAGAAGGACAGCCGTCATGACCATCCTGTGGTCGTTGTAGGATGACAGCCTGACAGGCTTCTTGCTCCGGACGGGAACCATTCCTCCGAGTATTACAAGAGTCTCACCCTCGTCAGCCAGCGATGTTGTATATCCGAATTTCCCGAGGCATTCTCTTACCGCCTCAAGCCTGTCGGACTCCTTGACCTTCAGCCTTCCCACGTTGTGGAGTATAGTCCTGCTGCTGTAAACCGCCGACAGCACCGCCATATACGGAACGATATCCGGGATGTCCCTGCAGTCGTATTCCACCATATCCATGGGTACGATCTTCGCAGGCCTTGCCGCGATGATGTCGTTGCCCTCATACGTCAGCTGTATCCCCAGCTCCTCGAGAAAATCCACGATAGCCACATCACCCTGGGACGAGTTGATATCAAGCCCCTTTATCCTGATGCTGCCGTCCTCCAGAAGCAGTCCGAGGCAGATGAGGAACGCGCCGCCTGACCAGTCGCCCTCCACTTTGAGGTCGCCGGAAGGGATCGTAACTTCCCTGTAGCAGTAATCCTCCTCCCTCATCTCGAAATAATTATCCTTCTTCTCGATCCTCACCCCGTACTTGAACAGCGCCTCGATGGTGAGTCCGATGTAGTGGATGGAACTCATCTCGCCTGTCACTTCGATCCTGCTTGTAGTCTCGAACATCGGGACCGCCATGAGGAGTCCGGAGATATACTGGGAGGATACGCTGCCGTCGATCACGAACACGCCGGGCTTCATCTCGCCGGTCACATGAATGGTGCGGTCCTCATCGTTGCCCGTGATCTTCACGCCATGGGGCTCAAGGCATCTGGCAAGATCGTCAAGCGGCCTGTCGTAAAGCCTTCCCTCCGTCGCGAAAACAAGCTCTTTGTCAGAGGCGTCCATCACCGCCAGGAAAGCAGAAGCAACGGGGATCATGAAGCGAAGCGTGGAACCGCTTTCGCGGCATGGAAGGACGATGGTGTCCTTGTTCTTATAGTCCAGGAGGCTCAGGAGGCACTCCTTTGTGGCGCTTATGTCGACGCTGTCATCCTGCTCCGGAAGGAGAATGTCGAAAGTGGTCTCGCCCCTGTGCCCGAAGACCGAGCAGAATGTCCTGACGATCAGTTCGCGGTGTGCGATGGACTTGGAGACGGGAGCGTCTATGTCAAGGTTAAGTGTTCTGTTGTGAAGTGAGATTATCAAAAAAAATTACCCCCTGGTGAGAAATTCCAGCATCTGTTCCGGTGTCATCGGCACGATCTCGGCCTCACCGATCCTGTTTACAAGTATGAGAGATATGGTATTGCCCCTCTTTTTCTTATCGTTCATGGCGCCGGATACGGCGTCCTCAGGCGTTATATCATCAGTCACAGGAAGGCCGTAGCCCTTTATGAGGCTGATGATCTTATCGTGTGTGTCCTGATCCATAAGCCCTGCTGCCAGTGACCTGCCGGTCATGATGCCCATGCCCATGGCAACACATACGCCGTGGTCCTTTGTAAATCCGCTGTTACGCTCGATAACGTGACCTATGGTGTGACCGAAGTTCAGGATCTGTCTCCTGCCCGTATCGAACTCATCGCCGGTGATCACATCCACTTTATCTTCCACGCATTTTGTGACAGTTCTAATGAGCATTTCCCTGTCATGCTGAAGGTTCGCCGCCTTGCCTTCCGCCATGTATTCAGAGAGCATCCCGTAGAGCTCAGTGTCCATGATGAAAGCATACTTGAGGACTTCGCCAAGACCCTCAGTGAACTTGTCCTCTGACAGTGTGCCGAGGCATTCTATATCCTCGATCACCATGGAAGGCTGGTGGAACGCGCCAACCTGATTCTTGCCTTCGGGAAGGTCTATTCCGGTCTTGCCGCCGACGGAAGCATCAACCTGGGCCAGAAGTGACGTGGGGATCTGAACGACCTGTATGCCCCTTAAGAACGTGGCTGCTGCAAAACCGGCCATATCGCCTGTAACACCGCCGCCAAGAGCTACTGCCGCATCAGTCCTTGTGAAGCCGGCCTTTGCCATGACGCCCCACATGCCTGCAACAGTGTCTATATTCTTGCTCTGTTCACCTGCTTCGAAGACATATTCAACACACTCAAAACCTTCTCCGGTCAGAGATTCCCTTACTGTGTCCAGATACAGCGGAGCCACGTTAGTCTCGCTGACGATGAGGATCTTTGTGGCCTTGGGAACTGCCTCCTTCATAAGGCTTCCGGCTCTTGAGATAAGACCCGTCCCGATCACCACATCATATTCTCTCGAAGCCTTTACATGAATACGCGTCTCACTCATTATGGTCTGTCATCTCCTTGCGTCTGGATCCCTCTTCCAGCAGAGCCTTAAGCGTCTCGCTGTCGCTCTCGTCTATTACTCTCCTGAACTTCTGGAGCTCAGAGATGAGATTGTCTATCTCGACCGTGAGATTATCCTTATTCTCGATAAAAAGCTCAGACCACATCGCGGAATTGCAGTAGGCGATCCTCGTCATGTCCCTCCAGCTTCCGCCCTTGAACCCGTAGCTCTCGAGAGCGGCGGGATTCCTTACATAGCTGCTGGCCATGATATGTCCGAGCTGTGATGTATATGCGATCATCCTGTCGTGGGTAGCCGCATCTGTGACTCTGTATTCACCGAATCCGATAGGCGCCAGAAGTGTGCGGAGCCTTGATATTATCATCTCGTGACGGGGCGTGATATCGAACTCGCTGTGAAGCGTGGGAACCAGCACCAGTGAACTCCCGTCAAACATGTCTTCCTTGGAGTTGCCGTAGCCCGAGAACTGGGTGCCCGCCATGGGATGCGCGCCGATAAAGCAGAAGTCCTCATCCTCGGCAAGCCTGAAGCCGGCTTCGCAGATGCCGCGCTTGTTGCCGCATGTGTCGGCAACAATGGTATTGGGCTTGAAAAACTGCTTGTTCTCGCTGATATATTTGATCGCCGCCTCAGGAAAGAGGTTGATCAGTATCAGGTCGCATTCGGGGATGGTATTCTCGTCCAGCACACCGTCTGCGAACCCTTCGTCGATGGCACGCTGAAGTGTTGACTTCGTCCTGTTTGTGGCATATACCGTGAACTGAGGGGCTCTTGTCTTATATGCTTTCGCGAAAGACCCTCCGATAAGTCCCAGTCCCACCAGTCCGATTGTTCCGCCCTTAGGGCCGGATTTCCTGTCAAAGTCAAAGGGCAATTCCCATTTGTCTAATCTGTCTTTAAGCATGCAGGCCACACTCCCCGATCATGATGCAAATATTATAATTAATAAAATATGTGCCGACAAGGGGTGACGTCTTACAGTATGCTCCTTACCCTGTTAACAGCCTCCACGACCTCGACGAACTGCTCGGGCTTCAGCGACTGTGCGCCATCGCTCATAGCTTCATTCGGGTTGGGATGTACTTCGATCTCGAGACCGTCGCAGCCTGCAGCCGTCGCAGACATTGCCATAGGCCTGATGAGAGACGCCCTGCCGGTGGCATGGGAAGGATCTGCTACAACAGGAAGATGTGTAAGTTCCTTCAGCATCGGGATCGCGGACAGATCGAAAGTATTGCGCGTATATGTCTCATAAGTCCTGATACCGCGCTCGCACAGGATAACGTTCGGGTTGCCCTCGCTCATGATATACTCGGCGCTCATCAGGAGCTCCTTCATCGTGGCGCACATGCCGCGCTTCAGCAGGACAGGCTTATTTGTCTTTCCCAGCGCTTTCAGCAGCTCGAAATTCTGCATGTTCCTCGCACCCACCTGAATGCAGTCGATGTCCTCGAACAGCGGCAGATGATGGATCGCCATGATCTCAGTAACGATGGGAAGCCCCGTCTCCTTCTTAGCCTCGAGCAAAAGCTTCAGTCCCTCTTCCTTAAGGCCCTGGAAGTCATAAGGTGACGTTCTCGGCTTGAAAGCACCGCCTCTCAGTAGTGTGGCGCCTGCAGCCTTTACCGCCTTCGCAGTCGTGATTATCTGCTCCTCGGACTCCACGGAACACGGTCCCGCGATGATGGCGAAATTCCCGCCGCCCAGCTTGACACCTCCGATATCAACGACCGTATCCTCCGGATGGAACTTCCTGTTAGCCGCCTTGAAAGGTTCGGAAATACGCTTCACCGCCTCGACGATGCTCATGCTCTCCAGCACGTCGATATCGATCTTTGTCGTGTCTCCGACAAGACCCAGAATGGTGCAGTACTCACCGTGGATCGGCGTAACCTTGACGCCCTTCTTCTCCAGCCATGAGACGAGCATCTCTATCTCGGTAGGGGTTGCCGTGTTCTTAAGTTGTGCGATCATGTTCTATTTCCTCCTGTCAGTAAAAAGCCGCCCGGTCATCTCAGCGATCCGTGCGGCATTGTTGTTATCTTTGTTCGTTCTTCTTACGCACACAAATCGCTTCGGTCACTGTCACCAAAGTAAAAGTAAAAGCTAAAGCCAAAGTATGCGTTTGTAAAGATATCCTTCTTCATAGCGCTTATTTAATCACGCGCAGGGGGATTTGTCAATGAACAGGGCTCGCGACCGAACGCTCACTTTTATTGTTTGAAACTATCCAAAAATCCGAACGGCTTCTCGTCCGCGATGAAATGCATCAGCTGGTACTGGCAGATAACAGCAACTGTCTCCTCCTTAAGGATCCTTCTGCACTCTTCCTTATCGGCCAGGACTACCTCGATCTCCTCGCTTGCCTCTTCAAACTTATTAGTAATCTCACCTGACGCATATCCGTAAACTGTAGCGGTGGCCTCATCGGTCATTCCGACCGATGTGAAGCCTGCTTTCTCGATCATGGGATCCACCTTGATTACCTGAAGTTCCATTCCGGTCTCTTCCTTCATCTCGCGGACGGCCGTATCGTGGTAGTCCTCACCATCCTCCACAAGTCCTGCCGGGAGTTCATAGATCCATCCGTTGATAGCATATCTGTACTGTTTGACCAGTACCACCTTGTCGTCGCAGACAGCGTAGATCGCCACTGCGTCGGGCTGTGCCCTGTGTGATATCAGTTTAAGTCCTTCGATGGAATCCGACCTTGACGCGATGAGATAATGGGATTTGTATCCCTTGGAATTCATTCCGTCAAGTTCGTAAAGGTTAACGTATTTCTTGTCTGTCAGTTTTGTGATGCTGTGGATAGTTGCCACGTCATATCCTCCTTACTCTCGCCAACATATCTGAATCTGCTGTCAGATCCGCGCAGCTCTTCAAGAGCCTCAAAAGCTTTGTCAAATGCACACCGGTAACCGTTCTTCGGATTGTGGTCGCAGGTGGAAGCCGCCGCTATCAGTCCTATGTTCTCTGCGGCATATTCCCTGTCGAAATCCCCTGTAACTGCTTTCGCGAAGGAAGTCACATCCTCATATGACTTAACGTTGTGGAGTGCCACAATAAACAGTCCGTCGTCGTAATATGATGCGATCTTGTCTTCATCAAGATGACTCTCGATGATCATGGTCAGGTGTCCGATCATGGCATCGTAACCGAGGGAACCCAATCGCTCCTTCACCAGCACACTATCCCTGATCTCCAGGAGCAGTATCGAATTGAACATGGAATCGAAGTCAACATCACGCCTGATCTGTGAACAGACCTGATCGAATTCCTCCCTGCTGCCTAATACGTTATTACAACTGCTGTCCATCGTTAACCCGCTTTATCACATATATCCTGGTGGCATAATCCTGATAGAATCTCACCTGGTCGTCGTACCCTACCGCCGCGAAAGCGGATTTCAGGTGCACACCTGCATTCATTATAGCATCTCCGTACATTTTATGCCTCTCATCCTCCCCCGGCATACGGACAAATCTGTCAAGAATATGGTGATTATGTCCATCCGCCCTTATGTGGATCGGAGCAGATGTATTAACAAGACTCCCGAAATCCAGAATGCTGTAACTGAGCTTCCTGTTCTCCCATTCGTACAGAGCATCCGGATCGAGTCCCCGCGGCCGCGCCACAGCACTCTGTGAATTGGGCACCACCATGAGCTGAAGTATCATGGAGAGGGCCAGACTCTTATCCTCAGATACGGCGCACCACTCCAGATGACGGCCGCCCGTCGGCGTGATGACTGAACTGTTTCTTCCCAGAGATTCGTCTATCTTCAGGATCCTGTAGAACCGTCCGAACTGCATGGTCTGCCGCCATTCCTTGTAGCATGCTATCTGTTTGGCGTACCCTTCCAGCTGCTCTTTGCGCATATCGCAGAGGTTAGATTCATACCCGAGCACTCCGAAAGCAGCTACATTGAATCTTGTAGTGGAATGTGTCCTTCTGAGTGTCTGGTGATTAGGCGAATCTGAGACGTGGCACGCGATGGTGCTCAGGGGATATCCGTAGCTGTAGGAGGTCTGTATCTCCGCCCTCACGAGAGGATCCGTATCGTCGCTGGCCCAGATCTGCGGAAAGTATGACAGTATGCCGAGATCGAACCTGTTGCCGCCTGCCGCACACCCCTCGAACAGCACCTTGGGAAACTTCTTCGTGATCACGTTCATCACATGGTAAAGACCCATGTAATAGCGGTGTATCACCTCGCCCTGCCTGTCGGCAGGAAGAGCCGCGGAGAATATATCCGTGAACGTCCTGTTCATATCCCATTTTATGTAGGATATCTCACATGACGACAGGAGTCCCGTCATCATGTCGATTATGAAGTCCTGCACTTCTTGTCGCGTGAGATCAAGGATCATCTGATTGCGTCCTACGGAGTGCTTTTTGGATGGTATCCTTATGACCCAGTCGGGATGGGCGCGGTAGAGTTCGCTGTTCTCGTTGACCATCTCGGGTTCCACCCAGATGCCGAAGTCCATTCCCAGCGCTCTTATCTTTCTGCAGAGGCCCTCAACACCACCGGGCAGTTTCTTCTTATTGGCATACCAGTCTCCCAGGGATGATGTATCGTCGTTACGCGCCCCGAACCATCCGTCGTCCATGACGAACAGCTCGATTCCTATCTTGACCGCCTGTCTCGCCAGTTTCAGGAGACCTGATTCAGTGATGTTAAAGTAACATGCCTCCCACGAATTCAGAAGGATGGGCCGAAGACGCTCCTTCCACTCACCTCTGACGACGTGAGTGTTTACGAAATCATGCATATTATGGCTCATCTTCCCGAACCCTTCCCGTGAGAAAGTCATGACTTCCTCAGGAGAATCGAAGCTCTTTCCCTGCTCCAGCACCCACCGGAATCCGGCCGGGTTGATGCCTGCCACGAACCTCATCTTGCCGTAGGGGCTCATCTCACAGCACTCGTAGTGGTTGCCGCTGTAGATAAGGTTGAATCCATATACTTTGCCGTATTCCTCATTGGCAAGACCATCGGTGATCATGACAAAGGGATTTGCCCGGGATGAAGACGTTCCGGTGTATGAGGATACAACTGTCTTTCCTGCCTTTATGGGTGTCTCTGTTCTATGCATCTCACGCGCCCAGGCACCGGTGAAAGTGTGCATCTTATAATCGCCGTCATCAAAGTCGATGAGCATGCTCATGAGCCTGTCTACCGTGACGGGGTCTTTGCCACGGTTGGTGAGAGAGCATCTCCGTGTTATTACGTTGCATGCTGCATACACATAGTAGAACATATCGAGACGAAGGTCGTTCTCTTCATCTTCCAGAGTGATCCTGAGGCAGTCCACCTCGTCCTCACTTCCGTAGGAACCCGGAAAATCCGAAGGCTCCTCCTTCCCTTTTGAAACTTCGTATGACTGATACCTGAGATCCACGGTGGAACTGCCGTCAGTATTTACGACCTCGATCAGGGGTTCCCTGATATCACCCTTGCCGTAAGAGCTCATCTCAAGCCTTATATTCTCAAGCGAGAAATTCCTGTGGGCATCATCTACCGAATTCGTGTTGCCCTCGGCAAACTCGTGCTGTTCGACGAGACCGTCGGACGAATCTGCTTTGATCCTCGCGCCGTAATAGAGATGCTCAAGATGACCTGTACCGGTCACCTTGAACATATAGCTTGTATCATCAGTCTCAAGTATGAAGAATGGTGTTTCTTCCTGAATTATCCTGATCATAATGCATCACCTTTTCTTCAATTCCTCATTGATCTCGTCCAGTTTCCTGTCGTTGAGGATGTACTTTCTTCTGAACAGGAGCATCGCAACAACAAGTACAAAGATAGGCGTCAGCGTCATTACGAGCCTCAGTCCGATAACCGACATATCATCGATCGCCGTGCCGGCACCGGTTACAAGATCCTTGAGCTCACCGATCATCATACTGACCGTCATGAAGCCCTTGGAATCCTCCTGGATATCAAATGCCGCCAGAGAGACAGAGGCGATAAGTGCCGCGATACCTGAAGCCAGCTTTACAACAAATGTCTGCATTGAGAAGATAACGGATTCATCTCTTCTGTGATTCTTGTATTCGCCATAATCAACTGTGTTGGCAAGGAATACCGTTACAAGTACGTTCAGGAGACCAACAGCTGCCATGATGAAGAAACCAGGTATGAAGAACATATACACACTCGTGACACCAAGGAGTGACATGACAAGAAGTATGCCGTATCCTGCAACCGCGGAACCTACCGACATGTAGAATATCCTGAGAGCCTTGAACTTTCTTCTGAGCAGCGGGAAGAAGAGCATCATCGCGATGATCTGAACTCCGCCTATGAACATATTGAAGAGAGTGTAGTTACCCTGCCAGTTAGAGCCTCCGAGATCATATTTGAAGAAATAGATGAGGAGGTTCGATGTGATATACACAGCGATGTTTATAAGTACGATGGTAACGACTATCGCCATCGCCTGATCGTTCTGGATCAAAGCCTTGAACATCTGTCCGACTGTTGCCGTCTTCATCTCGACAGATGACTTTTCCTTTATAACGATACATGTGATAAGCGTAAATACTATGAACAGGACACCGATGATTATCGCGAAAAATCCGAAGCCGACACGCTCAACTTCGAGCCTGGAATGCATCGTCACGGTTCCCGTAAGTTCTGACATCGAAGACAGTTTTGCATATTTCTCAGCATCGGCATAGATAACGAGCAGTGAACTTGTCCCGTCCTTCTTATCTATGTAGAATGCTGCGTTGCCTTCTCCCTCTGCCGCAGAAACATCACCTATCGTGTACGATATATCCGCATTGGAGGAACTGATATTGATAACGCCTTCATAAATCTCGTCTGTGGAAGGATCTGCGACCTCTACACCATTGAAGAACTTCTCAGCTGCTTCGATATTAACCGTCAGTGATGAGGTCTCATATTCCTTCATTGTTGAAGTCGGGTTGCCGTTCTCATCGATCTCGACAACGTACGTCATGATGCCGTTGGAAGCAGAATCAAAAGCGACTGTCGATGCATTTGTCCTCTTATCGGCAAGAGCACCGCCGATAGCTGCAACAGCCATTACCGTAATGATGGTGACGATCGCGGAACCTACGCCTGCGCAGGACCTGGCAAGCGCCGAGAGATTCTCACGTTCCTTGCCCGAATCGGTAAATGCGGGAACCATTGACCAGTAAGGTATATCCATCATCGTGTAGGTGATGCCCCAAAGGATATATGTTATTGCCGCATATGCTACAAGACCTTTGCCGTCGAGTGTGGGCGGAGCAGCAAACATGACAGCCAGGACGACTGCGTTCGTGACGGTTCCGATAAGGAGCCAGGGACGGAATTTGCCCCACCTGGTCTTTGTTTTCGCGACGATGACGCCCATGATGGGGTCATTGAATGCATCAAAGACTCTGGCGATCAGAAGGATAACGCCCATTGCGATAGCCGAGACGCCCATGATGTCCTGGAAGTAATAGAGGACATAGGAGGCTGACAGCATATATACCATGTCCTTGCCGACAGCGCCGATGCCGTAGGCGAATTTCTCCAGACCTGACAGTTTTTTACGTTCTCCCATTGTGTCTCACCTCCCTATGCTTACGCCTTACGGCTGTTCTTCATATTCATGGCCAGTTCAACAGCTTTGTACGCGCCGTCGTAGAGGCCGGCCTTCCTGTTGTTCCTGATGCTCTCACACATGCTGCGGAGCAGGGTATCCTCGTCCTTGAAGAGATGGATCATCTGAAGTGTGTGCGGTATATCCTGACACTCCAGTGTGCCGTCGCCGAATTCTGCAGAGTGGATCGCGCCCCACATCTCGTGGCCGCCGATCCTCTTGATAAAGAGCTTAGGGACGGGATAGAAGCTCAGCTCACTGGGCTTCGTTACCAGCACATCGCAGCTCCTCATAAGCAGATTCGTGCAGTACACCGCTTCGAAAATATTGCTGTGGCAGAACAGGTGGATGCCGCTGATCTCCGTGGCGGGATCGAACGCCTCTTCCGAGAACCTCACCGTATCTTCCCAGTTATCGAAATGCGTCTTCGTAACATCGCCCATTCCGGGACAGAGCGCCAGAAGATCATCATAAACATTTCTGTAATCGCCGATGTTTACGTAGAGCATCGCCTTGTTGTTTCTGATGTCAGGGAGCAGATCGTTGATGATCGCCGCAAAGACTTCCTTCTGGGCGCCGGCGCCGCCGATCGTCAGAAGGAACCTCATGGGCTTTCCTTCCTGCTTGCGGGCTATCCTGGCGTCACAGTCTTTTTCAATATTTGCCACGAGCTCGTGGTCAACGTAATGACCGGTGTAGACCAGCGAATCTGAAGGCATAGGATTATTCACCTTCTTCTTTGACATGCCGTTACAGATCCTGTATCCCTGATATGCGTTCAGCGTCTGGATCGTGTGGATCGATCCCTCTGCGAAATGAAGCGCCATCGGCCAGTTATCGGGAATCGCATTTACCACATATTTCATTCCGGCGTGGATGGCTGCCTGTGCAGGCCAGACGTGTGTTCCCACAACCGGAATATCCTTAGGCACATTCTTATACACGGGCGCCATCAGCTCCGCATTCTTCTGATCTGCGGAATTGTATGTAAGCTGCCTGAAGCCCTCGTAGTTAGTGGGTTCCCAGACGATCTTGTTAAAAAGTCTGCTCTTTGTGGACAGTCTTGATCCGAGGGAATAAAGATCATTCTGTGAGGAGATGACCTTGGTGCAGGTGGTGTGGGGATATCCGTTCAGATCCATCCAGTAAGGTGTGTAGCCAAGGGCCCGTGCGCAGGAAGCCATCGCCATGGAGATGCGGTAGTGGCCGAATCCCATCCTGATGTTGCCCACGATTATGCCCTTCTCCGTATCGAAAGTCCCCTCTCCCCCGGCAGGCTTTCCGTCCTCTGACAGACACACGTTATATACGCCGAGGATGTCACCGATCGACGGGTTCAGCTCCGTCCACGCCTTGTAGTCGGCGCTGCTGTCGTCACCGAATTTCCTGATGAACTTCTTCTTGGATCTGACGGCTTTTTTTATGGTCTGGTTCGTCATCCTGTTGCCAAAGATGACCTGGCTTCTGTCTGTCATGGTCGGGTCTCCTGTTAAGATTGCTGTGGATTATGCTTTGATCCCGTCAAGCAGGATATCAACAACAAGATCAAGGCCCTCCTGATACGTAAGGCCCTGTTTCTTAAGAATGTCACTCTCGAAGAATGCAGACAGCGAAGTCTCCATCATCATCTTAAAGACACCCAGATTGGCGTCCTTCTTGATGATCCCCTCTTCCTGCCCGCGCTCAAGGAGTGCGATCGTAGGCTCCCAACCCGATTCGAGCCTCATCTTTACTTTGTTATATACGACGGGGTACTTATCTCTCAGCTGGAAAAGTTCCGTAAAATTGATCTTCTCGAAAGTATCAGGCATCGCCGTGAGATGGGCTTTGATCCTATCTCCCAGCGACTCCTGATCATTCTCAATAGTTGCCCCTTTTGAGATTGCTATATTATCAAAAATAAAATCGACCATATCCAGCATCATCTCGTCCTTGCTTCGATACACTGTATATATGGTCTTCTTACTGATCTTCATATTGGAAGCAATATCATCCATGGTGAACCGCATTCCTCTGGTATTAAAGACTTCTATGGTCGAAAGGAGAATCTTGAGTCTTAGTTCGTCGGAGGATCCGGTTCCCATGGTGATATGCCTCGTTAGGTGGGTTTGGGTTGGTTGGCTATTTTCAGGTTCTCGGAAACTCAATATTATTTTTGCGTTTCCATGACTATATGATAACACCTCATATAGTTTTGTGTGGAAACTAATTCACCAAAGATAGTTTCCGCGGGTTGTGCTAAATGCACAAAGTGGCGAGGAAGAACAGAATTGTCCCGCACGTCGCAGGCTCCAAAGGTGCGGGACAATTGTTCTTCCTCGCTTCGGGAGTTTGCGTGTGAAATGGGGACGGTTCCTTTTTCACAAAAGCGTTGATTCAAACCAAACACCGTGAATTGCTCGAAAAGGTTTGACGGATGTGCCTTGCATCTGCTCTTGAATCAAACCAAATCCACGTTATCCGGTGATTTGGTTTGATAGAATTGCTGTTATCACCGTTTTGTGACCGGAATCTTCTTTGTTTACGGACTCCATGAGGAAGATTTATCAAACCAAATTAGTCTGGAAACTATGTTTGGTTTGAATACTTATCCGAATTGGCTGGTTCTTATCAAACCAAATGGTGTCAGATCATCATATTGGTATGAATAGCACCAATGTGGTCAGATTCGGCACTTTGGGGTAATGAGATCCTGCTCCGGAGACTGATGGATTACCCCAACCATGTCATTTATCGCGATATGGGGTACTGTATTGATCTTATTCTTAGCATTATCAGTTCCTGTGAGCAGTTGTTGACGTCGATCCGTTACCCCAAATGAACGATTATCAGGGATCTGGTTATATCTGCCGTTATAAACTACTCACATTCATTACCCCAAACTGTCAGTAAATCGTGAGTTGGTGCTATGGCAACCCAGCAAGGCTTCATCAGGAAATCAAGTGAAAAATCCCGACTAGAGCCCCGACTATAAGTCGGAAACTGAGTCGGAAAATGCTCCGTTTCAAGCAAAAATCCGACTGAAATCCCGACTATAGGTCGGGCATTCAGTCGGGATTTCGTTAAATATCTTACCAAGGTAACCAGCTTCGTAACCACCGAAGGGCGAGCGCTGCCCTTGCGAGCGGACGTACCGCAGGAGCGAAGCGACGAGGACTGAAGCGAGCAAGTGGTCGCGAGCCCTATGGTATAATGGAGCTATGAAAACACGTGAGAACGACAAACTTTTGGAGAGTACTTTTCGCGAGGAGTATGAGAAGATACCCCCGTTTCTGCGTCTGAACAGGAAGACGTTTACTGTGGCAGGGGTGCTGGTCGGTATCGCGGTGATCTTCGCGATCGTCCTGATCTGCGTGGCGGTGCAGGACAGCGATAAGGGAATGCTCTACGGCTTCGAGAGCATGATCAATCTCACATCGATAATAACCATGCTTATTATTTGCATCTCGCCTGTAGGTCTGTGGTTCGCTTACTGCTACTACAGGGAGAAAAAGGCGTTTAAGAAAGCATCGGATTTCGCGGCAATGCATGCCAGGTGGCAGGAGGAGAAGATCCACGACAGGTATGCTGACTATCAGTACAGGACGGATAAGCCGGAGGACAGTAAACCCAAGGCAGATGCGGATCTGTTCGAGCCCAGGGTATGCAGAAGGTGCGGCAATGTCCAGTTTGATATGAGTGACAAATGCTCCGAATGCGGGACGGATATGGATATTGACTAATATCCGCGATATGTATATACTGACCGCAATTTGAGGAATATCAATAAGGGATAGGACGGAAATACGGATGGATGACAGGAAGACCGGTAAGAAGAGTGGTTTTCTTACTTTTTTCAAGGTGTTCAGTATTGTCCTGATCATTGCGATAATCGCACTGGTCGGGTATCTGAGCTACCGCTTTCTCTCTGACCCCCAGCAGTTCTCCACCTGGATCAAAAGCCACGGAGTATGGGGTTATGTCGTCTATATCGGCATCACGATCCTTCAGATAATCGTTACCGTGATCCCCGGGGGACCTTTGGAACTGGCGGGCGGATATGCTTTCGGCGCTGTGCTCGGAACTACGCTCTTTGTCATCGGCGCCTTCATCGGCAGCCTCATCTCGTTCATGCTTGTCAGGAAGTTCGGGCGCGATTTCGTCGAGACGCAGTTCTCAAAGAAACAGATCAAGAAGCTTGCCTTCCTCGAAGATGAGGAGAAGCTCAACTTCATATTCATGATCCTCTTCATTATCCCGGGATGTCCCAAGGACCTGCTGTGCTACGTTGCAGGCCTTACCAAGATGAAACTGTCGGCGTTCTGCGTAATTGCCACACTGGGACGTCTTCCCGCCGTTATCGGTACGGCCGTCGGCGGACAGGCCATCGAGGCGGGCAACTATACTATGGCGATCATTGCTTTCGCCATTACAGCACTTGTGAGCATCGTCGGAATGCTGGTCTACTCAGCGATCATCAAGCACAAGAACACCAAGCACAGGAACAGGAGCAGGAACTCCGGACACAGACAAAACAGCGAGAGCGAGCCGTTATCGGCAGCCTGATCCCTGTAAACTGCATTACTCCACTCTCGGAAGCGTTGATCCGCCGTAAGGCATGACCAGAACTTTGCCGTCAGGTATAGAAGAGATTGCTGCATCGACAGCCTCCTGCACATCGGAATACGGTTCCAGGTGCACGCTCTTCACAAAGCCGGCCTCAAATTCAGACACAAGGAATATCCTCGCCCTCTCCAGCACCAGAGCGATCGCGGCCGCCTTATGACCGCCCAGTATAAACTCTCTCTTGATGTGAGGGATCATGTCGGATGCCTTCTCATGGCCTGTCATCCACTGCTCGAAATGCTTCTCCCCCAGACCCTCGGAACATGCCGCTATCCACACGATAATGCCACCGTCCTTAACTGCGTGCTTCGCATTATCAAGGGCTTTCTGCGCCTGGTACATATTGATGTCCTTGGGAAATCCGCCGGCACTCACGACAACGATGTCAGCCTTCTCCTGAAGCTTTATCGCGTAGAAAGAATCGAGGAACTTACAGCCCTCCCGGTGAGCCTTGACGCTGTCTCCGGCAAAGCTCTTGATGATCTCCTTCTTCTCATTGAGGACAACATTGACGATAAAATCGATACCCACGATGGCACCGGACTCCTCGATGTCCTCCCTGACCGGGTTACCCTCGAGACGGCCTGCACAGGCCTCCGGCTGAACCATCCTGCTGTGGTTGTTCTGGATGGCGTCGCGCGTGGATACTCCGGGCATCAGCGCTTTCGCGCCGCCTGAATACCCCGCGAAATAATGGTACTCTATGTTACCCAGGCAAATAACCCTGTCTGCCTCGGCGACCGGCGTGAAAATATCCACCGGCGTCCCCCTTGATGTCACACCCATGCGCTTCACATTGCCCATGTCTGAATCGATGCACTTCACCCTGTCGTATATGGCGTCGCCTACAAGTGAGCGCTTGCGCTCCTCCGAATGACCGCCGTGGCTTCCGAGAGCAAATACTACTGTTATGTCTTCGTCGGGAATGCCCGCCTTGGAAAGCTCGTCGAGAACGGGCGGCAGGACCTTGTAGCTGGGGATCGGACGTGTAACATCTGATGTTACGATAACGACCTTCTCGCCCGGCTTTACGATCTCGGAGAGCTTCGGGCTTCCGATGGGTTCCTGAAGTGACCTTGCCACTTCCTCCATTCCCGTAAGACCTATCTCCACCTCGTTGGGAACGAGTGTGCCAAGGTATCTGTCATCGGGGATCGTTATCTCAACTTTATTCTTGCCATATCCTACAAGGGTATTCATGACCTGTGCCTCCGTAGTGAAATCTTTCTCATTTGGTTTATAATTATACAACACCAAAACTTGCGAGAGGGACCTAAAATGCGAATAATACTGGCCAGCGCCTCACCAAGGCGTAAAGAGTTAATGAATCTTATCGTTTCCGAATTTGATATAGAGACTGCAGATATAGATGAGCGTGCGCTGGAAGACTCTCTTGCCGGCACTGACCCTCTCAAAGTCTCTGAACAGCTGGCCCTTGCAAAAGCCCACGCGGTCGCAGATCTTCACAAAGGCGAGGACGTCGCAGTTATCGGCTGCGACACATCGGTCATACTGGACGGCGAGATCATGGGCAAACCCGCAGACCGTGACGAAGCAGTAAAGATGCTCACAGCCCTGTCCGGAAATACCCACATCGTGGCAACCGGCGTCGCCATCGTGACACCGTCTTCCGTTAAGTCTTTTACCGAGTGTTCCGACGTTATCTTCAACCCTCTCGACGATTATCAGAAGGGGCTCATAGAACGCTACTGCGACAGCTCCGACCCCTACGACAAGGCCGGTGCATATGGCATACAAAATGGCGGAGCCCTGCTTGTGCAGGGCATCCGCGGATGTTTCTTCTCTGTTGTGGGACTGCCTGTATCAAGACTCGCACAGGCACTCTACGAGGCCGGTATCATTCCGGATCAGAATCAATGATTCCTTTGATAAGAATCACAGGAGCCATATACATTATCGGGAAAAGATATCTGGGGTGACCCTGTACAACGGGTCCCGCCATCGTTATCACAATGGTAGCAATAAGTGGAACATAGTAGATCAAACTATTTTTTGTTTTCCTAAACAGTGCAATAAGCCAGAAGAACAAAGTCATAATACATACGAGACCAACATTTGATATAAACCATGGTATTGGAATATTCATTAATGCTATGCAATATGATACAACCGCTTTCCTTGCCGGGGCAAAAAACTCTGGCTCATCGAAAAGGTCCTCATACATCCACGAACTGACACAGTCAAATTCATTGCCCAGTTCGCAAAAACGTGTTGTTCCTTCAATAAAAGATATGTTCTTCATGGAAGCTATGGGATCGAACAGATAATGATTTTGCTCCCAAAAAGCCATTACATAGCAGTCGGGATGCCGAGCTAATTGATTAATCCAGACTTTGAAATAATCATTGAGATATGCCTTATTTCCAGTGTACCTGTCTTTTACAGGATCGGATATTCTTGGATCATATCTATCAGCAAGATCATCATAGACAAGCACATTATCAATGATAATCCGTTCTTCGTCAGTTACATCCTCCTCATAATCTCTGACAAATCGTGCTGTCTGTTGGAATGGGATAGAAAGTGCTTCCTTAGCATTAGTCGAATCTTTACTCACACTATATATGTAGTTTAGTGTCTGGGTAATTAAGACACCAACAATCACCGTTCCAATTATTGCAAGAACAGGTTTCCATGGGATCTTATGGCACGCAACAGAAAACATGTAAAAAGCTGCAACAATGACCATGAGGTAAACCCCATTAGGTCTGGACAGGCATGTCAATAATCCCCAGCCAACAGTTCCAAATATTATATTTGCGGATATCCTTTTATTGTTCGATATTTCGATGAGTATTAGTATAAGATTGACAACTCCTGCCGCATACAAGGTATCCTTGATAGTCACACCTATATAACCAATCGTCACCGGTGATGTAATCCAAATTGTGATTAGGAGAAGTCTCACTTTAGGAATGACTCCAACAGTTCTTAAATAAGATGCAAGATTACCGAATGTAAAACTGAGTACAAAATACTCAATAATTGAAATAATACAAATACCGACATTGTTTCCCAGTAATGATAACGCAACTCCCACAAGAACAACGTAAGGAGTTGGCTGAATTCCATTCATCTCGTTATGTCTGAACTGAAAAACACCCTGCCAAGTATCAGGTGATATTGCGGCAGGATATCTGATAATAACAAAAGGAAACCAGCAAAGCGCAAACAGCAGAAAATATTTCCATTTATACTGAACAGCAGATTGGGAGGAAAACTCGTCTGATATGATAGTATGCCGAATCCTGGGAATCAAGTATATGAAAAAAAGGAATAAGACGGACACCAACAGCACTCTGATTGCAAATAATAAAGCATTAACATATGCATTAGAAAAACCATAGCTTCTAAATATAGACGAGCACGCATACAACAGACCCATAAGGACTGAGATCAAGTAATCAGATAATCTAAATGAATGAGATGTCATTATCCCGTTAGATAAAAGTTACTGTTCTTCCTGATCCTTTGAAAATGTTTGAGAAACATCATCAGAGTCTTCCGGCTGCTTATTGTGTATCTCCTGTTCTTCTGGGATAGTTTCTTCAGTGGTTTCAGATACAGGCACTACAGAAGGAGCCTCCTGTACCGGAGCTGCCTCTTCCGCCCTGGCTTCTTCCTGAGCATTCGCCTCAGCCTCAGCCTCGGCCTTTGCCTTCGCTTCTGCCGCTGCTGCAGCCTCAGCTGCCGCCTGCTGAGCATACTCGGAACTGTCTTCGCCCAATGTCTCGGCGATCGTCTCCTTGAAGCTTATTACCGTCTCGGGAATTATATCGTTACGGTTAGCATACATGATCTGCGGATTGTCCTGGAACAGTGCATAAACGTTCTTCGGATTCTCCTTATGTGTGATCCTGTAATATGTGTCAACGAACTTGGAAAGAGACTTCTTCATGACCCACTTAGGCGTCATCTTAACGGGCTCTGATATACCCTTGATCTCATTGACATCCTGGAAGAATTCATCGGACGTCTTGTAAGATCCGCTGACGATATATCCGGAACCTGCCTCACCCTTATCGACCAGTGCGATCATGGCTGTAGCCACATCCCTTACATCGACGAAAGCATGTCCGCCGCCCTCCTTGATAGGATTGACTCCGTTCTTGAGGTAAGCCCTGAGGATCTTATTGATATCATGGTCTTCCGCATAACCGGGACCGATGATGAACGTAGGCAGAACGAGCACGGCATTGAGCCTGTTCAGCGTAACCTTCTCCATTACGAAAGCAGCCGCCTCAGCCTTAGTCTTGGCATACTCGCCCTCAACCTTATTCCTGTCGAAATGTATCGTCATCTGCTCCCCCTGAACGTCAGGATTGAGAGCATAGGCGGACCCCAGATAAACGATCCTTCCAACCTTACGCTTAATGCACATATCGATGATATTCTCGGTACCCGTAACATTGACTCTTCTCATGTTGAGATTTGTCTTGTCAGACAGGGAAATATATTCATCAGCATGAATAAGAACAGTATGCCTCGGATCTTCGAGGGTAAAGAACTCCTTCATAGTATCCTTATCCGTCGATATACCGTAGCAGATCTCGATGTTCTTCTCCTTATACTCTGATACATCCGCAAGTTCGGACATAAGGATCCTCACGTCCTGGCCCTTCTCAAGGAGCATGCTGATTATCAATTTGCCAAGTGGTCCGGCACCGCCGGTAACTAGGAATTTAGTAGCCATAGTTATCTCCCCATAGTTACGGATAGTATAGTCATGTTATATTTTCGCATATAAAAAAATAAAAATCACCACAGAAACGGACATTAATTAAGAATTTTTTGTAAACGGGCTCGGGGGCTCGCGACCGCTTGCTCGCTTCGGGGGTGACTGTCCCTCAAACTGTACCTGTAGTGCCGTTACGGAGACACTTTCAGGGACTGTCCTTCAAACTGTTCAAAAAAAAATGGTTCAGCGTAAAAACGCTCTTTTGAGGTAACAGATAGGGTAATTATTGCTGACCTGTCCCTTTCTCTCCATTTTGATGAAAAAGGAACCGTCCCCATTTCATCAAAAAACAAACGGACCGCCCGTCAGGAGCGGTCCGCCGTGATCTTATCAGAACAATAACTTATTTCTTCTTCGCTCTCTCGAAAATAAGGATAACTCTGTCCTCCTTGTTGTTGTAAACACCCATGGACAGTGAAGCGTTGGATTCGCTTGAACCCAGTGAAGCCTGGAGCTTGCCGCCCTCGTCGTTGATGATGGAATTGAGCTTCCATCCCTCACCCGACTTCTTCTGGAGAGCCTTGGCAATACCATCTGAATCAACCTCGCCGTTGCCCTTGTGAGGAACGACTTCCACGCTGTACTCCTTCGGACCGGCATCTGCAACAGAAGAAGTTGCAGCACCCTCTCTGATCTTCTTCTCAAGATCTGCAATAGACTTGTCGAGCTCAGTGAGCTTCTTCTCGAGTTCTTCCTTCTGCATCGTAATCTCCTTGATCTGTGCTTCTTTCTCTTCTATCAGCTTATTCTTCTCTTCGATCTCCTTGACCATCTGGCCCTTCTCGCTCTCGCTCAGAGCGACTTCCTTAAGGAATACAGACTGCTTCTCTGCATTGAGGATGATCTGCTGAGCTTCAGCTTCTGCCTGAACAGTAGCGTTCTTGGAATCGGCAATGACTGCCTGAGCCTTCTCGTAATCTGCCTGGATGCCTTCGAGCTGCTTTGCCCACTCTTCACCCTGGGACTCGTATTCCTTTATCTTCTTCTCAGCGTCTTCCTTCTGAGCTACGATAGCCTCCGTCTCCTTGGCGACAGCCTCTCTCTCAGCTACCAGAGACTCCAGTTCCTGAACCAGTTCGTCTCTTCTTGCCTTGGCTTCTTCACCCTGTGAGATGACTTCCTTAGCCTGTACAACGAGATCGTCCAGCTCTGCCTGAGCCTGTCTGTTACGCTCTTCCAGTTCTGCCTCTATTCTCTGCTTCTCAGCCTCGATAGCTGCTCTCTCTGCATCGGCAGCATCCTTGAGCTTCAGGGCCTCGTTTGCCTGCTCCATGCTGATCTTCTCGGATTCCTCGGCGATCCTCGCCTTCTCCTTCTCAAAATCCTCAGTTAGCTTCTTGAGCTCTTCCTCTTTCCTGTTGATCTCCTCTTCCTTCTCCTTCAGGATCTGGTCGGCATTATCACAGAAATCCTTATATTCCTGGGCCTGAGCGAGGATCTCGTCCCTCTTCGCCATAGCCTCTGCATATTCCTTCTCAACCTGGATGGCCAGCTCTTCCGTCTGCTGCTGAGCCTCAGTGATTATCCTCTGCTGCTCCTCCTTGGCCATAGCCACCATGTTGTCGTATTCGGCCTGAGCCTGAGCCCTGGATTCCTGCTCGAAAGTCTCGTTCTCTTTCTTGAGCCTCTCGTTCGTATCACGGAGATCTGCCAGCATGTTGCGCTGTTCTTCAAGTTCCTTCTCGATGCGGAGCTTCTCGTCGATCGCTGCCTTCTGCATCTGCGCAAATTCAGATTCGAGCTTCAGTTTCTGGGAATCGAACTCATCCTGCAGCGTTGAAGCTTCCCTGGTGAGCTTCTCCTTGATCTCGGCAAGACGCTTCTCTTCTTCCGAACGCTTAGCCTCAGCACGGGCAATATTCTCTTCCTCTTTGGCAGTGAGCACCTTCTGTGCTTCTTCGATGGCGGCATTTACATCACCGACGGATGCCTTCTGGAAGTCATACTTACACATGGAGCAGCGGGCAACGTTATCACCCATCATAACTCCGCATACCGGACATTTCTTCATGTTGGTCACTCCTGAAAACAATATTCGCTAACTATCAAGCCTTATTATTATACAACGAATAATGTTAATTTACTTAAAATCTTTTGCGGTTTACCATCTTTTTTTATTTAATACGTCGAAAATCCCGTCCCTAAGTGGCGCGCTCACCCTAATTTGGTTATATTTAGCGCGATACTTATTTTATAGCGGAGGAATATAATGAAACATAAGTTAATTGCTCTCATGCTCGCCGGTGTTATCGCACTGGGTACGGCGGCATGCACTTCGGATAGCGGAAACGGCGGTACGGTAACCGTCGGGATCACACAGGAGCCGTCTGTCTTTGATCCACATACCATGGTGGCGGCAGGCGATAAGGAGATTATGTTCAATGTTTTCGAGGGGTTGTACAAGTTTGACAGCAATGGCAATCTAAATCCCTGTCTTGCAACAGCCGTGGAGATCTCGGATGACTCCACAGTCTATACTTTCGACATCAGAGAGGGCGTCAAGTTTCATAACGGCAATGACATGACAACGGATGACGTTGTGTATTCCCTCAAGCGTGCCGCAGGACTCCTGGACGGACAGGACGGGGCGCTCGTAACCGATCTTGACGGCATCACGGATGTAACGGCTGACGGCAATAAGGTCAAGGTTACTCTTGATGCCCCCAATAGCGAGCTGCTCTCTTATTTCACGGTGGCGATCATTCCGGATGAGGTAGCCGATATCAATGCCACACCTGTAGGAACAGGTCCTTTCGTATTCGGCAGCTACACGATCGGTCAGGACGTTACGCTCCTGCGCAATGACAACTACTGGAAGTCCGGACTTCCCTACATCGACAAGGCAGTCTTCAAGATCACGGCAGATATGGACGCAGGTCTTATCGAGCTTCAGAACGGCAGCATCGACATCTACCCTTACCTGACAACAGACAGGGCCAATCAGCTCGATCCCGCGGCTTTCAACGTGCTCAAGAAGGGATCCAACATGGTACAGATCTTCGCTCTCAACAACAAGGTTAAGCCCCTTGATGACCAGCGTGTACGTGAGGCCATCTGCTATGCGATCAGCAGGGATGACATCATCTCAGTAACCATGGAAGGTGCAGGCGAACCTCTCACTACGGCAATGAGTCCCGCAATGGGTTCGTACTACGACACCTCACTCGACGGAACATATACAAGGGATATCGAGAAGGCCAAGGCTCTCCTTGCCGAAGCAGGTTATCCCAATGGTTTTGACATTACCATCACGGTGCCCTCCAACTATCTGGTCCACGTTAATACCGCTGTAGAGCTCAAGTCCGAGCTTGCTGCTGCCGGCATCAACTGCACGATCAACCAGGTTGACTGGGCAACATGGCTTTCCGACACTTACACAGACCGCAACTACGAGACAACGGTAATCGCACTGACGAGCAACTACGCTCCCTACGACGTGCTGAACCGTTATCAGACAGATAATTCCGGCAACTTCATCAACTACAGCAATGCCCGTGTTGATGAGATCCTTGCACAGATCCCTCTTGAGACAGACGATGCCGTTAAGACCGGTCTGTATCATGAGATCCTCCGCCTGATGCTGGATGATGCAGCATCCTGCTACATACAGGATCCTGCCAACACCGTGGCCGTATCCACAAAGATCTCAGGATATAACCTGTATCCTATGTACGTTCAGGATCTGTCTGAGGTAAAATTCAATTAAGGAATCTATGAATGTAACAGGGAGTAGAACGCTTTGCGGGGAAAGAACAACAGCACCATCAGATATTTTCTTGTAAGGCTTATCGAGCTTCTTATTACACTGCTTCTCGTATCATTTATGACTTTTGCCGCGTTCTCCATTATCCCGGGGGATGCGGCATCTGTCATTCTCGGGCCTGATGCGACGCCCGCACAGGTAGAGAACCTCCGTCAGGAACTCGGCCTCGACAAGCCGCTGTACGTTCAGTATTTCAGCTGGCTCCTCGGAGCCTTTACCGGAAATCTCGGAAAGTCTGCCGCTTTTGGCGTCAGCGTATCTGAACTCATTGCACAGAGGCTCCCCGTGACACTCGGCATGAGCGTTATCGCACTGATCATGGTGGTTGTCATATCGTATCCGACTGCGCTGATAAGCGCCAGAAGGCCCGGAAGGCTGGCTGATCAGATATGCTCGGTCCTGGGTCATGTCCTCTTCGCCATTCCGCCGTTCGTACTGTCACTTGTGATGATACTCCTGACCAGTTCCCTGTTCGGGCTCGTAACAGTCGGACGGTACACAAAGCCCTCCGAGAACTTTTTCTCCTTTGTAGGGTGCCTGCTTCTTCCGTCGTTCTGCATTGCGCTTCCCAAGATCGCCATGACATTCAAATTCCTGAGATCGACTATGATCGAGCAGAACGCATCCGACCATGTCAGGACCGCGAAGAGTCACGGCCTTTCCGACCTCATGATAGAGTTCAGACATGTCCTTCCGAATTCCAATGTATCCGCGATCACTGTAATATCACTCGTTCTGTCTGATATTCTCGGCGGAAGCCTTATCGTGGAACAGGTATTCAATCTCCCGGGGCTTGGAAGGCTTCTTCTGACAGGCATCGCCAGACGTGACTTTCCCCTTCTGTCCGGCATGATATTATACCTTGCTCTCATTACCGTACTTCTGTACTTCCTGGCAGATATCCTTACTGCCATCGCAGACCCGAGGATCAGGATCAAATGAACAGACGTTATATCGACAGCCGCAGGATATTCTTCATCACCGGCGGAATACTGCTGGGGATCGTAATACTGGCATTTCTCGTCAGCCTGTTCTGGACGCCCTATGATCCCAATACTACAAATGCAGCCACCAGATTGCTCCCACCTTCGGCAGAGCATCTCATGGGCACTGACAACTTCGGAAGGGACGTATTCTCAAGGATCCTTTCCGCCTCGAAATACACGATCTTCATCTCCTTCAGCGGCGTTGCGATCGCGCTTGTCATCGGTACGCTGACAGGACTTCCGGCGGGATATTTCGGCGGCATCAGCGACAGGGTGATAATGCTCCTGATGAACTCCGTAATGTGCTTCCCCGGCATACTCCTGGCACTCGTGGCTGTGGCAGTTGCCGGTCCTTCCATGTTCAACGTGGTATGGGCACTCGGGATAGTGTTCGGACCTACTTTCGCAAGGGTTTACAGGTCGGGAACGCTTGAGATCAAGGAGCGTGATTATATCCTCCACGCACGTGTAATGGGAGTAAACCCGGTCAGGATAATGGCGGCGCACATCTTCCCCAACCTCATGTCACAGATCCTCCCGGCAACAGTTATCGGACTTGCCAACATGACGCTGTTCGAGTCGGCCATGAGCTATCTGGGTCTGGGCGTACAGCCTCCGGAGGCTTCTTTCGGCAAGATGCTGTCAGACAGCCAGGCATACATGACAAGAGCACCGTGGCTCATCATTTTTCCTGCACTGATGCTGGTATTCTACATACTCGGTCTGTACTTCATATCGGAAGGCATAAGAGTCAACAACAGCAGAGGAGGTATCGTCAGATGAGACCCTCCCGGCTTCTTGAGATAAAGAACCTGTGCCTCGGTTTCCCCGGCCGCAAAGGAACATATACCGAAGTGCTCAAGCACCTTGATATCAGCGTCCGCCCGGGCGAACTCCTCGGTATAATCGGCAACTCGGGCAGCGGTAAATCGATGACCGCGCTTGCCGTGACCGGACTTCTGCCCCGCGAAGCCATTATCACTGAGGGCGAGATCCTGTTCGACGGCGAAGACCTTCTCAAGATGAAGCCGAGATCAAGACGCGCACTTCTCGGCAACGATATCGGAATCGTATTCCAGGAACCCCGCACAGCGCTGGATCCGCTGATGAGAGTAGGACGCAATCTTGAAGAGATCCTCACCGTTCACGGTGTCAAGGACAAAGAAGAGCGCCGCTCCAAGATAATCTCAATGCTCAGCCGGGTAAACTTCGACGACCCGGAAGATATCTACGACAGATTTCCCCATCAGCTGTCAGGCGGCCAGCGCCAGAGGATCCTCATCGCAGGAGCCGCCCTCCTGTCACCCAAACTCCTCATCTGCGACGAAGTCACATCTGCGCTCGATACCGTGACCACGGTCGAGGTCCTGGACCTTCTCCGCTCACTTTGCATAGAGATGAAGATAACGATACTCTTCATCTCCCATGACCTGTCCGCAGTCGAGAATTTCTGCGACAGGGTAATGGTGATGAACGACGGACATATCATCGACTGTGATAATACTTACGACATTCTTCACACACCCCGAAATGAATTCACAGCACAGCTGCTCGAGAATGCCAAACTCAACCCGCACTCTCTCAATCTTGTTACAGCCGACTGTGATTATTCTGCATCACCGGTCATGACAGGACGTTCTCTTTCTGTGGGGTACGGCAAAAAGACTATAATCTCTTCAATGGACGTAGATATCTTCCCCCGCGAGATCCTGGGCCTTATCGGCTGCTCCGGGTGCGGCAAGACAACACTCGCCAAAGCAATCTGCGGCCTTCTTCCCTACCAGGGAGAGATCAATATCAAGGGCGGCCGTCCCGGAACAGTCTTTCAGGATCCCGTGTCCTGTCTCAATCCGTCCCACACTGTCCTCTGGCACATGAAAGAGGCACTCCGCGCATCCGGGCGCTCCAAAGACAAAGCATCTGACATGGAACTGATCGACAAGGTTCTTGTGGAAGTAGGCCTCGAGTCACGGCCGCTTAACCGTTACCCCAACGAACTGTCAGGAGGCCAGCGTCAGCGTGTTGCCATAGGTATGTGCCTCATAGCTGAACCCGAACTCATCGTGGCAGACGAACCATTCTCATCACTGGATGCCACATCAGCAGCCGAGATCCTGAAGCTCCTCGCCAAGATCAACCGCGAACGCGGCGTGGCTATCCTTCTTATCTCCCACAATCTCCACATAATACGTGCACTGTGCAAACGTGTCATCATCATGAACAGGGGTTCGGAATCCGAGACAGGCATGACCTCCGAAATACTCAAGTCCCCATCATCCATTGCAGGAAAGGCACTGCTTGAGGCAGAGCGCAAGCTGCACGGAATGTAAGGCTCGCCCTTCGTGAAAAGGGGACGGTTCCTTCTTCACCTTTTGCGAGGCTGGTTACTTTTGTAAGATATCGACCGAAATCCCGACTGAATGCCCGACCTATAGTCGGGATTTGGCATCTAATCTATTGATGGAGTTTTGTCGGCAGCGGCGTTTGCTAGTTACCATAGCACCAACTTACGATTTACAGGCAGTTTGGGGTAATGAATGTGATCAGTTCATATCAGCAGATATAACCAGATCCATGTTTATCGTTCATTTGGGGTAACGGATTGATGTTGATAACTGTTCACAGGAACAGATAATGATAAGAATACGATCGATACAGTACCCCATATCGTGAATAACAACATGGTTGGGGTAATCCATCAGCCTCCAGAGCCGGATCTCATTACCCCAAAGTTCAGAATCCGGCGATATTGGTGCTACTCATACCAATATGATGATCTGACGCCATTTGGTTTGATAAGAACCGGCCGAACAGGATCAATATTCAAACCAAACATGGCTTAAATTCCAATTTGGTTTGATAAATCTTCCTTCTGGATTCCGTAAACAACGAGGATTCCGGTTACAAACCAGTGATAACAGCTTTTTAATCAAACCATATCACCAGATAACTTGGATTTGGTTTGAATCAGCAGCAGAAACAGAGCACATCCGTCAAACCATTTCGGTCAATTTACGCTGTTTGGTTTGAGATGATCCCGAAGGGCGAGCGCTGCCCTTGCAAGCGGACTTACCGCAGGAGCGAAGCGACGAGGACTGAAGCGAGCAAGCGGTCGCGAGCCCCCGAGGACCTGTTCAAAATAGCACAAATTCGTTCTTACGAGCCCTTTCTCGTCCCGCAGTTGTCGCAGAAGTTGCCAACAATACCCGATCTTCCACAGTTGGGGCAAGTCCAGGCAGACGGCTGCACAGGAGTCTGCTGTTGCACCTGAACCTGCTGCACAGGTTGCTGATACTGCACAGGCTGCTGATACTGCACGGGAACCGGCTGAACCGGCACTTGCTGAACCGGAACCTGCGCCATCGGCACCGGCTGCACACCATACATAGGCACAGCTGCTGCGCCTGATGCGGGATGTTTCTTGCGGTATGCGCTGTTCATAAGGCTTACACCGATACAGCCGCCGACTATGAGCACGACGCCGATCACGGTAGCGATACCCACGATGCCCATGATCTGTTTCAGTGTCTTTGTGCCTGCCTTTATGATCATATCAACAAGATCTGCTTCACCCTTGAATACCATGCCGGTAGTCTTTATCATTCCGAACAGTATTGCCCATCCGATGAGGCTGACCGCAGATGTTACAGTCACTGCGATTCCTGTTGCTCTTACCGGTCTGAATCTGTTCTTGTGGATGATGATGAGTACCGCGATCATGATCACGTTCAGAACAGCCATGACTATCATTACCACCGTGTTCTTTCTTCTTCCCTTCTTGAGGTTAAATGTCTCAAGTGCCGGCGACTCATCCTTGGTCTCCTCAATAGTCTCCATTGTCGTATTGATTTCATCGAAGAGCTGATCTTTTGTCTTGTCAAATTCCTCTCTTGATATGCCCGACTCTTCCAGTTCCTTGTAGATCTGGTCTTCGTATTCCTCGAAGATATCGTCGAATCTGTCGCGGTCGATCTCGTTGTCTCCCTCGAGCATCATTTCCATCGTCTCGTCAAGGATGTAGTCGATCATCTCGTTCGTGAATTCGTCGCCGGTGTCAAGATCGTACAGGTCTTCCAGGGACACGGAGGTATCTGTTCCCGGCACCTCTGCCCTGTACTGAGTCATGTATTTTTTGGCCTGTTCCACCATAAAATCCTTGGCTTCTTCCTTGATATCGTCAGCCTTTACGGTCCTGTCCCAGAACTTCTGGTTGTAGATGGTACTGTTCATGATGATACAGTTGACAAATATGCCAACCGTCACAACCATAACGATTGCGAAAAACACCCTGAGACCGTTAGCGGCACCTGTCTCTTTGATCTTATTCATAATCACTGGCCTCCCTTATATACGCTTCTTCTTCGTCAACTGAATCAAGTTCCTCATCTGTCATCTTTATTGCAGATGATGCAAGTTTACATGCAACTATTCCGGTCACGAGAGCGCCCAGACATATCAGAATGACTGTCGTGATCATTCCGTCCACGCTTTCGATGAGCACGATCTCCCCGGAGGTATTCCTGGAGGACTCGGCCGCACTTCCGAGCAGTGTCTTTACAAATCCCCATCCCATAAGATTGAATACCGATCCCCATATCAGGTCAAGGCAGAGTGTCTTGAGGGGGCGGTATTTATTGCGGTGCACATACAGGAGCAGGACCATCATGAGAACCGTAGCTCCGGCAGAAACCAGCAGGACTATAAGCACGATCCTGTCTGCCGTCTCATACACATTCCTAAAGTCGCTGTCGCTGTAATCATCCCAAATATCCCCGGTACGTTCATTCATATAATCAATGAAATCCTCTTCAGAGATATATCCGTCGTCTTCCAGGTATTCTTCGTAGAACTCTTCCAGTTCTTCGTCATCAAAACTTGCATCACCGCCGCCGATCATGTCGCAGATCTTATCCACCAACACGTCCGTCACGGCCCGTGCAGTATCGTCATCCATTATCATGGTGATCTTAAGATCATTGTCGATCTCTTCAGTAAGCATATCCCTCACTTCATCCGTGAAGAACATCGTTTTCCAGCAATCCGGGTCAAGAATGATATATCTGGCAATGGCAGATGTCAGCAGAAAGGACACAGAAAATAACATGAGGATTCCAAATAATGTCCTCATCGTATTTGCTGATCTCTTCTCCTTATCCTGTGTCACCATGATGTGATTATACTATATCAGTACCTGAAAGTCTTTCGCTCATCGCTGCCTTCGGAGTAATACATAACAGTATCACTGTCATAATCGGCCTCGCATGTAACAGCGCTCCACAAAGGCTCAAATCTTGTGCTCACCGCCTTATAAGTTCCCCTGCTGTCAAAGATATTGGCATTGCCGTAATTGAATACCGTCTTATCCCATCCGCCTTCCTCTGCCCTGCGGTCATCCGTCATGCCGAAATACCTCAGCCCGTCACGGTCATCGAGCGCCCATGTGGGATCGATATGGTAGTACTCTCCGTCTATCGTCGCGAAAGCCCATTCATGCGCATCATTCACATTATTGAGGGACCCGCATGTGGTGCAGTCAACACCCGCCTGAAGAAGCAGATACGCATATGCCGGAGCTATCTCCTGACATATCCCCGTATGCTCCGTCAGAAGCCTGTATGCGGAGCACCCGGTAAAGTCATCAGACGTAGCCGCATCATCGTATGTGTAGTGTTCGGAGAAATAAACGTAGAGCGCTATTGCTTTCGAGGTGTCACTGTATTCCGGTCTGATGCACTCATTCAGGATCGATGTGACTGTATTCCTGAACTCATCTGCTCTTGCCATGTACTCATCATGGGGGATCGAATACCCGATATGACCTTTGCCGTTCTTCACACTGATATCATCGTAAACTACGAAGGCTGCAAGAGGCATGCACTCATGACTGATCGTCTCGAGCACCGTATAGTACACAACCTCATCGGGGCAGTCGAATTCATCCGCCCCGGAGAGCAGCGCATCACAGAAGCTGAAGAAAGACGCCTTTGTCCCGGCATCGAAATTCTGCTCATACAGCGAGGGATACACATGCGGATTCAGCACGTAACCCGTGAAATCTTCCCCGGTCGCATATGTTGTCTGTAAAGAGGTTGTCTCTGATGCCGCCTCCGTACCGCTGCAGGATGTAATACTTCCCGCGATCATCAGAGCACAGATCAGAACACAGACTATCCTCTTCACGCAGTCACCTCAATGTTCTTAACGTCCTTGCGGGACCAGTCGTTAGCCATGTTCATGTTCTGCCAGTCTGCCCTGTGGAGACTGAAGCTTATGGTCAGCGTATCACCTTTACCCAGCGAACCAGATCCCGGTGCGATGGTAAGGCACGTGTCCCTGTCCTCGCCCGATGCTGAAGTTAACGTGCCTTTCGTGCTGCTGGTCAGTGCAGTATACTGGCCCGTTGCGGAATTGATGGCTGAGTGGTAACAGTCAAACATCAGTGTCGTTCCGCCTTCGTTTGTGAAGTAATACTTTATCTGCATATCCGACAGATTCACTGATGAACTGCCGGTATTCTTTATCTCCATGGTGCCGGCGATCGCATTGGCATTAAGTGAGCTGTCATTGTATGTCATGGTGACATTCAGATCTCCAACTGATGTCTGACCGCCTGAGGACCCGTTCTGGTTCTGTGTGGTCTGTGAAGTCTGGGACGTCTGTGTGCTCTCGGACGGCTGTGAGATTCCTGAAGAACTGCCGGAGCCTGCCCCTTCACCATCGGGAAGAGTACCGTATACGACCTCGCCATTCTCAAGGAGCACAACGCCTGTAACATTGTTATAAGAGTAGTCATTACTGTTGTCCCAAGCTCCGTTGGGGCTCGTCATCCTGACCTGGATCTCCGACTTGTGCTGTGACTGTCCGGACGGTCTCAAGGTACCGTCATCGAATATAACTGACAGGTAGTAGATATGATTTGCCTCATTCCAGACCTTGAGTCCGTCAACTCTGCCGGACTGCATATAGTTCGTGTTGATGGTGACTCCCGATACATCACCGCCTGCCTGATATACCTCAGACAGATCGACGAAATACCTGAACTCCAGATCATCAGCCGCTCTTGCAGGCCATGCAGTCTTGTTGTAAATGATGGCCTTGATCTCGATGAAGTCCTGTCCGTCCACATTCGTACCGCATTCTGCAGTAAATTCGTCTGAAGGAACCTCTTCGACAGCACCGAAGTCTATCAGAGTCTTCCCGTGATATTTTGAATACATGGCGGCCATAAGCCCGGTGAATCCTGCATTGTAGTCGCAGGCTACCTCATTCTTACTGAAGTCGGTTACGGTATCACTGTATCCGTCTGAAGCATCGGGACCGCCTACCAGAGCGCCATAAAGGGTATGCCTTGCCTCGCCCGGTTCATTCATGTTGTCACAGTAGGATCCCTGACTTGTTCTGTGATGAGGATGCTCGGGGGAATTCTCACCAAAACCCACAACATATGATCTTCCGGAGGAACCCAGTGCATAGTCAGCCTGTGACTCTGCGAAATTCCAATACACATCGGCCTTATCTGACGGACATCCGTCCCATCTGCTGTAAACAGAAGCAACAAATGCTGTAGTGGTCGCATACCTCAGAGATCCCCACTGGTCGAGCCATGCCAGACCCTTGGGAGAATACGTGATCCTCTGTCCGTCAGACGTACCGCATGACCAGTAGTCAAGGTGCTTCTGAACCTCATCCTTATATGACTTATCGTCTGTTATCTTCGCGAGCAGGACTGCAGCGCCGATATGAACATCGTCCCAGCAGAGAGACCAGTCAAAGTCGTGTCCCGCCTGTGTGAAGCAGGTCTTCGCATTATTGAGATACGAACTGTCATCAGTTGCAAGATAGAGCCAGCATCCTGCCCACGCCAGTTCATCGTAGAAACCGCTCCAAGAATTGTAGAACCCGTTGGCAGCAGTATATCCGGAATCGCTCCGCCAGGTATCAGCGCATTCATACAACTCTTCAGCATGCTGAAGGCACTTGTCTGAGTATTCAGGATCAGACTCCTTGAATACGATGGAAGCCACTGCAAGCGCTGCTGCCGCTTCACCTGCCACAGCTGATCCGGGGTTGTCCTTTGAGACACAGTATGACGGCCTGTTCATGGTCATTACCTCGGCAGGTCCCCACCACGAGTGATCCGCATTGCCGTCACCGACCTGATAGTAATAGATATCTTTCTGCGGGTGACACTTGATAAGATAATCGGCCGCCCATCTGATATCACCCAGGACATATTCAAGCTGACCGCTTTCCTCGTATGCCTTGTGGTCCTCATACACTGACCATCCCAGCATGGCGGCTGCATATGCCATTGGCAGATTAAACTTTACATTATCGCCTGCATCGTACCAGCCGCCGGTAAGATCCACACCATTATCAGAACCATCGGTAAGTCCCGAATCACCACGCCAGTTGCACCTCGTCTGCTCAGGCAGCTTTCCGCTCCGCTGGAGCTCGTAGAACAGCAGCGCCTTCTGAAGGGCCTCGCCATAATTATATTTGCCAGTCCCTTCTATTCCCTCGTATCCTCTGCCGTATTCAGTAAGATCGCCCGTACTGTGGTCTCCTCCCTCTGTACCGTCAAATGAACCTTCTGTATTACCATCTGTAACATCTGTCTGTATCCCGGATGCTGCACCGGAAGCGTCACTTTCTGTTATGTCACCATCAGTGCCCGTATTGCAGGATGTCATCAGAAGCGACATTATCATCACAACAGAAATAGCCCTGATATATCTGTTCATATTTCTCCTCCACTTTCAGTAGCACTATTATACGACATTCGCAGTGTGTTATCATTACGCTATGAGTAACAGATATCTGCACAGAGAACTTAGGAAGTATTGTGAATCTGACATCCTTCCCATGCACATGCCCGGAGGAAAGAGACGGGTCGGGCTTCTGCCGGGAAATGATATTACCGAGATAACGGGCTTCGATAATCTCCACGCTCCTTCAGGGATCATAAAGGAACTGGAATCAGGCCTGGCATCACTGTGGCACGCACAGGAAGCCTTTCTCTCTGTCAACGGTGCCACTGCCATGATCGGTGCAGCCATCTGTGCCGCTATGAGATATTATCCCGGCGGCAAGGTTCTGGCCGCATCCAACTGTCATCTGAGCGTCTGGCATGCCATCGAGATGACAGGGTGCATGCATGCTGTTGTGGATCCCGTAACTGAACCGGGCATTCCGTTTGCACTTGAAATATCTCCTGAGAGTATCGAGACTGCACTCGCATCCGACCCTTCCATAAAAACAGTCGTTATCACATCACCCACATATGAAGGCGTGATCTCGGATACAAAGACCATCTGTTCCATCGCTCGAAAATACGGCTGTACTCTCATCACAGATTCAGCCCACGGAGCACATCTCGGTCTCGATGAATACTGGGGTGAAGATGCCGAAGGCGACCTTGTAATAAAGAGCACTCACAAGACATTATCATCGCCGACCCAGACCGCTGTTATGCTGAAATATTCCGAGCGGGTGAGGACGGAGGACATAAGGCATTACGTTGATATTTTCGAGAGTTCATCACCCTCGTATGTGCTGATGAGCGGAGTGTCGGAGATGGTTGAATTTCTTCATTCCCCGGATGCGCTTAAAGACTGGAAGGACGGCGTGGTTTTCGCGGGACAGGAATTGTCAAAACTTCAGAATATCCGTGTCTTTTCCTGTGACAGAAAAGACCCGTCCAAGTTCGTTTTCATCTGCAACGGAACTGCCCTTGCCGATATCCTCCGGACTGATTACCGCATCGAAGCGGAATCATCAAACTCTGCTTCCATGATCGCCATGACGGGCATCGGCGACAACAGGGAGACACTCGGAAGATTCGCATCTGCAATGCTCGCCATCGACAGGGATCATCCCGGACTTGCACTGTCCTCACCGGTATCCTGCAGACTTCCTGAACACGATATCGTGATGAGCCTTCAGAAGGCGTCAAGATGTGTACCGGAACGCATTGATATATCAGAAGCGGAAGGCCGGACCGCCGCAGAGTACATCTACTCATATCCGCCGGGAATTCCGGTGATACTCCCGGGAGACAGGATCAGCCGCGCACAGATGATGATGACAGACGGAAGCGTGTCAGTTCACGCTGAAAAAGAATGAGTTCTGTCAGTATTCTCCCAGATATTCCCAGTTGTTTCTATCAAATATGTTATCGTGAACGGAGTACCAGTTACCAGTGCTGAATCTGTTGCCATTATTATCCTGAATCCTCCATAAGTACGGCATATATATTTTTTGAGGTGAAGCAGTTTTATCGGTGTTTGAGATCACATTGCTGGTAAAAGGATTAACCGGATTATCTATAAGACCGGATGTGGCTATTGCCGGTACATCAGCAATCGTCATATATTCATCGGATATGGTGAATCCACGACTGCCAAAGTCCTTAACCATTAACAGCGAATTAATCTCTTCGGCATCCATCATGATATCTTCAAATATCAAACTGTCGAACTGATCCAGTGAACTACCATGATCCGATACAATGATCACTCTTGTATTATCCCATACCCCACTTGCACGCAACTGGTCAAACCAATCCCCCAATGCAAGGAACGCGGCCATATTCACCTGGTAATGTGCTATTTGCATATATTTCTCAAGTCTTATGCCATCTGGTATATCAGAAAAATAATCTGTATTATCCACCTTATCACTCAACTCATATCCAGGCATCTGAAGCTGCATAGGTGAGTGCGTTACATCATTGCAGATAATTACGAACTGATTGTCAACATCTCCACATGTCGTTACATCTGTAAGTCCGGTAAGCACCTCATAGGAAGTAAGGAAATCGGGATTGACTCCTTCAGACCTTTTCTCTTCACTGTGAGAAAGCGGAAAATGAAAAGAGCCCTTCTCTGTAATAAACCAGGACTTATTCAATGAATGATATTTCCCGCCATCATATATCAGTCGGTGCAAGATCGGAGGGGTTGCTTTCAAGACACTGTACATAAAGAAATTCCTGTACCTTACAGCATCCAGTTGTTCGTCAACAGCACCAACATAATCACTGGCAACAAAACTGGAAACATAAGCATTAATGCCATCTCGCTCATCAAAAATCGAGGTCTGATACAGTGAACTGTAGTTGACATATGGCATATCAACCACAGTTGAATGATAGCCTTCGTTACTGAAAATAACAGGCATTACCAATAGAGCCTCATTGTGTTTTTCCTTGAGTGTAAGCTTATCTCTGCTGTTAAGTTGCTCGGGAGTATACTCATAACCACCAAACAACGCTGGTGCAGATATGTTTGTATGCCCTCCGAATGCAATCGTATTGGGGTAGTATACAAAACCGTCAAAAGCATCAATAAGTGAAGGATCTTCCTGAATGAAATAAGGGACGTACCCGCTTATTGCTCTGTCCATCATAAGTACGATAACATTACGCCCTGTCTTAGTCAGCGAAATGTTCATTACTTCACTGTTGCAGCCATCATCACAGATTCTCCTGTACGTTTTATCGATTGACACCATGTTAATACTACCCATTATTGTTAATGCTATTACACCTGCTATGACCAGGATTGATGTAACTCTCGGCATCAGCTTATGCAAAAAAGCAAAAACTGCACCGATTATCACTACCGCAATCGTAGTAATTACCAGCACATCTGAAGAATATGACACGGCAACATCGGTAAATACAAGTTCCGGCGATACAAAACCCATATCTGAGCTGTATATGAAATAATCACATGTAGAACAGACGACCATGACAAGTGTAAGATATGTAAATACCTTCTTCCACTTATCCGGACTCAAAAGGTAGTAAATGCCTATCCACACAATATAAAAACCAACTGCCACAAACAGAGTATTATAAACATACTCCGTCGGATTATTCATCTTGAGCAAATGAATAAAATCCTCAGGCGCGGAGACTATTATATCCCCCGGAGCCATCAATCCGATAAGCACAGACATATACACCATTCCAGACCAGAAAACCATCTGATCTGTATTACTCAAATCCTTGAATCCTTTTGATCTGATTCCTTTTGGCACTACATATCTGCAGAATACATTCTTCACCAGCGCGAAAACATTATTGAATGTCCAGTAAAATACGAGTCCGGAAGGAGAATCATAAAGTAAGACCAGAAATATCGCAGCTGACAGATAAAGCACTATCTTGTCCTTAAACGGCTGCCCCTTTGTATATATCTCAGATGATATGATATTGATCACCGTCATCAGGATAGGAAGCAGATTTATGCTTATTGA
>FMTG01000008.1 GCA_900099715.1 Ruminococcaceae bacterium YRB3002 | reverse complement strand
TGGGGATTTGAGTCCCTTTCTTCCGTGATCTCTGAAAACGAATCCATCTTTCTTCAATCTGCGGAGCTTGGCTCGACTTATTCCTGTGCGTCGCTCCAGTTCAGCAAGGTTTACTTTGGACAGATCGAAGGAATCGCCTTGTTCCTTCTTCATCTCGTCTAATGCTTGTGTTATAGTTCTTTTAAAGTCATTATGTGACATGTTCCTCCTTCGCTGATGTGTTGACTTTATCAGTATAAAGGAAACATTCCATAATGGCTTTTATTGTTTGACTATTTGTGGCTTTTTTAATCCGACTCTTAGTGGTTGTTTTCACCCGACGCTAACACCACGCAGCCTTCAGTTATTTAGACTTTTTTACTGCTTAAAAAGCTATCAAGAGATCTTAACTACGATGTTATAATTGAGAGGACAAGGGAAGGGATGATTTGCAAGAACCTTTACAAATTATATGCATCATGCAAAATCATCACAAAAACAGTTTTTCATGGGAATTGAATAGATTTGGTGAATATCAGTTCCGGTGCTCTATATCCTTGCGAGCGACAGCGTTGATTCCACCTCCAAATGGCTTTCGTGGCACACGGCTCTGGCATCAAACAACACGAAGAGTTCAGTCTGCGTAGTTAACGGTAATCATTATGTTCATCTGAGTGCAGAGTCCGAAGCATTTACGAAGATCGAGGAGTGGATAGAGTATTATTTATCGTAGCAATTAAACTGACTAGGCGAATTATGCGAACTAATACACAGCCTGCAACTGAATTCAAATTTGACCAAATAAATGACCCAATAAAACATGGTATAATGCTAGCGAAACATCTGTAAACATCCGCTGCGCAAATGTCTGTATTTATTATAAGATGTATTTTGAAATGCAAAGATGGCTATAGAACAGGCAATCAGCAGTATTAATGACAATGGAGAAAGCACATATGGATAAGAAAAAGGAACTGGTTGACAACTTTCAGGAGATAATAGACAGTGGCGATATGGAAGCCTTTAAGAAAGTGTTTGATACATGTGAGATTGCGGCAACCAAGGCATCCGGACGTGTTGGAAAAGGAGGAACCACTTGGAATACCAATTGCAACGCCTTCTCATATAGTAATCTTACTCCTGCACACATCCAATTCCTGGTTGACAACGGTTTGGAAGTCAATTCGAACTGCGGTTATGGCTTTCCTGCAATCACTTTTCAGGCTTCAAATGCCGAGAATTTAAGATGTCTTTTGGATAATGGTGCTGATCTTGAGTATGTAGTGTCACCTAAATTGGGAACGGCACTGGCCATAGCTTGCATGCACCAGGATGTTGATGGTGTAAGGAATCTTATAGATGCAGGTGCTTCAATAAGAACAACAGGTTGTGACGGCAAGCCATTGATAGATCTGGCACTTTCTTTCTGCGTCGGGTGCATTCCGCAAGCACTGTCTGTTGCAATAATACTATTGGAACATGGTGCAGAAACGACTGATAATACCCAAGAGTATTTGTTTGATGTAGTGAGATCATTTGGATATGACAAACATAACATGACTGAAGAACAGGTTGATGAGATAGATCTTTTGCTGGATGAGCTGTTCAGTTATTTTTGATATCTAACCCATGAATTTTATGGAACAAAGAGGATAACGGATATGTTTAAAGGGATAAAGTCTGAGGCTCTTCTAACAGGAATTATGGCAGTTTCCATTCTGATTGGCGGTTGCGGAGCAAAAAAGGACTCTGATGATAAAGTTATGCTGGAAATTGGAGATAACATAACTGAGGTCACTTCCGACGGACAGGAAAACCTTTTGGATATCAGTGATAATAAAGCAACCTATTGGCAATACGATTCCGGTAATAAGCTTCTCATAGCATCCTCAAGCTACTACACTACGAACGTATCGATCTACAACATGGAAACCGGCGCGAAAAAAGATATCGGCTTTCCAAAGCTCGACGACAGTCATAGCCTGATCGAATATGAAGGACAGGAGATGTATGGACTTAACGCCTGGTATGAAGAAGGCAAAGTGAACATTTATGCACAGGATTCCGGTGATCGTACACTTGTTGTCTTTACCTTTGACTGCGAGAAAGGAGAGCTGGTTGATACAGCGCGCTATGATATAGAAAGTCCTGTTTTTGTAAGGGATGCGGGTAACTTCATTGTATATGTGAGAAATGTAAATGTTAAGCATCCGGATGATAAATATTATATAAAGTATGAATTGGACATTTTTGATAAAACGACAGGAGAAAATATAACTGTTGCCAGTGACATCGGAAAGATAGGGAAAGGCATTGATCTGATCGTATTGAACGGAGATAAGAGCAAAGTCCTGTTTGCCAAAACAAAAGATAATTGCAGCCAAGTCAATTGGCTTGATATAGAAGATGATACTCCTGTTTTATGTGAGTACGATATCCCGTCAGGTGAGACCCGCGAGGTTTATAAATGCAGCAAGGGAAATTACATAACGGGTTTCACCTATGCTTTAGGAAGCAACAAGATCTATCTGAGATACGGAAAGAGATTCTCCGGATTATTCGAATTTTATTGCCAGCCCAATCACACAACGGTCATAACAACAGACGGCCGCGATTACGAGCTGCATTCTTCCTTAATCGACGGATATAACTTGAACACTACAGGCATTGTCGTTAATTAATATAAGGCACGGGATTTTCGGGAAAGGGGCGCACAAATGTTAGAAGAATTAGAATTGACGGGATTATTTGATGCGGATGATTATAATGGATTGGAAGAAATGTTTGATAACTGGATGAATGAATGGGAATATCCCAATATCGGAAAACCGGAGAGAGTCAATGGATCTGAACAGGATGATATCTAAAGCAGGCTCAGCGATCGTAACAGTGACAGTATTACTGTTTGCGTTATTCCTGATAATAGATTTCTCGATGGGCAGCTACTTTGTCTGCCTTATCCTGCCGATAGGGTTTATCATGATGACGGCAGGTCTGCACAACGAGTGCGATAGTGACCGCAAAGTCGCCGCGGATACCGGTCTGATCCTTGCGGCAATTTACGGCACATTTATTATGCTCGTCTATTATTCACAGCTGACTACGGTGAATAACGAACAGTTAAATGAACAGGCGGCAAAGCTGTTGGAATTCAATAAGTACGGGCTTATCTTCAACTACGATCTGCTCGGCTACGGTGTAATGGCGCTTTCGACCTTCTTCACGGGGCTGGCGATGAGGCCGGATAACAAGAAGGATAAGTGGCTAAGAGCGTTGCTGATGATACACGGGGTGTTCTACTTCAGCTGCACGTTTATGCCGATTACGGGAATGTTCGCCAGGATGTCCTCTGGCGGCAGCGGAATCGGCGGAAGGCTTGCTCTTGTTGTCTGGTGCGTATATTTCCTGCCCATAGGAATACTTTCATTTCTTCACTTCCATTTCGAAAAAAGATGAAATACGGCATGCAGTATATGATGGTATGATTATCATATCCGTGGATCATAGTATAAGGGGGAGCAGCAGAATCAGAATCATTGATCAACATCCAGCCACAGCACGGGACGCACTCCGTGGTCATGGTAGTTGAAATTGACAACGTGACCCTTGGTGAAGATCTCGCCAATTGTGAGAACAACAGCAGCGCGGACCTGGATGTAGCCCGGCGACCGCAGCCACCACCAATCACAGTCACCGACGGCTCTTGCATCATCATTAGCGAATAAAGCGGCTGCTTCCTCGCTGCTTAACAGGAAGATCTTATCTTCCGTATCATTGCCGCCGTATGATGTTCCCCAAGCGGTCACATTATCAGGAGTGGAGTTTATCACAGTTAATATCTGTTCCTGTTCCGAAGCATTAAATGCTGCATTGAGAAAATCCTCATTAAGCCATTTTCTTAAACTGCATGTCTCCCATGTAACTTCAGCATAATCATTATTGTAAGCCTGATAATCCAGAATATACCGGCTCATAAGAAGCACCTTGCCGTCTTCCTCTGACAGTTTTATCCATTCGATAGGCTCGGGACCGTTGCTCTCATTGCCGTCCTGTTCGTAGTGCCCGAAGATTATATAAGATCCGTTTTGCACAGGACCGTCATGTTCTTCTACTGTTGTTTCTGAAGCAGTTGTCGCTGCTGTAGTTTCAGAAGTTGTCTCAGAAGTTGTTGTTTTTTCCGTCTCTTCGACCTTGCCATCATCGGGGCCGGTCCCTGAATTATCCTCATGGTTTCCGCATGAACAGCACGCAGTAAGCATCATTGTCGCTGCGATCACAACTGCTAATAGTTTTCTCTTCATGATTCACCCCGTTAGTAAATTATCCTGTGGTTATCCGCAGACGGAGTAATTATATAATGCGGCAGAACCAAAATAAAGGTTCTTCATGTTTTCCGGCTCGCGACCGAACGGCTCTCGCAAGTCTCTGTCGCTTCACTCCGGCGGTAAATCTGTTCGCGTTGGCCGTTTGTATGTCAAAAGTCGTTTTTTTAAGATTTGACATACAAAAACACATGAAAATGTATGTCAAAGTTGCATTTTCGAGAGTTTGACATACAAAACCAAAATATCTGTATGTCAAATTTCATTTTTTAAGGTTTTGACATACAAACTAGGCCATTTTTGTATGTCAAATATCGATTTTTAGAACTTTGACATACACGAGCAGATCCGGCAGGAAAATGCGAAGCGAGGAAGAGCAATTGTCCCGCACCTTTGGAGCCTGCGACGTGCGGGGCAATTCTGTTCTTCCGAGCCCTACACGTCCCCTTTTCAGATTCAATCTATTGAATACTTGCCGATGGTATGCATTATGTCCTGGAGTTCCTCGTTCTCGTAGCAGTAGCCGTCGTAGATCACGCAAGCGTTGCCATCCGTATCGTAGTAGGTGAATGTGTAGTAAACACCGTCATCAACAAACTCTTCGTAGTCTGCGAACTTGTTGTTCGCTGCGTTCTTTACGCAGAAGTTGTAGATCTTGAGGTAGTCGTCATCGGTCACTTTGAGGCCCTGGGTCCTCATGTGATTGGGGTTGTAAGCAGTTCCGTCGTAAGCCAGGGACATCTCGTTATGCTCCTGTGCTATCTTGTACTCCTCTTCAGGTAACGACTCTGCTATGTGTATCGTGACAACGAGCATCATGCCTCTGTTCTTTTGGAGTTCTCCGATATCTGTCTTGCCGGCGCAGCCGAAGATCCCCAATGCCATTACGGCGATCATCAATACGGTTATAAGCTTTGTTATGGTCTTCATTTCAGTTCTCCTGTTTTGTTGTTGTATGCTATTAATACAAATGCGGAAATGAAAATGTTGCGCTGTCGAATGATATAATTATCTTGCATGGCGGTAGGCAAAAGGAATGACAGACTATTATGGATATCACAGATAAAAGGATTGATGAAGGAAAAGCATTTGACTGGGGGAAGACCTCTGAGTTCTATGCAAGATACAGGGATATATATCCCGATGAGTTTTACAGGCGTGTGGCCGACAGGGGACTTTGTGTTGAAGGACAGAAGGTTCTGGATCTCGGAACAGGCACGGGCGTTCTGCCGCGTAACATGTACAGATACGGTGCAAAGTGGACCGGGACAGATATCTCCCCTGAGCAGATCGAACAGGCAAGAAGGCTTGCGGATGAAGCCGGCATGGACATTGATTTCCGGGTTGTTTCGGCTGAGGATATAGATTTCCCGGACGAGTCTTACGACGTGATCACGGCCTGCCAGTGCTTCTGGTATTTTGATCACAAAAAGGTCGCTCCGGAATTCCACCGTATCCTCAAAAAAGACGGAAGACTCGTGATACTTTATATGGCGTGGCTGCCGTACGAAGATAAGATCGCGGGGATGAGCGAAGACCTGGTCCGCAGATATAATCCTTCCTGGTCAGGCGGCGGCGAGACAAAGCACCCTATCTTCATACCTGAAGTGATGTATGAGTTTTTCGACATGGAATATCACGATGAGTATGAACTTAAGGTGCCTTTTACCAGAGAATCCTGGCATGGCCGTATGATCGCCTGCAGAGGAGTCGGTGCTTCGCTGACTCCTGAGGAACTGGCAAAATGGGACGCCGATCACAGAAAACTGATGGAGACTGTGCCGGACAGTTTCGAGGTGCTTCACTATGCGGCGATCTCTGTATTAAAGCGAAAAGGATGATCACATATGTTCAGAGAGATGAGAAGATTCAAACAGCAGGTAAAAGATGAAGAATGCGTCCGCGTTCTGAAGGAGCAGCCCCGCGGAGTCCTGTCGATGCTCGGTGATGACGGGTACCCGTATGGCATTCCCCTTGACCACTGGTATTGCGAAGATAACGGCAGGCTCTACTTTCATGGCGCGAAAGAAGGTCACAAGATCGATTCCATTACCAGATGCGACAAGGTCAGCTATTGTGTTATGGATGAAGGCTGGCGCAAAGAAGGCGAATGGGCACTGAACATAACCTCTGTGGTTGTCTTCGGAAGGATCAGATTTGTTACGGATCCTGATCTGATAACGAAGATAGGAACAAACCTGTGCCGTAAGTTTACGAACGATGAAGAATATATCAGACATGAAGTTGAATTTGCGCTTCCGAGAGCGCAGTGCCTTGAGCTGATCCCGGAGCATATTACGGGAAAACTCGTAAATGAGTCTTAATTAGGAAAATGGCATAAAGATGCATTGAGAAGATAGAACGAAAGGGTGTGAAATAAGAGCATAAAACGTGTGGATGTAACTACCATGGATAAACAGGATAACAACATTCTCGATACTGAATCTCTCAGCGGTGTCACGGGAGGGGACATCATACAGATTAACCCGGGCAGTCCCTCAGGACCATCCCAAAAGGAACAGGAGATGAATAAATTCCGGTGCAAAAAGTGCGGAACAGTTTGCAGCACAGCCAAGCATATCTATTTGAAAACCTGCCCGCTGAACGACTGCGGCGGCAAAATGGAGCTTATTAACAGATAGATCCTTGTGCGGCTCTTACCAGTTCTTCCCAAACCTTGACCATAGCGTAGGTATCAAGCTTACAGTAGGCGAGCAGATTATTCCTTGCTGTTTTCTGTTCTTCGGGCGGCATGTCCTTGATCCTGGGGAACAATGTCATTGCTTCACCACCGTGATGGACTCCTTCGAGATTATGATAGTCCAGAGAAGGATCATCGGGAAACAAGGCGGGAAGAACGCTCTTGATAGAAAATGAACCGCCCATCGTCCTGTTGTAGTACCATCCGGATTGGAAAGGAACGAGAAGATCGATGATGTTGCCGCGTATGTTGAGCAGATGATCTGCAAGATCAGGAAATGTCTCTGCCAGTTCTTTGATCCTTGTACACTCAAAGGCCTTGTTATATGCCGTAACACATACATTCATAGGAATATCTTTGCACAGACTTTCAGCAATCGTTCTCCTGGGATCTGTTCCGGACTCTGCTAGAAATTCTTTATGCTTCAGTTCACCACCTTCGTGTTCAATATAGTGAAGGGAATACTGGAAAGGTATCTGAGCGTATGGTCTTGTACCAGTAAATTCGGGTATTACCGGTTGTATAGTCTCGAAATCCAAAAAGTACAGAGGATAAGACAGCGTGTTAAGGAAAGATGCAATCTCCGTTCTGTTTACATAAGTTCCTTTGTCTTCGAGTGCGAATTCGATCTGTCTCAGCTGCTTCTCATTTTTGATCGGGGCATTGTCGAGGAGTTCCCTATATGTAACCCAGCCATTACGGTAATATTCGATCTTTTTGCTCATTTCCAAACGATATATATTGAAGACAGATTCTGCCGGAATATGACGTGAACAGTATTTCCAGAAAGAGCATTCATATGGTTTTTTACAATGAACGTCAAGATCTATATCCGGTTCATTATCTGATGCAAGCACCTGTTCGGCAATCCTGAGATTTGGCTCGATTCTGAGGATCTCCTGATCGATCTCCTCAGCAACATCAGAAATGATAAATAGTTTTGACAGATCCAGATTACCATCGTAGATGTAATCACCATTAAGATAGACAAGGTATGTACCTGTTACTTTGATGCCGCAATGTTCAAGAACGTATTTCTGATAGGAAATGTCCGCTATATAGATCTCTCTGTCATCTTCATAAGTTCCGTCATCCTTCTTGTGCATGGTTGAACTCTTCACTTCATAGATTGCCCAGCCGTCTCCGTTTTTCCTGAGAATATCCACTGCACAGTAAAGACCGTTATATGAGAATGAGGCTTCGCATATGTTGTCAGTGCCCTTATCCATTTCAGCCGATGTATTATATATCATCTGCTTGAGATCAAGCCTGTCGCCATCACAAACAGTAACTTCTGTATAATCCCCAAACAGCCCCATCGCGAGATCAGCGACCATATTTCCGGCCTCAAACCGTGCCTGTAACATATCATCTATCGTCGCTGCTTCCGGTTTATTCTGTCTTAACCAGGCAATCTTCGGGCATTGCCACAGGCTGCAGTATTTTGATTTGGATAAGTAACCCATAGTGACCTCCACAGAGATTCATATTCTTATTATATTACAACTCACCTGTTATCTTTCATTGCATCTTTCATTGCTGAAAGGTGAACCATATTTGGTACATCGTTCCCTGTATGATACCTGTATAGAAACAAGAGAGATGATTGCATATCAATGTGAAAGGAGAATTGATTATGGCTGAAGTGTATATTCTTAATAAGATCTTTGATGGTTCATGGAATGATATTGAAGGTAATATCTCCCATGAAATCATAGATTTTGCCCTGACAGATTCAGGAAGTTATTTTGTTTACAACGTGCCTTATGGAGTTTGTCCTGCTTGGATCAATATAAAAGATGATATCGGTTATACCGGCGGTTCTCATGAAGCCGAATATTTGTTGCTGACTAGTGAGAGCCGCGATAAGACATTTAATATTCTTTACAGAATAAAGCTTATTCGTAAAGTGCATAGCATTGGTTATTCGCGCAACTGGGCAGACGATGACCAAAAGAAGAGAGCAATGGCATCAATTTACGAACAGAATCAGATATATTATGGAGGGAGAGTTATTACGGATTTGATAGACAATACTACCCCGCTGGTAACATTTGAGGCTGCATATATGGAAATGCCTACTTTTCCAATTGAAATATCACTTTCTGAATACAAGTATCAGCGGAATAAAGGTTATGTTAAATCTGATGCATCACGTAATGACTATAATATGCTGAACAAAAAGCTTAAAGAATCAAATTGGATCCGTGTTGGTCTGGATCCGATTGTTGCAAGAACAGATAGCAACTATTCATCAAAAACATTTCTGAATCTGATACTTAAGAACAGAAGTGAGGAATGCTTCACTAACATGCTTTATTCCGTTTTGAATGAACCTGACATGTTTCAGAAATTTTGTTGTAGATTTGCAGCGGATAAGTATTTTGATGAGAGATGTCCTTTTAAAGTATATCGTGAGCATAAACTTATAGATGGGCGGCTGGATATATGTGCAGATAATGGTTATCAGCGTGTTGTTATAGAGAACAAACTTGAAAGTGGATTAAATGGTTTGAAGCGAGACTCTGGGTCTCAATTATCAACATACTATGAGTGGGCTTCAGAAGCTGAAAGTGATCCGGTATGTTTTATTACTGCTCCTGATTATCGTATCAGCTCGTCACATTCTATTAGTCCTGGTCAGTTGGGAAAAGAAATAGCTAAATATGATCCTCAAATGCTGGATAAATATACTCTGATTTCATATGGTGAAATAAGTGATTTCATTGAAGAGAATCGACAGGGATTATCTGAAAACTATGAGTATTCCCGCTACCTCGATGACATTATCGCTGCGTTTAGAAGCTATTCTTATCCGACTAAGAGTTCATACTATCGATCTTTGCTACAGGAACGCATAAAATAACTAAACCAAGACCTAATGAATGCAGAATCCTTTTCCATTTTGGATTAGGGTTCTTTTATGTGACTGATTTGGTACATTGCACCTCCTATAATGACCTTGAAAGCATTTGATAAGAGGTAATTGGGATGATCTATATAACAGGTGACACACATTCAACTCTGGACTGGGAGAAGATCAATACAGCAAGATTTCCCGAACAGAAGGACCTTACCAAAGATGATTACCTGATCATCATTGGTGATTTCGGCGGTATCCTTGGTGTTGAAGGACAGGATGACTATATCATCAAGGCATACAACGACAGACCTTTTACAACTTTGTTCATTGACGGGAATCACGAGAACCACGATCTTCTTGATAAGTATCCGGTGCAGGAATGGCGTGGCGGAAAGGTTCATTTTATCTCTGACAGCGTTATCCATCTGATGAGAGGGCAGGTGTACGGGATCGATGGTCTTACCGTTTTTACAATGGGCGGAGCTGAATCCACCGATAAGGCCTACCGGCAGGAAGGCGTATCCTGGTGGTCCCGCGAGATGCCGTCAGATGAAGAGTATGAGGAGGCGATCCGTAATCTTGAGAAACATGATTTCAAGGTGGATATTGTCCTGACTCACTGCGCACCCGAAGGATATATAGGAAAGAATATGAGAGCTGTTTACAACAGTGATATCAGCAGGCTGCTGGCAGACAACATGGAGGGTGTCTGTGACAGATCTGGCAACAGACTGACGAGGTTCTTTGATGATCTGATAACGGTACACGGACTTCAGTATAAGCACTGGTATTTCGGGCATTACCACAGAGATACAGACTGGGATAAGTTCAGTCTTGTCTTTAACAAAGTCAGAAAGATAAGCAACAAAGATTGGGAGATAAGCTGCTTTTCCCGTTCTGCCTTCGGCTCATTCTGCAAAGAACATGAAGACTATAGAAACTCTGCCGTCATCAGTTTTTGTGACCCGGATAGGACGCCGGTGGATCTGTCTGAAGTGAGGATGAACCGGACGGTATTGCTCGGTGATCTTGATCAGGAAATCCCAGATGTTCGCGGGTTAGCACGGTTTATCTGCGATGTAATTACTTCCGATGCAGATTACTTTATCTGTCAGTGTGAATATGGCCAATGCCGCAGCGTGTCGTGTGCGAAAGCGATAATAGACTTCTACGGTGAACATTCATACAAAGATATATTCGCAAATCTTGATTTCGATACGGATATAACAGATTGCTTTATTGATGAGATGATCTATACGTCAATAAAGGATGCTTTGGAGAAGGAGGTATTGGGAAATGATCGAGATTAAAGGCCAGAAGAACACTGCAATATGCTATGCGAAAACCATTGAAGAAAGTGCTGAAGAGCAGATCCGCAGGATGTGTGACAATGATTGCACGATCGGATCTCAGATCAGGATAATGCCGGATGTTCACAAGGGCAAGGGATGTACCATAGGCACAACAATGACTATCACAGACAGAGTGGTTCCTAATGTTGTCGGTGTGGATATTGGCTGTGGTATGTACACTGTGGCTCTCGGAAAGATCGATATAGACCTCGCCCTGTTTGATGTGGCAGCACATAGTATTCCATCAGGGAGGAATGTATGGGATGGCCGTAAGGAGCCGTTTGATCTTACTGTGCTTAGTTGTTTTCGCGAGTTAAAGGACACTAAGCGTCTTGTCCGTTCCCTTGGAACACTTGGCGGCGGCAATCACTTTATTGAGATAGATGTAGCGGGTGACGGGACCAGATATCTTGTTATTCATTCAGGCAGCCGTAATCTCGGCAAACAGGTTGCCGAGTATTATCAGAAGATTGCTGTGAATCTGGATCGTGGTTGTGATGAATACATGAAGGAACGTGATGAGATCATTCGTACATATAAAGAACAGGGCCGCAAGAACGAGATTAGTGCTGCACTTGAGCTTCGGAAGCAGCTTATGAAAGCTGATGGCAGAATCAGGGATGATCATCCCAATCCGCCTGATCTTTGCTACCTTACAGGGGAGTTCCTTGATAAGTATCTTCATGATGTTGAGATCTGTCAGGCATTTGCGAGACGCAACCGTGAGCTCATGGCAGAGATCATTCTGGCACAGGCAGGACTTACAGGAGGAGAAGCATTCCATACGATACATAACTATATAAATACCGACGAGATGATCCTTCGCAAAGGTGCTATTTCTGCACATAAAGGAGAGAAGGTGCTTATACCGATCAACATGCGTGATGGAAGCGTTCTGGCGGTAGGACGGGGTAATCCGGAATGGAATTATTCAGCTCCTCATGGTGCAGGGAGAGTCATGTCGCGCCGCGATGCGAAAGCATCGTTGTCACTTAAGGAGTATCAGGAATCAATGAAGGATGTTTTTACCACAACTGTATCAGAAGATACTCTTGATGAAGCCCCAATGGCTTACAAATCGCTTGATGATATTATTGATGTTATCCGTGATTCGGTTGACGTTATAGATATCATGAAACCCATATATAACTTTAAGGCAGCTGAATGAGGAGATGCCCTATGATTACATATGTTTGCGGATCTATGATCAGATATACACAATTCCCGGATGAGTTCTGGAAGGACATTGACAGGATCATTGCGGATGGCGGTGACATCCTTTTGGGATGTGCTGATTTTGACCATCGTGTTTACGGATATTGCAGGAATAAGCAATACGAGAATGTAAGTGTTATGAAGGGAAGCTGCAATAGGAACAGGCTGATTCCGCAGATCGAGTCATCAATGCCTGCTTATATCAGTATGCTCAGGAAGTGTGACCACATGATCGCTGTCTGGGACGGTGAGAGTCAGGAGGCTTTCATCAATATTCTGCTTCTCCTGTCTTTGCATAAGAAGTGCAGGATGTATTATCTGCCTTCAGGAAAATGCATTGAGATAAGTTCCGTTGATGAGTTTATGCCATATGTGCCGGAACGTGAGGGATGGACAGTTAATGACATGGAGGAAGTTCTCAGGATATGTGGATTTGAAGAGCAGATGATCAATTATCTGCTTGATAAAGGCGTGTTTCCTGAAACACTAATAACTGAAATAATCAGCAGAGCACCGGTGTCATTGAATAAAAAGCGGGAGATGCTTGAGAATCTCCAAAAGAAGAACAATCTCAATTACGAAGCATTCTGCAAAGTATCTTCACTTATCGAAAATGGATCTGACATGGAACTTGTTAAAATGACGATTCAGGATATGTTTGCTTTTGGGTCGTTCATCAGCAAAGCTATCTCAGATATTAATTGGGCTAAGTACTGGCTGAATAACGGTGTTTACTATCTTTTCATTGAGTGGTATGACACCGATGTGTTTTATGAGAAATCATATCCGATCGGGTTGTTCAGATCTTTGAGAAATGTGATGAAATGCATAGAACATGAGGATAATTATGACAGAGACGATTCCGATGAAGAATCCCCTGTGGACTGGTGGTACAGGCTCGAAGTATGGACTGATGAAGGTGGAGACTGGGGATCCGAAGCTGCACATGAGTTTAACTACTATATATATAAAAGTGAGGTCTGTTGGTTTGAGAGGCTACTTGCATATAAAGAGGATGAAGTTGTTTCCTTCAGGCCGGATAATAAGGATTTCTTCGCAGGAAGGCTTGATCTGAACCTGTCCACGCCATTCAAGCCAGGAGATATTGTCAACATCGACTGCACACCTTTCGGTCCGCCTTTCCATGCACTGATCATTGAGGGCAGAGATCAGTTCGATTGCTGTATGCCGCAGGTTCTGTTCAAGATGCCTTATACGGACAGGTGGGCTATATCGTCACTTAAGCACAAGAATTTTTATAAAGACATTGAGCTGAGTTGGTACGAACCTCCATTATCGCCGTTATACAGACTGAGAGCAGTTAGAGAGGATGAGTTGACAGAAGACGACAAAGTCCTGGTCAGGATAAGTAAGGATCTTGCAGGGAGTGAGGAGAAAGGGTTTGAATTCTGGAGGGCTTTTGAGGCTAAGACAGATGGTTTGAGCGATGAAGAGGTAATTGAAATATGGGATAAGTCCCATTAAGCGCGCATGTAATTGTGTATATTGAAATTATGAAAAAACTTCTCGACAAAGACATGAGAGAACCTCTCTTTGCATATTTTGATCTTAAATACGGGAAAGTCCGTTTCTTTGAGGAAAAGACGATCGGAAGATCACGTGCTGACGTCATGATGGTAACGGATGATGCCATAACCGGATTGGAGATCAAGAGCGATGCAGATTCATATACACGCCTTAAGCGTCAGATCAGGGATTACGACAAATTCTTTGATTACAATTATGTCGTGATCGGTAAGAGCCATCTGAAGCATATAGAAGAGCATATTCCAAAGTATTGGGGTGTTATCTCATGCTTTGAAGAAGATGGTGAGATCTGCTTTGAATAGGTGAAGGAAGCCGCCAGGAATCCCAAGCGCAAGATCGAATGTAAGATGAGTTTTCTCTGGTATCCTGAGCTTGCAAGAATACGAGACGAATGTCTGAAGTATAAATATGCTAAGTTCGGCAAATCGAGACTCCGGGCAAAGATTATCGAGAAGATTGATGAGAACAAACTCGATCTGATTATATCGAGAGAACTGTTTGACAGAGATTACACGCAATATCAGTGATGGGGTAATTCTGACTCATACAAGGTCCTATAATGATTCTTAAGAAGAACGGGTTCGCTGATATGAATTATCATTTGACGTTTGAACATTGAAAGGAACAATGATATGAAGACAGTGAAAGATTATATTATTTCGCTTGATACTGACTTACTGGTTAGGGAATTTTACTATTATCATAGTGATACTCTGTATGCTTGCTATTATGGCAAGCCGTTAAGAGAGCCTGATGGAAGAACAAAGTCTGTGACTGTTTTCTGTTATGCAGAGGACCAGATTAATCAGCTTCGTGAATACATCGAATATCTCAAGAGAGTTGAGATTACAGAACAAGAAGACGGCAAGCAGGGTATTATTTATGCATACAGTGTCCTTAGTGGTGGCTGGTTATCTGCTACTGCTTATACTGAATTGATCTACAAGGATGAATTGCTCAAAGATCCTGACAACTGCGAGGCATATGGATACATGTTTAACAAGTTTTCAGAAATCCTTGGATTCCTTGTGGCTGATAACAAGTTTACTCAGAGTCACATCTATAAGGTTATAGCAGATGTGTTGTGGGAAGCATCCTGGACCGGTTACCGCCAGGAAGGGTTACAGGAAGAATTAGATAATCTTGAGGAATTCGAGAACGCTAAAGAGGAGAATTTGAACCATTATGATTCTGTTGAAGAAATGTTCACCGATCTGATGGGCGAAGACGGTTATAGAGATATGATCGACAGACGTCATCAAGAAACCGATGAAAGTCAGAAACTATTGGATGAAGTGAGGCAGGCAAAAATAGCCTACGAGAAATGTTCCAGACTACGTGAAAGACAGATGATACTGGAATACATATAACGATCTTTGGTGGTGAAAATGGATAATCCAATCTTGTATTTGTTTGAAGCATTAGATAAGTCAGAATTGTCTGATAAGGAACAATACCGTAACGAGATACGTAGCCTTGTACGGGACCTGGGTGAGTATTTTAACATCGTTGTTGATCAGCAAATGTATTACTATACAACACCCAAGGATGAACGTAATGACTATATCATGAAGCGAGACGATATAAGGAGGAGAGAATGCCACGATCGCTGCGTTTATTCCTGTGAACGCTTGAATGAGATCTGTTCAGTGTTAGGTATAGATAAGATCTGCGATCTTGATACCGGTGACCGCAGAAAGGTCGCTGAATTCTGCGGATATTTATACATAAGCCTGTATTGTTCGAATATCATGTGCAGTCAGCAAATGGCGAAGTGGATAAAAGTCTATCCGGGTATTGCATAAAGTTGTTAGCACGAGTATAATCAGCGCTAACATCAAACGGGAGGAGGTCCTGACAATGCGAAGAACAACTGAATTACAAACAAGAATCATCACAAACGGGTGTGCAGGATCTGCTTCTGTAGCTTAATTATCTGTTTAATCTATTCCAAGCGTGATCCATAACTATGCACCTCATTGAGGTCCTATTTGCATGCCCTTTCTAAAATCGAAAGGAAAGAATTATGGACACTATTAAAGGAAACTACGCTGAGGCTGTAGTCTATGCATTGAGCATCGATGATTATGCCAAAGCTCAGATCAAAATGATCTGCGACAGCGATATATCACTCGGCTCAAAGATAAGGATCATGCCGGACTGCCATCCCGGTAAGGTCGGTCCCATCGGTCTTACCATGACAGTAACAAACAAGGTAATCCCTCAGCTCATGGGGATCGATATCGGATGCGGCATGCTTGTGGCTAAGATCAAGGCAAAGAATATCGAGTTCCAGAAGCTTGATAAGGTTATCCGAGAGAACGTACCGGCAGGATTTGCTACCCGCAAAACACCTCACGGCAAGGCATCTTTCGATGTTATTTCTGACCTCAGATGTATACGTGCTGTTAACGTCGATAAGGCGTTAAGAAGTCTTGGAACTTTGGGCGGTGGAAATCACTTCATCGAGGTCGATAAAGGATGCGACGGGTACTACATTATAATCCACACCGGCAGCCGTCACCTGGGCGTTGATGTGGCTGATTACTACACCGAGAATGCCAGAAGAAGGCTCGTTAATATGGGCAGGGATGTTCCTTATGAGACGGCTTATGTTGAAGGCCCTCTCATGGAAGATTATCTGCACGATGCTACGGTCGCAACTTCTTATGCATCTCTCAACAGAGAGATAATCCTGCAGGAGATCCTGAAGGGTATGAAGTGGAAGGAAGAAGAGCGTTATGAGTCAATTCATAACTACATCACAACTCTTCCGGACGGTACAAATATCCTTCGTAAAGGTGCTGCTTCAGCCCTTGAAGGCGAACCTGTGATAATTCCCGTCAATATGCGTGACGGAGTGATAATCGGGACAGGCAAAGGTAATCCTGAATGGAACTATTCCGCACCGCACGGATCGGGCCGCAAGATCAGAAGAATTGAAGTACAGAACGGTTATACCGTGTCCGCATTTAAGAAAGACATGAAGGGCATATTCAGCACTTCCATAAGTGCAGATACTTTGGATGAAGCACCGGTTGCTTATCGTGGGATCGATGAGATCATGCCGGTAATCAAGGATACGGTAGAGGTTAAGGAAGTCTTGAAGCCTGTGTATAACTTCAAGGCAGGAAGAGAGAGGTAAATATGTTATTACAGATAAGTTCAGGACAGGGACCCGTGGAGTGCTCTGTCGGAGTGGAGAAGCTTTGCAAGTCCCTCCTCAAAGAGTTTGATGGTTCACGCATCGTGTCAGTAAATGCTGATTATTCGGGCCATGGTTACAAGTCGGCTGTTATGGAATTCGATGAAGATGTATCTTCGCTTGAAGGAACGGTCTTATGGGTGTGGAAGAGCACCATAAGACCGGGCCATCAGCGCAAGAACTGGTATATCGATGTGCATGTCGTAAAGGAAGCTGAGGAAGTAGGCAAACTGGATCCTGATGACTGCGAGATCACCACAATGCACTGCGGTGGCAAAGGCGGGCAGCATGTGAATAAGGTTGAGACAGGCGTAAGGATCACTCACAAGCCCACAGGCATCGTTGTAACATGCACGGAGGAGAGAAGCCAGGTTCAGAATAAGAACCTCGCTATGAAACGTTTACAGAGCATTCTGGAGGCAAAGCAGGAAGATAACGATGCAGATGCTTTGAATAACGCATGGCAGAAGCATACTGAGATCGTCAGAGGCAATCCTATACGTAAGTACGTAGGTGAGAAGTTCAAGAGAGTCAGATGATATGATGCGACATATTTGACCCATGCATCCTCCTATAATCAAGGCAGATAAGCCGAAGACTGCTGAGATTATGGGAGGATTACTTATGTTTTATTACAAGGTTACCTGCACTCTTGATACTGAGGTAATACATGAGAACTTTGAAGATAGATGGGAAGTCAGTTCGGAATATAAACTGGCAAGTGTAGAAATCTATAAGAAGTCGAAGGACACGCAGTTCTGTTTTGTTTCTAACATTCATCGCAATAGTCTCACGATCGGTATGATCAGTAAGGTCGATTCAAAGATAGATTACTATCTTGATGCTTTCATTAAGAGACTTGCTATAGGAATAACGAACTGTGATAGAAAAGAAACAACGATAAGTGGAATACAAGCACTTCTTAGATATGCTGAGAATAATGAATTCATTTCCAGCTGTGAGGAAGTAGGTGATTGTGTCGGACTCGGTTTCAATCGTTATGGCCGACTCCTGGTTGGACGTGAATTCGCTTATGATGATAATGTGTTTGAGGAAGAGAGTAATCAGAACTCGATCGAAGGCTCTGGCTGTTATATGGCCAGATCTGATCTGGAAGCAGAACTTAAGCGTATTTCTTCCGGCAGTAAGAAAAGAGTTACAGGGCATCCCGTTCACTATCTGTTATGTAATGAAGTTTTCTCCGAGAGCAAAGCACTTACCGAAGTGCTTCTGAATAGTCTTTATGCTTATAACAGGATTAAGAGCAGAAGATACTCGAACATTATCTTAAGTCCAATTTCTGATATTAGTATCTTTTCTTATGAGAATTTCTATAAGGCAAGTGCCGACAGTACAGTCATAGTATATCTCGACTATAAAAATGAGAAAGATGATGAGTTTGCGTCTAACGGCATGGACACGATCAAGATGGTTTGTTCGATGGTTAAGAAATACTCTAACGATGTTCTTACGATACTGTGTGTCCCTAAGGCGTGTGAGAAGACAAAGAAACAACTGTATGAACATCTGGGCTATATCAATCTGATCGAGATTTGTGACGAACCTGCGAGCGCCGACAGTGCAGCAGAGTATCTAAAGCTCCTTGCTCGTGAGAGGAATGTGAGGACTGATAAGAAGCTTTTCTGTAAAGTGGAGGAAGGCAAGAGTTATCTGGCATCTGAGCTTAAGGAGACCTTTGACCTGTGGTACTCAGATAAACTTAAGAATGTGCTGTTTCCCCAGTATAGATCAATTGATTCTGTGAAGACTAAGGTCATCAGGGAAGAAGCCAAAGGCTGTGCTTACGATGAACTTATGGAGATGATCGGTCTTGACCGCGCAAAGAATGTTATCAATCAGGCACTTGACTACAATAAGGCTCAGAAGGTCTTTGCCGATAAGGGAATGCAATTTGACCGTACTTCTATGCACATGGTGTTCACAGGTAATCCGGGCACTGCGAAAACGAGTGCAGCGAGGCTTTTCGCGAGGATAATGCGGGACAATGAAGTGCTGTCACGGGGAAGACTTATAGAATGCGGGCGAGGTGACCTGGTAGGCAAATATGTCGGATGGACGGCAAAGATAGTTAAGGATAAGTTCCGGGAAGCAAAGGGAAGTGTTCTCTTTATTGACGAGGCTTATTCGCTTGTAGATAACAGAAACGGAATGTTTGGTGATGAAGCAATTAATACTATCGTTCAGGAGATGGAGAACAACAGGGATGATGTGATAGTCATCTTTGCAGGCTATCCTGATAAGATGGAGGAATTTCTTCAGAGAAATCCGGGGCTTAAGTCCAGGATAGCATATCATGTGCCGTTTGATGATTACAGCGTTGATGAACTCTGCATGATCGCTGATCTTATTGCAGAGAAGAAAGGTCTTATACTTGCTGATGATGCACGTGAGAAGCTCAGAGATGTTTTTGGTATAGCTATCAGCGACTGTGATTTCGGGAACGGCAGATATGTTCGTAATGTCATCGAGAAAGCAAAGATGGCCCAGGCATCAAGACTTTTATCTCTGGATTACGGTTCAGTAAGCAGCGAGGAAGTAAGGACGATCGTAGCATCCGATATTGAGATGCCGGTTCAGAAGAAAGAGAAGATCAGAATGGGGTTTTGTGCATGATTAAAATATACATTAGCGGGTATATCTCCCCAGAAAGCAGCATTTCTGCGCAGGCAGTATCATTGATAAGTGATTTTGTTGAGACCGGTAATGGTTTTATCGGTGATACGGAACTTGAGGTCTTCAGGATCAAGATGGCGGAACAAAAGAGACGATAGAGTATGCAAAGAAAAGCGGACTTGAGGTTATAACGATAAAGAAATGAGAGGCGTGTTCTGGATAATCGGGGATGAACTCAAGGCTTATATTTATGAAGATGGTGCAGAGTATGGTGTTGCCAAGTCGGGCAAGACATTTAACCATAAGCTCTTATGGGAACATGTAAAACCTGCCAAGTGCAGCAGGGCATTCGATTACTATCCCCGTGGACGTGTTGATTATAACGGCAAGGGAATACCGGTGATATATATGAATCCGCATGTGGATCCTAAGTTTGTTGAACAGATAGTAAAAGCGTTTGGATTAGCCGATGATCCTATCATTCGATATGACGGCAGTGATCATTATAAGTGTTATTTGGACAGGTGAACAATGAAGATAATAAATGATAACGATATGGAGATTATCCTTTTTCCTGACGCGTTTTCACAGCAATACGTCCTGGGATGCGGATCCGGTAAATATTGTCAATGCAAGGATATCTGCTTTCGTGCTGCCCGGAACGGTATCTTCGCGCAGGCTCAAGGCTCTCCCGAATAAGAAAAAGACCAGGAAATCCATTGGCGGTGCAGAATACATGATCGAGTCGATCCATGTTAACTCTGATATCTTGCCTGACCTTGACGAACTGAAGGATTATCTGGACGGTTACTTTTGCTATTTTGGTTATGATTGATGGCTTTGCAGATAGATTTTGAATACTACCATAATGAATAAGCACAAGATCAGAAGATTCATAATACACATACTGCCTGTCAATGCAATAAATCCGGAATTGTTTGATGTTCCGCCTGCAAAGTGCGCAATTATCGTCTGCACGAACAGGACAGATCCGTATGTAAATATTTTCCCGGTAAGACAGAGATGTATCGTGCCATTTGCAGACTTTGAGATGCGGAACTGCTATGGCGCAATCAACGAATCGCATGCCCGCATCATTATCAAGTTTCTGAAGAGGCTTCCTCGAAGAGTCACCGACCTTTATATCTGCTGCTCTAAAGGAGGATCCAGGAGCCCTGCAGTAGCTGCTGCAGTTCTGAGATTGTCAGGGAGAAGTGACAGAGTGGTGTGGGATAACCCATGTTATGTTCCCAATTGGCTGGTTTACCAGACCATATGCAGGGAGGCCGGCCTGTTTGCTCCCGACTGGTATGTTAAGTATCTGGTTAAGCGTAACAGACGGTGCTACCTGAGATCGGTAAGGAGAGGCAGTACAGGGAAGTATGAGAGGTGGCAGATAATAGAGTGAGATATGTCATTCCATATCGTAATCTTCTCTGAGCATGGTAACGTTATCATCAAATGACTGCATGAATGATTCATACGATGACATATCCGCTTCGGGTTCTGAACATCCTGCCGGAGTATGCCTTACTAATCCCATCGGAAGCGAGTGTTTATAATAGCCGGTATCAAAACCATGCTCGATCACATGGCATAATCCGTGAAGACAGTCTCCGAACGTCGCTGATACTGCTTCGGGAACATCGCTCAGGTATTGCATACTGAAGAAAGAACATGCCCGGACGATATTCTTGTATATCTTTAAGAACTCTCTTGGAAGATCTTCCTTCTCAGTGAGCTTCTCTTCGAGAAAATGATAGGTATCAAAGATCAGATGACGGAAGCCCTCAGTATCACTGCAGGTCATGTCCATGTACAGTTCATCTGCAATTTGTTCCCATTGTTCTTCCAAATTCATTTTGTTCCTCTTATCTCCATAAGGATCTTTCCCAGCCTGTTCTGACCTTCTTTATTCCTGCAGCTGTCACAGAGACATTTACCCCATAAATTGTCATGGTGCCTGTTACCCTCAATGAGTTCCTCATTACCGGTGGCGAGAAGCTTTTGTTTTAGCTCCGGAACCGAGAATTTTGCCAACAGGATATTCTTCATGATCCCATAGCTGATCTCATTCCAGTTGGAAGGAAATCCGGGTTCTTTCTTTCCCATCCGTTTAGCAATGACAGGATTGGTTACAGAAGTATACTTGATTTTCTCCTCCTCTGTTGAACACTTTTGAGCCTGAAAGGCAGCCTCTGCCGAATGATATGTCAAACCTTCATATTCCAGATCACACTTGTAGAAGTTTGACAGAAAACGATAATCACCCTTGAATTCATTGATCATGACCGGTTCGCCTCACTTTCGGATTGTTTACTTGTATTGTAGACGGAATGATGGGACAAATAGAGAACATATACCTCTGAGATGAATAATTGATAATCATTCTCATTCCAAGTGCTCCAACCTTTAACATAATCAACGGGCCGCTTATATGTCCTGGTATCTCTCCTAGCTGTGATGCCTTCTCTAAAAGGCAGATCAACATTAGAATGCCTCAAAATAGCATCGATAATATAACTGTCAATGGGAATATGAAGAACAGAAGCATTACGCCTTACAGAATTAAATAATGATCTTACTTCTTCATCCTCGAAGTATTGGCTTTGTTCCCCTCCAATAAATAACCGTATATAGTAGTTTCTATTATAATACCATGGATACTATTGCTTTATTTCATCCCAGCGTCTGGTGCAGTGCCCATATATCCAGAGGGCCTGGTCGAGTTCTCTGGGTATAAATGGACCTCCGGATCTGTTGATGTGATCCGGAAATGCCCTGACGAGCAGCGTTATGTATTCGTTGTACATGCATACTACGTCTCCCACGTATTTCTTGTCCGGAGGAGTTCCCATATACACATCTGCCGGAGCGATCCCCAATGCAAGCGACCGGACCGCTTTATGAACAAACTGGTCGTATATCGGAAATCTACCCTTCGATCTGAAGAACAGTGAAGCGATAATGTACACTGGGCCGATGTTCACGGGAGATTGTGGCCATAGCATCTCATAGAGACTCTTAAAATCATATGAGTCAACATCAATCCGGTTCAGGAATTCGCAGTATTCGTTAAAACTGCGTATATCAATTTTATAGCCTAATCCGTTTTTGCAATTCGACCCATCGACAAAGTCCTTATAAACGATATGTCCGTCGTCCCAATCTATTCTTCCTGCCTTCCATGCAAGGGCAAACATATCGAAAACACCCTTATTGATCCGGTGTTCCTCGATCCACTCCTCAGCTTTTGCATTCGTAGTATTAAGTCCGCTTGGGACACCAAAACTGTGCATTGTATCATCATCGATATCGTTTTCAAAATAAAACTGTCTGTAGAAATCGATGAAGTTGATGGGGTTGAGTAGGGTCATATTTTGTCTCCAATCGGTGCATTAGATTTGAGAAGAGTACATCTATCAAGAATAATTGTGTCACTCATAAATGCCCCCTCGATTTCCGCCTGGTCTATGCTTATATAGTAGACGGGGAGATGGGACAGATGTGGTGCATAAGGTTGTTTGAATTGCTTATGAATGGTTACACTAGAATTGTGGATTCAGGGTTTTCCCATTTTTTCTTTGCGTGGCCATATACCCACAATGCACGATCAAGTTTACGACATATGAATTGTTCAGATTCGACGCCTTGATCTGTCTTATATATCATGAATGGAAAGACTTTAAGCAGAAGATAAATATAATCGAAATATAAATTAAAAACGCCATTTATACTATGTTTTGATGGATTGTCCCCTAAGTGCACATCGCACGGAGGGATATCATAATATAAAGCTTTTACCGCCCTGTGAGCCATACTGTCATATATGGGCAACGAACCTTTTGAAATGAAAAACATGGCTGTTATGATATATACGGGTCCCATATTAGTTGGAACATCCTTTTTTGCATTTTTGTAGTATTTTTTGATTTCTATCCGTATTGTTTCATAGTCTTTTTTCAATATATCCGAATCGATTTTTATAGAGCCGATGTTTTTCGCATATTTTTTAAATGCAGCGATATCAACTTCTTGATCTCGAAGATTAAGGTAACTTTTTTCGTCATTTGTAGTAATTGGGGATAGCTTATTCATTGCCCAATTGTATTTACCAGATTTCCAAGCAAATGATTCTTCATCAAAAACGCCTTTATTGAGCTTGTTAGTAATTATATGGTTTTCTATTTCCTCTTTTGTTGGATTAACAATGCTGTTAAGACCTAAATCATCCTTTTCTTTCTCTGTGTAAGCATATTTATAAGTTTTCTTGGAATTCTCGTTTTCAGGTAGTTCGAAGTAGAACCTCTCATATTTGTCTATAAAACTCTTTGCCGTTTTATTATCCATATTTAACCTCCGTACACTTTCTTCACTCTCTCCGCCCACTCACTCATCTCATCCACCAGACTCTGCGGCTCCAGGATAACCACATCCGGAGCATAGTTCTTGGCGAATTTGGTCATGCTTAACCCATCAAATCCCGATATCCACTGATACAGCCTCAGGATCCTCCGGATTTCTCAGTTCTTTTGCATACTTCCAAAGGTACTTATCAAAGTCGGATACAGAATAATCTGTTCCCAAATGATTGTTGATCAGTCCGAGAACAGTCAAATACATACGGAAGAAATCTGAGTACTCCAAGATTTCTTCTTGATTAATACTTTCCAGATAAGAACACTTTTTGCAGAGATAATACAGCATGCCTCTTGCATATTTGTCGTATATAGGTAGATCAACGGGATTATCCTTTACAGCACAACTCCAATGGTAATACTTCGAAAGGAATGAGATTGGCTTATTCTTTCCTCGTGCTTCTGATATTGAGCTTAAGATTTCCATCCCTGCAAGAAACTGTTCCACACTCGTGGGGTCATGATACTCGCTCTTTAACAGAACGGACATGCTATATACATCAATTGCTATTCCCTTTTTATCACTCGGACGATCACACAATCCGGCACTAAACCTGTTATTCAGTATGATTACTTTGATCAAAATGTTTTCAAGAGATGTATTATCAAATGTTTGGAAAACTTTCTTTACAGCATCAACATCAGCCCTGATCTCACTGTCTTCATCGAATCTGCGAATATAGTCGTCAATGATCTCTCTTGTAGGTTCAACGATAAAACTTTCTTTGCTAACTTTGTTCATTTTTTCCTCCATATACTTTCTTCACCTTCTCTGCCCATTCCCTCATCTCCTTAACCATGCTCTCCGGCTCTAGTATCACTACATCTGGGGCATAGCTCTTGGCGAATTGGATCATGGCAGCTTCTGTTACCTTTGCAGATACTATCACATATGTATCTGTCTCCTCTTCAAATGAAACCTCCTTTCCAAAGAAATCTATAATGTCGCTGATCATTACAGGAACGATCTTGAACCTGACGCGGACATCTTCACTGGAATACATGTAAATGTGTCTCTTCATGTACTCGCCGAGATTAAGGCGGTTGCCGTTGGAGTCGGAGAGCTTGGAGAATGGTTTTCGCTTTGTATCAAGGATTTTGATGTCTGCTATACGGTCAAGGCGGTAGTTGGATACATCGTTGTACGGATCGTAATTGCAGATCAGATAATACTTGCCGTCCTGTGCCACCATCTGGTAGGGGTTGATTATGTATTCACGGGGATTGCCGTTATCGTCGGGCTTGGGATGGAGCTTCTTATCCGTTCCATAGTTCACATAATGGAAAGATACCTGGCGTTCCTTGGAGATCGCCTCATCCAGGACCGCGATCGTGAGGAAGATCTGCTGATTTGCAGTTCCCGCATCCGGCAGGGTCTTGATGTGGCTCACATAGGACTTGAAGTATTCATTGGACAGGCCCTCGAGTTTGGCGACCAGTTCTTTACACTGACTGTACGGAACGTGCTTGGAGAACAGGAGACCGTCGATCAGGAGCCGCAGCTCGGCATCAGTGAATTCGTGAGCTATCCAGAAATCGGTCCAGATCACATTGCCCTCACGGGGCTTCTCGGTATATTCGATGGGGAACCCCATATTGATGAGTTCCTCGATGTTGCGGCGGACAGCCTTACGCTCTACCTGAAGATCGTACTCGATGCGCAGTTTCTCGATGATATCCTTCTGATCCAGCGTGTGGTTGCCATCCGTGTATTTGCGGAGGATATCGAGTATCAGCATCGGGAGCATCTTCTTAGTAGGTATCATAGATGTGTCCTGCCTTATGTATTCATTTCCCATAGTTTAACATCTTAGAGGATGGAATGGGATAAATATGGTGCATCGTCCCCTGTAAAATTTGTGTGAACAACATTGAAAGCGAGGTGTGTGACAATGAAACTTGCAGCAGCTTTATCGGAGAGAGCTGACATCCAGAAAAGAATAAAAGATCTTGCCCAACGGCTTATCATGAATGCGAAAGTTCAGGAAGGCGAACGGCCGGCTGAGGATCCTCTTGAATTAATGAAGGAACTTGAGTCTCTGCATGAACAGCTCGAGAATCTTATTTCAAGGATCAATCACACGAATAATGTAACAAGATGTGGAGATGTTTATCTGACGGATCTTATTGCACGGCGGGACTGTTTAAGATCAAAGATCTTATATCTGAGGGAATTTCTGAAGAGTGCCGGCAATCTTCTTGGCGGCCGTTATTCCAAGACGGAGATCAAGATATACAGTACAGTTTCTGTAGCTGAGATTCAGAAGAAAGTGGATGGTCTCTCCAAAGAATTCAGAGAGCTTGACGAGATAATCCAAGAGCTGAATTGGACAACTGAATTGATCTGACATAGATGGTAGTCATGTTGGGGTGAACAACATCTCGTAGCGAATGAGAATGATTCGCTGAGATCCTGCCCGGGAACGCAGCAGGGCCTGCAAGGGGTTCAAGTCCCTTTATACAACGTAAGCCCGGTATAGTTTACATACGTAATGTTACAGTTCAGGCTTTACTACCGGTTGTTAACCAAATGACGAGGGTGGGTATGGGGGATTTTTATTCTGACAATAACCGGCAGGGGAGCCGGTAAAAGCAGCCACTCCGGCAAATGCCTTTCTTCCTGTAATGCTATAATACATCTGTCAACGCGATTATTCAGGGAGATGACGGCATAACTATGGAAGACAAAACAGCACAGACAGTCGTGATTACCGGTTCCAGCAGGGGCTTTGGTCTCTGTCAGGCAAAGAAGTTCAAGGAGCTCGGTTGTAATGTTGTGATCTCGGGTGTTAATGAGACTAATCTGGCCAAAGCGCTTGCAGAGCTTGAGCAGATCAACCCTCAGGATACACGCGCGGTCAGCGTGGTGTGTAATGTGACTGAGCGGAGCAATCTGGAGAAGCTTTGGGACAGCGCTGCCGATGCTTTCGGAGGGGTGGATATCTGGGTCAATAATGCAGGTGTCAATTCGCCGGACAGGCCCGTTTGCGAGCTGACGGAAAGGGAGATAAACAATATCCTGGATGTGGATCTGAAGGGAGTTGTGTCAGGTACGGCCGTTGCTTTCGCGGGGATGAGAGCGCAGGGATACGGCAAGATATACAACGTGGAGGGCTACGGATCCAACGATGCCATGATGACAGGGCTGACCATGTACGGGACGGCCAAAAGGGCTGTAACTTACTTTACCAGGAGCATGGCGCGAGAGAGTCACGATCTGACAGGTGACTGTATCAAGGTATGCCGCCTGTCGCCGGGGATCATGATCACGGATTTCATTACCCATGCAAACGGCGGAGAGACTTCAATTGTACTGTCCGACAAAACGAAAAAGTTCTACAACATCGTCGCAGATTACCCCGAGACGGTAGTTGATTACGTTGTTCCGCGCATGATCACAAACGACAAAAACGATGCGAAGATCGAATGGCTGACGGGGGCAAAGGTCGCGGTGCGCTTTCTGACGGCCGGCTTCAGAAAAAGGGATTTCTTTGCAGGTCAGGAATAGGGTTGTATTGAGCAGAAGAAGGCTTGGCATGAGAAGAATAACAGCTTTGATGGCACTGGTTTTGGCGATCTGTCTGGCAGGATGCGGCAGCCCTGATCCTTCTGCGCCTGCTTCTTCTGCCGGGAGTTCAGAGACAGCTGTGACAACCTCAGCTGATCAGACAAATGCTGCTCCTGATGTGACCGGAAGCTATGTGATGAATGTCGACGATCCTCAGGGAGAAGATCCTGTCATCGCTTACCGTCTGGAAATGTTGGACGAAGACGGCTCTGATTCACACGCCTGAAATTATATCAGGATCAATGGCGAATATTACGAGATCGACTGCTACTGGGATGACGATCTGGATCCCGTAAACTGGGAGTATTTCAATATCAGCCGGGCACGCATGGATACTTACGAGTACCATCAGGTCAGCCTGTCGATCCATCACCGGTTGTATTACCCGCTGGCCGAACGCTCCATGTCGAAAGCCGAGTATTTAAGGTACGCGGATCTGTAGCTATGGCCGGCGGAGTTATGAGTCAGTAGTGATTCGGGTATTGACGGGTCGGAATACCCCGTTTTTCTTTTTAAACGGCAATTTGAGGGTACGGTTGAGGGTATTTTGCATAAAATACCCCGTTTTGCGTTTGAAATGGTGTTTTGAGGGTACGGATGAGGGAATTTGTGACACTTGAGAACCGTCCCCATTTCACCATTGACAAAATACATTTGACCAAATATAATATGGTCAAATACAAATCAGGGAGGTCACACATATGGGTTTTTATGATCTGTCAGTTACCGCAGCAAACGGGGAAGAGATATCCATGAAGGATTATGAGGGCAAGGTGGTCCTGATAGTCAACACTGCTACAGGGTGTGGCTTTACCCCTCACTACAAGGATATCGAAGACATGTATGAGAAGTTTCACGACAGGGGCTTCGAAGTCATCGACGTACCCTGCAACCAGTTTGCGGGGCAGACGCCCGGAACAGACGAGGAGATCCACGAGTTCTGCATGCTCAAATACAACACTCAGTTTCCTCAGATGAAGAAGTCCGATGTTAACGGGGAGACCGCGATCCCGCTGTTCAGATATCTGAAGGAACAGAAGGGTTTCGAGGGGTTCGGCAAGGGCCCCAAAGCTCTGGCGATGAGTGCCATGCTGTCCAAGATCGATAAGGACTACAAGAACAATCCGGAGATCAAGTGGAACTTCACCAAGTTCGTCGTTGACCGCAGCGGCAATGTCGTTGCCAGGTTCGAGCCGACCGAGAAGATGGAAGTCGTCGCCAAATTCGTAGAGAGTCTTTTGTGAAGCGGATATGGCACAGGAATACGAACAGCTTTTACTCAGAAATCAGTTATGCTTTCCGATGTATGCGTGCGGGCGCAAGATAGTCGCTGCATATACGCCGTACCTCAAACCGCTGGGACTGACATACACACAGTATATTGTCTTCATGGTCCTCTGGGAGCATGAGAGCGTGACTGTCGGACAACTCGGCAATACCCTTCATCTGGATGCCGGAACGCTCACCCCTCTTCTCAAGAATCTTGAGAAGGAAGGATATATCACCAGGGCACGTTCCAGGGAGGATGAACGTGTCACGGTAATAACTGTTACCGGCAAGGGGAACGATCTCAAAGAGAAGTGCAAGGATATTCCTCTTGCGCTCGCGGAAAAGGGATCACCGTTGACGGCAAAGGAAGCAAAAGAGCTGTACAGGCTTCTCTATAAATACCTTGAAGCTGAAGCATAGATCCGGGAGGAAATAATATGACATTTGCAGTCAGATACTACACAAAGACGGGCAATACAAAAAGGCTCGCGGAAGCGATAGCAAAGGAACTGGGAGTAGAGGCTCTGCCAATAAGCGTGCCTGTGACCGAGAAGGTGGATTATCTTTTTCTCGGGAACTCCTATTATGCATTCAGTATCGATCCCGAGGTGAGGGCTTTTGTCAGCAGGCTTGACAGTAATCTGGTTGGCAGGGTCGTTAATTTCGGTACGGCCGCGATGCTCAATTCCACATACAAAAAGGTAAAGGCAGAGGCGGATAAGATCGGAGTGATGATGGACGACAATGAATTTCACTGCAAGGGCGAATTCAAGGGAGTTCACAAGGGAAGACCCAATGAAGAAGATCTGAAAGCCGCAGCAGAGTTTGCCCGCAGATATAAGTAATATCAGGCCATCCCGGAGATGATCCTGTAGATCTCGCCCCAGTCCGAGGCTTTGATCACTCTCTCATCAACAAGATCAGCGTTCCAGGGCATAGGCGCCGCGATGACGGGGATTTCTTTCGAGATCGTTATCAGATTGTCCGGCTTGTCATCGATCATGACACCGACATTGAGACGCCTGCACTGCTCCAGTTTTGACATTCCGGTGTCCTCGCAGAAAACAATATCATCATAGACCACGCCCTGCTGCGCGAGCCACCCTCTCAGCATCCTTCGAAAACGGGCTCCGACAGGTCCACGAAGCGTCGTGAAGACACGGCTTGTGACAATGTAGATTCCGTGGCCGTCCCGGCGCAATTGCTCTATCGATTCAGAAGCACCTTCGATCATGGGCGATCTTTTGCAGTATTCAAAGATATGCCTGCTCCAGAATCTGTTGCGCTGACTGTATGTGCAGGCAAACATCTGCTCGATATCGATTGCCGAGGGATCACTTGCCTGGCGGCCGAAATACGTCTCACCATTCCTGAGCATGAAGCTTCCGATATCGATCAATGTTCCGTCAACATCTATGCCTATATTCATGATCATGTCTCCGTAATGATATGGTTCTTCACGCGTGTAATTGTATATGTATTCTGCGCTTTATTCAAACGCGTGCACCTGACGCGCGCGCTGTGTTATAATTATTTAATTATAATGGGCTGACTTTAACGTCAGCTGATCATAGCAATCAGGCATCTTCGGGGGCCGTCGTTCTGCGGGGATGCCGTTTATACGGAGGATCTGACATGAAGGGAAAGAAGATACTCGCTACGATTCTGGCTCTGGCAATGATGGTAGGATGTCTGCCTGTGACCGTATTTGCCGAAGGTGAAGAGGCCGTTGATAATCCACCGGCAGAGGAGACCATGCAGGAGGAAGAAGAACCTGAATCTGAACCTGAAGTCTCTGAAGAAGAGGACGAAGAAGAGTTCACTGAGGAAGATGCTGTTCCGCAGTACAATGATGGCAACGATGCTGTCGTTGTAACTACCTGGGATGATCTCGCTGATAAGTTGGCTACAGACGGTTCCAACATAAAGCTCGGAGCAAATTTGGAAGCCGGCAGCAGCACCGTTGCACTGGAGGTTCCCGAGGGAGTTACAGTTACACTGGATCTGAACGGCTGTACGCTTGGCCCCGGACACGAAGACAGTGTTATTGCTGTTAAGGGAAATCTTACACTTAATGGTGAGGGTGCGATCTGCAGTGCTAAGGACTATGGCGTTTTCGTGGATATCTACGGAACCTTCATAATGAATGGCGGTACCATTAGCGGTGCTGATGGATACGGAGTAAGAATTGACCCTGATGGTTCGTTTACCATGAACGGCGGTACGATCAGTAATAATTATAACGGAGTATATGTAGAACAGGACGCAAGTTTTACTTATAATGGCGGTACTCTGACAGATGCTGTTGATCTCCGGGCCGGAGTGATCAATATCGGAAGCGTGCTTTCTGATGACACTGTTCTGAAGGTTATAGGATGGAATCCGGGTGTATTTACAAGCGGGCTTTCGGGTAAGGGAAGTGAGAAGAATTTCGAGAGTCTTGATGATGATTACGCTGTAATTATTAACAATGACGGTGAGGCTATGCTCGTACCTGCGTCTTATTTTGTAAAGTATATAGAGCGCAGCTGGTCCGAGACCGATAAGGAAGTCAAATCAACAGAGGTCACGAAAGTGAACCTGCCGTCATTCCCAAACAGCACATCTGTAGAAGCCGGCTGGTATTATCTGAACAGCAATGTCAAAGTGAATGACCGTGTTATGCTTCAGGGTGATACTTATCTGATCCTTGGCGATGGTTACAAACTCGATGTTAAGGGGCTTTATATTCCTTTAGGAAGCACACTTACGATATACGGACAGGCAAAAGGAACAGGTGAGATCTACTCACATCCGAGTGGCGGTGCTGCCATCGGCGGCTACTCCGGGCATGATAACGGCAATATCGTGATCCATGGCGGAACCATCGAGGCAGAAGGTGCCAATAACTGTGCAGGTATCGGAACTAATGACAGCTGTGAAGGGGGCTTCATAACGATATATGGCGGTACTATTACGGCATACGGTGGCAGCGACGGTGCGGCCATTGGTGGCGGACGTAATTGCAGCGGAGGGGAAATAACCATCTATGGCGGTGAGATCACTGCCAATGGCCCGTCTGATTCGGACTGTTGTGAGAATGGTTCCGGCATCGGCGGCGGCGATGATGGTGACGGTGGTACTATCACGATCAACGGCGGTACGGTATATTCTTATCCTGTTAACAGGGGACAGGGGGCGCGTATCGGCGGCGGAAGTGATGCAGCTCCGGGTACTATCGTTATCAATGGAGGAACGATAACGACCGAGAACAAAGCCGGTGCAGGTATCGGCGGCGGCCGTTTAAATAAGAGCGGCGGTACGGTCACCATCAACGGCGGCGTTATAAGTGCAACCCTCGATTATAACGACGAGAACGTGGGTAGTGGTATTGGTAATGGCGGTGGTGATGATGAACATACTGCAGCAACAGTTTCTGTTGTATTGGATTACAATGACGCCACGAAGGATACGATAAGCATCACTACAACATGCATCGGCAGCGCCCCTACGCGGAGCAACGGCTCAGTAAAACTTAACAAGGGATTTCAAAACGAGAAGTATGTCTTTTACACCGGAACTTACGCCGGGTCTGAAGGCAGTTCCCGCCGGGAAAATATGAGGAAAAGTGCTCTTGTACCATGGGATGGTCTTGCACACACGTGGAAGACGCTTCAGGATATGATGGATCAATGGTACATCTATAAGAAAGATATAAAACTGGGCGAGGATATTACGGCATTACCTGATGACAGGGATCTGTATACGCGGAATTCACAGTACTGGACACAGGAAGCTGTGATCGATCTCAATGGCTTCAGACTTGACAGGGGTCTGACAGGTCAGGATGCCTGCTCTAATGGATATGTTCTCATTAATGAAGGTAAACTGACAATCAAGGACGGTGCAGGTGGCGGAGTTATTACCGGTGGCTGCACCAGCGGTAATGGTGGTGGCATATATAATAACGGCACGCTGATCATAGAAGGCGGATGTATCGAGAATAACTATGCTTCAGGCTGCGGCGGCGGTATTTACAACAGCGGTACTGTAACTATAAAGGGCGGCAGCATAACAGGAAACAGCTCAGCCGGTCTTGGCTGTGGCATCTATAACAGTGGTACCATGAATCTCTCCGGATCTCCGGTCATTACAGGCAATCACGGAAATACAGCTGAGGAGAATGTCGTTCTGGTTAATAAGAAACTCAAGATAACAGGCAACCTTGGCAGTGGTGCACTTATCGGTGTCAGCCTCGCTGACGGATACAGCGGGGAACTTGCCGATGAGAACGGGATCATAGTATTCACCGATGGTCTTAGCGGCAATGGAAATGCATCCAATTTCATAAGTGATGATCCAGTTAGTTCTATCAGTCTTAATTCTGATGGTGAGGCAGTCATAAACACTCTGACTCTGGCAGGGTACACCATAAGCCTCGACGGAGACATCGGCGTTAACTACCATATGATACTGACTGACAGCATTATCGAGCATAAGGATACTGCGTATATGGAGTTTACTGTCGGCACAGGTGATCCTCAGACTGTGCTTGTCAAGGATGCCCGTACTAATAAAATCGGTGACGTTACTTACTATGTATTTAAGTGCAAAGTCCCTGCCAAGGACATGACAACAGAGATCAAAGCACAGCTGATCGATACCGAAGGCGGATATGAAGGTGTGATCGACACATTCAAGGTTAAGGATTACACCGATTATCTGTTCGCTCATATGAATGATCCTGAATATCCTGAATATGCGGGGGCAGAGGAATTGATCACTGCGATGGTCAACTACGGTGCATATGCGCAGGAGTATTTCGGAGTGAATACCGGTTCTCTGGCGAATGCAGGTCATGCATACAGCGCTGCTGTAATGGATGGTGTCTCTATTGATGACACATATAAGGGATATACAAGCACACTTCCCGAGTCTATTACATTCGCAGGAACATCGCTGTCCTTTAAGTCCGAACTGACACTGTCGTTCTATTTCAGCAGTTCGGATGATCTGACATTCGACTGTGATGATGATTCTCTGGAGGTTGATACTTCCGCAACCGAATCATATAAGATAGTAAGGATCAGAGGCATCAAGGCAAAAGAGATCGGCGACAGCATTACGATCAAGGTTAGTGACGGTACAGATGAATACACCGTGACATATAACCCGCTGACGTACTGCTACAATGTTCTGAAGGGCAGTTACGTTGAGGAACTTCAGAATGTTTGTAAAGCACTGTATCTGTACTATGATGCAGCGAAGAATTACTTCAGGCCATAAACTGAACGGGATGGCCCCGGAGCGATCCGGGGTCATCTGATAATAGGTACAAAGCATTGAAAACGCGCGATAATGATGAGGTTCTTGAGAGCTACTTTCAGGCGGAACTGAATAAGATTCCGTCATTCTTCAGGCTTAACAAACTGTCGATGGGTATAGCGGCATCGATAGGAGTTCTGGTCGTGATCTTCCTTCAGTGTGCTGTCTTCTTTATCAAGGCGCGCGGTGAGAACAACATATTCGACGGCATAACGAATCTGATGACATTTGCCATCGTATTCTGTTGTGCGATCATTCCTGTTCTGATCACTGTGCTGTGGTTCATAACATGTTATTGTCTGGAGAAGAAAGCATACCGCAGGGCTTCCGAATTTGCCAGAAAGCATTCCCAATGGGATGAGCAGAGGGTGATCAAGGAACACAAAGAATTCTTGAAAGAATACAAGGAACCCGAGGAACAGGAACCGGAGCCTCAATACTGCCCGAAGTGCGGACTTCTCCTTATGCGCGGTGAGACCAGGTGCGGCAGCTGCGGGGCAGAGGTTACCGGGGAAGAAGAGTAACTTGTATAACGCAGGTTGCTTAAGTGCTACTTCAGGTTGGTGGTCACGGACGACAGCGGGAAGTACACTGATACCGGAGGTGATGAACGATGATATTTTCAGAGAAACTTCAGATACTGAGAAAGAACAAAGGCCTTACACAGGAGGCTCTCGCAGATAAGCTGGGCGTATCAAGGCAGGCTGTTGCCAAGTGGGAGGCGGGACAGGTATATCCTGACATCTCAAATCTTATTCAGATAAGCGAGCTGATGAATGTAAGCGTCGACTATCTGGTAAAGGACCAGGACTGCGCTGTCAGCATAAGGAAACAGCAGGATACAGATATAGATGAGATCATTGACTTCAGGCTGGAGGCCAATGTGAATACGTATGCTGCTTTCTCTAACGAGGTGGAGCCCACGAGACCAGGGTCACATGATTTTCGATATGAGAACGGAAGGTATATGTACCACGACACGTATGTGGGCGGCGAGAGATTTGCCGGCGAGGAAGCGGTATGGAGGGACGGAGCGGCCGTGTATGCCATGAATTACATGGGAAGAGTGTTGGGCGACGGATTCAGCGGGAACTTCCTGAAGGAAGCTCTCCGGGCAGCTGACCGCAGAATGCCGTACAGGGGACCTGAGATATACCAGTCGGGTGAATACACATACAGGTGCCGGGTGACGGGCGATGTAGCGTGGTTTCAGGGATATGAGGAGATCTACCGTGGCGATGAGAAGGTCTATGAGTGCGTTTTCCACGGGGGACTTACGGAATAAATGAGATCTCATCAACAGGGCGAAAAGGGTTATAATGTACACATAATGCGATATTGGGGGGGGTCAAATATGAATGATCTGTGCAGGATAATCAGAGAGGTCGTTGAGCCGAATTTCCTGAATATCAGGACGTCGATCCAGACTTATGACAGAGATGCGGTGTGCTATGGTGCGCCCTGCTGGAGATGGGCATATCATGCAATTCATTCGGCCGACAAGTGGTTTATCAATCCTATCGATTATGAGGAGCCGTCTTTCCACGTGGAGGGGATGGATAACCCGGAGAAGCCATGTGACAAGGTGCTGACGGATGAAGAGCTTCTTGCATATCTGGATCAGGTTGAGAAGAAGACTTACGATTATCTTGATTCACTGACCGATGATTTGCTCTATGAGAAGCCTGAGGGATGCAGATATACCAGGATGGAGCTGATCCTCAGGCAGTTCAGGCATATATCGTTCCATACGGGCATGCTGAATGGGCAGACGATATTGGAGAAGGGGGAATTCCCGATGTGGGTATCAGAGACGGCCGGGTATGTTGACGACGGCATATTCTTCGGCAGATACCGCAAGGGTCAGGTCAAACCGTGAGCAAGAAGAAAGAGACCATCACAGCATTCGGAGACTCGGTCCTTAAGGGTGTCATATATGAGGATGAACACTACAAGGTTACTGACGGATCATTCCAGAAGATATGCGAGGAATCCCTCGGTATCACCATCGAGAACAAGGCCAGATTCGGCAGCACGATCACACGCGGCGAAAGCGTTCTCGAGAAGAACCTGGATGCCATCAAAGGCTCTACCGGCAAATTCGTAGTGCTGGAATTCGGCGGCAACGATTGTGATTTCAACTGGAAAGAGATATCGGAGGATCCCGACAGGGAGCACCTCCCCATGAGCACGATCGAGGATTTTACCGCGACATATGTCTCGATAATCAACGAGATCAAGAAGGTAGGGAAGATACCCGTTCTAATGTCGCTGCCCCCGATCGATTCAGCCAGGTATTTTAAGCACATCTCCCGCGGCCTGTCCGGTGATAACATCATGAAGTGGATGCGCGGCGACAAGCAGTACATCACCAACTGGCACGAGCGCTACAATATCGAGATCTTCAAGATCGCCATCTCATGCGAAGTGCCGATCATCGATATCACCTCTGTCTTTCTCGAGAAAAAGAACTATTCGGATTATCTGTGCGAGGACGGCATACATCCTAACAGGAAGGGTCACAAGCTGATCGCAGAGGCTATCAAGGCTCACATACAGAAGAGGGATATCAAGTTCGGATAGGAAATATAGGTCCGGAAGGTGTTATAATATCTGGTAACCTATCGGATCGGAGGCATCATAATGCGCAAGACAAAGATAATATGTACCATAGGTCCCGCCAGCGACAACGAACAGACTTTGACAGAGATGTGCCGCGCGGGAATGAATGTGGCAAGACTTAATTTCTCACACGGAACTCACGAAGAGCATCAGAAGAAGATAGATCTTATCAAGTCGGTAAGGGAGAAGCTCAATTACCCGCTGCCGATAATGCTGGACACAAAGGGTCCGGAGTACAGGATCAGGACGTTTAAGGACAAAAAGGCTGAGCTTAAGGAAGGCCAGAAGTTCACGTTTACTGTCGCTGATGTGGAAGGCGATGAGACAAGAGTATCTGTAAGCTACAAGAACCTTATCTCTGAGCTGAGCGTGGGAGATACTATCCTTGTTAATAACGGGCTGCTTGTTTTCGAGGTGGAGGAGCTGTCCGGGGATGATGCGGTGTGCCGTGTTGTGGCCGGCGGCGTGATCTCTGACAGGAAGAGCATGAATTTCCCGAATCACGTGTTCAAGGGACCGTACCTGAGCGAGCAGGATAAGAGCGATCTGCTGTTCGGTATTCAGAACGATGTGGATTTTGTGGCTGCGTCTTTCGTATCGACCAAGCAGGATATGGTGGATGTGAGGACGTTTCTCGATGAGAACGGCGGCAAGGATATCGATATCATCGCCAAGATCGAGAACAGGGCCGGAGTCAACAATATCGAGGAGATATGCGAGATCGCTGACGGCATCATGGTGGCGAGAGGCGACCTGGGCGTGGAGATCCCTTTTGTTGAGGTTCCCGCTATCCAGAAATACCTCATCAAGGAGTGCAGGCTTCTCGGAAAGCGCGTTATTACCGCGACGGAGATGCTGGAGTCCATGATCCACAACCCCAGACCGACACGTGCCGAGATCTCAGACGTGGCAAATGCAGTCTATGACGAGACATCCGCAGTCATGCTGTCGGGTGAGTCCGCTGCCGGTAAGTATCCTGTCGATGCTGTGCGTTATATGGCTGAGATTGCTGAATATACAGAGCGTAACATTGCCTATGAGAACAGATTCCACAGAACAGAATATGTCATCAGGAACAACCTGGATGCCGTGTCGCATGCCACATGCGCAATGGCCATCGATACACGCGCGAAAGGCATCGTCATAAGTTCCCTGTCCGGTATTACAGTACGAATGGTGAGCCGTTTCCGCTGCCCTGTTGACATCATAGGAATGACCACAAATACCAAGGCATGGCGCAAACTCAATCTGAGCTGGGGAGTAACTCCTGTGCTGAGTGAGGAATTCCCGTCTGTTGACGTTATGTTCTACTACGCAATGCGCCACGCCAAGGAAGTGTTCGGTCTGGAGTCCGGAGATAATGTCGTTCTCACGGGAGGCAAGGCCGGCGATTCCGGAAGCACAAATACGATCCGCGTAGAGACGGTGAAGTAATTTAAAGTAATTATTGGACAATTGTCCGTAAAGGTGTTATAGTTAACGCCCGACAGTTCGTTAGTGCCATCCTGTCGTTAAACAAAACCAGGACTTCTTAATCAGATTAATCAGGTCTTTTTGATGTGGTCTTGTGTTAGCATGGCCACATTTTTATTCTGATCGAGGGGTCTTTGAGGTTTTATGGAAGACAAAAAGAGTTTATCGAGTCTGTTCATGTGCATAGGTGTACTCTATGTAACATGCCTTCTGCTGTCCAATATCACAGCCGGCAAGATGTGGGCGGTGACAGCTGACATCACACTGCCTGCGGCGGTGGTACTATTCCCGGTTACATACATACTGGGCGACGTCTTTACCGAGGTATACGGTTTCAAGAAAGCGCGCAATATCATCTGGCTTGGATTCATCTGCAGCTTCTTCGCTGTTATGATATATCTGCTGACGATCTGGCTGCCGCATCCGGGATACTGGGAAGGTCAGGATGCCTATGCCCTCGTCATGGGCACGACGCCCAGAGTGGCGCTGGCTTCGTTTGCCGGATATCTTTTTGGAGAGTTCTCAAACTCTATAATACTTTCCAGACTCAAGGTCATGACTAACGGCAAGCATCTGTGGGTCAGGACGATCCTTTCCACCATTGTCGGCGAGGGGTTTGACTCGGTAATATTCATTCTGATATCTTTCTGGGGAACGATGGAGAATTCCGTTGTGCTCAGGATGATCCTGTTCCAGTATCTGTTCAAGGTGCTGTATGAGGTGATCTTCACACCCCTCACGTATTTTGTGGTCGGGCGTGTCAAGAAGGCGGAAGGGATCGATACATACGATCGCGGCGAGAAATATAACATCATAAAGGGGTGATCATAATGCGTGACAGAGAAGGTCTTACAAAGCTTGGAAGCAGCGGCACAGTTTACTCTTCAGATTACGATCCGTCGGTGCTGGAGACATTCGTAAACAAGCATCCGGAGAATGATTATTTCGTCAAGTTCAACTGTCCGGAATTCACATCGCTGTGCCCCATCACGGGCCAGCCTGACTTTGCCACCATCACCATATCCTACGTTCCGTCCGAACGCATGGTCGAAAGCAAATCCCTGAAGCTCTATCTGTTCTCGTTCCGTAACCACGGGGATTTCCACGAGGACTGTGTCAACATCATCATGAAAGACCTGATAAAGCTCATGGATCCCAAATATATCGAGGTCTGGGGCAAGTTCACGCCCCGCGGAGGCATCTCCATCGACCCGTACTGCAACTATGGCAAGCTCGGCACCATGTGGGAGCAGGTGGCTGTTGACAGGCTGACGCACCACGATATGTATCCGGAGAAGGTGGATAACAGATAGGGGCTCGGAAGAACGAATTTGTGCTATTTCGGACAGGTGCTCACCGGCTGCGCCGGTTGCGCAACTTATAGCACAAATTGTTCTTCCTCGCTTCGGTGAAATGGGGACGGTTCCTTTTTCACCAAAAGGCTGCTTTCCGGAGTCTTTCAAACCAAACACCGTGAATTGCTCGAAATGGTTTGACGGATATGCTGTTTTCCGTTGCTTCTGTCAAACCAAATTCTCATAATCCAGTGATATGGTTTGATAAAAATGCTGTTATCACTGGTTTGTAACCGGAATCCTCGTTGTTTACGGGCTCCCGGAGGAAGATTTATCAAACCATATTGGTCTGAAAGCCATGTTTGGTTTGAATATTGAACCGGCTTAGCCGGTTCTTATCAAACCAAATGGCATCAAATCATCATGTTGGTATGAGTAGCACCAATGTGGCCGGATTCTGAACTTTGGGGTAATGAGATCTGATTTCAGAAGCAGACGGATTACCCCAACCACGTTGTTATTCACGATATGGGGTACTGTATCGATCGTATTCTTATCATTATCTGTTCCTGTGAACAGTTATCAACATCAATCCGTTACCCCAAATGAACGATAAACATGGATCTGGTTATATCTGCTGATATGAACTGATCACATTCATTACCCCAAACTGCCTGTAAATCGTAAGTTGGTGCTATGGTAACTAGCAAACGCCGCTGCCGACAAAACTCCATCAATAGATTAGATGCCAAATCCCGACTATAGGTCGGGCATTCAGTCGGGATTTCGGTCGATATCTTACAAAAGTAACCAGCCTCGCAAAAGGTGAAGAAGGAACCGTCCCCTTTTCACGAAGGGCGAGCGCTACCCTTGCGAGCGGACTTACCGCAGGAGCGCAGCGACGAGGACTGAAGCGAGCAAGTGGTCGCGAGCCCCCGAGCACCTGTTCGAAGCATCACAAATACGTGCGGTCGAGCCACGTCCTCTTTTCGCATCTTTCTTGAAAATCTGTTCACGTGCATTTACAATGTTCTCAGGAGGATGTGCCAAATGAGAACAAAAATGCACCGGAGCAAGCTTGCCGCGATACTCCTGCTCCTGTCGCTTACGGTTAATATTGCCACGTCCGTCTCTACGCCTGTCAGAGCTGATGACAGAAAGACGGTCCGTATTGGATGGCATGAACCTCCTTATTTCATCACGGATCAGTTTGGCAGACAGTCGGGTTATTCGTATGAATATCAGCTCAAGGTTGCAGCATATACAGGATGGGAATATGAGTATGTGGAAGGCACCTGGACGGATCTGTTCGAGATGCTCAAGCTTGGAAAGATCGATGTCCTGAGCGATGTGTCCTATACTGAGGAGAGATCAAAGGAAATGATCTATACCTCGATCCCTATGGGTACTGAAGCTTACTATGTCTTTGTGTCGCCGAACAATACTGAGATCACGGCGGACGACCTGTCAACGCTGAACGGGAAAAAGGTCGCCGTTACGGAAGACAGCATTCAGAAGGATTTCTTTAAGGACTGGGCGGCTGCGCATAATATCACAGTTGATATCGTGGAGCTTAACTGTGATTCGGAGGAGGCCATCAAACATCTTGATGAGCGATATGATGCTTATGTTACGATGGATACTTTTGGGTCGCCTGAGACAGCGATCCCGATCTGTAAGGTCGGATCTTCAGACTTTTTCTTTGCGGTGAGCAAGAAGCGTCCTGATCTGGCGGCTGAACTTGATGCGGCACTGAACAGAATTCAGGATGAGAACAAGTACTATGACCAGCAGCTGCACGACAAGTATCTCAAGAGCGACGAGAACAATAAGTACCTGAGCAACACGGAGAAAGAATGGCTCAGTGAACACGGGACGATCCGTGTGGGTTATCAGGATAATTATCTTGCTTTCTGCGCCAGGGATCCGGAGACAGGGGAGCTGACGGGCGCACTCAAGGATTATCTGGACTATGCGTCAACGGCTTTCGTGAACGGGAGTATTGATTTCGAGACGGTGGCATATGCGACCGCTTCTGATGCTATCGATGCCCTGAAGAGAGGTGAGATCGACTGCGTATTTCCGTCCAATCTTACAGGTTACGATGCGGAACAGCTGGATCTTGTGATCTCACCGCCTCTGATGCGCACTCAGATGAATGCTGTTGTAAGGGAATCCTCGCAGAAAGAGTTTCTGATGCGCGAGGACGTTGTCGTCGCGGTCAATGAGGGCAACACGAATTACGATATGTTTCTTGCGGATAACTACCCGGAATGGGAGAGGACATATTTTAATGATACTCCCGCCGGGCTTGAAGCTGTTGCGGCAGGAATTGCAGACTGCCTTATCATAAGCGACTACCGGTACAGCAATATTTCCAAGCAGTGCGAGCAGCTGCACCTGACGACTGTTTACACAGGTGTTGATATGGATTTTGCCTTTGCGACACGCGAAGGTGAGACGGATCTGTATTCCGTTCTGGCAAGAGTCACGGGTGTTGTGCCGGACAATGTCATCCACTCGGCGCTGACCTATTATTCCACGGAAGATGTGAAGACCAGCCTCGGTGAACTGATCAAAGATAATCTCTTTATCATATCGACTGTTATCGCTGTCGTTCTGCTGATAATCCTGCTCCTTCTCGTGCGCAGTATCCGTGCTCAGAAGAAGATCGTAGCTGAAGAGCGTCTCGTGAAGGATCTTAACAGGCTTGCCTTTGTTGATTCACTTACGTCGGTCCGCAATAACGGGGCGTATAACGAATTTTTGAAGAAACTTCAGGACCGTCTGGACAGCGGTGAGAAGATCGAATTCGCCATCTGCATCTGCGACTGTAATGATCTTAAAAAGATCAATGACCAGTTCGGTCACGACAAGGGTGATATCTATCTGAAGAATGCCTGCAGAATGATCTGCGAAGTCTTCGATCATAGTCCTGTGTTCAGGATGGGTGGCGATGAGTTTGCCATATTCCTGCAGAATGGTGACTATGTGAACAGGGATGCACTCGCTGCCCTTTTTGAAGAGAAACAGGCAAAGATGAATGAAGCCGTTACTGACAAGTGGGACGAGGTTCATGTAGCATTAGGCATTGCAGTCTATGACCCCGGGCTTGATAAGGGCGTAAGCGATACGGTACACCGTGCAGACAAAATCATGTACGAGAATAAGCGCAAGGCCAAGGAGAGTGGGCAGTAAGATCACTGCATTACAAATCCGCCTTTAAGAACAGCCATGGCAAGTCCTGCCAGTGCGAGGAACAGAGCGATCCCGTTAACGATATAAGATGCTTTTGACTTGCAGCCTTTGGCTGTCCTTATCAGTGCGGTTACACTCATGATGGCTCCGGGGACAAAACCCACTGCTACAAGAGTAAACCCTGTGAGCTTTGCCTCGATGATGAGCGTGACCGTGGATAAAAGTACTGCATAAATGATTGATGAGATCATGACCAGGCGATCGTTCTTACGGACAAGGCCGGAGAATAATATTGCTGCTATACCCGCCGCGAAAATAACGGCGTTGATGATCTCTAAAATACCCGTTCCGAACGGGATCGCCGTCATGATCAAAGATGATATGGATGCGATGATACCTGTGGTAATAAGACACTTTTTACTGTTCATGCTTTATTACTTTCTTCTTCCTGATATGCTTTAAGTGCTTCTGTGATCCTTGCCGCAGTCTTGAGATCCAGAAAGTACCTTATGACTATTACTGCTATGTATATAACGGCCACGCTGATGCAGATGGCGATCACACCTGCCCTGTTTTCTTCAGATGAGAAGATGGAGGGTCCCACAAGGAAAGACAGTATGATGGCCTCGGTAAGGATCAGCTGTAGGACGTTGCGTATGATCACCTGTTTTATGGTCAGTTCCTTTTTGGAATACATGATCAGCCCGGGGATTATGCCAAGAAAACCTATGAGGACAGGGAGGATATAAGAATCATATCCGAGCTTCGCGTCAGGGGCCAGTATCATGCCTGAGATAAATATCGCCACATCGACCAGCGTTACTATGATGAAGAAGTTCATTATGTTGTCTTTGATATGTTCGATGATATTGTCACGCATGATCTGTTACCTTACCTTCCTGCTGATGTATTCCCTGAAATCCGATACATACTTGCGCGAGATTATGACTTCTTCGCCGTTCTTGAGACTGCACAGGAATCTGCCGTTCAGTGCCGGCTTAACTGAATCGACTTTCATGAGATTAAGGAGCGTTGATTTGGAGATGCGGAGAAAGCTCCTCATCTTGAGCAGGTCCTCGAATTCATAAAGCTTCATGGAAGCGGCGTAAGTGTCATTCGAAGTGTAGATAAAGGTCCTGTTGTCCACTGATTCGATGTAGAAGATATCGGAGACCGGTATCTCATATTGCTTGCCTCCGGTGCTGCCGCTGATGCTTCCGTCCAGATTTCTGATGAATCTTACGATCTCATCGACTTTCTCGTTCTCTCTGTGGCAGCCTATCTCGATGTATTCCTGCTCGCTGCCGTCGATCTTCCTGATCTTGATCTCCATTATAAATAACTCTCGCTTACCGTAAATGTGCCTTCGCCCTTAAGATAACAGTTGAAGAACTGAAGCACTAAGGAGTTTACCTGATCTATGCACTCTCCGTGATCGATGTTACCCGACCCGAGCATTCCCGCAAGAAACGGCGAGAACAGGGGGAGATCCGTAAGATCCATATGCTCCGCACCTTTAAGGTATGTGCTGAATCCTTCTTCTGCATTATCAAGTATAACATTATTGGAGTATGCATACCCCTTCTGACGCGCCTCGATGCGCGAATTATGATGCTCTTCGTTATCTATATTGAGCAGAGGGGTGGTATAAGGTTCCTCATTGATCACGGGCATATTGTCAGATACGCCGGTCTGCTCACCCAGCATGGTTCCGTCAAGATCGACCACGGCAGAGATATCATCCCTCATCCTTCCAACCGATACTGAGGATGCACCTCCCAGGGAATGGCCGATGAGGCCTATCTTTGATGAGTCGATAAGGGCAAGGACTGATACGACTGTGTTCTTTGTCTGTTCATCGCTGAACCAGAAGCCGGATACATCACTGGTATCTGCGCCTTTGACCAGTGAATCGATAACGCAGTTGATGTCGTCTTCACGCAGCTTCATCCACACGGACGTGATCTTATAGAGTTCATCTTCGCTCATGGTGTCATCGCTGCTGCCGACCGTCAGAGCCGTCTGAATAAACTCAGGATCTACAGTAACCGTCTTTCCTGAAGAATCCTTCGTAAAAAATGCGTGGTAAGGGTGATCCAGGCTTGCCACAACATATCCGTTGCTTGCAAGTTCCATATATGTTGACGTATTGCTCTGATAATACCCGAAAGCACCATGCGAGAACACGATCAGGGGCATCTTCTCCGAGCAGCCCTCAGGATAGTAGAAATGTACCGGAATCTCCCTGCATGATCCGTCATTCTCAAATTCTTCGATCCTGTCCTCATCGAGAATAATAGCTTCGCTCTCCGATACCGCATAAGGGCCCGTAAGCGGCCTGCCCTGATAATCGTTGAACAGGAATGCAGGCACCATAGCACCAAGGATCAGGACGATGCTGAGGATAAGGCTCAGTATCTTTGCGAATGCTTTCTTATCGCTGCCGTTCTTTCGGTTTATGAGCGATACTATGCCAGCAACGATGATCCTCAGGATCAGAAGGATAAAAAGCGATGTGAACCTGAAGCTCATATCGATCCCCGGGAAGATCATCATGATAAAAAAGACAACGGTCTGGAGGACATCTGCCAGGAACCTCTTAAAGGACCACTCCTTCTTAGTTGATGGAGATACGACAAGAAATCCGATCTCTATAACTGCAAGGATTACAAAAAGTATAAGTGCCATGATGTGTGTCCGCCTTTCGCTTTGTTAAGGCCATTCTAGCCATGGAGTATAGTGTTTACAATGCCTCCGGAGGTAAGATGCAAAATCGGGCGGTAAGATGCATGGAAAGTAGTTATAAGGAGGCGACAAAGCGAGCGGAGAAGCCCATTTCCAATTATTGCACTGTAATTATAGATAAACGATATATTCACGATACATCTATTATTTAAAATACCTCCATAATCATTGGGGGGTCTGCATATGAAACGTTTGCTGTCTCTTATAATTATATTTGGAATGATCTTAGGAATTCTCTGTTCGTGCAAAGATGGACAGAACGACAAAGATATAGGAACCATAGAATTCAATGAAGATTATTATGATTATTCTATCAAAGACATTGATCTGCCTGATGATCCTCAGAAGATAAACGATGTTTTAATGGCACAAACGGTGGGTGATAGTCTATATATTCTTGAGACAGTATCCGAAGAGAATTCTGTTAGTGTCAATGAGGTAAAGCTATATAAGGTTGATGGAGATGGCAGGATAACAAATCAGATTACAATAGGAACAGACAACGTTTTAGAAGACATGAGACCTGTGATTTATAACGGCTCTTTATTACTGTCATCTTATAAAGGTGTATTATCTTTCTATAATATTGAATCCGGTGAAGCTATTGATCATCATGAGCTCAGTAGTGAGAATCTGAGTTATGTGCTTCCTGTAAACAATGGGCTGGTTGTTAGTGATTGCGATACGGTTACCCTTTATGATAAAGATTTCAACGCACAGGGAAGTGTTACTGACTCGTTCAAATTCGGTTCAGGTAACTGCGAGTTCTGGGAAGATGGAGGGGATATATTTGCCAGTTTTATATTTGATAATGAAATATACAGAGTTGATTTTGATAACGGTGAGTTGATCAAGTTATATGATACAAGTAACCTTCCGTTATCATTTGAGAATACGTATGGAAAGTATATAGTTGGGAATTCGCTGATATATAAGATCGACGTGTTTTCAAATCATATGACCCAAATGGCGAATCTTGGTTCTCTCAATGTTCGCCCCCCGAAAGGAAGCTGCGCTAAGAAATGGTTCATCTGTGATGATTCGCAAATCATAGTTGCTTATATTTATCGTGGAGGGAAGAGTGAGATACAAATCCTGAATAAAAGCGATAACTATGTTCCATCAGGGAAAACTACTATAACAATCGGAACAATCGATCATGTAAGCGATGATCTGAATAATGCTGTATATGAGTTTAACAGTACCCATCCTGAATACCAAATTGAGATCGTTGATTATTATGCTAACGGAGTATACTGTGTCGATGATACGACCGGGAACTATTCAAATGCAGAACAACGGGCAATGCTTGATCTTATCAGTTATTTTAACGCCGGCAATATGCCGGACATGCTTTACAGTGAATCGTTTGATTATGAGTATCTTGGAAGGATCGGAATATTAGAGGATCTGTTACCGATCATGAATAGTGATCCATATTTTAATCCGGGAGATATCAGTGATCCTGTTTGGAATGCATTAACAGGCAGAGGTCACTGTTATGCAATGATGTCTTCATACAACCTGCAGGGATATTGGGGACTTACATCTTATTTTGATGATAATGATGTTTCATTGGAGAGCTTATTACAGATTTCCGAGAATACCGGTATACGTCCTGTTATTCATGAAGTGTCAAGAACTCTTGCATACGATGCAATCGGGCGTGGAAGATATGACATTGTGGATAAAATGAGCAATGGACATTTTATGAGTCTCCAGGACATGAACAGTGTAATCAGTTATGCAATCAAATATGGAGTTGCAGAATGGGGAGATGAAAGCACATTGGAAGACTATGATACCCCTCTCACAAGCAAGCTCTTTTTGACAACCTGGTGGAATATGTCGCTGGATAATATGGAACTTGGTGTATCGTATACATATATTGGGTTTCCTTCTGTTTCAGGGTCATATCATACCGCGACGCCACGACTGGCATTGTCAATATGTTCAGACTCAGACCATAGGGACATATGCTGGGAATTCATCAAATCCACACTGACTGAAGAGTATCAGAGGAAATACTATATGGACTCCGATGATCTCCAATACAATTATCCAGTTAATAAGACAGTGGCTGAAGAGCTTCTTGAACAAAAGATAACTGACGATATAAGACGTGAAGATCTGAGACGTGCAATGAATTCAATTGACACTGTGTATTATAGAGAAACAGGACTTTGGATTATTGTGATGGACGAGATAAGCAGTTACTATACGCAAGGACGTTCAGTAGATGACATCACCGAAAGTATGTTGTCGCGGATAGATCTATATGTGAAGGAGAACTACAATTAGTTTAGGAAATATGTAATAGATCTTGAACTGCTGGTTTGCGGATTTATCTGTCTCTTAACTCAAACTCTTAACTAATCTCATTTTCAGGGCTGCTGGAGCCAATGTGAGGCATCAGCAAAAGACGGATGGATTTCTATCGAAGAAGTTGAGAAGAGACTTGGCTTATGATGATCTTTTCCTGAATATCCTGTTTGGAATCAAACCTCCGTCAGACGATAATGGTTTAGACTGATTATCGATTAAAAGCAGTTGAATCAGTAAAGACGGCAGGTTAAAATTGTTTACTATGAAAAGACCTGATTTTGACAGCATAAAGACTTACGAAGAGTTCAAAAAATATAAATGGTACAGGAATGAGCTTAGCAATATCTGCAAAGCTCACGGGCTTTTGTATAACGGTACTGAGAAGAAACTCAACGAGGTAATCGAAGCTTACTTTAACGGCGTCCGGATCCCTCCCCGCCGCGATTGGTATACAAATAAACTGCTTATGGGCTTCGTTAATGATAACGGTGTGCTCATGACCTTTGATCTTGGATTTATTGCCGTATCATTGATCCTCATAACGATAGGGTTCATCAACAAAGTAAGAGGCGCTGATGAAGTCGCCTATGTTCTGCCTGTTGGCTTTGGCCTCACGGGGTTAATTGTGGCTGTTCTTTTCACTTATTGGGGCCAGGATCTGGATGTTATCAGAAGTTACATTCCAACATGCGGAGATAAGAGGTTTACCAGAGCGCAGATCGACGAACAGGCAAATTCGGAGAAAACTGTGCCCTTGAGATACGGAGACATATTACTCGGACCTGATATGCTGATCGGTGTATCAGCAGGAGTAGTTGCCGTTGCATATGGGGATATATCTTCACTCTGGGTGAAAAAGACCTGGCATACCAGGAAAAACCAGGATTATCACATATATAAGATCATAGTCAGGACAAAAAAAGGCAAGCGGATAGTTATATCAAAGTGCGAGCGGGATGCAGATGATGCAGTGGAAACAATCCATGAACGATGTCTGCAGTATAATCCGCAGGTGAAGATCCTTAAGACAAGGTATAGCCTATTGGCCGATGAAGATTCACCGAAGCAGATAACAGAGGGAAAAGGCGTATGGAACAGTGTGAGCAGCGCTGAGGAGCAACAGTTCATCAAACATTTGACAGTAGATGGAGCTCTTAAGGAGAGATTTATCAGTTTCCATCGCCGTGCCGCACTTATCTTTATTCCGGAATCCATTTTTGTGGCCGCACTCGCAGTCGGTATCACTTATTTCCTGGCAACATATGTCGGAATCGCTTTTCCTATACTGATCTTTGTGCTGCTGCCATTCTATGCAGTATATAACCTCTTCAACACTTTATATTGGATCCACAAAGATGATATCGAGTTCTATACCGTTGAGATTTCCGGTAAAGACAAGAAGGGTTACAGTATAAGAGGTGTGAGTTACTATAAATTCGGCTACATCAGAAAGCTGAAGCCTGATAAAGAACCCCAGATCGGGGATCAGGTTATATTGGCGAGATTCAAGAATGAATTCAGCCTGATATCAGATAAGCGCGAGTGATAGGGCAGAATAGAAGCCAAAAACCGGAAAAGTAGTTAGTATACCCTAACCAATCGTGTTAGAATAGTACCAGCTATTCAATATGGGGGGTGTAAATGAGTATAGTTAAGATCCTGTTTTTAACCGCGGTAATAGGTCATCTGATCTGCGGGTGCTGTGACTGTCTTATCACTTATGTTCCTGGAGGCAAGAAGCTTGATGCCACGAAGATGTCGGACAACAGATTCCTGTCTGATACTTTTGCAAATATGCCGCTAAGGAACCCTCTGATTTCAATGCTGGCAGGGTGTCTGGCGCTTCTTATGGTGGCGTGCGGGTATTACGGACTCTACTTATGGATGTCTGAGTTCTCCAAAGTCTTTGCGGTAATAATTCTTATTGCGGACGGCATCTTATTATCCTTCGGCGTCGCACACCACGTGTTCTGCGGTGCCGGCGAATGGTTCTATGTTCAGATGGGAAGGACTGACGAAGCGCGCCGGGCTGTGGTGAAGTTCATGAAAGATACATCTCTTACCATGATATGCTGCTACATTGGAATGCTCACACTTGGGGTGGTTCTCTTCATTGCAGTTGTAAGTGGTGCTACATCACTTCCGCAGTGGGCTTGTGTAATCAATTTTATTCCGTTCGCGGTCATTCTGTTTCTTACAAGGATCGGTGGTGCATCGAACTGGAGCGGAGCTGTTATGTTTATCGGGTTAATGATACTTGTTTGATAGGAGGATGTCGGTATCTTTATTTGGAGCTGATGGGCTTCCCGATTCACCTGACAGGATAATGGGGTCGATCTTTGCGGTGCTTGCAGCTCAGTATATCGGAGGCTTCGAGAATCTTATCATGGTGAGTCCGACGCACGTTCCTTTCGAGGGAACACTTAAAGACAAGAAGACAATGACGGGAAGAAGTGTTGCAACTTGGCATGGTGATGACATCCCGTTCGTCACGGCAGATTTTTCCAAAGTCAAAGCAGGCATACCCCTTATCCAAAATGGTGCTGGATCTTCTCCATTGCATCGGGCGCAGTCATCGTATTGATCACAAGGATTATTGGCAATAATCCGTTTGCGAACGCCCTGGGGACCGGGTGGATAAGTCTCGGAAGCATCTGGACTTATATGGGGCTCCTGATAACTATGAGAAGTCGTCAAAGACAGGCAAGTGATGATAGGCGTCAGGATGGATAGAAAAGTAATCCTCAGTTGTTTGCAAATTGTAAACAACTGAGATTATCGGGTTCAGACGGCAGGGAATTATGATTTTACCGCCTTCCACCAATCTGTTTTCTGCCCGATATAGATACACTGATCTACGCACTGCTTAATATACATATCAGAACCAACGGGAAGAAGGACCATGCAATCATGAGAAGTCAGATAATCTATCATATTCTTAAGTCTGGCATTTGCTGAATAGAAATTACTGGGTTCATAGGGTGCATAGAAGATCTTCTTTCCGGAGGCATATCCAACTGCGGCAGATGCGCTCCATCTCTCACCGCTCAGTTGTCTGAGCTTGCAGGAGTATCTCTCAGGTGTAAGGCGAAAGCTTTCCGCAAGTTCCTCAAATGATCCTTCTACAGATCCGTTCTTTAAAGCTTTCTCTATAGCCTTTCTCACGATCAGATCCTTATATTTCTCATGAGAAGGTTCGAGATTCCAACTGATATCGGCCAGTTTCTCCGGGCTGACTTCAGAATCATCCAGATAGATCTTCAAACCGTCTTCAAACTTGATCTGACCGCCTATAAGATATGACAGATACATGCAGCCCTGCTTATATTCACTGATAAGACCATAGGATCTTCCTGTCTCAAATGTATGATCGGAATAATACCAGTAGTCGCTCATTCCGTTATTAAAGTTCGAATACCCTTGAATACACGATGTGCATTTGGATGCGTTAATTCTGATCTTCATTTATCTGCTCCCGGGTTTCTTTAAATAAACAGTTATGGCCTTTATCTGATTATAACAAAAAAACCCGTAAACACTAAGTCTGCGGGTTTCTGGCGGAGAAGGGGGTATGGACAGCAACTTTGTTTTTTAGTATTCGCAAAAATATTTGTAAGATGATAAAATAATTTTAAGTTTTTAGAAAGGAGAAGCCGCTGGAAAACAATATCAACACTAAGCAGGAAGGTTTTTGAACAACAACAGGAATAGCAAGAAGAATCTATTCTAAAGACTAAGAATCAAATGGATCTTTGGGATCTGCCCATTTTATTTGCGAGGTGACGCTTATGGATTACAGAAAATGCGCTTCGGAAATACTTGCAGGTATCGGGGGAAAAGAAAACCTTGTCAGCGCTGCTCATTGCGCTACCCGACTCCGGTTGGTTATTGCCGATAACAGTAAGATGAGCAAAGACACAGTCGAGAATACTGACGGTGTTAAGGGAGTATTTGAATCAGCAGGACAGATTCAGATAATTATAGGTACAGGAACCGTAAACAAGGTCTATGACGAGTTTATCGACCTTGCAGGTGTCCAGGCTATGTCCAAGGAAGACGTTAAGCAGGCTGCCGCTTCGAAGGCACCTATATGGAAGAGGATTCTCAAGACTTTGGGTGATATCTTTGTCCCGATCATTCCGGCCATCGTCGCAACAGGTCTTCTGTGCGGATTGCTCGGAGGTCTTTCAAGAGCTTTTCCGGATATATCAGAACACTATATCTACCGACTTCTGGATATGTTCTCAAATGCGGCTTTAACATTCCTTCCTATCCTTATTGCGGTGAGTGCCGCTAAGATCTTTAAAGGTAATGTATATCTCGGAGCCGTTATAGGAATGATAATGATCCATCCGAATCTTATCAATGCCTGGTCGGTTGCATCCGGAGCAGAGACAACGACATTGTGGTCATGGTTCGGCCTTTGGAATATTCAGGATACTGGTTATCAGGGACATGTTATACCAGTCGTTATTGCGGTATGGCTTATGTGCAAGCTCGAGAATTGGCTGCACAAGCATGTTCCGGAGATGATCGACTTGTTCGTAACACCCCTTGTTACGGTGCTGGTTACGGGATTCGTAACGATGACTGTTATCGGTCCCGTATTCGCACAGATCGAGACATGGGTTCTTACAGGTGCTCAGTGGCTTATCACTATCCCGTTCGGTATCGGTGCTTTCCTGATGGGCGCAGCTTATGCTCCAACCGTAGTTGCGGGTGTCCATCATATGTACAACGCTATCGAAGCTTCAATGATCGCGAATAACGGTCAGAATATATGGATGCCTATTGCAACTGCAGCAAATGTTGCACAGGGTGCTGCCGCTCTGGCCGTGGCTTTGAAGACAAAGGATAAGAAGATAAAGTCTATGGCTCTTCCAGCTTCGCTTTCCGCTTTCCTCGGAATTACCGAGCCCGCCATCTTCGGTGTTAACGTAAGATTTATAAGACCTTTTATTGCCGGTATGATCGGTGGTGCAGTAGGTGCGGCTGCAGGTTCCATAATGAACGTATATGCTACGGCGTATGGCGTTACGGGTTTATTCGGATTCCTTATCACGATGGACTGCACAGCCGGTTATCTTATTGATGTTGTTCTTGCTGCCGGCGTTGCTTTCGCAGTGTCCTGGTTCATGGGCATTCCCGGTGAAGCAAAGAACAGAAGCAAGAAGTCTGAACCTGCTTTGGCTGTAGCAGCGGCTTCTGCAGATAATAATGCTGCAGTTTCTGAGGCTCCTATCTCCTGCGAAGTTTCAGAGAAAGACGAGGATAAGAAATTTGTTATCGCATCTCCGGTTAAGGGCAAGCTGATAGCACTGAATGATGTTCCTGATGAGACTTTCGCACAGGGCATACTTGGTCAGGGTGCGGCAGTCATTCCTTCAGAAGGCAAAGTGGTTGCTCCCGCGGATGGTGAGATAAGCTCCATTTTCGATACCAAACATGCAGTGGGCATCACTCTTGAGAACGGTGTCGAGATCCTCGTACATGTTGGTATCAATACGGTTGAGATGAATGGCGAGGGCTTTGAGGCCTTCGTCAAGGAAGGTGATAAGGTCAAGAAGGGCCAGAAGCTTGTAGAGTTTTCCATCGACAAGATCAAGGAAGCAGGCTATAAGACGGAGACTCCCATCATCATTACGAATACGGATGATTATGCTTCCGTTGAGAAGATAGCCGATGATGGTGATATCGATGCGCTCGTGGATATTATCAAGGTTAGCAAATGACTGATTGGAAACAAAAACTGCATATAGAGCCTCCGCAGGGCTGGCTCAACGATCCCAATGGGCTTTGCTTCTGTTCGGGCAAATACCATGTGTACTTCCAGTATGCTCCTGACTCCGCTTCCGGCGGGGGAAGGAAATGCTGGGGTCATATGGAGTCGCCGGATCTTCTGACATGGGAATATACCGGGATCGTAATGGAACCCGATATCCCGGAAGACCGTAACGGCGTTTATTCCGGTTGTGCCGTGGTTGATAAAGGGAAACTTCACATCTTCTATACTGGCAATGTTAAAAATCCCGGGAATTATGATTATATCAACGAAGGACGTGAAGCCAATCAGATTCATGTCGTAACTGACGATCCTAAAGCACTGTCGGGAAAGAACATCATTCTTCGCAATTCCGATTATCCGGATTACTGTTCATGTCATGTGAGAGATCCGAAAGTCTGGATCGAAGACGGAGTATGGAAGATGGTGCTCGGTGCCAGAACCAGGGACTCAAAGGGTCTTGTTCTGTACTATGAAGGAGATGGCCCCGAGAACTTTAAGTTTGTAAAGACTTATCAGATTCCCGACTTCGGATATATGTGGGAGTGTCCGGATCTTTTCTTCGTCGATGGCATGAGTTTTCTCGGATTATCACCTCAGGGACTTGAACATGAGGAATTCCGCAATCAGAATGTCTACAGTTCCGGATACTTCAGAATCAATGATGAAAAGCTATGCGATTTCGAGGAGTTCGATTACGGATTTGATTTTTATGCACCGCAGACATTTGAAGCTCCTGACGGGAGAAGACTTCTTATCGGCTGGATGGGAATTGGAGATATACCTTATACCAATCCGACGGTTGAACTCGGATGGCAGCATTGTCTGACGCTGCCAAGACAGCTGACGATCTCTTCCGACGGCGGTATATTTCAGAATCCGATAGATGAGATATTAAATCTGCGTTCTTCACGTCTGGTATATGCAGCAGGACAGAAGACAGAAATCGATCTTCCGTGTGATATCGTAATCAAAGATACCGGATTTTCACGTGCTTGCTTCGGAGGTCTCGACGTTACAGTTAATGACGGCATCGCACAGCTTAAATTCGATGAGAATTATGGCTGGGGATACGGCAGAGATGTAAGGAAGGTCAGGATCGGTGATTTCAAGAATATAAGGATCATACTTGATACTTCTTCAGTTGAGATCTATATCAACGGAGGAAGATATGTCTTAAGTTCAAGATTCTATCCGGATAAAACCGTCACGTTCGAATGTGACAGTCAGGCTGTTATCTATGCATTGGGCGGGAAACCGATGAAGCTTCTTGCTATTGGCGAGGCTCTCATAGATTTTATCCCCGACAAGTCAGGCTGCGCATTTGATCAGGTTACGGCATTCGCGCCTAAACTTGGCGGGGCGCCTGCGAATGTGTGTGGCGCATTCTCCAGACTTACAGGCAAGTCAGCTATCCTGACAAAACTCGGTAATGATCCGTTCGGCGATAAGATAATCAAGGAACTTGGGGAAGCGGGTATCGATACATCCGATGTCATAAGGACAGATGAGGCAAACACGGCACTTGCATTCGTAAGTCTCGGAGAAGACGGCAACAGAACATTTTCTTTCTACAGGAATCCCTCTGCGGATATGCTGCTTAAAGATACCGAGCTCAGCGAAGAGGTTTTCGAAGATATATTTGCACTTCATTTCTGCAGTGTGTCTCTCGGTGATTTCCCCATGAAAGATGCTCACAGGGCAGCTATTAATTTTGCAAGAGCAAAAGGAGCGATCATTAGCTTTGATCCCAATCTGAGATTTGCACTTTGGAAGTCAGAAGATGATCTGCGTGCGGCGGTGAATGAGTTTATTCCCAAGGCTGACATACTTAAGATTTCTGATGAAGAGATTGGATTCATTACTGGAAAGAACGATATAAGGGATGCAGCGGAAGAGTTTTTCGGGCAGGGAGTGAAACTTGTCGTTTATACGAGAGGTAAGGACGGGGCCGAGCTTATGACTCGAAAGGCGTCAGGACAGACTGAGGGAATTGCCGTCAAAGCAGTGGATACGACAGGCGCAGGCGATGCTTATATCGGTTCGCTTTTATGGTACTTAAAGTCCATAGGAGTAACCTCGGCAGATCTGCCTGAGTTGACCGCAGATGAACTGAAGGAAGGTGCGGCATTTGCCAACAGATACTGTGCCGTGACGATCACGAAGCCCGGAGCGATACCATCTTATCCGACATTACAGAATTTCAAAAAAATATATAAACAGGAGGACATCTAACATGAAACAGTTCGAGTACACAATTAAGGATCCCATAGGTATTCATGCCCGTCCTGCAGGACTTCTGGGAAAGAAGGCCAAGGAGTTCGAAGGATGCACGGTGACTATTGAAAAGGGTGATAAGTCTGCGGCAGCTACCAAGCTCATGGCTCTCATGGGACTCGGCGTTAAGTGTGGTGATACCATTACGATCAAGGTCGAAGGCGGCGATGAGGATGCAGCAGCTGCAGCAATCGAGGCATTCCTGAACGAAAATCTCTGATTATCCCCGCTAAAAGGAGGATTAATATGATCAAGTATACGGGTAAAGGCGTTTACGGTGCCGTTGCCATTGGTGTGGTGTCGGTTTTTAAGAGACAGAACACAAACGTGGAAAGGATTCGGATAACGGATCCTGAGGCTGAGAAGGCAAGATTCGTTGAAGCCAAAGAGAAAGCAACAGAACAGCTGCAGGCTGTATATGAGAAAGCTCTTGCCGAAGTAGGTGAGGAGGAAGCTGCCATCTTTGAGGTTCATATGATGATGATCGAAGATGAGGATTATAACGATGCAATCAATGACATGATTGAAAGTGATCTTGTTAATGCCGAGTTTGCAGTGGCATCGGCTCGTGATAGCTTTGCCGCTCAGTTCTCCGCTATGGATGACAGCTACTTCCAGGCAAGAGCAGCGGATATCAAGGATATCTCCGACAGGATCTTGAACTGTCTTGCTGATAACAGTATCAGCAATGACATTACGGGAGAAAAGATGGTTGTATGCTCAGATGATCTCGCTCCTTCAGAGACGGTATCGCTAGATAAATCTAAAGTGCTTGCATTCGCGACCGCATATGGTTCTTCTAATTCACATACGGCGATTCTTGCCCGTAACATGAATATTCCGGCTGTTATAGGACTCGGCAGGGAATTTCTCGACGCTATAGCGGATGGTCAGCAGATCTGCGTTGACGGATATACAGGCGAAGTCTATATCAATCCAGATGAGGATACCGTTTCAAGACTTACTAAGAAACGTGATGAGGATATTGCGCAAAAGAGCAGGCTTAAGGAACTCATCGGCAAAGATAACATAACTATAGACGGAACGAAGATCAATGTTTTCTGTAATATCGGAGGACCTAAGGACATCCCTCTTGTTAATGAGAATGACGGTGGCGGTATCGGGTTGTTCAGATCTGAATTTCTGTATCTCGAGAATTCGGATTTTCCTTCAGAACAACAGCAGTTTGAAGCATATAAAAACGTGCTCGAATCCATGAAAGGAAAGAAGGTAATCATCAGAACACTTGATATCGGTGCTGATAAGAAGGTCGATTATTTCAATCTTGATGATGAAGAAAATCCTGCGATGGGTATCCGTGCTATAAGGATATGTCTGACACGCCCTGAGATATTTAAGACTCAGCTCAGAGCGCTTTACAGGGCCTCTGTTTACGGAAATCTGGGCATCATGTTCCCGATGATAACATCGGAAAGTGAGATATCCGAGATCATGGGTTTCTGCGACATTGTCAAGGCGGAACTTGATGCACAAAGCATTCCTTTTTCTCGAGATGTTGAACTAGGTATCATGATCGAGACTCCGGCTGCAGCAGTGATAAGCGATAAGCTGGCTCCTATGGTTGATTTCTTCTCGGTGGGTACAAATGATCTTACACAGTATACTCTTGCATGTGACAGACAGAATCCGAAGATAGAGAGATTTGTCGACACGCATCATGAAGCCGTACTGCGTCTCATTGAGATGGCGGCAAAGGCTGCACATGATAATGGTAAGTGGATTGGTATTTGCGGGGAACTGGGAGCGGATACATCGCTGACGGAAAGATTTCTTAAGATGGGAATCGATGAGCTGTCTGTATCACCGCCTTCTGTGCTTAAAGTCAGAGATAAGGTTAGAAGTATAGATCTTTCATGATTGCGCAAAAACTTGATTCTTAAATGAAGGGGTTGTCTCAAAAGTGACTAGTTCACCAAGGGGCAACCCCTTTAAATTGTTCAAAACTTGATTCGATTTTTGCTTTAAATCATCAAAATCAGGGTTAGGCGACAGCTTCAAAAGGAGTTTGGTGAGTTCCGTCTAAAAGCAACAAAGACCAGGCAGGTAAGAACTATTTTTATGACAGAAGAGCTTTTCTGGCTCTTGGATAAGGAAAAGTCTTGGCAATCCACGATGGCTAAGATCAATCCAGATCAATGGAACAACAGTATGAATCTAGACAATATGTAATGACCCCCGATTTGTAGGTCCGTGGATTTACCCATATACTACAAATCGTTATACAAAAAACATGTGGTGATGGGAGTTACCGCATACAAATGGAGGTCACATATGAAGTATAGCACGGTTTATGTAGGTATGGATGTACACAAGGAAACTTTTTCTGTTTGCTGCTACACCAATGAAAAGGAAGAGGCAGAATATTGTCAGACGATGGATACGATAGGCATTGTGCAATCATTAATGCATCACGTTTATCTGTTTTAGTCCTCTTTCCTTGTTGGGTAAGCATCGTAGTAGGGGCCAAGATTACGCATTTGACACCTGCGGAAGTAAGCTGATTGTACAAGGTATATCCCAAGCATCCCGCTTCGTATCCGCATTCAATGTCATAGGTATCGTAAGGATCAAGTTTCTGTTTCACTTTCTCTATAAACATCAATATGTTCTTATAATCCGGTGCGACCTGAATGTTGGCATAGATCCTATCGTCAGCTCCGAATACAGGTTCCATTGCGCATAAGGTGTAATTTGTGCTGTGGACATCCATTCCTATCTTTAGTATTCTATTCATAGTGACCTCCTTTGTATGTGGTAAATCCCATAGCTTTAGCTTCAACTTTAAGCATATAGGTAAATCCACGATGCTACAAACGTGAGGTCATTTCATATTATCTAAGCCCGGGAAGAACAAAGAAAACGGAGATAAACATATTCTATGAGCGCACTGCGGACAAAAACTAACAAAAAATTCATGATATTATCAGCAATCGGTATTTTTATGGTTGTTGATTCCCATACGTTTACGTGTTTTGATATTTTCGGCAATTTCATGCCGTACAATTCATTTTTCATGCCGATGTTCGTTTTTATTTCCGGTTATTTCAACAAGGTGGATTCATTCACGAAAATGTGGCCGTATTTCATCAAAAAGGTCAGATCCCTGTTAGTTCCGTATATGGGAATATCACTGGCTGTTTTTGGCATTCAACAGTTGATCAACTGGATAAAGCTCGGAGACGAGATGACGCCCGTGCCTTCGGGGTATTTTGCATATGCTCTTGACAGGATCGTAACAGTCGGCTCCTTTGGCGCTATCGCTGAAGCAATGTGGTTTGTTATTGCACTCTTTGTGACACTGATGGTTTACGCGGTCATGAAGAAGCTGCTGCACAGGATATGGAATAGTTACGTAATGCTTGCCTTGTTTACGGCAGCCCATATATTTGTTGTATATCTTGCCAAAAATACTGATCCGCAGTCTTTGACGTATCTGCTTGTGCCGCTTAAATGTCTGTTCTTCCTTCCGTTTTTAGAGATGGGTGTTATCTACAGGGAGCATGTCGAGAAAAAACATACAAGTCTTTCGGCCGGATTTAAGATCGGACTGATGTTTGCACTTCTTGTTGTAAATTCCGTGCGGACTCTTTATCTGCCGAACGCATATGATCTTGCGGTTGACAGGATAAACGATCTGACGGGATTTTATAGTCCGTATTATGTTACGCCGCTTATATCTTCAATTGTCGGAACCCTGTTCTGGCTGACTTTTGTGGATCTCATCGCAAAACCGGTGGGAGAAAGCAGATTTGTAAATTACATGTCCTGCAATACTTTCTGGATCATGGGATTTCATATTCTTTTTTTCAATATTTTAAATTGTATATTGTTGCTGATAAGCCGGCATATAGCAGCTATACCGGGTTTTGATATCGAGAGTTTCAAGGGATCGGAATGGTACTTTTGGGATATAGGAAACAATGCAAAGATCCTGTATGTGCTCGCGGGGGTTTTAGGACCATTATTATTCAAATGGATATTTGACAAGATCAGTTTGCCGATCAGGAATAAATATAATGATTTTAAAAAGGCATCTGTGAAGAATGAAAAGATATTATCCGGGATAATGTATTCTCTTTTGGCTGTGATATTCACAGGCCTTGTGATTACATTTGTTGTAAACATATTTGAGTCTGCTTCGGACAGGAATGAACCTGAAATCGTGGAAGATATCGAGGAAGATATTGAGGAAGATGTTGATGAATCATTTTCGGATGATGAACCCGGAAACGTACAGGATTACGCAATCCCGGCATATGTTTTTCTCGATATAGTATATGAAGATGGCGGATCATATGCTGATTACTATTCTTCATTTGAAGAGGTGTACGAAGACGGAACTTATACTATCACCGTGAAACGTTCGGAAGATGCTGACGCAGCATCAGCCATTGACGGACTCTCATATATAGGAATCAAACTTGTATATGAACAGAATGATGATACGGAGAATATGGACATTTCGAACGCAGAAATCACCAATATTACAGTATCCTGTGACGGCACGCCGCTTGTTGCCATAGACAACGGGGAAACGATATCCATAGATGAAGAAACCAGATACATATACTTTGACTGTTATGACAAGGAGCCGGGAGTTACTTCCGCAGAGAATGCGGACGAATCGAAAAACTTTCAATTCGACGGCAAAAATGAGATTGTGATAAGCTTTCAGATCTCCGGCATTTCTGCCCGATAGAAAACCGGATCATTTGCAGAAGCTTTAATCCAGAATAAAACGAACCAAGCCCCTATGGTATAATAACCTTGTTTCAGTGATATCGCTGGAACAGGATATTACAGCTATCTGATGTAGTCTGGATGCAGGGAATAGTCGTTTAATATATCGGATTATGAATCGTAGACGACGATGCACAAGGTACGATAAACGCCAGTTCAGGGTATCAAAATTGCATTTTTAACAAAAAACATCCCCTTAAACGCACATTTGTGGTATTATGCTTATGTGCAGGAGGCAAGTATGTTTCGTAATATCTTCCCAAGAGAAAAGTACATTAGCAGGATCCGGCCTTTTTTTGATTCTGACATAATAAAGATCATTACCGGTATCAGAAGATGCGGTAAATCCTGCATTATGAAAGCGATTATCAATGAGCTGTATGCAAATGGCGTGGATGAGTCACGAGTAATATATATTCCATTGGATAGAAGGGGATTTAAGTATATCGGCACAGCTGAGCAGTTGGAGGAAAAGATAGAATCATTTATTACAGATGATGGATTCTACTATCTGTTTATTGATGAAGTTCAAAATGTACAGGGTTTTGAAAGTGTGGTACAGGCTTATGCCGAAGAAGGGTATTCTGTATTTCTGACAGGCTCGAATTCCTATCTTTTGAGTGATGATATTTCAACCAAACTCACAGGAAGATATTTGAATTTTGAAACATATACACTTGATTTTAATGAATACATTCAAATGAAAGAGTTTTTCAAACTCAATGTTAACGATAACTTGAGTGAGGAATTCAAAGAATTCATTCTGAATGGTGGTTTTCCAAAATCCTTGGAGTTTCCGGATGTTGACAGCAGACAGGTATATACCAGAGGGATAATCTCTGAGATATTCGACAAGGATATAAGAAAGAGGAAGAGAATTTCAAATGTAGCTGTATTTGAACGCGTCCAATCTTTTATATTGAACAACTACTCTAAGACCTTCTCATTTGCCAACCTGACAGGGTGTCTTAGAAAAGAAGGTTTTGTTTTTAAGGATTCAACAGTAAGAGGCTACATTGAAGATATCAAAAAAGCTAAGATCATATATGAATGCAATCGTTTCGATCTGAAGAGCAAACGCTCGATCAGAAGGGAACAGAAATACTATCTGGCAGATCTGTCGATCTATTTCTCAACAAATATAGATAATAATCTGAGTTTTGGCCCATCGTTAGAGAACATAGTGTATCTGTATCTGGTAAGCAATGGATATCAGGTTAGCGTCGGCAGGATAGGTAATCTTGAGTGTGATTTTATTGTGAGAGATAAGAATCAAAGATATGCTTATATACAAGTAGCATATTCATTGTATGGAGAAAGCGATGAAGCAACAAAGAAACTGAAAGAGCGTGAGTACCGGCCTTTCAGGAACATTAAAGAAGGGTATCCCAGATACATTATCTCTTTGGATGAATATCGGGATCAGCAGGAAGGTGTTTATCATATTAATGCGATCGATCTGTTCATGGGGAAAGAAAGAATATGAACTTAAAGTCTTTGTATATCTGTGTTAGAGATATGGATCGTGCCATTGATTTCTATGAACGACTGCTCGATCAGACAGTTACCGAAAAGGATGATGTTTATAGTGTTTTCGATATCAATGGGTTTCGATTGGGGTTGTTTGCTTTTGAGAAAAAGGGTGAAGTACATGAGTTTGGTAGTAATTGTCTTCCGAGTCTGAGCGTGAATTCTATTACCGTGCTTGAGACGAAGATCGAAGGGAAGGAAGTGTGTTTTCCGTTAACCCGAATAAAGGATAACTGGGTAGTTGAGATAATCGATTCTGAAGGCAATCATATTGAAATGACTGCACCTGTAGTATAATCGTTATATCTGAGGGGAACCTTTGGAACAGTATATTACAGCATTATTATCTACAACAATAAAAAGACTTTGAATTTGCCAGAGTCTTTTTCTTTATGAGATTGAGAACCTCAAGAGGATTGGTAAATACTCTTTCTCCGTGTTTCCTGTAAAGAGCAATGTAATACTTAATATCAGACGTATGCATTCCATATTCATCTGACAATTCTTTCAACGTTATTCCGTCTTCCAGGTGTTTTTTTTACAATTTCTAACTTAGTTTCTCTTGTTCTAAGCATAAAAGTACCCCCGTAAATTGTAACATCTCTGTCCAACTTATGGGGGTAACTTCACTTTCAATGGCGGAGAAGGAGGGATTCGAACCCTCGCGCAGGTTGCCCCGCCTAAAGCTTTAGCAAAGCCTCCCCTTCGGCCTCTTGGGTACTTCTCCGTGCCGATGCCTCGTTATATTACCACAAAGTTACGATTAAGTCTATCTGCTTATATTTTTTATGTTGTTCCACAAAAAGCATTGACTAAATATAAAAGAATTGATAAATAAAAAATAGACAATAGAAGGTGGAGGGGAACGTTATGAAGTCTAAGATCGGCAATCTATTCCGCGTGTTTTATGTTTTAGCAGCGGTCGCTATCATCGTGGGCACTTTCCTGCCTTTTGTTGAGATGCACTATGGATACGATGTAGCTCCGACCACTCTCTTCTCAGGGATCCTTGGTAAGGTTATCTGCGGTGTGGCCGCTCTGGCTGCTCTCCTCATGATCATCAAGTACACAAGGGTGCTTACATTTCTTACAACTGCTATTACGGACGGATGCGCTATTGTCTGCTGGGCAAACTGGAAGGATCAGCTCGTTGACACTGCTCCCGTACAGGCTCTGACCGCAGTATATACAAGGGGCTACGGCTACTTTATTTTCATGGCTGGCGCGATAATGCTCCTGGTATTCGGTATTCTCTGCTTCCTTTTCGTTGACGAAGACTGATCATTCCTCCCCATGATCTGAATAGTGGACCTGGATGGCTTTGTGCCTCAGGTACAGCATGCATGCCACAAGGATTATGTAGATTGCCAGGAATATTCCTGCATATATCACATAATCCGTAAAGAGCATAAGAACGCCTGCCATCAGGACAAACAGTATCAGAAGGGTTCTCCGAAGCTTCAGATTGGGTCTTATGCCGTCCAGAAGGATTACGTCATTCTTCTCTGCAAGTTCTGATGCCTGTCTGGTGAAAGTGCTGTTTGTCACGACCATTGCCCTGTCACACTCATAATATGCCATGCCTCCAACCACCTGCTGGACTGCAGATACACCTACAGGTTTGGCATAGAATTTGCACTGGACGGCATACTTATGGCGATGCCTTGAGCAGACAATATCCACCCCGTAATCACCGGAGTCTCTGGTCAGCGATACTCTATGGTATCCGTGGCTTCTCAGATAGTCGGCCACCCTTCTCTCATATTCTCTTCCGTCCATATAAACATCATATCAAATCAATAGTCCTATTAATGTCTCCCGTGTTATAATTACCGTATGGCAGACTGGAAAAGACCAAAACTCGATTCAAGAAATCTTAAAATAGGCGTGCCAGATGTTATCATTGGCTCGACCGTTGTAATGCAGATACTTCTGCTAACTTACCTTAATCTGTTTAAACTGAGAGACCTTATTGATGTTGATATGGCTAAACACATGCGTCACAGCATTGAGATGTCCAGAAGCGGTATAATCATTCCTTTTTGGAAATACCTGACTTATGGGGAGATAGATAATACCTGTTTATTTGCGGCACCGATATACAAGTTTACAGGTGATATATTTTTTGCTTTCGGATTGGTGAACATAATTGCGATACTCTTTTTCGCGATGGTGATATGTAGGATCATAAGCAATCTGAGAATAAGCAAGCGGGTTCTTTTGATAGTTCTGCTTGTGTCACTTACCCCAACCAGTCTTGGTATGCTTGGATATCTGAAGTGTACTTTTTTGGGTGGGGGATATTATGCGTTTAGGTTTATTACACCTTTATTGTTATTGGCTGTCATAACAACACCGAAGGAAAGACGCAGATCATGGTTCAATATTATTATGATAGTGATTTGTGCATTGATGATACTTACTACTTCGATGTCTAGTTCTCTTTTTGTGTTTGGAATTGCGATCATCCCCATTATATTGTGTTATGTGATCCTCCAGGCAAGGGATGGAATAAGAAAATATGTCTATGAAGATATTGTAATCGGTATATCTTTGTTCATGACTGCCGCTGGCCTTTGTTGCAACAAAATCTTTGAGATCAGATCCAATACATCAGGAATGATAATCAGAGCATCCGAGGAAGGAATAATCCAGGATATAGAGAGAGCTTTGTTGAGTCTGTGCAAGATTCTGATCGGCAGTAACACAGATGTTGACGGACTATTCTCACTTGAGGGTGTTTTTTATGTATCTGCATGTATGGGGGCAATAATAGTTTTTGGATTCGGATTATCAGCTATTCCCAGGGTACTCTTCATCGGAAGCTGTAAGGATGAGGCTGCCACACGGAATCTGGAGTCGATCTTGATTACGATGTTTGTCTGGAGTTTTTTTGTAAATGTTGTAACTGATACATCATTGAGATATCAGTTAATAGGTTTCTACCCTCTGCTCATAGTTGCTGCAATCAGGATGGAAAGTTTTTTTACCCATATGTCTGTGAAGTCACTTAAGACTATGTGCGCTGTTGTGTTTGTTGGTCTTTATGCGGTTGTTACCATGATAAACGGAATGCGTGTGGCAGTTAGTTACACGCATCAGTATGATGGTATAAGAAACACCTGTGATAAGATCATAGAGCTCGTAAATGACAGAAAATGTGGTGTGATTTATTTCTATGAATGGCATGCCATGCCTGAGATGCTCAGACTTTACGATCCTGATAATCTGTACCTGACCATAAACTCTGAGACAGGGACACCGGAAGCTGCTGATTTCTACTACAGTGTCCTAGAGAATACGGCCGTATCACAACATAATTTGGTTGTAATTAATGAGGAATCCGGCGGAATAGAGAATGTTTTGCCTGATCTGTCTTCCGATTATACCTATGTTGATTGTATTGACGGATATGCCGTATATGAGTCATTCATAAATAAGTTTGATGGTATTTCCGGTCTTCCTCTGGAGGGAACAAGAGCTGTTGACTTTAGTGACAGTCCGGGATACATATTTGATGAACAAGAGCACACTCTTACAAGTCCGGTTATTAATCCTTCAGGCAATTGTTCAGTTATTATTACTACTGACAACAGTTACGATGCCACCGGTATTTGCATTGATCACGGAGAATTGATGTCTATAATTGAAAACGACGGAATCACAGAAAGTACATTTAGATTGCAGTCTGGGGAGTCATGTGTCGTCGTTTTCAATGGGTTGACGGACTCTAAACAGGTTATATCACTTGAGTATCGGAGCGGATCATGAAGCTTTACAGAAATGTGATTACGGTATTGGGTTTTTCCTTGGTCACATACATATTCATCCTGAACCTTGCCTGCACCTGCTATACCTCCGGCGACAGGTTTGAACTCTGTTTCTACAGCGGAAATCTGGTATTGCCCGCTGCCGCTGCCGTGATCCTCGCTTCTGTCGTCGCGGTCAACGCCGGCAGGCTTACGGTATTGACGCGAATTGCGGACCACTTCATCATCGCGAAAACGATCCTCCTCTCACTCACAGCCGCCGTTGCCATCATACTGGTCTTCTCCTGCGGCCTCGGTTCCGGCGTGGATCAGCTCTATGTCCAGCGTGCTGTTGATGAACTCCGCAGAGGTTCCATTGATTCTTTCCAGCCGACAGGTTATATGGATATATATCCCAATCAGTACGGGTTCGCATTGCTGTGTTACCTGGGAAGCTTTGTTGCCGGGACCTACAACTATCTGGTTATCAGGCTCGTCAATGTTGCTTTCCTGATCCTTCTGTATAATGAGCTCTCGCTCATCGGCCGGCGTATCGGACTCGGAAAGAGGGGAGAACTGATAATACTGCTGACGGGCATGGTTTATCTGCCTGTCACTTTGTACGTTCTCTTCGTTTATGGCAATCTGGCCGGATTTGCGCTGTCTGTGCTGGCTTTCAGGCTGATGATGGACTACTTTGCCGACTCCCGGATCTTCAAAGCTGTTCTGTCCGTTGCTGCCGTTCTGGGAGCATGTCTGATAAAGTCAAATTACATGATCTTCGGCGTGGCACTGATCATCTACTGTTTCTTCAAGGCACTGTCTGTCAAAAAGTACATGAGGATCATTCTGGTGCCTGCTGTCATCGCTGCCATATGGCTGTCGTCGTTTGTTCCGCTTATGGTTATGAGAGGCATTACCGGTCTTCCTCTGAAAGGCGGCGTAAGCTACATGTCCTACATTGCCATGGGCGTCATGGACAACGATGCCAATTATGCCGGCGGTTTTAACGGGTTCAATGAGGATTCGTACAAAACTGTCGGAGGCGACAAAGATCAGCAGACGGAGATCGCAGTTGATGTGTATAAACAGATCGTTGACGGTATGTCGCAGGACATTCCTTACACGCTCAATTTCTTCACGCGCAAACAGCTCCACCAGTGGGCCGATCCCCTCTATAAATCCTACTGGGCAGCTCAGTCTGTTCCCCAGTACGATACAGCAGGATGGTTCTACAGATTCATCAGACCGGATGCCGAGTATCCCGCATCCGTTGTTATGGGTCTTATCCACATCGTGATGTGGGCAGGTGTCGTGGCGGCCCTGTGGTTCGGTCATAAGAAGGGCATAAGTGATGAGGCACTCCTGCTTCCTCTGGCATTTATCGGAGGCTTTATCTTCCACACATTCTGGGAGGCCAAATCGCAATATGTATTTCCGTTTGCGATAGTGCTGGTGCCTGTCAGTGTTCTGGGGTGGCGGTACATACGGGATGCCTGGAAGAACAGGGACAGACGTTCGCTGAAAGAGAAGATAGATGCCCTCAATAAGACCAGGATCAGCTGGAACTATTCCTTTACCCTGGTGGCAGCTTCGCTGGTGCTGATATTTCCGGAGATCCTGGGACTTGCTACCCTCAGGGAACAGTTTGCCCAGGACAGAGCTCTCTACCATGAGTATCTCAGTACCGGGTACCGCCAGTCATGGAACCCGCTGGATGACGGGATCTACGAATTGAGCTCCGGCGGTCTCAAGTATGAAGTCGAGACCGTAAATAAGGGTGATAAGACATATCTTAAAGAGGTCTCCGGCAGCAGGTATCTGACGGCTTCCCTGGTGGCTGAGGGAGTGGGAGAACTGACATGGCAGGAATATAAGGGCGATAAGTCACAGGCGTTCAAGCTGTATCTGACCGATGGTGACGGGATCATTATTGTGTATAATGATGAGTATGTTTTCGAGGGGCAGGGAGAGGCTGTTAAGGTGGAGATGGTTCCATATGGCACTCTCGACTGGTCCGAGCCTAATGAGGGCAGGACCTGGAACTATGTAAGAAAAGGGGCGTGACGCACAATGAAGGACGTATTTAAGCTCATAGGACTGTACGCACTTATCTATATTGTTTATTCCGCACTGTTTGTGGGGCTGTTCCACACGGGCTTCCTTGGGGGCATGGAAGTGCTTATGTACAGGGGCATTGTCTTCATCATAATAACGGGAATCCTTTCCGCTGTTACGATGGCCGTGGTACGCAGGTTCTGGAGCTTCATCTCGATCAGGGACATCATCATGATGTTCGTCATATTCTGCTGTGTCAACATGGTGCTGTTTACGCTGATCCCGGTTACCGTGGAGCGTTCAGTCTCAGTGTTCATGCTCAGCTACATGGACGAGAATTCAGATCAGAGCTTTACAGAAGAGGACGTCCAGGAGATATTTACCAGCAAATATGTGGTGGATTACGGCGCCTTCGAGAAAAGATTCGACGAACAGATAGCCACGGGAACGCTCGTGGATAACGGCGACGGCACATATTCCATCACAGATTCGGGACGCAGGATCGTCAGCATGTTCCGAATGGTCGCAGACTGGTTCAATACCGATAAGAGACTCGTATATCCCAACGAGAATTAGGCGATCTTCTGCTCGTCCGAGATCCCCAGGATATAGTCGGCGGACACCCCTGTGGCCGCGCAGAACTTGGCAAGGTGGTATGAGCTCATCATGCTGCAGCGTGTGCTGCTGAGAACCTTGCGGTCGCATCCCATGATCTGGGCCAATTCTTCGCAAGTGTAAGGCGATTCTGCTATCGCTTTCCTGACGCGCCAGTGGTAGACGTCTATCTGACCATGTCTCATAAAGTACCTCCTCACCAGATAAAGTGTCGATATCACAACCGGGCCGCATCCGCGTCCGGCGTAATATGATCGCTGTTTTTTGTTAGATTCCGGGATATTGTTCTGTTTTATTAATATATCCCGGTTCGTTAATCCCTAATATCCTGCTGTTCAGACAGGATTCGCTTTGTCTTTATTGATGATATTTTACACGCGGAGAAGGTGGTTGGCAAGTGGTTTCGGGACTGCCAAAATCCCCTGAACAGTACTGATAATCGTACAAATACCACCCCTCGAAAACATCCCTCACACAAGACAGCATAAGGGCTGGAGGGAGGTGCGGGGTGCCGCCGTTCTGCCCCTGATGGCGTATTGTTACAATTCAATTACAAAAAATAGAACAACAGAGCTCATGTACCAATAAACGTACATGCAGAACCCGGAGCCTTTGTTGTATAATACTTTCCATGAAAACATCAAACAGAATCGTTGACGCAGTAATATTTGATCTTGACGGTACTATCACCGATACGGAGAAGTACTATCAGAAGGCGTGGCCCGCTGCGCTGGAGCATTTCGGCTATAAGGCAGAGCCCTGGATGGCGCTGGAGCTTCGGTCTCTCGGGCGACCCTTTGCACCCCTGCAGTTCAAGGAGTGGTTCGGTGAAGACTTTGATTACGATGCTGTCCGCGAATACCGCAAACAGCTGATAAAAGAAGAGATAAGGCTTCACGGCATCCCCCTTAAGCCCGGCGCCAGAGAGATACTTAAGTGGCTCAGGGATGAAGGGATAACGGTCGCGATGGCCACAGCCAACGGCCTTCGGAGGACGACGTCCCATCTTCAGAGGATCGGGCTCGAGGACGCTTTCGACAGGATAATATGTGCTGATATGGTGGAGTTCGGTAAGCCTGCTCCCGATATATATAGATACGCTTGTGAGGCGCTGGAAGTGGAACCTTCCAGGGCCATGGGAGTGGAGGATTCGCCTAACGGTGTCAGGAGCGCTTACGGCGCAGGACTCAAGGTAGTAATGGTCCCTGATCTAACAGAGCCTGATGAGGAACTGTCCAAACTCCTCTATGCCAGGGTAGATACGCTTACTGATATTATCGGACTGATCAAGACGATATAATTACGCTACATCTTCTGGATATAATTGGACATACGAAGGAGGATTGCCTATGAACAGGAGAATCATCGCCATAACAGTATCGATATCGCTTGTAGTGTCATCTGTTATCTCATGCAGCTCAGATGACCATACATCCCATAAAGAGGTCTCATATGTTGAAGACGGTACCTGGTGGGATGACAATATAGTCTATCCTGATCTTGGCGGTATCGATGATCTTCAGGGCTTCAATGTGATCGCGACTGATGGGGATACTCTCGTTGCGGAGGAATATCTCAAGAGCACGACAACGCCATATATGCTGGTCGAGTACAAAATGGACGGAACACTTGTCGGCCGGATAGATCCTTCAGAGTATGGCAATGTTCAGGATGTTTTCCTGTCAGACGGTCAGTACTATGCTTTTGTGTATGGCGATGACAGCGGGGCAGATACTATAACGAATCTGATATATAAGACAGATTTTGCCAAGGGGGTATTTACGGAACCGGAAGAAGTCACAGTCCCCCCGAAGACGATGACGTTCTCGGGAGTGAATAATGTGAGCAGGAATGGTGATATGCTCATATACTCATTTCAGCAGTCGGGATTTGACAGCAGTAACAGACAGGCGATAGTGATCGATGATGGCACTGGCGATATCAGGACATATGAACCCGACATCGTACCCGATATGGAAGCATGCTACATCATGGGGATGATGTTCTATAAGGGCGATATTGTTTTCGAGGCGGATGTTGAGACAGGTGACGACCATAAGTGCTATATGTGCAGACTCAATATTGATGATCTGACAGTAAGCGTGAATGAACTTCCTGACAGTGTAATGAACGGATGGTTCGTGGAAGACGATGCGGTATACTTCCCAAGATCTGATGCAGAAGATGAATTAGGAGGAGCAGTCATCGTGAGGTATGACCCTGCCACGGGGGAGTTATCCGATATGCTCCGGTACAGCGACACATATATCAATAATGAATTCGACATGTCATCGAATTACAGGATCTTGTATGCCTCAGAGGACAAGGTCTCAGTCTATGCTGAACAGTCAGGGATAGCGTGGGGTAATGGAGATCCTGTTCTGATCACGCTGACGAGAGCTGACAGTAACCCCAATAAAGGCAAGAAGATACTGGAGCTTGCATATGTTGACTGGCCTTCATTCGGTCTGTGTGAAGCCGTTAACAGTTATAACCGCGACAGCGATGATCGCTATGTCAGGCTAGTCAACAAGTATCATAGCTTTGACAGGGATGTGACGGAATCGGTGGATATCCTGATGGAAGACATAAGATCAGAATTAGGCCCTGATATGGTGATCCTCAACTCAGATCATGCCGTTCTTGATGATGACAGATATCTCGTTGATGTCAGCGGACTATGCGGAATGGACAGCCCGTATTACAGGGTTCCTTACGGAATATGCTACAGAGGGCTTGTCGTGAAGACGTCACTTCTCGATGATCCGGATCAGAAGGGAATAACTTATGAACAGTATGATGAACTCGTGAAGAGTGCCAATAACGGACTCAATGTATTGGGTGTCGAGAAGAAGGATATCTTCAACAGACTGTTTATGAATTCTTCCGGGTCATTCTTCGACAGCCGCGGGCGGATAGATCTTGATAATGATGATTTCAGAGCACTTGCAGAGTATGTTAAGAACATGACAGAACCTGCTGATATAAGCTCATTAGGGTTTGAGCCTGTGACCGACCTTTCCTGGAAGGGTTTTCCGGGGTTCCTTAAGTACAGCGGTAAGTACAACGGTGATTATTCGATAATCGGATACCCGTCGAGAGACGGAAGCGTTCCGGAGATCATGGACACGGTGGGGATAGCGATAACATCATGCTCAGGATCTAGGGAAGATTGTATCAGCTTCATCAATGCTTTTCTTCTCCCGGACGTTCAGAGCAGGATATGTTCATATAACGAGAACCCAGTATCTCAAGAAGGGATGCGTCTCCGTGCTATTAAGATCGTTGAAGAATTCAATAGATTTGATGCTAAGAATTCTCTGGCGGATGATGGCGTGTGGCCTGCTGATGCTATAGACCATTATCTGGATGAACTGTCGGACTCCCGTACGGAAAGGGATGTGGACTCGACTGTCCTTGAGATCCTTGATGAGGAGATCCAGCCATATCTCGAGGGACAGAAGAGTATAGACGAAGTGATAGATCTTGCCGGGAACAGGATAAACATTATGATGAATGAGAGAAAATGAGGTGTTATAATCAGGTCATCATCAAGTTATTGGGGGATGTCCTATGAAGAGACCTGGTGCAGATAAGAAGATGACCGCTGCGAAGATAATCGCAGGCGTGACCGCGACGCTTACTTTAGGCTGCAATATCAACGGATGTGGTGTGTACGGACCTCCGCCCACAGAGACGACTAATTACGATCCTACCACCAACGAGAACAGGACTGTCTACGGTCCTCCCGGTGCTGAGACATACGATCCCACCAATAACGAGAACGAAGATGTCTACGGACCTCCCGAGGACTTCTACGATCCGGACGATAACAACAACGCGGATGTATACGGTCCCCCGGAATTCCTGACCACGGATGTGCCTGATGATGCAAAGGATTAAGGAGATCAAGACAGGCCATCTTAATGAGCTGGCAGACTATGTTGAACAGTTATATAAGAAGCCGCAGCTAAGGCACCTTTTCTTCGAACTGACGACGGCATGTAACGAGCATTGCTTCCACTGCGGAAGCAACTGTGACAAGCCCCAGCCGGGCGAGCTTACCACGGAAGAATATAAGGCGATCCTCGATCAGATAAAGGAAGATTTTGATATCGATAAGCTCCTCCTGTGCATTACGGGAGGCGAGCCCCTGCTTCGCAGGGATTTCTTCGAGATAATGAACTACGCCAAGGACCTGGGCTTCAAGTGGGGCATGACCAGCAATGCGACACTGATCACCAAGGAAGTCGCACATAAGCTTGCTGAGGCAGGCATGAAGACTATCTCTGTATCGATCGACGGCCTTCCGGAGACCCACGATAAGCTGAGAGGTTATAAGCGTGGATTTGAGCTTGCCATGAGGGGCGTCCAGAACCTTATAGATGAGGATGTCTTTGCAGCAGTTCAGATCACGACGGTGCTTAACCACGAGAATATGAAGGAGCTTCCTGAGCTCTTCGAGATAATGAAGGGGATCGATATAGATTCCTGGAGAGTCATCAATCTGGAACCTATCGGAAGGGCCCTCACAAGGCCTGAGCTCATGTGCACGCCTGAGGATCTGAGAAATATGTTCGATTTTATCAGGCAGGCAAGGCGTGACGGGTATCCTGTCTTGTACGGATGCAGCCACTACTTGGGTCTCGATTATGAGGCTGAGGTAAGGGACTGGTACTGGCTCTGCAATGCGGGCGTATACACCGCCAGCATCATGAGCAACGGCGATATCGGAGCATGTCTTGATATCGAGCGTAATCCCAAGGTCATCCAGGGTAATATCAGGAAGGATAGGTTCAAGGACGTCTGGGACAACAGGTTCGAGATCTTCAGGCGCGATAAGGCTGAGGACTGCGCCGGATGCAGGGACTGCGAACACAGGAGATTCTGCAGGGGTGGAGCATACCATTCCTGGGACTACGATAAGGACGAGCCGCTTATATGTATGAAGGGCGTTCTTTTCGATATAGACGAATGACAGGGAGGGGTCTGGGAGAATGATCAATATAGGTTGCCATCTGTCGAGCTCGGGCGGTTTTCTCGCCATGGGAAAGCATGCCACGGAGCTTGGGGCTGATACTTTCGCGTTTTTTACGCGTAATCCGAGAGGAGGGTCTGCCAAGGAGATAATTCCTGAGGACGCGCAGGCTCTTGTTGAGTACATGAAGGCAAACGGCTTCGGGAAGCTCGTTGCTCACGCGCCTTATACGATGAACGTCTGCGCCGAGAAAGAGAATATCCGCAAGTTCTCATGGGAGATGCTTGCGGACGATCTTGACCGCATGCAGTTTGTTCCGGGCAATTACTATAACTTTCACCCGGGTTCACACGTTGGACAGGGTGTTGAGACTGCCATACCCATGATCGCCGATGCGATCAACAGTGCCCTGAAGCCGGAACACGATACCACAGTGCTCCTGGAGACAATGGCAGGCAAGGGGTCGGAGGTCGGAAGGACCTTCGACGAGCTGGCTGAGATCATCAGCAGGGTGGAACTGAAGGACAAGATAGGGGTGTGCTTTGATACGTGCCATACATGGGACGGCGGATACGATAATGTTGATGACTTTGACGGAGTCCTCAGTGAGTTCGACAAGGTGATCGGGCTTGACAGACTCCTGGCAGTCCATCTCAATGACAGCAAAAACGGCCGTGACTCTCACAAGGACCGTCATGAGGTCATAGGAGGCGGTTTTATAGGCGAACAAGCGCTCCGTAACATTGTTACACATCCTCTTCTGCAGGGGAAACCCTTCATTCTGGAGACTCCGAACGAGGATCCGGGTTATGCGAAGGAGATCGCACTTATCAGGAGCTGGATGGAGTAATAGCGGATGGATAAACTGTCGGTAAAGAGCATACTGAAGAACGCCTGGAAGACATTCAGGATGAAATATTTCATGAATGTCCTGATCGTCTTCATCGTAGGTATTCTCGTCGGCGGTTATTCGCTCAGCACTGATCTCGGACGGATCGGGACGGGCGTAAGGAATGCTTCGACCGTGCAGGCCCAGCTTATTGCTGACAGAGCAACCGGCAGTTCCAATGCGCAGTCGCTGGAGGATCTGATATGGGCCTCTGATATCATAAAGATCAATCCGGATGCCATGACTACGGGTCAGCGCTACACCAAGGGCGTCATGTCAGTATTTGTCAATCAGATATCCACTTCCGGAAGCCTCGTGTTCGGCGTGCTTAACGGCATCAACACACTGGTGTTTAAGGGCTCTGTCGCCAGGTCCGTTGTCATATTCGTGTTCTCGGTCCTGCTGATGCTCTTCAACATCTTCGTCAAGAACGTGATATATGTTGGCAAGTGCAGGTATTTTCTCGAGCACAGGCGCTACGCTGACACCAAGGGCGACACGGTCCTCTTCGTATACAAATACAACCGCACCCTCAATGTCGCGAAAATAATGTTTCTCCGGAGTTTCTTCCAGGTCCTCTGGAACTTCACCATAATCGGGGGAGTTATCAAATCATACGAATACTCCATGATCCCCTACGTCCTGGCGGAGAACCCGGATGTGAAGTGGAGGGATGCTTTCGCGATGTCAAAGCAGCTTACCAGGGGCAACAAGGGCAGGCTGTTCCTTATGGACATCGTTTACGGTGTCGGCTATATGCTGTCCACGTTCACGTACAATCTGCTGTCAGTGTTCTTCCTCGATCCGATGAGGGAGTGCGCGTATGCCGAGGTTTATATGGATCTCCGCGCCATGAAAAGGGAGAAGATCGAAGGGGCGGCAGACATCCTCAACGACAGGATCCTGGCTGTGGCAAATATATCGGACAGTGTTTATCCCGAATCTGCTTTCCCGCTGCCGGTCCACCAGAAGAGGCGCTGGATCAAGATCGATTACAACCGCAATTATTCATTCTGGACCATAGTACTGCTGTTCTTTACTTACGCTCTGACAGGTTATGTCTGGGAGGTATTCTACACGCTTGCGAATGAGGGTCTTCTGGTGAACCGCGGTACAATGAACGGACCATGGCTTCCCATCTACGGTGTGGGAGGAATGGTGATAATCGTTCTGCTCAAGCCGCTTCGGCGCAACCCGTTCCTGATGTTCGGCGGGACCTTCGTGGCTTGCGGTGTTCTGGAGTATTTCGCATCGTGGTTTCTGGAGGTCATGTTCCATGCAAAGTGGTGGGATTATCAGGGATATTTCCTCAACATCAACGGCCGTGTGTGCCTTGAGGGACTGATCGTGTTCGGACTTGCGGGAGTGGCTTTTACGTATATATTCTCGCCGCTTCTGGACAACCTGTACTCCAAGATAAAGATGCCCCTCAAGAAATACATCTGCATAGGTCTTCTGTCCGTGTTTGCCGTGGATCTTGTGTTCTCCGCATTCCATCCGAATCAGGGTGCCGGAGTTACATATGGCGAAGGCGGCATGGGCAAGGATACGGTTGTTGTGGAGAGTGTAGTGGAGAGTTCTGTTGAGAGCTCTGTGACAGGAGAGTGAAGGATGAATTTTGTTACGATAGATGACTATGAGCATTACAGTGACCTGATAATAAAGTATGTCACTGAGGGAGTGTCGGACGTGGTGGACTCAGTGGAGTTTGAGAAGTTTTCTTCTGCCGAGGATTTCCTGGAGTTTCTCGATGAGAATCCGGATTATAAAGTCGATATCCTGTTCTGTGATGTGGAGATGGGCGGCATGTCCGGAGTCGATCTGGCGGAGCATATAAGGCGTCACTACCAGTATGGGTCCAGGATAATGAAGATGATATTCGTTACCAGTTACCGCAAGCTCTGGATAGAGTACGACGGTCAGATAGTCGGGAAGATCAGCAAGCCGTTTGAGAAGAGTGATATAGTGTCAGCTGTGATGGAGATGATGTGAAATGGGGACGGTTCTCAGTTGTCACATTTTTGCGACTGTTGTTTGTATGGGTATGCTGCTGGCTGCTGCGGTTTGGCTGTTTTACCCCAAATCTTCAAATTGTCCTTGACAGGGGGTACAATGCACACTGCACATTGTGCATTGTGTACCCATTTCACAATTATTGAGATTTGGGTCCATGCTGATGGACTCATATCAAGATTATTCAAATATAGGTCCATCGTTCATGAGGTGTATAAGCATGATGATGGCAAATATTTGTAATTATAAACAAAATTGTGATATTAGCGGAAATGTTGCGATTGCGCAATACATTTAGGCGGGCTTTATCGAGGTATTTTATGGACCCAGATTATAATTATTGCAAAATGAGTCGAACTTAATGGACCTATTCTATATTTATTTGGATTTGGGTCCATGCTGATCGATATGGTTTGAATCAAGAGCAGATACAAGTCACATCCGTCAAACCTTTTCGAGCAGTTCGCGGTATTTGGTTTGAAAGACCCCATCAGTCAAGCATTTTGGTGAAAAAGGAACCGTCCCCATTTCACATTTTCACATTTGACAACAGGGTCCGCAGCGGGTAGAATTGAGAACGATTCTCATTTTTAAATTATTCAGGATCCAAGGAGCCCCGCATGACTATCAAGAAAAGCTATTCGACCAAACACCAGGAAGAGCTGCTGGAATACATGAAGCAGACGGCCGGAACGCACGTAACTGCAGGCGATATTTGCATGCATATGAGAGCCTGCGGCAAGAACATCGGAACGGCCACAGTTTACCGCCACCTCGAGAAAATGGTGGACGAGGGCATCGTTAATAAATACATCATTGATGAAGGAAGCAGCGCCTGCTACGAATATGTTACCGGATGTGATACGGAGCACGGGTCCTGCTATCACCTGAAGTGCGAATCCTGCGGCAAGCTCATCCATCTCGGATGTGATGAGATAAGCGCGCTGAACGACCATATCAGGGAGCATCACGGCTTCACCATTAACCCGAGAAGAACTGTTTTCTACGGCATCTGTGAGGACTGTGCCGGATGAGCGGAGAAATTATCCTTACATGCAAAGACCTGACGCTCGGGTACGAGAATATCACTCTTGCAGAGGGTGTGTCCTTTACTGTCAGCGAGGGTGAATACTGGTGCATAACCGGTGAGAACGGCACGGGCAAGACTACGCTCATGAAGACTATACTTGGTCTCACAAAACCCCTCGCCGGAAATGTTGAATGGAACGGCACTGCAGCAGGTACAGGCATAGGTTATCTGCCCCAGCAGACTGATGTGCAGAGGGATTTTCCGGCGTCGGTATATGAGGTCGTTCTGTCCGGCTGTCAGGGGCGTCTTGGAATGAGGCCTTTCTACAACAGAAGCGACAGGGATCTGGCACTCCTCAATATGAAGAGGATGGGCATAGACGATATCAGCAAGAGGTGCTACAGGGAACTGTCGGGCGGACAGCAGCAGAGAGCTCTTCTTGCGCGTGCACTCTGCGCGACCGGCAAGGTGCTCGTTCTTGACGAGCCTGTTGCTGCTCTGGATCCGAAGGCGACGGAGGAGATGTATGAGCTCATCACTTCTCTTAATAAGGAGGACGGTATAACGATAATCATGGTGACCCACGATCCGGAGGCGCCGTCCAGATATGCTACCCACGAGCTCAGGTTCGGGCAGGAGGTGACGACGCATGTTATCTGACCTGCTGAATTATCTGCAGTATCCTTTCGTCAGGTATGCGCTGATCGTGGGCGTGCTGATCGCGCTGAGTTCGTCGCTTCTGGGTGTAACGCTGGTGCTGAAGAGATTCTCTTTTATCGGGGACGGGCTGTCGCATGTTGCTTTCGGAGCGATCGCGATCGCGTCGGTTATGAACCTGTCCAATAACATGATCATCGTGCTTCCGGTGACGGTGATCTGCGCCATAATACTGCTGGCTGCGGGGCGCAGGGCACGCGTAAAAGGGGACGCGGCTATCGCCATGATATCGGTGTCGGCGCTGGCGCTCGGATATCTGATAATGAATATCTTCTCAACGTCGGCGAATCTGGCGGGAGACGTGTGCAGCACGCTGTTCGGGTCCACGAGAATGATCACATTATCCACTTCGGAGGTGGTTCTGTGCATCGTCGTATCGCTCGTCGTGGTGGCGCTGTTCGTGGTGTTCTATAACAGGATATTTGCGGTAACTTTTGATGAGAATTTCGCGAGGACGGCGGGGACAAATGCGGGGCTGTACAACGTGATCATCGCGGTGATCATCGCGACGATAATCGTGCTGGCCATGAACCTCGTCGGGTCGCTCCTCATATCGGCTTTGGTGATCTTCCCGGCGCTGTCCGCCATGAGGGTGTACAAAAGTTTTCGCCAGGTGACGGTGTGTGCCGCCGTGCTTTCCGTGTGCTGCACGCTGGCGGGCATGCTCATATCCATTCCGGCGGGGACGCCAGTGGGACCTACGATCGTGGCAGCGGATATATTGATGTATGCGGTATTCGTTGTGGCAGGGAAACTCACGGAGAGCAGGTCATAACAGCGCGAAAAGCTCTGTTCCCGTCTCACGTTTGTGATATGATTTCTGTATTAATGATTGGAGGTGCCTTATGGACGGTGCACTGAGACAGGATTTTATTAATATTGTGAAGGATTTCACGTCGATGGCGAGCATATATCTGTCCGACGATGTGGAGAAAGCGATAAGGACTATCGCTGAAGAAGAGACGTTCCCTATGGCAAAGACGATGTACGATTGCATTCTGAAGGATCTCTCGCTGGCGGCTGAGCTTCACAGACCCATATGTCAGGATACGGGAGTCATTCAGTATTTCGCTGACGTGGGAACGGGATTTCCGTATATGGATGACATAGGTGATGTGCTCAGGACTGCTGCGATCGCAGCGACTCTTGAGACACCTCTGAGACCTAATGTTGTGGAGCCTCTGGGCGAGCACAACACGGGAAATAACGCAGGCTACGGAGCGCCTTATATCGAGTATGATCTTGTGCCGAACAGCACGGATCTCAGGCTCCGTATGTATATGGCCGGAGGCGGATGTTCACTGCCGGGCAGGAGCAAGGTCCTGATGCCTCTGGAGGGTGTCGAGGGAGTGAAGAATTTTGTTTACCGCACCATCGTTGACTGGGGAGTCAACGCATGTCCTCCGCTGTGTATCGGAATTGGTCTCGGAACATGCGCTGCCACATCGGCAATGCTGTCCAAGAAAGCCCTCCTCCGTCCTATCGGAACGCATTCCGAATATCCTGAAGTTGCGAAGCTCGAGGATGAGATCAGGGACGGCCTTAATTCGATCGGTATCGCGCCTCTCGGATTCGGAGGTTCCAGAAGCGTTCTCAGCGTCAACATTGAGGCGGCAGCACACCATCCCGCCACACTCGGTGTAGGCATCACGACAGGCTGCTGGGCAACAAGACGCGGTGAGATAGTGATCCACAAGGATCTGTCCTACGACATCATCTCACACACAAGATCAATGGAGGCGTAATGACATGAAGAAGATACTTACAACACCCATCTCATATGATCAGATAAAGGATCTCAACATCGGCGATACAGTTTATCTTACAGGTATCCTGGCTACTTGCAGGGACAGCGGTCACAGGCGCGTCGTTAAGGAAGGGAGACTTCCGGAACGCACATCTCTCAAGGAAGGTGCGATCTTCCATGCAGGTCCTATCGTCGGCAAGGATGAGAACGGCAAACAGTACATGGTCTCAATAGGTCCCACTACAAGCAGGAGAATGGAATCCGCCGAGGCGGAGTTTATTGAGAAGACAGGAATACGTCTCGTTATCGGCAAGGGCGGCATGGTGGATAAGACTGCCGCAGCATGCCGCGAATTCGGTGCGATCCACTGTGCGTATCCCGGCGGATGTGCGGTCGTTGCTGCACAGGAGGTCGAGGAGATCACTGACGTGGAGTGGATGGATTTTGGCATGCCCGAGGCCTTCTGGGTCATGAAGGTCAAGGAGTTCGGTCCCCTCGTCGTATCGATCGACACAAAGGGGAATAACCTGTTCGAGAACAACAAAAAGATCTATGAGGAGAGGCTGAAGAAGCTGGGGTGAGCGGAGCTCGCAAATCGCAAATCTCAATCAGGGCGGTGATGCAGGTGTATTATGTCCATTTACGGGATGGATATATCTACGATACATCAGTCGGATACGATCTCTCATGAAATCAACTGGTAGTTTTTAATAACAACAGAACGGCAAAAATGCAAAATTCTCATAATTGACGCAAAAACATGCCGTTTTGCTCTGTATTTATACAAAAAATAGGAGGGGTATGCGTGATAATATAAAAAACTATGGAGGTACCCCAAGTGCTCGGATCAAAAATAAAGGAACTGAGAAAGAAGCATCATATCAGCCAAGAGTCTCTTGCAGACAGAATCGGAGTGTCGCGCGCTACACTATCGAGATGGGAACGGAATGAAGCTGTACCTGACTCAGATCAATTGACCCGGATAGCGGATGCCCTACAAGTCGACATAAGGTTTCTGCTTAGTAACGATAAGTCTGTCAGCGACATCTCAAAAGATGATAAAGGTATTGGAAATGAGGAACTGGTCGAACAGCTGATCAGGATTAATGATCACCTTGCAGAAGAGTTGGTTAGACGAAGAGAGAATGTAAGGAGAATAGCTTTAATTGTACTTATAAGTCTGTTTGTCATATCGATGATCTTTGTGATACTGATATTGACTAACACCTATGTACCCGGTCATCACATAACAAACGATGGTATTTCAATATCTTATTCATATGACGGAGAAGAATAGGAAAGAGGTACTTATTACATCGCAGATCGAAGTTTTCTTGTAAGGTTATGAAAATGAAAACCAAAAAAGGATGATGTGAGATGAAGATAGGATGACCTGCATGAATACAACCACAAAGAGTTCAACAAGCGCGATGGTTCTGTTCATTTTGGTTCAGTTATGTCCGGAACTGTCCATTTTTGTTCATTTTTGTTCAAATTACCCTCAAAGTATTGATGCCTTGCAGTAGAGACTATAGAATCCAAATCATAAGGGGAAGAGAGGTAGTTATATGTCTAAAGAGAGTCTGTCATCGATCAGAAGAAGGAACGGATACAGTCAGGAAGAAGTTGCACATAAAATGTCTGTCGGACGGGCGACTGTCTCCAGATGGGAAAATGGCATAATAACACCAAGCAATCCGGAAATCAGTGAATTGGCACGTTTATATCTTGTTGATGAGGACACTGTCAGGGAATCAATACTGAAGAATCCTGTATCGGATGAAGAGAAAGACGATGGGAAGATATCTGACCAGCTGGAGGAGATAAGGCTTTCTCTCTCCAATGAACTCAAAGAAGCCATCTCAAGCAAGGAACAAATGCAGAATGAGTACGAACGTAAGCTTATTGAGGAACGAAGGAGATTTGATTCCAAACTTACAAAGAGCATATTGGTCACGCTTATAATTGCCGTCTGTTCGATCATTATAATTGTGTCGCTCTTATTCTATTACCTGATGTTTTCACCTTCGTACAAGGAAAACACTATAACAGTAACAGCCATAGAGGAGGAACAATCAGTTTGATAAGGAGGTTTTATCCATGTTTAAGAAAATAGCGAAGAAGGCTGTGGCTGTGATAATGATAGTCACTTGTGTTGCTGGAATGGCATTTGGCAGTTCTGCTGCCATGAGCAATCACTACCAGACAGTGTCGTATTCATCTGGAAGTGGAGGAGTTGATACAAGCAGCTATACTAAAACTCAAGGCACCACAAAGAATTCTACAAGACCCGCGGGAGTAGGTTTCAATGGATTAGCTCCTGGTGCATTCCCAGCTGGCGTGAAGATCAAGTTTAGAACTCTTTATAATGGTTATGATATTGCCAATGCAACATACCACTCACAGTCTGACTATAACAATGGTACCATCAAGCATGGTTCATATACTGGATCGTATGGCAATATGACAGGCATTAGTGTAAAGATGAGAGTATATGATACTAGTGGATCATACGGTAATACTCTTCAAGCCAGGTGGAACTTCGGATCTACGTCATCTCTATGATAAAGTTAACTGACATCTTATCGCGCATAGTGGTCACATTTGTGGCCGCTATGTTGCTTGCCGGATGTGTCTCATGCTCTTCTCAAGATGACAGCTCCGGAATAACAGAAATATCATATGAGACCCCGGCCAACATCGACAACAAAATGTTCTCCAGTTCAACTGCAACGATTCCGGATACAGCAAAGGATGTAACAACACTATTCGAACTTGATGGTAAAGTATGTCTGATAAGGAAGTCATTCGACAATAGTGACGAGGAAGCTCACATTTCAATTTTCAATTCCGATGGAACTGTTGACAGGAAATGCGATATTGAGTGCGGAAAGGCTTTATCGTTCTGTTGTCACGGCGATCGTCTGTATTGCTACACGGACAATATCAACGGAGCGGTCATAGAAATCGATATTTACAATTGGGATGGCGTTCTTCAGGAACATAACAGTATCAGCAGCCAGTCAATCGGTCCCGCTATGATAATTCGCGATACTGAATCAGGTAATGTCATATGTGGAACAATGGGTGCTGCTGTTATTGGAGAGCATGGTGAAGTCACCTGTTCTGTCGAATATGAAGAACCGATGAATCTGGATGGGTTCTTTGAAGCAGACGGATCATACTATATTGTAGGCAGACCTCTTGATGCAGAACTCGCAACGTACTATAAAATCGATCTTGAGAATGGGTCATGCACAAGATCCGTTTCTTGGGAAGAACTTGGGGGAACTCTTGATTCTTCGTTCTCAATCGAGTCGCCGGATTACAACGGCCACATTTATGACAATGAGAAGGGATATATCTACAGATTTGATCCCGGTTCAAGACAGGCGACTCCCGTTGCCAGGATCGATAATATGCTCGTTCAACCACCAAAGAACGCGTTAACCATAACGAATTATCTCCATATCCTTTCAGATGATCTCTTCTGCTGGTATTATCCTTATGACACGGGAGTCTCGGATCTTGTGATCATAACACCGGATGATTCGCTGAATTTGACAGACAGAACTGAAATAGTTGTAAAAGGAGTGGATGTGGCTAATGACGATCTGCTTCAATATGCCGCATATGTCTATAACAGCACTCAGGACGAATACGTGGTCAGGATCAGGGATCTCGGTGTGAAATATACTAATGCCAGTGAGGCTCAGGCAGCGATTCTCAATGTCATGACTCAATTCGAGAACGGTGATACTCCGGATATATTCTATGGACCTCTGTTCGATTATCAGTACTGGGGAGATAATGGTATGGTTATCGATATGAGTCTGTATCTGGAAGATGTTATCAATGGTGGGAAGATACTTCCTAATATACGTAAGATAATGCAGGGTGAGAGTGGTGAGGTCTATCAGGTTTTCGCAGGGTTTAATATGTGGGGATTCTGGGGAAAAATAAGTCAGTATCCGGATGGCGTACAGAACTATACGCAAATGTCTGATCTGGTTCCTCTTTATTCATGTGATATTGCGGATATGATCATAAGATACCACATTCGGGAATTGCATGAAGAGGGCAGAATGCTCACAGAGGAGGAACTGACAGATATAATTGAATTCAGCATAGCCAATGGTTATGGACCCGACGAGCAATTGGGATATATTGATATGTCAGATGTGGGAATTGGAGACTATTCATTATACCTAGGATATCTGTCCACACCAAAACAGATGAGGGAGATGGCCCGTTCCTTCAGGGATACTCCGGTATTTGCGGGGACTCCGACGGTTGATGTTCCGATACATATGATCTATCCGTGGGGTCAGATGGCAGTATCGTCATCTGCTGAGCATCCTGAGGCCTGCTGTGATTTTATATCTGTTATTCTCTCGGAAGAAGTTCAGAATACAGTTCCATTCAGTTCAGAGATACCGGTAAACAGTGAAGTGTGGAATAAGTATATGGGATATATGAGAAATCCTGACAGCATTCCGATGGACTCAGAGGACAGCGGATATATTCTTCTGGCTGGAATTGATCCATATAACGAAGATGAATCTGACATAGGGTTTGAGGATGATGTCTTGGAAGTATACATGGCTTCGGTTATGAAAGCAGATACTGTGATGTCTTTTGATTGGGGGCTGTATAACGTTATCACTTCTGAGGTCAATGCATATTATAATGCCGGAAAGCCGGTCGATCAGATTGCCTCATCGCTGGAAAGCAGGATCAGACTGTATGTTCAGGAGAATTATTGATCGATGGAGGTGATGTTTGACAATGTATTCTGCTCATTCTCGGAGACAGTGTACAGGACCGCATACCTCAGGACCCGTAATCACTATGATTCAGAAGACATTGTTCAGGATGTGTTTATCAAACTGTGGATGGTGAGTGATCATGAGGTTTTCGCCTCGGAAGAACATCTGAAACACTGGCTTCTGAAGGTGACAGTAAACTGTTGCAATGAGCACTGGAGGAAGACCCTGAGACATCCGACCGTGTCACTTGAAGAGATCGAGGAACCTGTCGTATTGCCGGAAGATAACATTATCGTAAGTGAGATAGATGGTATGTCATACTGTGAGGAACAGGTACTTAGGCTTTATTGTTTTGAGGGATTATCTTACAAAGAGCTTTCATCTATGCTGGATATTTCCGAGGCTGCAGCCAGACAGCGGTTGTCCAGGGCAAGACGTGCGCTCAGTGAGAGGCTGGGAGCATAAGGAACGCGTCCCCATTTCACATTTCTGTGATGAGATGTTATCATTGCGTAGATAAAACTCTCAAGGAGCACAAATCTCCATGTATGATTACATCTTATTTGACTTAGACGGCACCCTGTCCGATACGTCGGAGGGCGTTACAAAAGGCGTGCAGATCGCGTTAAGAGCATTCGGGATCGAAGCGGAGCTTAAGGACCTGACCTGCTTTATCGGGCCGCCGCTGGTGTATTCTTTTACACATTTTTATGATTTTGATGAAGCGCAGTGCGATAAGGCAATAGAGATCTACAGGGAGTACTATCTCGGCGGTGGTCTTTACGAGAACCGTCCTTACGACGGTCTGAACGAACTTCTCGACAAGATCAGAGCAGACGGCAAAAAACTGGCCGTCACCACATCCAAGCTGGAGAGTGCCGCTATAGACGTTCTGGAACGTAATGGTCTTGCAAGGCACTTTGACATGATCTGCGGCGCGACCGCAGACGGCCGTATTACCACAAAGAAAGAGGTCCTCGAGGAATTCTTTGTCAGGACCGGAAACCCCGATAAGAAGAAGGTTGTACTGATAGGAGATACCCACTTTGACGCACAGGGGGCGGCAGATGTGGGCATCGAATGCATCGGTGTTCTCTACGGATTCGGAACGCGGGAAGAGCTTGCGGCCTGCGGTGTAAATAAGATAGCGGAGACGGTGGAAGACATCTACGCTATGTTATAATCGAGTTATGCATTATAACTGCCTGATAGTTGATGATGAAGTTGAACTGACGAAGATGACGGCCGAGTATTTCGAGATGTTCGGTGTGAGTTCGTTCGTGGCGAATGACAGGGATTCGTGTCTGGGTTTTCTGGCTGAGAACACTTGCGATATTGTGCTGCTGGACGTGAACCTGGGCGATCAGAGCGGCTTCGAACTGTGCAAAAAGATACGTGAGGATTCGGATATGCCGATCCTCTTTATCAGCGCCCGCCAGAGCGACGACGACGTGCTGATCGCACTCAATATCGGCGGCGATGATTATGTGAAGAAACCGTATACACTCAGCGTGCTGCTGGCCAAGGTCAAGGTAATATTGAGACGTAATACTTCATTGGCTCAGGGAACTTCTGATGTGGTCACAAAAACAGAATCTTCACCCATCGACCGCGCTACTATGAGCGTCACTATCGATGGTCAGAAGATCCAGCTGAAAGCGCGTGAATTCGCTCTCATGGAATATTTGTACGAACACCGCAATACCATTGTTACCAAGAACGAGATCTTCGAGGCCGTGTGGGGAGATTCCTTCTACAGCGACGGCACGCTGAACGTGCATATCAGACGCCTGCGTGAGAAGATCGAGCAGGACCCCAACAACCCCAGATACATCAAGACTATATGGGGTACAGGATATATGCTGGAGATGTGATCCGATGAAGTTCAGGATCGTGGTCATATGCTGGATCTTGCTCCTCGGGTTATGTCTGATCCCCATGTTATTAAAGCCGTCCGTGACAGACCGGGATATGGTCTACTACAACACCCAGGTAAATGCCATTGCCGGTGGCGGTGCAGTTCCTGACGGATGCAGCGTGGTATGGTGTACGGACAGGGATTATGAAGCCAGAATTAACAGTTTCTACAGATCTGGTGCGCTTGTCATGGATATCGTTCAGGATGGTGTCGTAACAGGCAAGGCTGTGTGGGATGACCAGTCGGCAAGGGACGCCGTAACGGAGCGCAATATGCTCACGCGGATGATGATCATCTGGGGTGCTGTTGCGTGTGCCGGAACTGTTCTTCTTGTATATGTTTACATCACTTACATAAGACCGTTCAAGAAGCTTCACAAGTTTGCCGGTGAGGTGGCAAGGGGCAATCTTGATTTCCCGCTGGCGATGGGGAGGAACGATTTTTTCGGAGGGTTTACGGAGAGTTTTGATATCATGCGTACCGAGCTCAAGAATGCCCGCGCCAAGGAGGCTTCCATGCAGAAAGCAAAGCAGGAGATGCTCGCTGAGATATCACACGACATAAGGACGCCGCTTGCTACGATCTCGGCTACATGCGAGGTCCTCGAAGTGAAGAATCCGACCCCCGAAGTCACGTCCAAGACCGCTGTCATCCGCGCGAAAGCAGCGACCATAGACACCCTGATCTCCAACATGATGAGCGCCTCACTTGCTGAGGCTTCGGAGCTTAAAGTAGAGCCCCGCGAAGAATCGTCTCTGCTGATCGGAACTATGGTGGATAATCTTCATGATGTGGGCGAGATAACTGTTAAGGGAGAATTGCCCGAGTGCCTTTTGTACTTCGATCCGCTGCGCCTTGAACAGGTGATCGACAATATCGTCGGGAATTCCCTCAAGTATGCCGGAACGCCGATTGAAGTGGAGTATGTGCGGCAGGATAAAGGCGTAGTCATAAGGATATCTGACAAAGGTCCCGGAGTGCCGGAAGAAGAGCTGTCCCTGGTGACACAGAAGTTCTACCGCGCCACCGGTTCGGAGGGCCGTGAGGGAAGCGGACTGGGGCTGTATCTGGCTGACTATTTCATGAAGAAAATGGAAGGCGCAGTCGAGTTCTATAATGCTTCCGAAGGCGGGTTCGTGGCCGAAGTATTCGTGAGGAAAGTGTGATGAATCTGGTGATAAAAATGTGGACAGGTTACGTTTGTCATGTTATAATTCGACTATACGATAGATACGCTAATGACGTATTGCTGAATGTGTAATTGAATGTGTAAAGGAGGCTTCTTATGACCATAGGTGAACGCGTTCTGATCCTTATCCATGACCGGGGAATGACACAGAAGGAATTCTCGCAGAAGACGGGGATACCCCAGAGTACGATGAGCAGCTGGCGCGGGAAGAAGCAGAATCCCTCGCTGGATAAGCTTCAGGTTATATGCGATACACTGAACGTGGATCCGTACTATCTCATATCAGGGGCGGAACGGAATGACAGTCTTAATGTTGATTATCTGACGGTCTATAAGGACAGCGAGGAGTTTATGATCCTGACAGAATACAGGAAGCTGGACAAGAGCATGAAGGACAGGCTGATCGGATATCTGGATGCGCTGAGTGATACCGAATGATAACAGCCAAGGCGTGGAAACACGCCTTATAATTTACTTTGCTGGTTCGATAATACAAATTGTTTGTATAAATATAAAATGGGCAGTATGCGTTGAGTTATAAAGTAATTATGTTATAATTAATGTATCCTGCTCGAAGGGAGCTATCATGATTGCTTTCGAATGGGATGAGAACAAGAACAGGATAAATCAAAATAAACATGGTGTTTCCTTTGAGGAGGCAAGCACGGTGTTCTTTGATGACAGAGCTATATTATTCGATGATCCTGAGCACTCGATCGATGAGCGTAGGTTTCTTATCATAGGAATGAGTGCTGTTCCGAATCTGCTTATTGTGTCACACTGCTATAGAGAAGATGACAGCAGAATAAGGATCATATCTGCAAGGAAAGCGACCAGAAAGGAGGAATCAGTATATGCTGGAGGAATATGATATCGAACAACTGAACCCGAGGAAGAACCCCTATGCCAAAGAACTCAAGAAGCAGATAACGATCAAGGTATCTCCTATGGTCATAGATTACTTCAAGGAAGAGGCGGGCCGCACAGGGATCCCTTACCAGACTCTGATCAATCTCTATCTGGTCGATTGTGTGAAGAACAACAAAAAACTGGATATGAAATGGCTGAGCGATGCCGGGTGATCAGAAGCATTTTTGCTCTTATAATTATTATAATTCTTGAAGCAAATAAAGAGCCCGCAAATGCCTGTAATCACTGCATCTTCGGGTTTTAAAAATAGTTTTGCAAAATCTCAAAAAACCACTTGCAAAATCAGAAACACATGCTACAATAGCGAACAGATGAAGGAAGTGCCTGTCCGACATCTGACTCCCAGAAGAATACTTCTGATATTGTCAGATCTCAGAGCGCTTCCTATTTTTTTTGCAGAATAACATGAAAGGAAAACGGTAAGGCATATGACTATGTTGAAGAGACATTCTAATATAAGCGTCAAAGCGTATGAACTCGATACGCTCCGCTCAATAATGCCTGTTCTATCGGATTCCTATTGTGATCTGCAGGATAATGGAAGCTTTATTGAGCGTATAGGACGATTGCGATGTTGATCTTCTGATCAGTGCGCGTTTTGCGGCAACAGAAACACATTAAGATCGTCCGAGAATCCCACAGAATTCCCGGGCGATTTTTATTGAAACTTGACAACTGAATATACTCATTATTCCCCTGTCATTTAAAGGTAGGATGGCTGACTGTTAATCAGTTAATGGAAGTTCGATTCTTCCCGGGGGAGCCACAACAGAGGCTTATAAGGAAACAGGCACTCTTTATAAACCTCTGAGGGGATATCGGAAACAGGCACTTCCTTTATCCCCTGTTACGGACCGGAAGCTAACTTAGTAGAAGCGTCTGGTTGAAGCCCAGAAGGAGTTGGAGCGTAACCAACCTGGTCCACCACAGGTCCTCTGAGCAGCGCGAAAAAACAACACTCAAGATCCGATACTCGCGCTCCGGAGGACTCAAAAGAAATTTCAAAGTGCCTGAAGATAATTGGCCGGTCTCGGGTCATCAGATAAACCTGGCAACAGGGATAAAGCGGGTGCGGCTTCTTCACCGCCCTGCGACTGTAGTAATACAGTACAACGGAAAACCTATAAGACTTACTTCTGATCTGACTCCTCGAGAGCAACTGCGGAGAGGAATGATCGGGAGACGGTATTGAGATATGCCGGGTATCCGGAAACGGAAAGAGAGTCTGTAGTTCTCTGATACGAGCTTCGTAAAAGTTAGTGTTGGAGTAACGGTTATGGAAAGCTAAGTCGAAAGATATGCAGGAAATAACCGGGCAAGTCGATAACAAGATGAGCATGACTGCGGAGGATGGGCGATACCCAAAAGGTACCGATGTCCAGAGGCAAGCCTCGTAGTCAACGAAGAGCAGGTGTATTTAGCTCAATGGTAAGAGTGTACGCATAAGAACGTAAAGCTGCCGGTTCGAATCCGGCAATACCCACCTCAAGCAAAAGAGCTTGCCACGCAAGACTGAAAATGAACTTATCCATCTGTAATATGGTGGCCTGCCGAGCCCGCAAAGCGGAGCAGGAGAAAGTACAAGTAAGTGCAACTCTAACAGTGATGCAAGCTGTGAATCCCGCAAGGAAGAATGTGCCCAAAGAAAATCTATAAGGTCTTGCGTAAGATTTTGCCGTTTTTCGCAAAAGCGGTGTTCATCATAGTTACGGCTTAATCGGCCGTGTGATAGACCGCCTCCAACGGCGGAGAATACTATGGTCAAACGTCAATATCTCAGCGTTTTAATAACTCCCGGTGTCGGAACTGGCATACGAAACGGTCTTAAAAACCGGGGCATACGGGTTCGATCCCCGTTCGGGAGACAAATTGGCCCCGTAGCAGAATCTGGCATATGCACTGCACTAAGGATGCAGGGTTTGCGGGTTCGAATCCCGCCGGGGCTACCAGGGCTCAAACGCACGATTTTGTGCTGGTTCGAACAGGTGCTCCGCGCTTCGCTTGTGCGCAACTTCCAGCACAAAATGTGCGTTCTCGCTTCGAGGAAGCGGAACTCATAGCACAAATTGTCCTTCCTCACTTCTCAGCACAAAATGTGCGTTCTCGCTTCAAGGAAGCGGAACTCATAGCACAAATTGTCCTTCCTCACTTCTCAGCACAAAATGTGCGTTCTCGCTTCGTAGCGTCTTTCAACGGCAGGAAAACCGTCTGATACGCGGTTAATAAGTGTTCAATTCACTTCGCTACGACCATGGAACATAGCTCAACCGGTGAGAGCATCGGCCTTATAAGCCGAAGGTTCAGGGTTCGAGTCCCTGTGTTCCAACCAAATGTCCGATTGGTGCAATTGGCAGACACGGCTGATTCAAAACCAGCTGCTTCAGGGTTCGACTCCCTGATCGGGCACCAGATTACGGTCGCATCGTATAGCGGATATTATATCCGGTTGTCAGCCGGAGGATCGGGGTTCAACTCCCCGTGTGACCGCCATGGCGCTTTCTTCTAAATGGCCAGGAAACCGGATTCTCAGTCCGGAAATCAGAGTTCGATCCTCTGAAGCGTCACCAAACGTTCCCGTGATGCAACGGCAGACATAAACGCCTCAGGAGCGTTTTCTTGTCGGTTCGAATCCGACCGGGGACACCAGGGCTCAAACGCACGATTTTGTGCTGGTTCGAACAGGTGCTCCGCGCTTCGCTTGTGCGCAACTTCCAGCACAAAATGTTCGTTCTCGCTTCGGGGACATAGCTCAGTTGGGAGAGCGCCTGCCTTGCAAGCAGGAGGTCGCGGGTTCGACTCCCGTTGTTTCCACCAATACTCGGTTAACTCAATGGGAGAGTACCTGCCCTACAAGCAGGAAGTTATGGGTTCAAGTCCCTTACCGGGTACCATCTGTGTCATTGGTGTAACGGCAGCACCACAGTCTTCCAAACTGTCGGTACGGGTTCAAGTCCCGTATGGCACTCCAATATTGCGGGGAGGGTTGGCTCCCAGTTTGGTTTCATAAGCCTGACTATCCGGGTTCGATTCCCGGCCCCGCAACCAACATCCCGGTGTAATCCGTTAAAGAGGCGGGACGGACTGTAAATCCGTTGTCGCGAGACTCGAGTGGGAGCGTTACCCTCGGCCGGGACCATTTATACAATATGTGGTTATTGGTGTAGTGACAGCACGGCGGTTTGTGGATCCGCAGGGATAGGTTTGAATCCTGTATTTCCACCCATATGCTCCTTCCTCGCTTCGGGAAGACCAGACATTACAGTAAACACGGCGTATTGGAGAAGAGGCTAACTCACAGGATTTTCAATCCTGCATTCGCGCGGTTCGAATCCGGCATACGCTGCCAGCACGCGTCAGTCGCTTAACGGAAAAGCAAATGACCTTTAATCATTGAGATGGAGGTTCGAATCCTCTCTGACGCACCAGTTAGCTATACAGCAAGGAGGTGAATAAAATGTTCAGATCAGCTAACGGACAGGAAGTAACGATGGACGGGATAATCGACCGCATAACCCGTTACATCGCAGAGGAGCCACATGCGGCGTACGAGATAACTGTCGGTACGGACAGCCAGAGCCACGGACAGACCAAGATGGTCGAAGTGATCGCGGTCCACAGACGGGGCAACGGCGGCATCTATTTCTACAACATCGAGTTCGTCCGCCGGATCTCAAATCTAAAGCAGAAAATCAATGAGGAGACAGCCAGAAGCCTTAGCATAGCCAACGGTCTTATCGACCGTCTTGAGCTCGCCCTTCTCGAGAGAGATATCGACATCGCATCTCTTGACATCTCCTTTCAGATCCACTGTGATATCGGCCGTTACGGCAAGACGTCCATGCTGATCAAGGAGATTACCAGCTGGGTTACGAGCTATGGCTACGTCTGCATGATCAAGCCTGACAGCTATACTGCCAGCGGTATTGCCAACAAGTATTCGAAATAAGCCACGCATCTTTGTCTGTGTCATGCGCACAGGCAAGGATGGTGGTTCCAATATACGCCGTGTTACCTTAGCGGGGAGGAGGGTCGGTCCTGAAAACCGTTGGATGTAAAAAGTTCTGGGGGTTCGAATCCCTCACACGGCGCCATTACAGGCCGATGGTATAATCGGTAACACGTCGGACTCTGACTCCGAAGTTCAAGGTTCAAGTCCTTGCCGGCCTGCCACATTTACCGGGTTAGTCTATCGGATAGAATATCCGGCTACGAACCGGAAGAGACAGGTTCGATTCCTGTACCCGGTGCCATTTTTATACATGCTGATGTAAGCCTAACCGGTAAGGCAGCGGTTTGCTAAACCGTGAGTAGCCGCTCAGGCGGTGTCCGGGTTCGACTCCCGGCATCGGCGCCATTTTCGCTTTGTAATGCGCCGGAGGCAGCGGCCTGCCGTGCGGTCTGCAAAACCGCATAAAGTGAGTTCGACCCTCACCCGGCGCTCCATCCGTGTATGCCGGTGGCATACCAGTCCGATATTTCCCGATGGTAGAATTGGTTAACTATCTTGCGAGGTGCTTAAGATGTTTTGCTTTCGATGCGGCACGAACAGACTCCAAGCATTTTTGTTTCTGAATATGACTATTCCGCTTATCCTGGGATTGTTAATCTATCTGACGGCCGGCAGCCAGACGTATATATCATCTTTTGCCTCGAAGATCGGTATCGCTGTAAAAAGCATAGATTATCCCGGCATGATCAGGGCTCATGGCTGTGATCTTTTGTGGGGATACTCTCTGTCTTCGGGACTCCAGCTGTTCATAAAGAACGGGTATGGTCTTCCCGATCTTCTGAAGGTTATTACAGTGGCTTCACTGGTCGCATTGGCAATGGAATCGATACAGGTCTTTTCTTTTGTATCCGGGACTTTCGATGTCAAAGATATCATAGTCGAATTCTGTGCCATCTGTGCAGCCGCTCTTGTAACAAAAATATATACGGGGAGGCATCAGAATGAGAAAAGATGTACTGAGTAAACTGGGAGCATGTCTGCTGATCGGTTCATTTGCATTTATGTCGCTGGCTTCAGGCTCATCAGGCACAAAGGAAACGGACAGCATAACGGTCAAGGATGGCGGTAATGATGACGGCACACAAGCTACAACAACCGAGCCAAGAATTGAGTATGAAATCACGCATACAACATTTACGCATTATACAAACTCCATTAACAGAGAAGAGTATTGCGGAATTATTGAAATAACAAATACCGGCAGTTCATATATTTATCTTGGTTCATGCACTTTTGATCTGGAGGATGACAGCGGCCATCTTCTTCAGGCAGACAGTATGGTGACCGGTTCACCTGATGTACTGGCTCCCGGCGAGAAAGGTTATTTCTTCAACAACGGTTACATCGATGAAGGTGTCTCCTTGGACAACGGAGTAAACCTCGTTCCAACGTTTACGATCGAGATAGCTAAAAAAGGAAAAGATGCCATAGTTGATTATCCGGTCTCGGATCTGGATATCAGAGATAATGATTACGGAATGGGAATCAAAGTAACGGGTCGTGTTACTAACAATACTGATGAGGAAATATCTTTAACTGATGCAATGATCATTGCAGTATTCTTTGACGCGGACGGAGAGATCCTTGACGTCGGTTATACTTACCCTAGTTCAATCGGTGCCGGAGCAACTTCCAGTTTTGAGATATCAACTATATTTGGCAACGAGAATGTATCAACATCAAATGTAGCTGATTATACTGTTATAGCAAGAGGCAAGTACTTCAACTGGTAACATGAAGTATTGATGCGAAGTTGGGAGTGATCTTTTACAGGTCACTCCCATTATTCTTATAGACCAAACAGCGAATATAGGTGTCTCACAATTCCCGTCGTGAACAGAAACACCACCGTCATCACGATAAGTGCCGCGAACGAATAGACGATCCTGAAGAACCATCTCAGATACCAGCGGTCATCATTGATGAACGGGAAAACATCGTAGATGCCTGTCCACGAACAACATATATCGATGACAGTCAGGGCATACAGAACGAGGAAGATCTTACTGATGATCAGTTCTGCCTGACTTCCGTTCTCGATAGTCATTGATACTGCAATGTAAATGAGGAATGGGTATCCCATGATCGCAAGCGGCATTTTCCACCAGGTCCTCGACCTGAAGCCGGGCGGAGGAAAGAGAGGCTTGAGTTTTGCTTTGTAGCCGATCTTGCGTGTCAGGGCGTTGAGCAGGGTATCCACACTGTCGTACCTGTCAGCCGGATCAAAGCTCATCGCTTTGGCAGCGATCTTACGGATCCTGGTATTGTCGGGAAAGGCATCATTGAGCATACGTCCAACTGCATAGATATCGGTCCGCGCGTCTGACTGCATGAACCCGTACTGCTCGGGGGCGGCCCTTCCTTCGGTTCCGAGACAGGTGGTGTCCTGCGATTGCTGCGGCTTGAAGGTTTTCGCTGCGTCATAGTCTATGATGACTACGTGACCATCGTCACAGACCATGATATTGGAGGGCTTAAGGTCGCGGTGGATTATCGGCCTGGGTGCGCTGTGAAGGAACTTCAGTCCTTCGCACAGGTCGACAAAATAGGAGAGCTTGTCTCTGTCGGACAATGCCGGGTCGATCATGACCGTCTCGAAAGTGCTGCCGCGGACGTACTCTTCGATAACCCGAAGGGTACCGTTCTCCTCGCTAACGGATTCTATCCGCGGCACATGCCTGTCGGGATTGTCCGCAAGATAACGATAGACTTCCGGATCATAATGGGTCAGGATTTTGCACATAAAAACATCGCCTGAGATCCTGTTCAGGACAAGAAAATGCTTATCATCAAAATGATATAATTCTTCATAGATATGCGCATCGTTCATGGAAAAATTATAACACGTGTAAGAGGTTAAAATGGACAACAGTGATAATGAGAAAACAACCGATCTGATGACTAAACTTGTTGAATGCGAAGACGATGACAGCCTTGCTTCGTACGTGGGCGAGATCGACGGGAAATATCCTCTCGAATTCACCTCGTATGTCAAGGCTATCCTGGAAGAGCGTGGCATGACGATCGCTGATCTTCAGCGCAAATGCGGCATTGACCGTAACTATATCTACCAGATCTTCGACGGGCGCAAGAAACCCGGACGTGACAAGATAATCGCGATAGCGTTAGGCACACACATGACTCTCGAGGAGTGTCAGCGGGCATTGGAGATAGCGCAGGAAGGGATCCTGTATCCCAAAGGACGCCGGGATTCAGTAATCATTTTTGCAGTCAGCAACGGCCTGAGTGTCATGGAACTGAACGGTCTGCTCGAAGAGTATAATGTTCCAATTCTCCAGTAGATCACCCATGCGTAAGAAACAGTTAAGAAATCCGTAAAGTTGGGGTTAAGTATTCTCTTTGTGTCCGGATTATACTTAAGCCATCAAACCAAAAACTTACGGAGGATAGAGCAATGACAGATTATGATATCAAGGTTAAAGGCGAGTGCGAGATCACTCTTTACGGAACAGATGATGACACCATAGTTGTACCTTCAACAGTCAAGTTTGACACAGACCGCAGGAAGGCTGACATCGAGATCGCTGGACTTGAGAAGGTTAAGATCGGTATCCCTGCTGACATTGCAGAGAAGATCGAGATAGAGATGGGCGATTCAAGTTTATCCGTGAGCGGTCTGAGATTCGAGCAGCTGGAGATCGACAGCAAGGGATCCATTGTGGTTGATGTTGAAGATGTAGAAGGATCTATAGAGATCAACATGGTTGGCGGCGAGGCAGTATTGAGAGTACCTGAAGGCTTCGGCTTCAAGGCAGAGAACAGGGGACGCAATACAGTTCTTGAGAATGAACTGGTCTCTTCGGAGAGTGCCGGGAACAGGGTGGAGCTGAACGGTAAGGACAGTGTGCTGAAGATAGTCAGTAAGTAATAAGGGATATAAGGTTTGTAGAGAAACGTCTCGCGTGATGCGGGGCGTTTTTTGTTTGACGATGTCAGATTCAATCCACGGGTATATTTCGTTGCTATGGAATCCGCCCCGCAGATGATATAATTATCAAAAATGCAGGAGCCGGCATGGGTAAAAAGGTAAACGCAGTTCTGGGACTGGCGATCATCGCCGCTTTTCTGGTCCATATTCTATATGAGATCATTTCTTTCCTGACGTTCTACTATAACCCGTCTGTTACAAAGACTATAGCTAACATCGTTGCCCCCATGACGATTGCTCACATAATAATCAGCGCCGTGATAGTGTTTATAGCTCACGATAAGGGAAACGGGCTCAGGTATCCAAAACTCAACGTAAGGACAATAATACAGCGCATAAGTGCCGTTATTATGGTTCTGCTGCTGCCGGTGCACTTCCAGACTTTCGGGATGCTTCAGAGATCAGCGGAAGATGGCCGGGCCGGGTTTATTGCACTGATCGCTTTACAGATCCTCTTCTACGGAATCGTACTTACTCACGTGGCCGTATCAACGGGCAACGCCTTTATTACCCTTGGACTTATAGATACGGAACAGAAGCGCAGGAGACTCGACGTCGCAATATGGATAATCTGTGCGGTCCTTTTTGTGGCTGCATCCGTTGTGATAGTAAGAACTGAGCTTATCATGTTCTCGCCGGCTGCCACGGGAGGTGCATCATGAGCAAAGTCCTGATCATCGGAAGCGGGATCTCCGGTCTCACATGTGCCATCAGCTGCGCATCCCGCGGCGCACATGTTATCCTCGTCTCTCCTTTCCCGTCGGAGAGGGCACAGTCGGTGCTCGCGGCAGGAGGGATCAATGCCGTGCTTAATACCGGAGACGGCGACAGCATCGAGCAGCATATCAGGGATACGCTGAAGGGCGGATGTGATATTGCAGGAGAGAAGGCCGTCAGGGGACTTTGCACAGCGGCGCCCGATATCGTCAGATGGCTCGAGAGCCTTGGCACTGTATTCAGCAGGGATAAGGACGGGGAGATTGGGAGAAGGGCTTTCGGCGGGCAGAGTTATCCGAGAACGCATTATGCCGGGACGGCGACGGGAAAGCAGATCGTCACGGCGCTGGTCATGGAGGCCAGGAGATATGAGGGTCTGGGGCTGATCGAGAGACGTTTCTGGACGGATTTCTACGGAGGTCTGATCAAGGACGGAACGTGCTATGGAGCGATGCTCTACAGCGAGGCGACGAGGACGATCGAGGCGGTCACGGCAGATGCTGTTGTTATCGCGACCGGCGGGCAGAATGCCCTGTTCGGCAAGACCACCGGATCGACCCAGTGTGACGGATATACGGCGGGAAAACTCTTTACGCAGGGCGTCGATCTCAAGAACCTGGAATTTATCCAGTATCATCCGACGGCCATCGAGACTGATCAGAAGAAGATGCTGATCTCGGAGGCCGCCAGAGGCGAGGGCGGAAGGCTCTACTATGAGGAGGACGGCAAGAGAGTTTACTTTATGGAGGACCTCTACGGCCCCGGTGGTAATCTCATGCCCAGAGATGTGGTATCCAGATGCATTCATGAGGCCGGCAGACAGGTTTATCTTGACGTTACTTTCCTCGGCAGGGAGAAGATACTCGACAGGATACCCGAGATCTATGAACTGTGTCTCAAATACAGGAATCTGGACATAACCAGGGAACCTATACCTGTAGTGCCGTCGGTTCATTTCTTTATGGGCGGTATCGCCGTCGATCTTCATCACAGGACGTGCATCAGAAATCTCTATGCCATCGGAGAGTGTGCTTCCATGTACCACGGCGCCAACAGGCTCGGCGGCAACTCACTGCTGGCTGCGGTTTACAGCGGAAAAGTTGCCGCATATGATATTAAAGATACAAAGACCGGTCAGCCCGATTGGAGTGATCTGATCAAAGAGGAAAATGACAAGCTCATTCAGAAGCGCAATTCCTCGAGCAGATTCCCCGTTATGTACGTCAGGGGAATGCTGGCAGATACTGTCAACAGCACACTCGGCATAGTGAGGGATAAGGCCACGCTGGAGAACGGCATAACCGACATTGATTATTATCTCGGTATTGCGGGAAAGATCAATTACGACAGATCTGAACTGGAGTATTACAATTACAGTCTGGAGGGGATCCTGACACTTGCAAAGGCGGTACTGATCTCGGCCGGCAGCAGGTGCGAGAGCAGGGGCGCGCACCTCAGGAGAGACTTTCCCGAACGCTCTGACAGCCTCTCAAAAGCAACGATAATCAGTTACGACAACGGAAAGTTCACGACGAGGCTCTCCGGGGAGGACGAATATGAAGGTTAGGATCTTGAGACAGAGCGGTCCGTACGGCAAGCCATACTGGCAGACGTTCAACTACGACGGGGACAGTAATGCGTCTGTCGCAGCTATCCTTGACAACATAAACTACAGTGACGATATCGTCGATTCGGAGGGCAATCCGACCGACAGGATATCCTGGGAGTGCTCATGTCTTCAGGGCATGTGCGGCGCCTGCGCCATGGTGATCAACGGTGTGCCGCGGCTGGCGTGCGATACTTTCGCGAAGGATCTGAAGGGGGATGTGATCACGATAGAACCTCTTAAGAAGTTTCCGGTGATCAGTGATCTTGTGGTTGACCGCGGGATAATTCAGGAGAATCTTAAGAAGGTGGACGCACATATCGGGGAGTACCATCAGGAGGAGGAACGGGACCACGAGCTGGAATACCAGATAGGCAGATGTCTTAAGTGTGGACTGTGTCTCGAGGCGTGTCCCAATTATGTTAAGGGCAATAATTTCTTTGGACCGCTGTTTGCAAATGACAGCTACTTCGTAGCCTCACGGAGCAGGGATAATGGGGATCAGATAAAAAAAGACTATAAGAAGCATTTTGCCAAAGGCTGTTCCAAGTCACTCGCCTGCACGAAGGTATGCCCCATGAACATTCCGACTCTGGCATCCATGGCGAAGATGAACAGAGGCTTCTAACGGTCCTGCTCCTCCGCGATCACAAGCATCGCGAATACGAACACGCAGAACATGGCGAGACATGACATATAGAATCCGTATTCAGTATGGACCTCTGTGAACACATATCCTCTGCCTTCAAGCTTCTGTTCCACATCAGATGTCTTCGTAAGAAGACAGTACAGCTCTGCTCCGCACCCGAGAAGTCCTGCGGCTGCCGACAGGATTCCGCGCCTCAGATACAGCAGCACAAGTGCCGTGATATACAGAAGCAGGCTGACGGGACCTAAGAGACTTGTCACGAGCGGTGAGTAGTAGGTCTCTGTTGCACCGTAAAGAGTCGCCTGTGATGATGCACTGGCGAGACAGAGAGATAGTATCCCGAAGATCAGGGATACAACGTATACGGGAGTTGCAAAGGATAATCTGTTCATAGGCAGATTATACCATGTAAGAAACAGTTAAGAATCTCTTAAATTCCACGTTAAGACTTATCCTGTGTGCTGTCATAGAATAAGCTCAGAAAACCGGAAAGGGAGATAAACAGCATGTCAAAGAAAGTAATACTCGAGGCAACGGACCTCTGCAAGACTTATTCCAACGAGAGCGTTCAGCAGCACGTTATCAAGAATCTGAACCTCAGTATCTATGAGGGTGACTTCACGGTCATAATGGGCAATTCCGGATCAGGCAAGAGTACGCTCCTGTACTCACTGTCAGGTATGGACAGGCCGACTCTCGGCACCATCAGATACGGCAGTGAGGATATATCCAGATACAGCAACGACAAGCTGGCGGTATTCAGGAGAAACCACTGCGGATTTGTTTTCCAGCAGAACTATCTGAACGATACCATGAGCGCGCTCGACAACGTTATGGTGAGCGGGCTTCTCGTGACAAAGGACCGCAAAGCGCTTGCAGCAAGGGCTAAGGAGCTCCTCACAAAAGTTGAGATAACGGAGCAGGACTGGAAGAAGTTCCCGACTCAGCTGTCAGGCGGTCAGCAGCAGCGTGTCGCGGTTGTAAGAGGCGTTATCAACAGACCGGAGATCCTGTTCGCAGATGAGCCTACAGGAGCCCTCAATTCGCAGAATACGGAGAACGTTCTCGACATTCTGACAGATCTTAACAACGAAGGTCAGAGCATTGTAATGGTCACACACTCCGTGACGGCAGCAGAGCGCGGCAACCGCGTTATCTACCTGGCAGACGGTGTGGTGAAGAGCGAGATCGATCTGAGCGGTACTGAAGGTGCAGAGCGCCATAGGAAGCTTAAGGATTTTCTCGCAGGGATGGGCTGGTAATACAGGAGGACAGAGAAAATGTATCATATTTTCTTTATTGCAAAAAACAATGCCAAAAAGCAGAAGGGCGACATCATAACGCTCGTTGTCTTGTCGCTCCTGTCAGCATTTATGCTCTATACTGGTGCAGCTGTTCTGACAGGTCTTAGCGGCCTCATGGAGACATCGGCAGATGAGCATAATACATCCCATGTTTATTACTGGGTTCCTGAAGCATTTTCAGAGGAACTGGATGAACGTCTTGCACAGGTGAATGGCGTCAGAGAGCATGAGACAAACCATGCCGACAGGATCGTTACACAGTACAGAAATGCAAAGGATAACAGCGGTGAGTGGTCATCATTCGATTTCTTTGTCGGTGCCTATGATGAGACAAGAACGATCAACGCATTAGGTGTGGATACAAGCGCTCTCAAAGATAACGATATACTGCTTCCTTATTATGTTAAGATGCAGTTTCCTGTTGGTGATACGATCGAATTCAAGTTCGGTGATGATGTGGTGAGCTACAATGTTGCAGGTCACGTTGAAGATCCCCTGTTTGCCTCTCCGATCAATATCTCGATCTACAATGTCTATGTATCTCAGAGTGAACTCGACAGACTTATCGAAGCATATGGCAATTCTTTTGTCATTGGCGAGTCGGTCAAGTTCAGAGGCGCAGAGAATGTTGATATCTACGGGCTGCGTGATGATCTGTGGGATGTGTATCAGGCATGGAAGTCAGAAGATGCCGTCAGAGCCAATTGCAACGAACTGGAAGTAAACTGGCTGGATATGAAGGGCGGCGGATCCTTCATGACTCAGATAGTGATGGCGATATTTATGGTATTCGCGCTGATAATTATGGTCATAGCGATGATAATAATCAGCTTCTCGATCCGCAACTTTATCGAGCGCAACATGAAGAATACAGGCATACTTGAAGCTGCAGGATATAAGACTTCAGAGCTGTCACTGGCGATCATTGCCGAGAACGTCATAGCCGCACTCCTGGGATCTGTTGCCGGTGTGGCTCTCGCAGCGACGGCAAGAACAGCACTCGGTACAGTTGTAGCCCTTATCTGCGGTCTGCCGTGGAATCAGTCCTACAACTATCTCGTTGCCGGTATAACAGTTGCATGGAGCGTATTGCTGGTTGCCATAGTGTGCGTTGTCTCCACCAGACAGTACTCCAGGATATCAGTTCTTGACTGTCTCAAGGGCGGTATCAACAACCATAATTTCAAGCGCAATTTCTTCCCCTTTGAGAACAGTGCCGCACCCATCCCGGTAACCCTGTCGCTTAAGGAACTCTTTGGAGACAGAAGACGCAATATCGCGCTTACACTGATCATTGTGATCATTGCAATATCAACTAATGTGGGCTTTGCTATGGTCAATACTTTCGGCGGTCAGACAAATGCGATACTGAAGCTTGCAGGATTGGAGATCCCCAATGTCCAGGTAACGGATACCCGGCAGCTCCGTGATGACCTTGAGAACATCGATCTGGTCGATGAGATCCTCGAGTATTATCAGGCCGATCCGACATTGACGGCAGGTGACAATTCCGCGGTCATCAACTGTGATGTCTATGATGATACGTCTCTTGTAAAGAACAACATGATCATCGAAGGACGTCTTCCCAAGACGGAGAAAGAGATATGTCTGACAAAGAAAGCAGCGAAACAGCTCGGGGTCGGCGTAGGGGATATCATCTACATCGATTACGGTGACAAGCACGTGGATTATCTGATAACCGGTCTCGACCAGAAGATCAATCACATGGGCCTCAAGGGCATGCTCACAGATGAGGGGGCATTGAGATTCCTTGAAAACCAGGATACGGTAATGTACTACATCTACACCAAAGAAGGTTTCGGATACGATGATGTTGCGGACGAGATCAGCAAATATACATCATCCTCAGTCGACAACAGCGCGAAAATCGTTACCGAGACTATCTCGACAGTCTCAAATTCGATGTACATCATCTGCTATGTGATACTGGCAGTAACCGCGATGATCGTCGTGTTCGTCGAGATCCTCCTCGTGCGCTCCAAGATCATCCGCGAACGCCGCAACTATGGCATCAATAAGGCGTTGGGATTCACCTCGGGACAGCTCATTGTCCAGACCATGATATCCAACATCCCGTCGATCATCGTCGGTGTTCTTATAGGGTCTGCCATATCTGCACCTGCTGCTTCAGAATTGATGAGCGTTGCTCTTGTATTCTTCGGAATGGAGAAGATAGAGGCTTCGGTTCCGTTCTATGGTATAGTACTCACCTTTATCGGAATTCTTGCTGTAGCCCTGATTACTTCACTGATGTGCTCACTGGCTATCCGTAAGGTTGATCCCGTCAGCCTTCTGGCAGAGGAATAATACACTGATTTTACCTTGGAATTATGCACCTCCCTTGTGCTAATATGCATAGGGGAGGTGATTGTTTATGAACAGATCTACCATTAAGGGGTTTGCCTTTATCGCATCGAATATCCTGTGTGCTGTTGCACTGTTTCTGCCATACTTCCATGTATCATACGAGGGAAAGTCAGGAGCGAATGTCAGCATGATGCCCACGGTGTTCGGTATTATCCTGCTTCTGACAGATATAGTCAGTGTCGGCTTTGTTTTCGCAGGACTGCAGACAAAATGCGGTTTTGCCGCAGCTGCCAATGTGTGCCTTACGATAGCGGCAGTCATCAGAATGGGCCTGAGCAAGAAAGCTATGGCTGCAAATGCTCTGATGGACAGCGGAGGATTCATGTCATTGCTCACGGACAGCACTTACCATGAATATGATATCTCGTACGGCATCGGGTTCTATCTGCTTATCGCGGGTGCGGTCGCAGCGATAGTGACGGGAATAATGTTTGCCATAGAGAACGATTGAGTTAACCGGTAAACAGGAAATAAGGGAAAAGTGGATAATTTTAAGGAAGCTATAGAATATGCTGATGCAGCTTTTGCCAACAGCAAGTTTTTCCTGGTCGTCTGCATCAGTTTCCTGATCCTTGCGTTTGTTGTGCGCCACACGCAGGACAGGACGCGGAGGAAATGCGGGAATGTACTGCTCGTATCAGCTGTTCCGTCCATCCTAATGTATGCTGCATGCCTGGGAGCCGGATTCTATACGGCTGTGGTATGCTACAGGGGTCTGGAAGCAGGGGCTCTCTGTGCCGGCGATGTCGATGAAGGGAACAGACTCATGGGTTTGTGCAACGGAGTCCCCATCGACTGTATGTTCTTCTCGCTGTTCATCTTCCCTGTAACGGCGGTCATTGCGATCGTCTGCGGTGTGATCATCATAAGAAAAGACGCAGGCAAAAAGACCGGTATTGCATCCATAATCTACGGGGCGGCACTGATAGGTTATACCATCTGGTTACTGTTTGCCCTGTTCGCAACTTTCGCCGGGTAATATGCTATAATCTCTGTATATTATCCCACAGGAGGTTTTCCCTATGACAGACATACGTCGTCCAGACGACATGGTAAGGATCACCACTCCGGAACTCGCGCAAGCCTATATCGACGAGCAGATCGAAGCACTCCGTGCCCAGATCGGCGATAAGAAGGTTTTGCTGGCTCTCTCCGGCGGCGTTGATTCCTCAGTAGTCGCAGCAATGCTCATCAAAGCGGTAGGTCAGCAGCTCGTATGTGTTCACGTTAATCACGGTCTTCTCCGTAAAGGCGAGCCCGAGCAGGTTATCAAGGTTTTCAGGGATGAGATGAATGCGAATCTCATCTATGTTGATGCTACAGACAGATTCCTTGACAAGCTAGCAGGAGTAACGGACCCCGAGCAGAAGCGTAAGATAATCGGCGGAGAGTTCATCGAAGTCTTTGCTGAGGAAGCAAGGAAACTCGACGGGATCGAATTCCTGGCACAGGGCACGATCTGGCCTGACATTCTCGAAAGTGATGCAGGCATCAAGGCGCACCACAACGCCGGCGGTCTGCCTGAAGATATGGATTTCGAGCTGGTCGAGCCTGTCCGTATCCTCTTCAAGGATGAGGTGCGTGTAGTTGGTAAGGAATTAGGTCTTCCTGACAACATGGTATTCCGTCAGCCCTTCCCGGGTCCCGGACTCGGTGTAAGATGCCCCGGTGCCATCACAAGAGATCGTCTTGAGGCAGTAAGAGAGTCCGATGCGATCCTCCGCGAGGAGTTCGCGAAGAATGGCCTGGAGGGCAAGGTATGGCAGTATTTCACGGTAGTACCTGACTTCAAGTCGACAGGTGTCAAGGACGGCAAGAGAACATTCGACTGGCCCTGCATCATCCGTGCCATCAACACGACAGATGTTATGGAAGTAACAGTAGAGCACCTGTCAGATGAGCTTATCGATCATCTGGTAAACAGGATCATCTCCGAGGTCCCGGGAATCAACAGAGTTCTGTTCGACTATACGCCTAAGCCGCCCGCAACGGTGGAGTACGAGTAATCGCAAAGGCTCTGAAAGTCAATAAAATAAGGCGTTTCAGGAACTTGAGTTCATCTGGGATAAGAATCGGATAATATAGAACGATAACGCATTATTCCGAATAACAACAGGTTTACAAATTATAAGAGCGCTGCTGTCTTACAAGATCGGCAGCGTTTTTTGTTGTCCGGGAATACCGGAAGCAAGATCCGTAGCCGGTCGGATCTTGACAACTCGATACGCTGCAAGTCTCTGTTTCGTTCATTCTTCACAAAGCGACATTGCTTGATCTGTTGCTTTTGTCGAAGATTATTACAATTTTACTTTTTTTGTTCAAATCGCCCCTCTCCCACACCTTAATAGTAGAAGGATAATTCTCTCAATTATCGTTCCAGTTGTTAACACCCATTAACAACTGGAGGGTATTTTGAAAAAAGTTCGAAGTTGTTTCAAGTCAGGAAGATGACTGATGATTCAGCCTGAAGGATAACGGCATCAGAATGAGAAACGTCTGGTGTCCGTTTCCTCTTTTTAGGCAGCTCCTAACTAATGAGAATGTCGGAGATCTTACGTATCTCACGGGTGCTCGCCATACTCCTGAAAACGTTCTCATACAATTGTCCTAATTAGTAGCAGGCTACGCTTTTTGATATCAAAAAGCACATTTCAGGGAGATCCCTGAGACCCCTAATGCGCCCCAGTTGGGCGCTATTTTTATGAAAACACGAGGTAAATAAATCTATGAGCAGAAGAAACAAAGCCGTCGTCATCCGCTTCACCGAAGATGAATGGAAGGCTCTAAACGACGAAGTGAAGAAGGCAAAAATGCCAAGAGAGAAGTTCTGCAGAGCGGTGCTTCTTGGTGCCCAGATCAATGCTCCACCGGATGCAGATTATGTATCCCTGATCTTCGAGGTCAGACGTGTCGGCAGTAATCTCAACCAGCTTGTCCGCAAGCTGAATGTTTTAGGAATAGTACACGGACTTGAGCTTGAAAGAAACCAGAACGAGATCCATGAGGTTTGTGACATGCTGTGCGACACCTTCAGGAAGGTCACAAAGTAATCGACTTAAGAATGTAATCCACTAATAGTGAGGCGGGTGTTATAATCCTTGTGTTGGTCTCCGTCATTCACGGTAGGCGGCGTGTCCTTCTTTGCTCTCATGCATTGTTTATGCAATACGATGAGAGGGAGGAGGTGAAATGAATGATCTCCATTTTAGATCTGATAACCATTATCGGGTTTACGTGGGGCGTCTTCTCGGTCGGGTTCTCTCTCGGCAGGGCATTCGAAAAAATCAGGCATAAAGAAAGCCGCCATCGTCCAAGGTAAGCGGCTCTCTAGTTGCTAAACTGTGGACACGCCGTCTATCGACGGGGACCAATTTCTTAAGTGAATGTTATCACAGAAACAGCAATAATTCAATGCAAATCAGACCTCCGGCTATTTTATCGGAGGTTTTTCATTATCAAGAAAGAAGGTGACAAATATGGCAGTAACGAATATGTGGGCAGTAAAAGGCAGTGTATCCTCAGTCGTTAAGTATATCGAGAACCCGGAGAAGACAACTCCGAGAGATATGCAACGAATAAACGAATTATGGACTGAGGGAGTAATATGATTAACAGAGATCTCGATGGCATTTACTTTAGGGTTAAGCGTGATGACAGGTGGCAGAATATATGCTTTTCAGATATGACCGATGAAGAGATAGACACAATTATAGGGGAGAGAGGTTCTGATTGGTGGAAGGCGGTTGCTTTGCATCTGAAGGAGTGTATTAACAAGATAGGTGAGGAATTTGATATCAGGAGTTTAGACAGTGAATAATACGGATAATAGAATAATAGTTGTTACTGAATCTATGTTGAAAGAAAGGATTCATGTTATCCGCAGTCAGCGGGTGATGCTGGATTTTGATCTGGATGAGATATATGGTTATTCTACCAAGGCATTCAATCAGCAGGTTAAAAATAACATTGACCGGTTCCCGGATGATTTTAGATTTCAATTGTCAAGGGAAGAAGTTAATTATATCTTGAGGTCAAAAAACTTGACCTCAAGTTGGGGAGGTTCACGTTATCTTCCTTATGCTTTTACAGAACAGGGGATATATATGCTTATGAGTACCCTTAAGGGAGATCTTGCCGTAAGTCAGAGTATTGCCCTTGTCCGTTTGTTCAAGGCAATGAAAGACTATCTGATCGAGAATCAGACGCTCCTATTACAAAAGAATTATTTTGCTTTGGTGGATAAGGTTGAAGAGAACTCAAAAGAGATAAAGGAAATGCGTGAATCTATGGTTTCCAAAACCGATCTGTCTGATTTTATTAAACTATTTGATCAGGGTTTGAGTAACGAGGAAATCCTGATCCTTGACGGACAGCCGTTCAAGGCAGATGAGGCATATCAGAAGATATACAGGAGTGCCAAAAGCAAAATAATGGTTATTGATGATTATATCGGGACAAAAACACTGCATCACTTGGCACATTCCAAGAAGAACGCAAAGATCACGATCATCAGCGACAATGCAGCAAGGCCAGGATTAAGGCTTTCAGAGTATAATGATTATCTGACCGAGAATCCGGGAAGAACGATTACGTTTCTTCAGTCACTGCATCGTTCACATGACAGGTACATAGTACTTGATGAAGGCACAAAGGATATGAAGGTATATCACTGTGGAGCATCAAGTAAGGATGCAGGGAAGAGAATTACAACTATTACTAGGCTTAGTGATATTGATGATTACAAAACAACGGTCAGATCCATGCTTGGGAATCCGGTTCTGCAGTTGAGATAGCTGGTCTCCACTCCGGTAACAGTCGAATACGAGTGATAACAAGATCCCCGAAAGCCTTTTAGATAAAGCCTTTCGGGGATTTTTATTTGCTTTTTGACCCAAATCTTCCATAATTATATAATAAAAATGCTCACAATTATTTTTACGATAATAGGTGCTGTCGTAGCGGGCATAGTATATGTGATTTACAGATATGCAACCTATATGAAAGAGCACCAATGGGACAGGCATACTGTTATGGTGGTAGTTGCCGATCTTGCAGTTACCATGTTCCTTGCCGGCGAGATCAGGAGTGTTATAACGGTAAATCTTGTTATGGTGCAGATGGCGGTATTCCTAATCTATTCGGGTATGCGAGCGCTGTATGAGTACAAGAAAGAGTCTTACTTATAATTTGTGTCAGCAGTGCTGACACAAATTACTCTTCTTCGATCAATGGCATGTGAGCAGAAGTAACGGTACTTCACTCAAATTAACATACATCAATGCAGGATCATCTTCCGTCTGATATCGTCTCACCGGAGGTGATAACAATGGATAATTCAAAAACAAATGCAACACGCGCGATCGCGATCACTACTGTACTGACCCTGTTTGTCACAGGTTTCGAGATCTTCATGGCTTATACGCATTATAAGCAGGGGATGAACTTTATCGATATTGCAAGCTACGTTACGTCAAACAGGTATTTCTATTATCTGATCCTGATAGCTGCAAACATGATATTGCTGCCGGGAGCGGTACTCCTGTTCAGGGAAAACGGCATAAGTCTCAAGGATGAGATCTTTGAAAAGAAAAGCATCGGAAAAGATATCCTGACAGGGATCATCGCTCTTGCATTATCCGGAATTGCCGCGCTGCTCCAGACACTCGTTTATAAAGGACAGACGGATCTGGCGTTCAAGGCCGGTAGTCCTTCCATAGGCATAACGGTCATGGGGGTCATTGCCCTGACACTGGTGAGCGGTATCGTCAAGGAAATACTCTTCAGAGGTCTGGCGAAAGTCTTCTGTGGTCCTGTCATGGGTGAGATGTGTGCACTGATACTGTTCAACGTGATGTTCACGATGCTTGACTGGTATAACTTTGGATTTTCATTCATACTTGGTTTAATATGTATATGGGCGTATAAGAAAACAGGACATCTCATTGCCCCGATGATCGCCCACGGCGGTATAAACTTCATTGCTCTGGTATATTGGATTGTGGTGACAGGATAAACATATGGATAAAGCGTATCTTATAAAACATCTTAAGGAACTGTCCGACGCATCGGGTCTTTCCATCTCAGAAGATATCATCGCCAGGGCTATCAGCCTGTCCAGGTTCAAGGTGTATTCAAAGGGTGAAGTCATCGCCAGGACAGGCGATCCGGCAGCTTCCGCCGGATTGGTGCTAAGCGGCGTGGTCAGAAGCTACTATGTTGACGGGGATTATAACGACGTCACACAGTATTTTGCCGCAGAAGGAAACTGGTGCGCAGATTCCGGAATGGTGGGTTTTGATGAGATGCAGGCCAACTGGGAAGCGATAGAGGATACTACGGTCATGCTCTTCGATGTGAAGGACATGAAGGAGCTAATATATAGTGATGAGCACCTGAAGGATCTCTGGATCATTGTCCTGGAAAGCGGGATGCGATATAAGATCTACAGGGAGAACGGCTTCCTGGTCGAGAATGCCACAGAGAGGTATATAGCGTTCAGAAAAAGGTATCCGATGCTGTCTGAGCGGGTTCCGCTGCGTTATATTGCAACGTACCTGGGGATCACACCCGAGTCGCTCAGCAGGATCAGGAGTTCCATGAATGGTGGATCCAAATGAATGCGGATGAGCTTAAACAATTGAGCATAGAGGGATGCGAACTGATAGGAAGAGGTGCACATGCTTCCGTGTACAGGATCGCGCCTGATGAGATCGTCAAGGTCTACAGGGAAGACATCCCCTATGAGAGGGTGCTGACTGAGAAGAGGAGGGCCAAGCGCGCCTTCATCCTCGGTGTTCCCACCGCAATCTCTTTCGATATAGTAAAGGTCGGAAAATGCTTCGGTGCCGTTTATGAATTGCTCGATGCCGAACCGACGGACAGTTTTGTCAACCGTTCTGCCGGCAACCTGGAGGATTTTATCGGGATGTCCGTAGAACTGCTCAGGTATATCCACAGTCTGGATGCTGATACTTCCGATTGTGCGGACATGAAGGCAGATCATTTCAAATGGGTTGATAACACCGAACACCTGACAGGTGCTCATACGGCAGATGTGATCAGGGGGATCATAGAAGGTGTTCCTGATTCGAACAAGCTCCTTCATGGTGATTTCCATTTGAAGAACATCATCATAGTTAACGGTAAACCGATGATGATAGACATGGATACTCTCAGCTATGGAGATCCGGTATTCGATCTGGCAACGATCACCAATTCATACCTGACGTTCCCGCAGATGGCACCGGAGGCTGCGACGGTACAGCTTGGTATCTCCGTGGAAAATGCTTACCATATCTGGAAACGCACGCTTTCTTTGTATTATGACGGTATGAGCAGGGAAGAACTGGCCGGGATCGAATACAAGGCCCGCATATTGGGTCTGATCAGGATCCTGGATTTTGTACAGAGGAGTGTCCCGCCGGATCTGCGTGATATGCTTACCGGACAGAGCATCAGCATGCTTAATGAACTTATAGGCAGCGGTACAGAGGTATGAGTGTCTGAAGGACATCTGCTGTCGGAACGCGTCCCGCTTCGTTATATAGCAACATATCTCGGGATTACGCCGGAGTCACTTAGCAGGATCCGGAGTTCAATGAAGGAAGGCTGATCAGTTAGTTTGATGATTCCTTAAGGAACACGCCAAGTATCAGCATGTAACAGATAGTTTTTGGCAGCATCAGCATACCCAGTACCGGAAGAAGTGACGCTGCCACTGCAACAGGAATATAGAACAGGAATGACAGGCTGATGTATATCCAAACACGCCTGAAGTTCCTGTTCTTTTCGCGTGTTTTGAAATAGATGATGACGATAATGATCCCAATTATCACGAAAGGAATATTGCGTAAGATTCCCCAGAATACGGAACTGCCGCCATTGATCCAGTCGTTGCCCGGCAGCAGACAGATCACTGTCCTTAATGCAGCCACGAGCAACAGGACTGCCATGCAGATACGATCCCTGCCGTTGTCTTCCCGGTTGAAAAGTCTGGTATGAAGGAAGAAGAGCAATACATAGAATATGGTCATTGTTATGGAAGTGACAAGCTTGCCTGTGCCAAGCCAGACTGTGAGATCATCTTCAACAAAATAATTCAGAACGCGGGGTACGAGATGAAACGCATCGCCTGCACCGAGGATAAGTGCGGATGAACCCATGAGCCTTCCTATAGAATCTTTGCGCCTTATAAGAACGATCACTCCGGCTGTGACCGCGAACAGGAGATAGATTATATCAAATGCAGATTCACCATATTTCATAATAAGTTGATTATAGCATAGGAATAAACCCGCCTGGTCCCTTATAGTTTTCACTTTGTTTATACAAAAGCCCTTCCTGCGGTAGTAAAATTGAAGGGTGAAGGTTTTCACTTATTTCTATTTATGGAGGTGCACCCTATGGCAAACAGAATCGTTCTTAATCAGGTATCATATCACGGCGAGGGAGCAATAAACGAGATTCCCGGCCTTGCAGCAGCCAGAGGTTTTAAGAAGGTGTTCGTAGTGTCAGATCCCGGACTTGTAAAGTGCGGAACGACAGCAAAGATAACAGATATCCTGGATGGTGCCGGCATTGCGTACACATTGTTTGATGAAGTAAAACCCAATCCTACCATTGAGAATGTTCAGGCAGGTGTTGCAGCATTCAAGGCGGCAGGAGCTGACTCCATAATTGCTGTCGGCGGCGGTTCTGCCATGGATACTTCCAAGGCGATTGGCATCATAATCACAAATCCGGAGTTTGAGGATGTAAGGTCACTCGAGGGAGTAGCTCCAACAAAGAATCATGCGGTTCCGACGATCGCAGTTCCCACCACTTCAGGTACTGCTGCAGAGGTTACCATCAACTATGTTATCACTGATGTTCAGAAGCAGAGGAAGTTCGTCTGTGTCGATGAGCATGATATCCCTGAAGTTGCCATCGTAGACCCTGTCATGATGCTGTCAATGCCGGCGGCTCTTTGTGCTTCAACAGGCATGGATGCCCTGACGCATGCCATCGAGGGATATACGACAAAGGCTGCATGGGAGATGACCGATATGTTCCATCTCGAAGCAATAAAGCTCATTGCCGCTAATCTCCGCAAGTCTGTTGCAGGCGACCCGGAAGGACGCAAGCAGATGGCCCTGGCACAGTATATCGCAGGTCAGGGATTCTCCAACGTCGGTCTGGGTATAGCTCACTCCATGGCACATACCCTTGGCGCCCATTACGATACGCCTCATGGTGTTGCATGTGCCATGTTCCTGCCGATCGTAATGGAATACAACCAGGAATACACCGGTGAGAGATTTCGTGAGATCGCCAGGGCGATGGGTGTTGAAGGCGTTGACTCCATGACTCAGGCTGAGTACAGGAAGGCAGCGATCGATGCCGTCAGACAGCTCTCTGTGGACGTAGGGATCCCCGTGAAGAATGAGAAGATCCGTGAGGAAGACCTTAAGCAGCTGGCAGACGAGGCCTATGCAGATGCATGCCGTCCGGGCAATCCGAGAGATGCATCAGCTGAGGATATGATAGAGCTTTACAGAAAACTCATGTAAGCGGATACGCTGACGATCTGATCCATATGATCTGTTAATGTCTTAATACTGAACAACCTCCCTGTGCAAAACGGGGAGGTTGTTTGTGCCTTATCAGGGTGATCCTAGTCAAGGAACTTGCTCATGTATTCAGCATAGCCGTTCAAAGTCATTCCATATTCATCTCTCAGTATCGCCTTAAACTTGGCAGGGGAGACGTCGTAACCGACACGCAATGCCAGCTTATGGATTTCCATTGCTTTGGGAGGAAGCGGATTCATGCCTTTGCGCATGACGCCACGTGGTATGATTATGTTCTCAACCTGTTTTGTGATCTGGTAAACACCTTCAATATACTCGCTCTGTGCAGTGCATCTCAGCTCATCAGCGCGGGCGAGCATAGCATCATGTGCTTCTCCTGTAAGAGCGCCTGCTTCAGCCTCGAGTACATCAGCTCTTCTGGAGGAATCCTTTGCCTTTCCGAACCACTCGTCACCTTTATGCCTGACTGAAGCCTGATTGATAGTCTTGTTGTGAAGATCGCCCTTCAGAAGTGACTTATCCATAGAGCCGTCAGGCTTGATGCCGATCATTCCGGTAAGATCCTCATATCCTTCGAGGTTGTGCTCGAAGACATAGCTGCTGCCGCTGTCTCCCTCAGGATGAACGTATGTGACGTCCATCTCTTCCATGAATCTCAGAGCCTCATCGATAGACTCCGCATCGCGGCCGTGGATCTTCCTGAACAGTCTTCTGGCCATGGCACGCTGACCGATGCTCTGGTCGATGGTAAGATCCCTCGTTCTGTCTGACAGGACCTTCTGCTTGAAGGATACGTCTCTGTCACTTGGTACTTTCTTGCCCGTTTTGTATTTTACCTTGCTGCCGTTGCTGACATTCGATACATACAGGTTCTCACGCAGGATGCCGGTCTCGGCGGATACGTCATCCAGAGCCTCCAGCTGAGCATCATCGAGCAGGGTCTCCCTGTAGTTATTGAACTGTGCACGGATGCTGTCCCCATCGGTATGCTTTATACGCTGAAGCTGTCTTAACGCGTATTTATCTTTCCAGACCTCGTTGGCGACATCGCGGTATTTGGACTTGAGCTGCTTGAGACGGACAGGGTCTGACGTCGAATTCATCTCACGCTGGATGTCATACAGATCTCTGACTTTCTGGATACCTCTCTCCATACCTCTCTCATGGAACTGGAGTTCTTTAAGCTCCTCTGCAGTCAGGCTCCTTCTGTCGCGCTTGAGGAGCTGTTCCACGCGGGCTTCTGCTTCTGCTTCGCCTCTGATGGTATCGTCGATCGCACTCTTGGCACTTCCGGCTGAACTGTTGAAGAAGTTCTTACAGCTTTGAAGCGCATCATCACCCATCTTGTACAGCTTGCTGTTGCTCTTCATGTATCTGTCAGCTGCGTTGATCGCCTTATGGCAATTTTTACCGATAAGCCTGAGCTTGTCTGCGATGGTGAAATTGGGTGCCAGATATGTGTTGCCTATGAGCGACATTCCTTTCTGGAAGGCCATCTCCATGAGCTTCTGCTTGGCATACTCCTCGATACCGATATACATGCCGTCCCAGAATCCGAAGTCCTTATCGCCCTTGCAGGAATAGACGCCGACCTGTATCTTCTCCACGATGGTCATTGCTGAGAAGATATATTCAGATATACCCGAAGTCATGACGCCCATTGCAACACGTCCGAGGAAGCCCGTATTATCTCTCAGGCCCTGCATGAACGCATAGACTGCTGCGAGCTCGTCCGCGAAAGTAACACCCTGAGGTGTGCCGTTCGCACCCGCAAAGCTGCCCTCGAGGAATCCCACCCACATGTTCATCACGTTATCGAGCTGATTCCCATCGTAGCCAAATCTGTAGTCATAGCCTTCCAGCATACGGTCGATCATATTCTTGAGCGCGAAAAGGTTGCGCGGGTATTCGTGATCGATTTTCTCGCTGATGCGCAGGAGCTGCTCAGTAACGTGTTTGTCCTTCTCAAGGAATCTTCTCTCATCATCAGCATTCTGGGCAACTCTGAATTCCTGTGATCTGAGAAGAACGTTCTTGACCACGGTATAAGTCTTGTCTTCGAACTTTGCAGTGACTTCAATATCGGCAAGGATACGCGTAGGTGGATCCATCCAGCCGGCTGTTGAACAGAGCCTTATCTGGCGTGAGCCGTTATCGTTGATCTCCGAAGTCGGGAATGCGCTGATGCCAAGAGATTCCACAAGCTTCTGATGATCTTTATTGGCATCGCCGATCTTGCAGTAGCGCTCATTAGCCACCCTGGTTGCAGTTACCTTGACATTGCGCTCGGGAATAACGGGGATCCTGACTATAGACAGATCTCTCTCATCGCACAGGAACAGCATGAGCTGTGCTTCAGAATAGATGAGTTCAAAATCTCTTGCTTCCAGCTGGTCCTTATTCTTTTTATCCCTGCCGGGCTTCAGCTTGGAGTAGCAGGGGATACTCCTTGTCTGAACTGACAGAGCAAGACCCATGTGGATACGGTAGATGGGAAGGGTACCTTCGATCTTCTCGTATCCGGGTGTCCCGGCCGTGCCGTATTCAGCTGTGATCTTGAGAGCGTAGCCCTCGCTTATTCCGGCCTCAAGCTCATAATCGGCAACTTCGCTGATGATGGCATTGTAGATCCCATGCTCGCCATATTCCTTGTCGCGCTCCAGAGCGAGTTTATACGGCATCGGCTTGTTGATCATCTTCTTATCAACGTAGTTGCCCTTCATATCCGTGGCACCGATTCTCTCAATAACGCCTGAGACCTTGCTCTCACGGGGCATATCCTTGACCAGGAAAGGCATGACATAGATACCGTCTCCGATACGCGATCCGGAATCAGGGCTCTTCCTTACGTATTTCAGCTTACATGCGGGGAGAGCGAGATTTTCCTGAGGGAATAATATCTCACCTGCAGTTATGCTGAATATGACGTGACGGGTGAAGGTGCCGCCTTTTCCTGCGAAGCGGAACGATACGCATCCCTCATTTGCCGTACAGTCATCAGGAACCTTTACAATGGCTGCCCGGTATCCGTTTACCATTCCTCCGTCGGATACCGAAAGAACACCGTCACCCGAGAAAACATCGATCTGAGAGGACAGGTCGTCCCTCGAGAATTCACCGCCCTCAGGAGGAAGCTCTGCGATTCTGGCATATACCCATTTAGCCTCTGCGCCGCGTCTGAGGGTATTACCAAAGTTTTTGTTGACGTACATCCTGTAACCGGACGGCTTCTTCTCTTTGGTCTTCTTTTTCTTCTTTTCCTCTTCGTCTGAAGCCCCGGTGATCAGGCCTGACGCAAGGGCACCGCCTGCAGCGGTAATGGCGGCTCCGGGCAGTCCGGAGTTCCTGATCCCGTCGACGATGTCTGAGATGATGTCAGTTCCTTTGTCTTCTCCCGGTTCATCCTCTGCAGGCGTAAATACGTCCTCTTCAATGTCTCCTTCAGAACCGGTGGGGACGGCCTCGCCGGGCTCTACCCATCTGTAGATCCATGACGTGGTGATATCCCCGTAATGACATACCCTGGTTATCGTCATGGTATCGCCCGGATGTCCCTCCGGGATAGTGTACTGATAATAAATGTATCCGCCGACATATCCCGATCCGCGGACCCACATCGTTCCGTATTCGTCTCCGGCACTTCCGTTTATAAAGGGATTATCAAAATTCATGCAGATATCAAGGCGGTCAGTCTCGATAAGGCTTCCGGCTGAGGAGGATTCATCACTGTCCACTGACATGGTCAGATGCATAAGGCCGTCTTCAGCCGTGTAATTCCATTCCAAAGGTGACGGAACATTGGAGTAAGGATATCTCATCTTGAACTGATCCACAGACGTGGAACACTCAAATGTGCCTGTACTCCCCGGCAGATATGTTTCTGAGAGAGAAGGTCCTTCATAGTAGAATCTGTAGACTTGGTTGTAAGTGCCGTCTCCTGCGGGATCACGGTGCATGGTTACGCTGCCGGCACCGTAATCGAAGTCTGCGTTGCTGTCAGCGATCTCACTCTCGGTATTGACTAATTCCCAATGTCCTTCATCATCTGCCTCATCCGCCCTGACCAGACGTGCAGGCAGCAGGACAGATATCAGGGATGCAATGACGAATCCGAGCACCAGTCCTGAGAACAGGCCCCGGATCCTGCCCGTTGATACTGCCCTTTTATCTCCTGAACCTTTAGATGTCACAGACCTTATCATCCGGTAAAAAGCACCGCTGCCTCCTGCTGACTGGACAGCCAGCAAAGCACCGGAGATGCCGACCATTACCGTAAATACCGATGCTCTCGTAAACCCTGCTAACAGGAAATATGTGAGAGCGCTGATCACCGTTCCTATGATCAGACTGACAATACTAATCTTGCTTCCGGTCTTACTGAACAATGACTTGATACCTTTGCCTGTCCTCGAAAGACCGCCGTTGATCAGGGATAAGAAAAACGCCAGAACGACACCCTTGCCGAGGATACCGCCTATGATGCCGAAGATGTTGCTGCGGTCCGTTCCTCCCTGGGCATAAGTGAGCAGGGTAGGGATCTCCATGGGCAAGGAGGTATTCTTCCTGAGCATGTTGATAACGATCCATAGCACGATAAAGATAACGGCCGCTATGAGATTCCTGGGGGTAGTAAAGAGCCTGATAACACCTGTGAACATGGAGCGCAACAACTGCAGGACGCTCCTGACGGGGGTAAGGACAGCTTCCGGTTTCTCATTTTTTGTATCCAATGATTCCGGACTGATATCGGCCAGCAGGTATTCACCTGCAGCGGATGGTGCCTGGAAGCTCACATATGAGGTGGGAGAGCCCGCAAAAACATATCCGCACTGTGTGCAGAATCTGGCAGTGTCAGGAAGCTTGTATCCGCATTTTGCGCAATATTTCATATGATCCACCTGCAGACAGCATATTGGCTATGTAAACATTCTACCATACATATAAACTGGACTGCGGCGAAAATCGTTCTTCCGGCACTATGATGCTATATTTGATCCTGTGTGTCTCACTCATCAATTAAAATGGAAGAGAAAAGACTTACACTTGAAGAAGAAACCGCGCTGCTCACCAGGATATACGAAGGAACTCCTGACGGGATAGAGATAAAGAGTAAGAACCAATAAGACCTTGTGATACCTTAAACGGTGCGCAGGGTCTTTTTATGCCTGTATATCCGGTTTTGGCTTCAATATTGCCTGGACGGGAGATTAATGTGATAATTAATCATTACTTGACCGGAGGAGAGGAAAATGAAGAGATCAATAATTGCTGCGGTTGTTGCGACATCGCTTCTTATGACCGCTTGCACGTCAACTGTGGAGACGACAGAATCTACTGAAGTAACAACGGTAGTGACAGAAGCAACCACAACGGAAGAGACTACTACAGAAGCGACGACAACTGAGGCGGCTACGCTTGATATGACGATCGATGACGTTGTTGAGGCTGTTTTCGGACCGGATCTGCCTGAGGGTACGCCGGGAGATGATTTTCGCGGAACCTGGTACATTGATGATCAGAATAATTGTACAAAGACTTTTGGAGAAGGTGTGATAAATGCAGTAATCTGCTGCAAGGATGTAGTTCTTAACGAGAGCAGTCCGCATGTTGAATATTCATGCGTTTTCATGATCGTAGAGTATGATACAGAGTCCGATATATATAAGAACCTGAAAGAAGGAGATTCGTTTACGGTCATCTATGAAATCCCTGAGATACCAACTACATGGGAACAGCCTTGTCCTGTAAGCGGCATCAACAAGCAGTTTGTAATCTGTGTCCGTGATTACTATGGCTATGATACGAATGCAGAACCCGGGCAAGGGGTTTTGGAGGATAATTATGCGCCATTTGAATCTGCGGATATTCAGCAGTGCTATGAAGCGTTCATGGCGCTTGGAACATAACAGTTTCCTGATATCGATATTAGGGATGCTAAGGCTCAGAGTGATCTGGGCCTTATTTTTATCAGATCACATAAATTTCTGATGTAAAGCCTTGTGCCCCATCATTGATACAAATCTTCCGTAATCTTATAATGTTAGATAAACTGGTGTTTGTACATTTGTAAAAGAGGAGTATTGCATGAAACTGTCTGATAAGAGATACATAACGGTATTAGTTCTGATCTTATGCCTTTGCGGTCTGACTGCGTGCCGGGAGAAGAGCACGGGAGAGACTGAGGATGAGGAAGACGATGAGACCGTGATTACAGAAGTCGAAGAAGACGCAAAGGTCGATCGTGATTATCAGGCCGTTGATGATTTCCTGATGTCTAATTTCGAGAGACTTGAGAATTCGGTATATACGCAGATAGAGTCTGAGGAGTTCCCTGGTTGCGGACCGGATATTATGTTCCTTGTGGTCAACAGCGTGAACAGAGACGCAGAGTTTGTGCGCAGCAGTGATGATACGATCGCATTTGTTCCCCAGACCATTGATGAGGATGATCTCTGCTGGGTTCCTGAAGATTGTGATGCCATCTTCTATGTGTACTCCGAGACGCCCAAAAAGCATATGACGTATGATAACGGGACTAACGGGTATTCGACTGCAACGATGGTTACGGTGATCTTCCCGAAGGACGGGACATACTGGGGACCGGTTGAGGCGCATCTGGAGAATGCACCGAGAGCGGTATCGGGGCAGGGCGTAGGAGTAGATACATATGCTCCGTTTGAATATATGGAGGGTATATTTTATGCATCCTCGGAGTGCGGGATCTCTGCAGACACGATCATATCAATAAATGCGGCAAACCGTTATTTCAAAATAGGGCAGGATCTGTTGGGAGACGGTTCTGCATGGAGGGATCTGGCAGGTATGACGCTTGAAGATAAGCAGGGAGATACGCTGAAGCTCTATATAGATGAACAGTCACATGTCAGAGGGATCTTTACATCTGCGGATGAGGATGTTAACGATATGGATGTGCTGATCCTTTTTGGAAACGGTTCGGCTGCTCCCGGTGATGAGATCAATATGGGACGTATCTACGAGACTACTGGGCATAATATTTAGAAAAAGTTGTATAATAATCATCGATAGTACTTTAAAGGTTGGTTTTAAGGATCCGCAGGAATGAAGAAGTCAAAGGCTTTCTTTTCATCTATCAGTACCAAGATGATGCTTCTGGTAATAATCGGAGCATTCGTTCTTGCTGCAACTCTTGTAACGGTCAGCATTGTTTTGACGAGCAGGATACTTACAAAGGGTGCTGCGACGCAGATGAATCTGTTCTGTGTGGAACGCGGTGACGATCTCAATACGGAATTGTTAAGGATCGAGGATGCAGTCGGTTCCATCTCGAGATGGACAAAGAACAAGCTGCCCGATGTAAACACGATTACTGATAATGCTCAGCTGCGCGATACGATAGTTGATGATGCAGATGACCTTATCCGTTACATGACTGAGGAGAACGATTTCATTCAGGGTGCATATATCCATTACACACTTGATATTACCAGTGTTACTGAGCGTGAAGAAGGTGTTTATTACACCAGAGGCGAAGACGGGAAGTTCATTATAATTCCATTTACCCAGGCTGAGATCGAGGGTGATCCTTCAGCTGAGTACTGGTATTACGGCCCCATCAGGAACATGGCGCCCTTATGGACAAAACCCTATTATGACGGCAGCGTGGGGGATTATCTCATTTCCTATGTTGAACCGATCTATCTCGGAGACACGCCGGTCGCAATCGTTGGTATCGATGTCAACTTTACCAGACTCGTCGAATGGGTTGGTTCATTCACATATATGGAAACCGGTTATATGTATCTCAAGGAAGCGGACGGAAGCGCTCACTATCACGTCAAAGAGCTTGGACATGATATACATGGTGACGAAGAGGATCAAATCGTCGAGAACGCTGAACTCATGTCACAGTCTTCAACGGGCGAGGAACTTATCCGTTATATTTACGAAGGACGCGACCGCGCCATGGCTTTTGTAACTCTCCGCAACGGCATGAAATTTGTTCTCTGCAACGGCTATGACACCGTCTACAGCGAGAGAAATCATGCTGTAGTTCTCATGACATTACTGTCTGTCGGACTTACGGTTGTTCTCGCAGTTGTTGCGGCAGTATTGGCTTCGCGTATAACTAACCCTTTGCGCAAGCTTACTGCAGCTGCCAATGAGATCAGCGAAGGTAATTATGACGTAATCCTTCCTCCGGAGAAAAGTAACGAGGTCGGCGAGCTGTCGCGCGCATTCAGGATCGCGATAGACAAGGCCCGTGCACGTTCAGAAGAGGTCAGGGCAAAAGTCGAGGCTCAGGGACGTAAGATCGAGGATGATGCCGCGGTATTGAAGAAACAGGAAGATGACCTTATAGCAATGCGCAATCTTGCTTATGTGGATCCCCTGACCAACGTTAAGAGCAAACATGCGTACGAAGATACCGTAAAGTACATTGATGAGCAGATCAAGAACGGAACAGCTGAATTTGCGGTTATAATGTGCGATCTCAACTACCTTAAGTATATTAATGACAATCTCGGTCACAAGGCCGGTGACGAAGCGATACGTAAAGCCGCAAGGATACTTTGTAAGGCTTTTCCTATGAGTACAGTCTTCAGAATTGGCGGAGATGAATTTGTTGTTATTCCATCAATGCTTGAGTATGCGAAGATCGATGAGAAGCTCGATATATTGAAGTCGATAATAGATGAGCAGAAAGAATTATCGGATAACTATCTGGAACGCATCTCGATCGCATTCGGATACGCTATTTTCGACAGGCAAAAGGATAACTCATATCAGGATGTTTTCAATCGTGCTGATAAGAACATGTACGAGGACAAAAAGAGGATCCACGAGGCTGATGGTATCTCGACCGGAAGGTAATCCTATGAAGAAGATTGGATGTCAACAAAATACCTGGTGGTGTTCTTCGTCCTGACGCTCGCGTGGACCTGGATTTGCTGTATGCATTGTTATTGGTGTAGGTCTGCTGGGATTTGAGATGCCGACGATGGATTATATCAAAGCGGTCAGGTCAAATCCGTTGAATATTCTGTTCCCACTTTGCTGAGTTTCTATCGGCTACTCAATGACAGTAATACCCGCAGATCAGTACGGCGTGATCAGAATGTGATGTCCGCCACTAACAAAAACTTGGAAGCATCTGTCTGCCGTATTATAATCAGATGAAAGCACATCCGGTACCGGAGAAAAGGGGCAGTTATGTTTGTAGTTCTTCTGAATGTTATATTATCAATGATTGTTATTGCCATTGCCGTAATACTGACGATTATTGCAATAATCCTGATCATTGTTTCTCTTGTCAGGTCATCGAAGGCGAAGAAAGAGAACAGGAAGACCTCTAAAGTGGGATTATGGATCGGTATAGCGATGCTTGTCATCCCGTGGCTCATTGCAGCCGCTTTCTTCGTTGCTTCCAAGATCTATGATGCTGACAACAACAGGTGGATCCCTGACAGGGCAGCGCTTGCCGGGGCCGTCATTAAAGAGGATGCTGATGAGATATACGATATGATGGCTGATCATGTTGTCGATGAGGAAGATATAAGTGTGGAAGACATAGAAGGATTTCTTAAGTCATGTAATATTGAGAAAGTCAGTTCCAGCGATATCAAAAGATATTCTGAATTCTCATCGGAATACAATCATTACAGGAACTATACCAGTCATGACAACGGAAGAGCCCAGACCTGTTTCCAGTACAACATGTATAACGTTAATGATGAAGGCGGAAAGATCTTCATTACAGGAGTAGACGGCGATGCGGAAGGTGCTGAGTATGTTGGTATTTATTACATTTCCTACACAGCCGGTGATGAGACGTCAAGCATAGGGGTCAAGCCCCCGGCAGAGCATTAAAGTGGTGTCATAATTGGTCAGGACAAAAAGTATTATCGGACAGGTGTTCCGCAATTCAGTCATAAGTATCATCGCAGCTGTAATTGCGGTGATGCTTGGCGTTGTGATCGACGGTATCGTAATCGGCCGTTTTCTCGGTCCTGAGAGTATGGCCGCCTATGGTCTTATAATGCCATATATCAATCTGGGAACGGTCTTCAGCAGTGTTCTGTCTTCAGGTGTTCAGGTAATATGTGCACAGCGCATTGGCGAGGGCAATATCAAGGGTGCCCGTCAGGCGTTCTCTGTCTGTATGGTCGCAACCTTTATCATATCGGCAATACTTACGGCTGTAACCGTGATATGGCGAAGCGAGATCGCTTCTATTCTGGGAGCGAACGGCAACTCGTCAGTTCTTCTTCCATATGCAGCTGATTATCTGTTGGGAGTTGCTTTCGCGATGCCTCCGACTATCTTCATGCTCGAGTTCAATTCGCTGATGCGTCTGGATGGTGATGCGGGGAGGGTTATAGTTGCCGTAGCTGTTATGACCGTTCTTGATATTGCCGGAGATCTTCTGAATGCTCTTGTCATACATGGCGGTATGCTCGGCATGGGTCTGACCACCACCATAAGCTATCTGACAGCACTGGTGATCATGCTGCTGCATTTCAGACGCAAGGATATTGTTTTCCGGTTTTCTTTCCATGGAATGAGCATAAAAGACCTCCGTGATATCCTGATAACAGGTTCTTCCTCTGCGGTCGGGTCAGGGTCATCCGCACTTCGTAATGCTGTCCTCAACCGTATAATGATCGCGACGGTACTGTCTGGAACAGCCGTAGGTGCATTGGGAATACTTAATACTGTTTACAACTTCACGTCCTGTGTGCTTATAGGAATAGGCATGACGACGGCCATGATAGCCGGCATGGTCCTTGGTGAACAGGATAGAACAACTGCCGAACAGCTTGTCAGGACAACAGTCCGTACTTCATTGTTACTCGGTACAGGTCTCGGGATCATTCTATTCGTCTTTGCTGAACCGGTTGCAGGTCTGTTTGGCAACAAGGACGGGGCTGCGATGGTCAGTCTGGCCGCCAGAGGTCTTCGCTTATATGCCGTGAGTCTGGTGTTATTCGGTCTCAATAATTCCTTCGTTAATTATCTTCAGGGAATGAGAAGAATGAAGCATTCGGTTATACTCAATTTCCTGCATAATTTCCTGTATATCGCAATACCTGCACTTGCTCTGGCAGACCTTATGGATACTGATGCGGTCTGGATATCATATATCATAGGTGAAGTATTGACGTTACTGACTATCGTGATACTCGCAGCGGTTCAGAAGAAGGGTGTTCCATTCCGGATCAGAGATTATCTGTTCCTCAGTGAGCCCTTCGGAGTGCCGGAAAGTGAGGTGTATGAGACGACCATTACGGACAGGTCTCAACTGATACATGTTTCCGGGCAGGTGGCGGAATTCTGTGCATCACGTGAGGCAACTCCCAAGCAGGCCATGCTGCTGTCCCTGTTTGTGGAGGAGCTTGGCAACAATGTCATCGACTTCGGGTTTACAGAAGACGGTAAGAAGAGTCTGGATATACGCCTTGTACACCAGGGGGATGAATGGACTCTCAGGCTGCGTGATAACTGCAGTGCATTCGATCAGACTGAATGGGTGAGGCTTCACGAGAATGACGATCCTTCGGCAAACATTGGGATCAGGATCGTTTGCAGCACGGCGAAAGAAGTAGAATATGTCAGCACAATGAATCTGAACATCCTGACTGTCAGGCTGTAGAACAGAGGTTTTAGTATGAAGAGAGTCAACGGAAATCTAAGGAGCAGATACATATCGGGATTCGTCTGTCTGACGGTCCTCTTCTCATTCTTTGCCCTCACAGCATGCAGAAGGGAAGAAAGATTCTCATTCATACATCTTCCGGAAGTTGAGGAGTGCAGCGATACACCTACCGGTAAGAAGACAACATGGAGCTGTGTTTACTTCGGTTTCTACCCCTCAGCTGAAGTCGTTGACAGCAGCTGGGATGCAATAGACAGCTATGCCCTTCAGGACGGGGATATTATCCGTGACGACAGTCTTTATTCGAGACTTGAATCAGCTTCCTGGGACGGTGACTTGCTGGAGCTTGATTCCGTGAGATACCTCCGTGCCGGCCAGGATACGGCACCGGCCGGTGAGGAAGTAAGAGAGAATCACTATAACAGGGAAACAGACCGGCTGTGGCATTACTTTGTTGTCACGCCTGTGAGATGGCGCGTGCTCGATGTCGATGGAGATAAGGCATTGCTCCTTGCCGACAGGATGCCTGACAGTATTCCTTTCCACGATAAGGATGAGGAAGTCTGCTGGAGCAGTTCCACATTGAGGGGACGCCTTAACGGATACGGGGAATACGAAGGTGCCGGTTTTATTGACAGGGCTTTCACGGCAGAAGAGAGAGAAGCAATTCTGACATCCTCAGTCAGGAATCTGCCTAATCAGTCTTATGGCACTTCAAGCGGTGAGGATACGGAAGATAAGATATTCATATTGTCTAATGCACAGGTTTTCGAGAGTGAGGATGCGGGAAGATACGGGTTCGATGCAAGCAGGGATTATGATGACCCTGCTAAAAGGTTTACATCGACTGCGTATGCCAAGTTCATGGGTGCGTGGTGGTCGCCGGTAGATGCATATAAGGGCAATTCATTCTGGTTCATGAGAAATAACGGATATACACAACGCAGCGTTACTTATATATGTGATTTCGGGTTTGTGTACAGCAGAGGAACGCTGGCAACATGCAGTGATGCCGCAGTCCTTCCTGCTATGTGGATAGACTTGAGCAAGGCACAGCTTGTGGATGCCGGGGAGAGAGTCTCCACGGAGATAATGCATCCTGTAAGTGAGCAGGAAGACGGAGTGGAGCTGCATGACCCCCAAAAGGTCGAGGATGATTCCATGCCGGGGGGATCCTATACTGTCTGGAGTTCTGTATCATTTGGAAGATATCCTCAGAGGGAGATAACATCTGATGAAGCTCAGATGTGTGAGGCCGTCAGCACTTCCGGCGGCAGGTGGTTCGCAGTGGAACCCGTCAGATGGAGAGTGCTCAAAGTGGAAGAGGATACGCTGCTTCTTATGTCTGACCGGATCCTTGACAGTGTTCCATATAATGATGATTACATAGACTGTCCATGGGAGGATTCATATATCCGGGAATGGCTTAACGGCAAAGGTGATTCCTTTATCAATAATGCCTTTGCTGAGGAAGAGAGGCAGATACTGATCACATCTGATGTTCAGAATGCCGATAACTATTATTTTGGTACAGGGTGCGGCGCCGATACAAAGGATAGTGTGTTCCTGCTGTCGGAGGAGGAAGTATTCAGTTCATATAAGGCAGAGATCTACGGATTCCAGCCAAGCGATGCCACAGGTGACATGGGCAGAAGGCTTATTCCTACAGATTATGCCGCTTCGAGGGGAACATGGGTATCAAGTTCTGATGACACACCCGGCATTGGATTCTGGTTCCTGCGGACAAACGGATACACACAGGATAATGTGGTGTATGTTGGCGAGAAAGGATACTTATATAACCGCGGGATCCCCGTCACATGCGCAGATGCAGGTATAGTTCCCGTGATACGCATACAAAGAGGCAGCAGCCTTTATACATGTGAAGAAGACATAAACTCTAAGGGCACCTGATTGTGCTATAATGATGCTCTTGAATATTATCGGTCAGGAGCATCTCATAATGGCATCGAGCAAAGACTATCTTGAATATATCCTGGATCAGCTGTCAGGTCTGGATGATGTCACATACAGGGCAATGATGGGTGAATACATCATCTACTACCGCGGAAAGATAATAGGCGGCATTTACGATGACAGATTCCTTGTAAAGCAGACAAAATCGGCAAAAGAGATGATGCCTGATGCTTCTCTGGAACTTCCTTACGAAGGTGCCAAAGAGATGATCCTTGTTGATGAGGTTGATAACAGAAGCTTCCTCGAAGAACTCCTGGAGGCGATGTATAAGGATCTTCCCGCGCCCAAGAAATGATGACTTAGGAGCGTTTCTGAATGTACGAAGTTGTTTATAATCCTGACTATAAGAACTGCATCGCAAATCTTCCCAATTCCGTACTGAAATACTTCGGTGCGGAGACAGTGGGAGATACATTGCCGCTCATGGATAAATACCTCGACAGGGAATATAAGAATGTTGTTGTTATGCTCCTTGACGGGATGGGGAGTTCGGTACTGGTATGGAACATGGATCATGGTGATCATTTCTACAGGCATTATGCCGGATCATACGATTCGGTCTTTCCTTCCTCGACGGTTCCTGCAACCATATCGGCGATGACAGGTCTTCAGCCCTGCGAACATGCGTGGCTGGGATGGGACAATTATTACAGGGATATAGACAAGACGGTAACTGTTTTTACCAATACTGTTCAGGATACGGGAAGACCGGCCGCAGACTTTGATGTCCCGCGCAGATTCACCCCGTACAGGACCGTGACGGAGAGACTCAATGAAGCCGGTATAAAGGCTTATGATGTCTCACCATACTCGGATCCTTTCCCCGGTACATTTCCCGGGATCATGGATCTCATAAAGAAGCATTGTGATGAACCCGGTCGAAAATACATCTATGCATATTGGCCTTCACCTGATGATATCCTTCATGAGCATGGCGGAGGGGAAAGCAGTGTAAAAGAGATAAAGGAATACCTCGAAGATATCACTGCACAGATCACTGCTTTTACCGGTGAGATGAAGGATACGCTCTTCGTCGTTACTGCCGATCACAGTCACACAGACGTGAGCATATCCAGGCTGGAGGAATATCCGCAGATAACCGGCTGCCTTGAGAGGTTGCCGTCACTGGAGCCGAGGGTACTGTCATTCTTTGTCAAAAAAGGCAGAAAGAGAGAATTCGTCAGAGAGTTCAGGAAGATCTATGGTGAGAAGTTCATGCTTCTGACAAAGAAGGAAGTGCTTGAGAGAAAACTCTTCGGTACGGGTAAGGAGCATGAGAAGTTCAGAGATATGTTAGGTGACTATATTGCTGTCGCCACAAGTGACCAGTCGGTAATGTTCACGAAGGAACAGCCATGGGTATCGATGCACGGCGGGCTGACCGAACGCGAGATAAAGATACCGCTGATAGTCTTCAGGGATTTCTTTATTCTTGGCACGGATATCGATGCATATTTAGAAGAAGCACTCAGGCGCCTCAGGAAGAAATACTTCTGGGCGGCTAAGGAGCTTTTTGATACGCACTATACGTACAGGATCGAAGAGACAGACGGGAAGAAGGAGTTTGTGTATATTTATACCTGGGACGATGGGACTTCCAAGCGCTATGCAGAAGGCTGGGACGGCGAGATGTTTATTGAGCAGATCGTAAATGACCAGAACTGGGCAATCGAGAGAGCCAATGAGGTCAGGGAAGTCTTAGATGTCAGACCTGACTACGGGGTTGACTGCCACGGCTGGTGTCTGGAGCGGTTTGAATTCAGGTCACATGTGCTTGGCGGGTACTCGGCTTTTGTTCAGGCGGGAGACCGGTGCGCCGGCGGATCGCGCGAGTTTTTCTTCGATGAGGATCAGATGTCAGGAACATTCGAGGAGTTCCTGCAGAAGAACGGGGAACTCCTGTCAGGTGCTTTCGGGCTGACGTCGGATTATATGAGGAGCTTCAAGGGGCTTAAGGAGTTCCTGGGTTTTAAGGAGTAACAGAAGTGGAGATAAGGAAGGCTTTTTGCTTCAGGTTTTTACAGGGATCCTTGTGTCCCCTCTTGTTTTTATCATTCAGGATGTAGTAAGCGAGCAATATGATCCTGATATGATGATACTCGGAGGAACACTGTTCGAAGTGCTTTTTGAGATAGTGTTCTATCCGGTAACAAAACTCACGATCAGAAAGAGCAGTGAGTATATCGGAAGATCATAGTACTTTCTTAATGTTGCGCTTGCTGATCGCCACGATCAGTTCCACATCATTTTTGATGGGAGCATCGGGATCGACAGGGAAGGAAGAAGTTCCTTTCTTGATGGCAATGACGTTGATGCCCAGTTTGTCACGGAGCTTGAGTTCCTTGAGATTCTTGCCTATCCATTCCTTCTTCGGCTTCATGTCGATTATGCACAGATTGTCAGACAGATCGAAATACTCCATAAGGTTATCCGAGACCAGATGATTGGCTGCACGACGGGCGGATTCCTCCTCTACATATGTGATCTGGTCAGCCCCGACCTTCATAAGGAGCCTTCCCATTCTCTCGGAACCGGCCTTGGCAACGACGAGGGGAACACCTGCCTCCTTGGCAAACATTGCACACATGACGCTCGCTTCAACATGTCTTGACATACAGATAACTACGACATCCATATTCGACAGTCCGAGTTCCGCGAGATTGTCGGGTTCTGTGAGATCCGTGCAGACCGCATAAGTTGCATTGGATGATAACTGATTAATAAGCTCGCTGTCGTCGTCGGCGATGAGTACATCGGCCCCCTTCTCATATAGAGTTCTTGCCAGTTCCTGACCGAATCTTCCCATTCCCAGTATTGCAAATGACTTGTACATAGATCTGATACACTCCTTTATCCGACGTAATATTTACCCTCGGCAGGTCTGCATTCCCTGCCGGTTGTTTTATTGCCTGCGAAGAACATGGCGATCGAGATCGGCCCTATCCTTCCGAGATACATGGCGACTATGATGATGACCCTTCCAATGCTGTTCAGGGAAGGCGTAAGATCCCTTGACAGTCCGACTGTTGCAACAGCACTGGCTGTCTCATAAATGGCATCCGTCAGCATGATCCCCTTGTTAGTCGCCAGAAGAAGGACCGTAAATGCCACCGTAAAGAACAGATTGACTGAGACGATCGCCGAAGCTTTCCTTATGAGATTTGAATTCACATTCCTGTTAAATATCGTGGTCGAATCCTTATGCTTTATATAGGTCATTGTATTCAGGACGAGTACGAACATGGTGACCGTCTTGACGCCACCGGCAGTGCCTATAGGGGATCCGCCTATGAACATGTAGAGGCATCCGAGGAAAGCGGTTGATTCTGACAGCCCTTTCTGGGGGACCGCTGCAAATCCGGCAGTCCTGAAAGTCACAGACTGGAACAGTGAATTCAGTATCTTATTGCCGAGAGACATATTGCCGATCGTCTCAGGGTTGTTATACTCCAGCAGGAAGACAAATACCGCACCGGAAATTATGAGCGACAGAGTAAGGACTATAACGAGCCGGGTGTGTTCCCCGAGTCTCTTCCATATGGTTACAGGACCGTAATGCTTATTCTTGAACCGGTAGACACCTGCGACCAGATCGAACCATACGACGAATCCCAGACCGCCGGTAACGATCAGGCACATTGTGACTGTCAGCACCAGCGGATCATTCTGATAGGGAATGAGGCTTTGGGAGCCGATTATGTCGATCCCTGCATTACAGAAGGCTGATACAGCCGTAAAGAAAGATATCCACAGGCCCTTTACCGGGCCGAATTCAGGAACAAACCTTATCATGTAGAAAGCTGTTCCAGTGAGCTCCATAGCGAGGGTTCCCTTGACGACTTTCATGAGAAACTTTACCAGTCCCGTCAGGGAATTAAGGTCGAAGGCATCCATGATCAGGACGCGCTCCCTCAGCGAAAATCTTTTCTGCAGCATCAGCGCGATCAGGGAAGTTACTGCGATGATACCGAGTCCGCCAAGCTGGATGAGAAAAAGTATGACGATCTTGCCGAACAGGGACCAGTGGGAGAAGGTATCGGTTACCACCAATCCTGTTACACATACACTTGTTGCCGAAGTGAACAGTGCAGTAAGGGGGGAAGTGGTCTCGCCCTCCGCTGTCGCAAAAGGCAGCATAAGAAGAATGGTCCCGATCAGGATCAACAAAAGGAATCCGGCGGGTATGACCTGTGCCGAAGTGATCTTAACGCCTAATGGCTTTCTGTCAGAAACTGCTCTCATGCAAGTCTCATAATACAACAATAGTGGCCCAAATGGATGTTTGGCCGAATAAAAATGTAAATTTCTGAAAAAAGAGTGTCATTTTGTGCAGAACTTGTTATAATAAATGGTGCGCTTCTTGACGGCCACCAAATAACTGACTTGTGAGAAGGTTGTTATGAACAAGAAGCTTATAGCGATAATTGCTGCCTCAGCAGCGGTTGTGATAGCCGCAGCTGCAGTTCTCATCTATGTGTTTACCAGAGAAGACAGTTACCGTCTACTGAAAATGTATGAATTCCAGGGGACAGGCTCCGTTACCAGAGACGACAAAGGGGAGATAACCCCGTATGCCAACATGGTCCTGGAGTCAGGGGATAAGATAGCTCTCGATACCGGCGTCATGACCATCCAGGCAGACGAGGATAAGTATATCCACCTTGACGAACATACGGAGATCCAGCTGATCGCCAAGGGAACAAGCGAGAACAGCAAGACAACGATCGAGCTTCTGAGAGGCGGCATCAGCAACGATATCAGGAACAAGCTGTCGGCGGATTCCAGTTATGAGATCAATACGCCGAACTCCACCATGTCGGTAAGGGGTACGGTGTTCTACACATTCATCTACGAGATCGACGGAGTCAAGTACACAAGAGTATGCGTATTCGAGGGTGTGGTAACGACGCACCTGGTCTATAAGGACGGAACAGTCGAGGAGAAAGAAGTCCTCGTGGGAGCAGGCAAGGAAGTCATCATCTACGAGGATGGAACGACGACTGACTATCTGTATCCGGAACCGCAGGATATCGATTACAATACGATCCCCGAGGACGTACTGAGGGAGTTGAGGGACATGATCGACAAAGAGGGCAAGGTATTGTCCATCACGAGTCCCGAGATTACGAGAATACTCGAGGGACCATACTACGTAACGTTTATGTATGGGGAAATAGAATTCGGAATGCAGACTGTGGATAAGGGCGACAAGGCGACCATACCGCTCCTGAGCCCTGAACCTTCAGGCGGATGGGATTTTGACTTTAGACAGGCTATCGAACGTGATACCACGATACTGTGGAAGTGATCAGGGGGAGATACTCATGAAGAAGGAATTGACGAAGACATTAAGCCTTATACTCAGCGTATCACTTACAATGCAGACATGGTGGGTACTGGCAGGTACAGATACATTTGCTGCCGATGGCCGGGGTGGTGAGATAGTAGTACAAGATTATGGTTCCCAGAGCCATCAGGTTACGCTGAAGAATTCAGGAAACAACACAGTGGTCTTCACCATTACCGGGGATTTAAATGAGTGCGTGATAACCTGCTCTGATCCGGCTGATCCTGATCAGAGTGAGGTGACAGTGACAAACCTTGAAGCGCTGATAGTTGATGGTAACACCACAGCGGAAATCAGTGCTAATCTCGAATTTAATGTTACTTTGAAGAGCCAGTATTCCGGCATTGACATAATGGAAGGCTACAGACTTGTCTGTCAGAATCTTTTGGGAACAGGTGTAGTCGAGGTACATGGTACTTTGACCACACCTGACTTTATACTCTCGGAACATACCGGGGATGAAGCAAAGGCATTCCGTATTTCCGGAACTATACATGCGAATGAAATCGATATCTCGGATTCAAGTGTACCCTTTGAGAGTACGGCTTCATCGATCTTCCGGGCAGCGGACAGTTTTAAAAAAGGTGCAGGAGACCTGACGGGCACTATCGTGGCAGGGTCAGCCGCAACATATATCTATTCACCTGATGGAAGTGCCGATCTGAAGCTTGAAGGCACTGAATATGAAGACACTCTGTATGGATACGTTGAAGGTTATGTCGGAGATATACTCTTCGATAATACGGAGACAACCCTCACCGGTGTGCCGTCGACGGTATATGTCGGTGAGGATTATGATTTCTCAGGCGGTATTACAGTAGAGCCTGACGATTACCCCGGAACCCCTTATATCGAATATGCGCCTGCGGATGATACACTGTGGGCTCCCGAACGTCCTGATGAGGAAGGTGATTACCAGGCGAGAGCAGTGGCTCCTATGGTAACCGGTTACAGATCGAGCGAGTCCAATTCAATGCCTTACAGTGTAGTTTATCTGCCTATCACGGCTGTTAAGGATGAGGATGGGAATTACTACTATCTTGAGGGGCTTTATGACGGCATCTATGTCGATGAGCAGGTAAAGGTCGTTCCTGCTGACGGATTCCAGATCGCTTTCAACGGTGGCGACAGTTTTGATTTCTCTGATTACATAATGATCAGCAAAGACGATATCCTCGTGGATGGGCACTATCTCATCGACGATGCTGCTTTCGCGTTCAAGAGAAACAGTGATAAGGCAGAGACGGAATTTGTTACGGTTTCTGATATAGAGACCACACCCAAATTTGAAGATCTTGTCTGGGATGAGGATGGTGAACCTGAGACCTTTGAAGCAGATCTTGATGAAGAGGAGACCTCAGTCGAAGACGGCAGGGAATATGTCGGAGATGTTCTGTCATTTGTTATCTATGACGATACTCTGGCCACACTTACGGTCACGGTAAACGGTGAGACGGTTATAGATGAGACGGATGTTGAAGATAACTGGCAGAATCTGCAGTTCGAGAGTGATGAGAATGCTCCGAAAAAGATCCACATGGTTGCAACGGACAAAGTCGGCCACACAATGGACTGTACCATCACGCTGAAAAAGTATGATCAGTACACACCTACAGCAACGGTTTCTGTTGAGGATATCCTTGTAGGCGGAGAGATCAAACCCGAGGTTACAACTAATTCCGACGGCGCTGTAACATTCTACTATGCAGTGCAGGGTTCTGATGAGTTCTCAACGGCAGTTCCCACTGCAGCAGGAGATTATACGGTCAAGGCAGTAATAGCTGAGACAGATGATTATGAATCCGTATCGTGCACTGATGATTTCACGATCAGCAGGAAGACGGTGACAGCATCAGTTACCTGTCCGGATACTTACGTTGGTGAAGAATATGCTCCGACTGTTACGACAGTATCTACAGGAACGCAGACATTCTACTATGCAGTAAAGGGTACAGAGACTTACACCACGACAAAGCCCACAGCCGCAGGAGAATATACTGTTAAGGTTGAGATCGCACAGTCCGATACGTATCTGGAGACCAGCTGCGAGACAGACTTTACGATCAGTAAAAATACCATAGCTGCAACAGTTACATGTCCCGATACCTACGTTGGCGAAGAGTATGCTCCGACTGTTACGACAGTATCTACAGGAACGCAGACATTCTACTATGCAGT
>FMTG01000016.1 GCA_900099715.1 Ruminococcaceae bacterium YRB3002 | reverse complement strand
AGATAAATCCCGACTATAACCCCGACTATGAGTCGGGATATGAGTCGGAAAATGCTCTGTTTCAGGTAAAAAACCGACTGAAATCCCGACTACAAGTCGGGCATTCAGTCGGGATTTCAGTAAATATCATACCAAGGTAATCAGCTCCGCAAGAAATGTGACACTTCAGAATGTCCCCATTTCACAGAAGCTCGAACGCGTGTTTTGCGCCACAAGTTCCGCAACCGGCGAAGCCGGTGAGGACCTGTTCGAAGTGCCGCAAAACACGCGTTCGAGCCCTATTTCCACATCTCCTTATCCACCAGACCCTCGTTCTTTGCCACTACAAGTGAGGCAGCCACGTCTCCGGTGGTATTGGACATTGTATTGAACATATCGATTATAGGATATATGCCGATGATAAGGCCGACAGACTCCACCGGAAGGCCAAGGCTCGAGGCAACGATGCCGATGGCCACCAGACCTGCGCCGGGAACACCGGGCGTTCCGATCGACAGCATAACAACAGTAAGGATCAGTGACGCCAGCATGGAACCTGTCACGGAAACATCATAGGCATTGGCCAGGAAAAGACCCGTCAGTATCAGGAAGATACTTCCGCCGTCCATGTTGACCGTGGCGCCCAGGGGGATCGAGAAATTACACACTTTATGGGAGATCCCCATCTTCTCCGTGCAGATCTTCATGTTGGTGGGGATGCAGGCTGCGCTTGAACCGAGGGTGAATGCTGTCATCATGCCATCACGGTTCTTGCGGTAGAACTTGAGGGGATTGAGATGTGCCATGACAAGGATCAGGATGCCGTACACCACGAGTATTCCGAGTATCGTAAGCACGTGCGTACCAAACAGACCCAGCACGTTGAAGAATGACTTGCCGCCCAGGGACAGCAGCATGGTGGATACGGAACAGAATACAGCCAGCGGAATGAGCTTCGAGATGAGCCTCGTTATGGTCAGCGCCAGCGAATAGAAGGCATCGGCGATGTCCCGCAGCATCGTGGAATGCTCCCCGACCATACCCACAGCCACGCCGACAAGGACTGCCAGAAAGATAAGCTGAAGTGTGTTTGACTCCAGAAACGGTTTGATGAAATTATCCGGAACGATATCTACAAGAGTATTAATGATTGAAGCCCCGGCTTCCTGCGTGCCGGATGCAGTTTCTTCGGTTGCGGCAACAGTGGCGGCGTTTTCGGAAGCAAGAGCAAACCCCGTCTGACCGGGTTTTATGACGGTGTAAAAGCCAAGCGCCAGGGCAATGGCGATGGCGGTCGTGAGAAAGTACATGCCCATTGTTTTCGCGCCGATGCGGCCAAGTTCGGATATGTTCTTGAACTGGGATATGCACGTGACGATCGAGAAGAATATGACCGGCGCGATTATGATCTTCAAGGCATTCATGAATATTGTCTTGACCGGGGTCAGGACGTATGAGCTTATGCCATCTGCCACGGCATCCGGCAGGACGAACCTCAGAAGCAGGCCGGCGATAAGGCCCAGTATAAGCGCCGCAATGGTGTATGCGAACATCGATTTCTCGGACTGGCACGCGGTGATCTGAAGAGTGTTGACACCATTCCTGTGGGAGGATTTGACCAGATCCGCCTGTGACATGAGGAGAATGGAACGGATCGCCGCCTGAACATTCTCATCTTCAAGATCGCTCAGATTACCATCAGCTCCCACGCCGCCGGACATCGGATCGAACTCCTCGCCGCGGGCGCTTATGGTGACAACGGTATCACCGATCACCTTGCGGATACGGACCCTGATATCGGTCCCCTCGCTGTTGTGCTCCACCATGAGAGGGATCGTCTCTTCTGCGATCAGGATGCTCCTTATCACGAGTTTTCTGTCAACGCCAAGCTCGGTGAGTGATGTCTCGATGAAATCAAGACATGACTGAAGGCCGGCTTTATCTCCTCCGTCAACATGTATCCTGCGGTTCATGATGCGTGCTTTTTTCATATTCATATTATACATCAATAACGTTCCCTTTTTCAGGGGTCCACCGCCAAAAAGAAACGCAGCGGACATTCCGCTGCGCTCCTGCTGCCCTATATGATCAAACTTCATTAACCGCAGATCCGCCACACCTCAGTACTGCAGGAACTGTGACAGACTGTAATTGATAATGTAACTGGGATTGTTTGCCTTAAGATCCTGTGACCATCCGTTAACGAGAGCCGTTGTGATCTTGTCACGTGCCGTAACCATCCATGCGGGCTTGATGTTATCAAAGTAGTAGATGGTAACGGAGGAGCTGTCAGCAGAGTTGATGATCAGCGTGTCTCCCTGAGCCCTTGCCTCATCGAACAGCCATGAACCAAGCTGGGCATTGATCGCTGCCTGTGCCTCATCAACAGTCTCGGAATCGTCATCAGAAGTTCCGCCAACATATGAGGCAGCTGTATCACCGCTCACATATCCGCCTGACAGGATCTCATTTGCATTTGTGGAATTCTGCTTAACCGCATCGGCAAATCCGAGGGGATCCATCCTTGTTGCAACGATGGAGTCAGCCTGTGCCCTTGCCTGTGCCAGTCCGTCTGCGATCTGAGCCTCTGTGGCCTCAGCATCATTCTTGGCATCGTTGGCGATCGTAAGAGTCCTGTATGTAACGGTAGGCGTCTCGTCAACGCTGAGTTCAACGAGGCATACGACATATGTGCCGCTTTCGGTCTCGACTACCTTTGCCTTGCCGGGCTCGGCATCGTCACCGAAGAGAACGTTGGCAACCTCTTCCTTGAACTGATACTCGGCTGTAGCCTGGGAATATCCGCTTACAAATGTAGGATCAACACTATCATCTTCGAAGGAAGCGAGCTTGTCTGCATTTGCCTCTGCATCCTGCTCGAGGACTGCCTTAACGGCATCCTTGAAGCTCATGCCGCCGTTGACCTTTGTCATAACGGCATTTGCCTGCGTTACAGTAGCGGGAAGGTTTGTATAGTTGCCGTCAGCATCCATCTCGGCAGAGAAGAGATAGTAGTTCAGATCTGCTCTCTGGTATGCCTTGGGGTCGTTATCGTATGCAGCCTGTATCTCTTCATCGGAAGGGATGAGGATGAACTGCTTCATGTAATTCTCGAATTCCTGTGTGAAAGCCTCTCTCTCGGAGAACTTCCTGTAATCAGATGCATTGAAGCCTGTACCGTACATGATCTGCAGGTACTGGTTGAATGAATTATATCCGTATGACTGAGCTGTGGACTTCATTCCCTCAAGCTGAAGGAGAGCATACCTTGCTGCACCGGAATGGGATTCATAGTTATACTGCTCTGACGATCTTCTGACGAGAGCTGAATTCATGACCTCGTCCGCTGCCGTCTGATACATAAACTCGCGGTATGTCTGGCTGCCCTCGGTATCGGGATCAGTGGGATCATCAAGTGTATCCTTGGATACCATGCCGTACATGGAATACATGCTGTAAACTTCGTAGAAGTGATAGTTGAGTTCCTGAACCGACACGTTCTCGATAGTAGTCTGTGTGCCGTCAGCAGCGTTCTCCACGATCTTAACGCCTGTCAGTAACCTGGGGAGGATACCCGAGATATATACAAAGAATCCTCCAACGCAGAGCACCAGGACAACAATGACGATTGCCTTTATCAGATTGATCTTGGCCTTCTGGGCCTGAGCCGATTTTACCTTACCGGATGCCATATCTATAACCTGCCTTTAATAAATTGCCGCATAATTGGGCATAATACCCGAACATTATAGTAGAGGTTTATTCATATTGCAACAGTTCATCGATACTGCCGATAACACGCGGCATTCCCTTCGCCACGAACGGTGCCAGGTCCATCCTGGTCCATCTCACCAGCGCGAAATCAGCACCGCTGTTGATGGCGCACTCGTAATCCACGATGGCATCGCCGACATAAAGCACCCTGGACATATCGCTAATCCCCATCTGCGCGGCGCTGTAGATCAGCGGCTCTGCGGCGGGCTTGTGTTCCACGGTATCCTCGAGTGCCGTTATCTGTTCGAAGAGGGGCACCATACCCTTAAGCTCCAGTGTGATCATCAGGGAATCCCTTCTCTTGGATGTCATGATACCCTGCTTCACGCCGGCGCTTTTAAGCCTTTTGAGGGAGTCGAGGACGCCCGGAAACAGATCCAGTTCATCATTATGGAGCATGGCCTCATTGATCCTCAGGTAGGCCTCGAACAGCTGCCGGGCCGTGTCATCGTCATGTACATCGGAGAATGTCTTAAGAAGGGGCTGTCCTATATAGGACATCAGATCCTCATCTGTTCTCGTGCACTCCCCGAGCACTTCGATGTAGGCCAGATGAAAGCATTTCATGATCAGTGGGATAGAATCCGTCAGCGTACCGTCAAGATCGTACAGTATGGCGTCGTATCTATTGCTCATCTGCCTTCTCGTCACTGTCTTCTGCGGGTTTCACGGGATTCTTGTGTATCATGACCTTGGATATCCAGCGGTCCTCCACGTGAAGCACCTTAATATTAAGATTCTTATAAGTTACTACGGGATGCTCACGCTCTTCGGGAACACGGTCCAGAAGCTGGATCACAAGACCTGCGATCGTATCGTATTCCTCCTCGTCCAGCTCCATCTCAAGCACATCCTCCAGATCGGACAGCGTCATATCGCCTGCCACGATGAAGTCACCATTGGACAGCCTTATCAACTGCTGCTCCTCGTCATCATCGAACTCGTCTGTGATATTGCCCACGATCTCCTCGAGCATATCCTCTATGGTGCATATACCCATGGTTCCACCATATTCATCCACTATGACGGCCATCTGCATTCCGCATGTCTTCATCTCCGCAAAGAGTGAAGATATCTTGCGCGTCTCGTGAACTACGAGAGGCTCTCTGATCAGGTCGCGCAGATTGAACGGCTTATCATCAGACGGCTTCTCGATCCCGATAAGGTCCTTGATATGCAGTATTCCCTCTATATCATCGATATTCTCGTTATATACGGGGATCCTGGTATAACGCTCTTCCCTGGCCACCTTCATGACCTCCTCGAAAGTGGCGTCTATCGGCAGAGAGACGATCTTCTTTCTGTGCGTCATTATCTCGGAGACTTCCTTGTCATTGAACTCGAAGATATTCTCGATCATCTCTTTCTCGGAGTTCTCGATGGTTCCCGTCTCGGAACCCACATCAACCATCATGCGGATCTCTTCCTCGGTGACTTCCTTATCATTGTCGTTGGGATCGATCCTGAACAGCATGAGTATGCCGTTGGTCGATATTGTAAGGAATGCCACGAACGGCTTGGCGAGGATCCCGAAGAACCTGACGATGCCGGCAGAGGCAAATGCCCATTTCTCGGGGTATTTCTGAGCCACCCTCTTGGGGACCAGCTCTCCGAACACCAGCGAGAAGTAAGACAGGATCAGTGTTATCACCACCGTGCACAGCGGAATCATCCATGTATACTTCGTATCCGGATCAATAAGTGCAGCCGCCTTATCTGCAAAGCTGCTGGCCGCGAAAGCAGACGACAGGAATCCAGCAAAGGTCACTCCCACCTGGATCGTGGCGAGGAAGCTTGAAGGATTGTCGAGAAACTTCACGACTCTGGCAGCCCTCTTGTCCCCTTCCTCGCTCATCTTGCGGATCTTGGCGTCACTGAGTGTTATGACAGCCATCTCCGTTCCTGAGAAAAAGGCATTCACCAGAATAAGGAAGATGACAAGGACCAGAGCAAACACTGTATTCATATACTGATGCGTTACCTCATCTCATCGAGGAGCTTCTGAAGTGCCTCTCTTACGGCCTGGGGATCCGCCTTGCCCCTGAGTGCTCTCATGGACTGGCCGATCAGGAACTGGAAGTTCTTCTCGGCACCTCCGAGGTACTCGGAGACTGCCTTCTCATTGGAGGCAAGAACTTCCTTGATGACGGGCTCGATGGCTGACAGATCCGATACCTGAGCGAGACCGTTCTCCTCAACATATTCAGCGGGATCCACGTTATCTGTGAAGACTTTCGCGAAGACTTCGCGGCCTGTCTTACGGTTGATCTTTCCGTCGTTTACCATCTTGATTATCTCGCCCAGAGACTCGAACCTGAAGCTCATGTCCTCGGGCGTAATATGGTTGTCGTTGCAGAGCTTCAGAAGGTCTGTCATGACCCAGTTGGAAGCATCTTTGGGTGCGCCGCAGATGGCGCATGTTGTCTCGAATACCTTGACCAGAGTCGTTGAACCTGTGATGATATCCGCATCGTATTCAGGAAGACCGAGTTCCTCAACGTAGCGCCTGCGCTTTGCATCAGCCAGCTCGGGAAGCTGCGATCTGACAGTCTCTATATACTCTTCGCTTATCTCGATAGGCATGAGGTCGGGATCAGGGAAATACTTGTAGTCCTGGGCATCCTCCTTGGACCTCATGGCATATGTATATTCCTTCTCGTCGTCCCATCTTCTCGTCTCCTGGACGACCTTCTCCCCTGCCTCGATCACGTCGATCTGGCGCTCGCACTCGTACTCGATGGCACGTGCAATTGCTTTCAGGGAAGCGATATTCTTCATCTCTGTTCTCGTGCCGAATTCAGACTGTCCCCTCGGTCTTACGGAGAGGTTGACGTCTGCACGCATGGAGCCCTCCTGCATCTTGCAGTCGGACACGCCAAGATACTGCAAGGTATCTCTTAGCTTCTCAAGGTATGCGATTACTTCATCAGCAGACCTGAAATCAGGCTCTGACACGATTTCGATGAGCGGCACTCCGCAGCGGTTGAAGTCAACCATCGTCTTGCCTGACAGCGGATCATGCACAAGCTTGCCCGCATCCTCCTCCATGTGGATCTCGTGGATCCCGATGGACTTCACGCCATTGGCTGTCTTGATATCCACATGACCGTTGCGGCAGATGGGATAGTAGAGCTGTGATATCTGATATGCCTTGGGAAGGTCGGGATAGAAGTAGTTCTTACGGTCGAACTTGTTCTTTCTTGTAATGTCACAGTTCAATGCCAGTCCTGCCTTGACTGCAAATTCCACCACCTGCTTATTCAGTGTGGGGAGCGTGCCGGGCATGCCGGAGCATACTTCGCAAACATGTGTGTTGGGCGCTCCTCCGAACTTCGTCGAGCAGGAGCAGAATATCTTGGATGCCGTTGACAGTTCGCAGTGAACCTCAAGGCCTATAACCATCTCGTAGTCTGTCATGATCTTACTCCCCCTCCGATGTCAGATGAGCCTTCTGGTAGCTTGCGGCGAATCCCAGAATGGTCTCTTCGTCATAGTGCTTTCCGATGATCTGCATACCAACGGGCATGCCTTCCTTATCGCTGCCGCACGGCACGGAGATCGCGGGAAGCCCCACGATATTGATAAGCACCGTGCAGATATCTCCGAGATACATCTTCAGCGGGTCGGACAGGCTCTCTCCCGCCTTCAGCGCAGTCGTCGGCGCGACAGGTCCGATGACCACATCATATTTCTCAAAAGCCTCATCGAAAGCCTTCTTGATCAGCGCCTTGGCCTGCAGCGCCTTGTTGTAATATGCATCGTAATATCCGGATGACAGAACGAAGTTTCCGAGCATGATCCTTCTCTTGACCTCCATGCCGAAGCCCTCGCTCCTGGACTTTATGTACAGGTCGATAAGGTTGTCCACACCCTCGGGTCTGTAGCCGTACTTCACGCCGTCGTATCTCGACAGGTTGGAGCAGGCCTCAGCGCATGCGATGATGTAATATGTCGGGATGGCATACTCAATGATGGGCATCTCGAAAGTCTCGACCGAAGCTCCCTGCTCCTCATAGAATCTGACAGCCTCCATCACCCTGTTCCTGACATCCTCATCGATACCCTCGCCCATATACTCGGCGGGAATACCGATCTTCTTTCCCTTCACGTCAAATGACGCTATCTTATCCATATCCACCTTGTCTGACACGGTGGATGACTGATCGTGCTCATCCACACCGCTTATCACGTTGAACAGTGCTGCACAGTCCAGAGCAGACCTGCCTATCGGTCCGATCTGATCCAGTGAAGAAGCAAAGGCAACAAGCCCGTATCTTGATACTGTTCCGTATGTAGGCTTAAGTCCCGTAACACCGCAGAAGGAGGCGGGCTGTCTTATGGATCCGCCAGTATCCGAACCCAGTGAGAAGGGTGCCAGTCCTGCTGCAACACATGCAGCTGAACCGCCTGAAGAACCGCCGGGAACCCTTCCTGTTCCGTGAGGGTTTACGGTAGGTCCGTAGTAGGAAGTCTCCGTGGTGGATCCCATGGCGAACTCGTCCATGTTGGTCTTGCCGATTATCACCATTCCCTCTTCCCTGATCTTTCTCACGACAGTGGCATCGTAAGGCGGGATGAAGTTGCTGAGCATCTTCGATCCGCAGGATGTGAGAAGATCCTTTGTGCAGATGTTGTCCTTTACTGCAACGGGAACTCCCGCCAGAGGTCCTGTAAGCTCTCCTGACACGATCTTCTTATCGGCCTCTCTTGCCTTGTCGACCGCATCATCACATATGGTGATGTACGAATTGAATTTTGTATCTTCCGCCTTGATGGCTTCGATATAAGCTGTTGTTGCTTCTTCGGAAGTAACCTTGCCTTCCTTTATGAGTCTGCCGAGTTCCAGCGCTCCTGTTCTGAGTATCTCTTCCTTTGTCATAGCCATCACTCCACCGTTCTCGGAACGAGGATCGCTCCGTCCTTTGTCTCTGCTGCATTGGACAGGATCAGATCCTGCATATCGCCGTTGGTGACAACGTCTTCTCTCGTGACGTTTGACCTTCCGGCAGCGTGACTCAGGGGCTCCACGCCTGTCGTGTCGAGCTCTCCGAGCTTATCGATGTATCCCAGGATGCTGCCCAGCTCCCTGGCCGTCCTCTCCTCCTCTTCGGGTGTCAGACGGATCCTTCCAAGCTTCTCAAGATATGTAACCAGTTCGCCGGTGATCTCCATATTTACTCTTCTTCCTTCCTGTCGTCGTCCTCGTCTTCTTCAGCTTCGTTAACTTCGTCTTTGCCCTCGAGAGGCTCGGGTTCGGATACAACCTTCTGCTCCTCGAAGGGATCGCTTGCCTTCCCGGATCCGCCGTTGCCTGAACGGATCTTCTTCAGGATATACGCAGTCAGTATGATGATTATCGCCACTACCGCAACGCCGCCGATAACAGCAAACACAATGATGAGTACCGTTGCTACGCTGGACTTGCCGCCGTCAGGTGTTACTGTGGACGTCTCCACAGGAATGCTGGATGAAGATCCGTCATCTGATGCGGGAACGGGTACTGCGGGCTCGTAGGGCTGCTCCGTTCCGAACTTGTAAGTACCTGCATTGATGGCTGCTGTTATCTCATCAGAGAGCATTCCCACAGCCTGATTCTCAAGGACCTGCTGATCCTGCTCGACTGTTCCGAGATAGCCCACAACAAAGTATCCGAATTCAGGTGCGTAGATCACCTCGATATCGCCTACCTTACGGGCGGGGTCATATGCCCACGCATCGAAAGCATCAACCGCCTGTCCCTTGCTTACCGCAACGTCGTTTGTCTCCTTGCAGAACCCGTCAGCATTGCTCTGCTGCGCGAGATCCTCGAGCTTATCAAGGTCGCCTGCCGCAGCCGTAAGGAGTTCGTTTGCAAGAGATTCCGCTGTCTGCTTTGCAGCATCATCAGAAGTCGACTCGGGAGCCTCGAACAGGGCATACCTTACGTTGGGAACCTGCCTCATATCATCCGTAATGTGAGCCTCACAATATCTTGCCGTGTAAAGATCTGCCAGATAATAGTGATTAAGCACTTCTTTGAAAGCCGCCTCACTGCATGCGTCGCCATAGTAGAGCTTGAGGTATCCCTCCAGGTCCAGATTCGCATTCTCCGCCTGTGTCTTGAGGTCTTCGATCATCTTGTCTATATCCGCCTTTGTCTCATCGGACAGTACCAGATTCTCGGAATCGGCCCTGGCACAGATGATCAGGCTGCTCTCCAGCGTACGCTCAGCGTATGACACGAGAAAATCGCCGAATGTGGCATACTTTGTAGGATCCACATAATCAGCGGACAGATCGAGGAATCCCTCGGCTGTTCCGTAATACATCCCGTAGTACTGGGTAAGCTCCACGAACGCATTAATGAAGTAGAAATTCGACTCGGCCAGAGGCACGTTCTGCCCCTCGAAAGTATACTGGTGATCCAGGTACTGATGGAGCTGGCTGCCGTAGATATTCTCGAAAGTATACCCTGACAGATCGATCGTCTCCTGTGTCGATTCCTGTGTCTGATCCCCTGTGGCGACAAGAGTGTCATCAGCCATGATGACGCCGGCCGCCGAGCTGACCGTAATTGCCGCTGTAAGTAGAACTGCACCTAATCTTTGTCTTAACATAATCTCATTTCTCCGTTATTTTCTGACGCATGGCATTATAGCATAATCGGCCATCGCGCATGCGATGGTGTCATCCATGTCGTAGTATTTGTATTTACCGAGCCTTCCGCCGAAGAAGACCTTGCCTCCCTCGCCCAGCTTCGTGTACTCCTCATAAAGCGAATTGTTCCTGTCATTGTTCATGGGATAATAGGGCTCGTCACCCGGCTTCCACTCGGCAGGATACTCCTTGGTCACAACTGTTCCCTCTCCCTTGCCGAACTCGAAATGCTTATGCTCGATGATCCTCGTATAAGGCGTCTCGGCGTCAGTATAATTCACAACCGCGTTGCCCTGATAGTCACTCCTGTCAGCCATATACTCGGTCTCGAATCTCAGGCTCCTGTATTCCAGACAGCCCAGCTTAAAGCCATAGAACTCATCGATCATTCCCGTGTAGATGACCTTATCTGCAAGGGCGTCCAGCTCTTCCCTGTTCTGCAGGTAATCAACTCCGCACCTCACCTCGATCCCCTCGAGCATATTGGCGATCCACTGTGTGTAGCCGCCGATAGGAATCCCCTGAAACCTGTCGTTGAAGTAGTTATTATCGTACGTAAGCCTCACGGGAAGTCTCTTGATTATGAACGCCGGGAGCTCCGTCGCCTTCCTTCCCCACTGCTTCTCCGTGTAGCCCTTGACCAGCTTCTCATAGATATCGCGGCCTATCAGACTGATGGCCTGCTCCTCCAGATTCTGCGGCTCTTTTATGCCCGCTTCTTCCCTCTGGCTCTGAAGCTTCGCCTCCGCCTCCTCAGGCGTTATGACACCCCACATCTTGTTGAAGGTGTACATGTTGAAAGGCAGTGAGTAGACCTCACCCTTGTAGTTTGCGATAACGGTATTCGTGTATCTGTTGAATTCAGCGAACCTCTGGGCAAACTTCCACACCTTCTCGTCATCCGTATGAAAGATATGTGCACCATACTTATGCACATTGATCCCGTGAACATTCTCCGTGAAACAGTTGCCTCCGATGTTCTCCCTCCTGTCTATCACGAGACAGGTCTTGCCGTCGTCAGCCGCGATCCTCGCGAAAGCAGCTCCGTAGAGCCCCGCTCCAACTATAAGATAATCGTATTTGCTCATAGAACCTCCAATTACGCGATTATATATTATAAATCTAATGTATGCGAGTGGCAAATTAAAGGCGGAGGCGCTTATATGTCACCTCCGCCCTGAGTCTCTTTACTGCCGCACGTATTACTGTGCCTGCTCGAAATCCCTCGTCCTGATCATCCTGTCGACCGAATCGGGATCCATCCCAAGCGCCACCGCGAACTCCGAATTGATCCTCTTCAGAGCATCGCTGAGCACCCTCTCATCCTGGGCATTCAGCTTCTTACCTGCTCCCATCAGGTCATCCCTTCTCTCCTCGATCAGGGAGATCAGACTGACTATCTCTTCCCTGGAGCCGGTATTTACGATCCCGTTGAAAGTCTCGCGCCTGAGGTTCCTGTCTTCCACCCACTCGGCGCTCCTGATCGGGATCTTACGGATAATTGCCATCGCCTCATCCTTCGAGATCACCGGATGAAGTTTGCTCACCTGCTCCTTATTACCGACAGGAACATAAAGTACCGATGATTGTGTGGTAAACATCGGCTTGAGTACATAATACTTCTCGGAACGTCCTCTGCTGAAGCTGATGTCCCTGATGTCTTCGATCTCGCAGACTCCGCTGCCTCCGTAAACAATTGCATCTCCTATTGCAAATCCCATATTCTTCTACCTCGTTGCACAAAAAACAAAATTTTTGATAAAAAGTCTTGATTTTTTCCCACATTGGTATAAACTAACTGTTTGTATTTTAGCATGGGGGATTTCCGCTGTCTTGTTGGCAGATTTTACAAAAATGCACCCGTAACGCCCTGTTTTGTTGATTTTTTGGCTCGTGCCGTCATTTTGCCTCAAAATTATTTTGACCGTCAAAGTATCCGTGTTAAAATGCGGCTGTAGATAGTTGGTGGCCTTTTTTGTTATATTTGTGATATACGCCTGACACAGGAGGACGTCATCATGAAGAAAGCACTGATCATAATATTCTCCATCACAGCAGTCATCATCTGTATCATCCTGCTCATGTTTGTCCCCCGCGACGTATCCGTAGTAACGACTACTTCCGGGTTCATCAGCACCTCCTATCATTGCTACGACACAAACCCTCTGCTGAAGATCAAAGTGCGTTCCATCCACATGGACGAGGACAAGTACCGGCTGCTGCGTGAGAATGACGAGAAGACTGCCGAGTATGCACTCAACGAAGTCCTGGCATTCGACAGCGATGCTTTTCACGGTGAATACACAAGCGCCTCCAGATGTGTCGCCGTAGTTGGAGATTACATCTATTATTACAGGACATCGGATCCGGATCATGTCTACAAGATGAACAGATCCACCGGCAATACTGCAGCCTGCAATCTGTCAGGCTATGACTCTTTTTCCAGTGCAGAGATGAGAGACAGCTATACCGAGGTCGACAACAACTATACGACCTTCCGGTCGATCCTGACCGAGGGACTTATCGACACATATCCCGGACTCAAAAAAGCCATTGAATCCCTGGATGGGGAATTCTATTATTCATATATGTACTACACCAACGGCAGGATCTTCTTCGACGTGCGAAACACGATCTACGAGTACCTGCCCGACAAAGACAAGGTCAGCAAGGTTGCAACAGTAGGTGCCGGTGAGACGATCGAGATGATCAGGTGCCAATAGGGTGAAAAGGGACGTTTCACTTTTCACAAAAATAATTCTACACAAACAGATAATAATGTTGTTGTTCCGGAGGTGCTTAAATGGATAAGGAAAAACTGCTTTATGAGATAACAAACATTGAAAGTGAGATCAGACTTTGGAAGGGTAAAGCTGAGACAGATCCTGATCCAAAGATGGCTTCTGCAGCCCGGATGGATCTTCGTCGGGTTCAAAGGATATATAAGGATCTGTTGTTGGACCTGAGTGACTCGGACTGTGATGAGATCAAGCAGCTTGCAGCAGACAAAGGCATTGTGCTTGAATTCTTTGATGACCTTAATTGTCCGGAAGAAGAGAAAAAGCAGATAAAAGCTCAAAGAGACACGGAAGGCTGCAGCGAGCTTGAGGAATATTACAGAACCCATCCTGAGGCGGAGCGTTCGCTGCGTGAAGCCGTCGAAGCAGACTGCAGACCTTTATTTGATAAACTTGAACCTAAGAAAAAGAAGGGGTTCTTTGGTTTGTTCGGTAAAGAATAATGGGATTGATAATCTGATGACGGTAACAAGAGACCCGTTCCTATGTCAGGATACTTAATGATTCAGGTTTCAGAGAAAAACCATAGATAAGGTACGCCGTCTTTGCTGATTATGTGAAAAGTAACACGTCCCCTTTTCACATTGAAGCATCACAAACTTTGTGCGTTCGGGCAGTGTTCTTTCATCAGCATCACAGCGCCGACTACATCGAGGCAGAAGAAAAACTGGAATACGAGCGCCACGATCTCCATCTTCGTAAACGGGGTCTTGCTGCGCTTTTGGGGAAACAGCACAGTGGCGAAGAGCGGAACGCTCATGCATATCATCCAGAAATATGTGATCGAGACTCCTAACAGTATCAGAAGTGGTATCGCCAGCAGCAGAAAGGGATTCATAAATCCCATCACACAACCAGCATAGATGATGAAGTTAAAAATAAAAAACGGTACCGACGCGAACTTCATTATGCAATAGAATTTCGTCTCGGATCCGGCACCTTTGGCACTCTGGACCAGTCCGACTACAGCTGATGCAATGCTGACCAGCACTGACACGATCGTCACCGCGACAATGGTATTGATCATGGCGTTGCGCGAATAATACGTGACCATCACAACGAGAAGCACCTGTATCAGGTACATCGAGACAAGCTGGATGATCGATAGGATTTTCGCTGCTTTCATATGGTCATTATACAATAAAGTCCGCAGCAGCAAATTGCGGCGATATCACTGCATTATCGCGAACTTGATCACACACTTGACGGCGATCTGTCCGTCAACTGTAGCAGTAGCCTCGCCCATGCCGACGGGACCCCTTATGGCAGTGATGCGCGTCTCAAGACGGACGGTATCACCGGGAACGATGGGTCTCTTGAACTTGCAGTTGTCGATGCCTGCGAATACTGCGATCTTGCCCTTGAACTCAGGCTGGCAAAGGATAGCAACTGCGCCTGTCTGAGCAAGCATCTCCACTGTCAGAACGCCGGGAACGATAGGCTCACCGGGGAAATGACCTGCAAAGAAAGGCTCGTTGTATGTGATGTTCTTGTACGCGATGCAGTACTGACCGGGCTCGTAGTCCTCCACCTTGTCGATCAGCAGGAAAGGCTGACGGTGGGGAAGGATGTCCATGATCTGCTTTATGTTGAGTGAGTTAGCCATTTTCGATATGCCTCCTGTGTGTCTCAGTGTGTTCCGAAATGATATTATTCTTCAAATTTCTTTACGATAAGTGTTGCGTTGTGGCCGCCGAAGCCAAGGTTGTTTGTCATGGCGTAGCGGATATCAAGGTTCTTAGGCTCGAAGAATGTGTAGTCGAGATTGCACTCCTCACCCTTCTCCTTTGAGCCTGCGGTGACGTGCACGAAGCCGTCCTGGATAGCCTTGACGCAGGTGATGAGCTCAACGCCGCCTGCACCGCCGAGGAGGTGTCCGATCATTGACTTTGTGGAGTTGATGGCAACCTTGTAGGCGTCCTCTCCGAAAGCGTACTTGATAGCTCTTGTCTCGAACAGATCGTTGTGGTGCGTTGATGTACCGTGTGCGTTGATGTAGTCAACGTCGGAAGGCTGGATGCCTGCTTCCTTCATGGCAATGATCATGGCTGTTCCTGCGCCTGAACCGTCCTCGGCAGGTGATGTGATGTGATATGCATCACATGTTGCACCGTAGCCAACTAACTCAGCATAGATCTTAGCGCCTCTTGCCTTTGCATGCTCATATTCCTCGAGGATAACAACACCGGAACCTTCACCGATGACGAATCCGTCACGGTCCTTATCGAAAGGCCTGCTCGCCGTCTCCGGATCCGGGTTCGTGGACAGTGCAGTAAGTGCATTGAATCCCTGAACACCTGACAGACAGATGGAAGCTTCACAGCCGCCTGCGACCATAACATCTGCCTCGTCGTACTTGATCGACTTGAAAGCATCGCCGATGGAGTGTGCGCCTGTGGCACATGCTGTTACGATACATGTATTCTTGCCCTTCATGCCATACTTGATGGCGATGTTGGCAGAAGCCATGTTAGCGATCATCATAGGAATGTACAGAGGAGCGATCTTCTTTCCTTCATGGACCTTGACCTGCTCCCTCTCGTGAGCCTGCATCGAACCGATACCGGAACTTACGATAACACCTACACGGTAGGGATCTTCCTTGGACATATCGAGGCCTGAATCCTCATATGCACCGGTTGCAGCTGCCACTGCGTACTGTGAGAATCCTTCCATTCTCTTTGCAGTCTTGAAGTCCATATACTTTGTAACATCAAAGTCCTTAACCTCAGCTGCGAGCTTTATCTTGCAGTCTGTTGTATCAAACTTTGTGATAGGCGCTACCGCTGTCTTGCCTTTCTTGAGACCTGCCCAGAAAGACTCAACATCATTTCCCAGCGGTGTGATGGCACCCATACCTGTTATTACTACTCTTCTTGCCATTATGTTTCTCCTCCGAAGTTCAAGCTGATTACATGTGCATGCCGCCATCAACACTGATGACCTGGCCTGTGATGTAAGATGCTTTTTCTGATACAAGGAAACTTACGCAGTTGGCGATATCCTCAACCTGACCGTAACGCTTCATGGGGATTGCCTCCAGCATTGCCTCCTTAACCTTGTCGGGGAGGACTGCTGTCATGGGAGTCTCAACATATCCGGGAGCGATGGCATTTGCCGTTACACCTCTGGATGCGAGCTCTCTTGCAACGCTCTTTGTAAGACCGATGATGCCTGCCTTAGATGCGGAGTAGTTGACCTGTCCCGCATTGCCCTGGATACCGACGATGGAGCTTATGGACACGATACGACCTGATCTCTGCTTCATCATGATGGGAGCTGCTGCTCTGGTGAAGTTATATGTTCCCTTGAGGTTGACTGCGACAACAAGGTCAAAGTCCTCTTCCTTCATTCTTACGAGAAGTCCGTCTCTCGTGATGCCGGCATTGTTTACGAGAACGTCAACAGAACCGAATTCGCTGTTAACAGCCTCAACTACGGCATTTACTTCCTCGGAGTTCGTTACGTTGCACTGGAATGCCTTTGTCTTCACTCCCAGCTTCGCGATTTCTGCTGCTGTCTCCTCTGAATTCTCGAGAGGGCATGCGTCAACGATGACGATATCAAAACCGTCCTTTGCGAGTGTCTCTGCGATGCACTTGCCGATTCCTCTTGCGCTTCCTGTTACGATTGCTGTCTTAGCCATTGATTGCCTCCTTTACTTTGGCGATATCTTCAACTGAAGATACGTTGATCACCGGGATCTCCGGTATTGTTTTCTTTACAAATCCTGCTATTGTCTTGCCGGGGCCGATCTCGATGATGAGCTCCACGCCATGATCCTTCATTACTCTCATTGACTGCTCCCACATAACAGGTGAATATACCTGCGTCTGGAGGAAATCTCTTATCTTCTCTTTGTCCTCTACTATCTCCGCATTGCAGTTTGCCACATACGGAACATTGAGATCCTTTATTACTGTCTCATCAAGATACTTGCGGAGACCGTCTCCTGCGGGCTTGAGCATGGGTGAATGGAAAGGACCGGATACAACGAGAGGCACTACTTTCCTTGCTCCTGCTTCAGACAGCAGAGGCATTGCCTTCTCGACCGATTCCTTCTTACCGGTAATGACGATCTGTCCGGGGCAGTTGTAGTTTGCCATGGTGCATCCGTCGATATCCTTTATAACATTCTCGATAACATTGCTCTCGAGTCCTATAACAGCCGCCATCGTTCCTTCGCCTGCAGGAACTGTATTGCTCATCAGGCTTCCTCTGATCCTCGTAAGCTTAACTGCATCGGCGAATGTCATGGCGCCTGATGCAACCAGCGCACAGTACTCGCCGAGAGACAGACCGCCCGTGATGTCGGGAGTGATGCCCTCATCGGTCAGAGCCTTCGTCATGATCATGCACGCCGTAACCAGCGCGGGCTGTGTAAACTCTGTGATATTGATATCCTCGTTCTCCTCGAACAGGAGCTTCTCCATATCGATCCCGGAAGCCTCCGAAGCCTCCCTGATCATATCCTTTGCCCAGTCAAAACTATCGACAAAATCCTTTGCCATGCCTATCTTCTGGGCGCCCTGTCCGGGATATGCAAATGCGATCTTCATTATGCTCAGATCTCCCTTCCCATAAGCTTGGCAGCATCGGCAAACATGGTCTCAATGATCACTTTCGCGGGGCGCTGCTCGTTGACGAGGCCTGCGATCTGGCCTGCCATAAATGTACCCTCATTCTTATCGCCGTCAACAACGGCCTTCCTGAGGCTTCCTACTGTAAGTCCTTCGAGCTCCTCGAAAGTAACTCCCTGGGCTTCCATCTCCAGATACTTGTTGGACAGGGCATTTCTGATCTGTCTGACAGGGTGGCCGTAAGATCTTCCCGTAACCCTTGTCGAATTGTCCTTAGCCTTGAGCACCATATCCTTGTAGTTCTGGTGAACGTTAACTTCATCGCATGCGCAGAATACAGTTCCGCACTGAACGCCCTCGGCACCCAGCATGAAAGCTGCTGCAACTCCTCTTCCGTCAGCGATACCGCCTGCTGCGATTACGGGGATGGATACCGCGTCAACAACCTGGGGAACAAGTGTCATAGTCGTAGCTTCACCGATGTGTCCGCCTGACTCTGTACCCTCTGCAACGACTGCGGAAGCACCGCACTTCTCCATCCTCTTTGCAAGTGCAACACCTGCGATTACAGGGATAACGATGATGCCTGCTTCTTTCCACATAGTCATGTATTTCTCAGGTGAACCTGCACCTGTTGTAACTACCTTTACCTTCTCCTCGGCGATGACCTTGGCGATCTCCTCCGCACGGGGATTCATGAGCATGAGGTTGACTCCAAAGGGCTTATCCGTTGCCTCACGGCACTTTCTGATCTGGTCGCGGAGCCAGTTCTCATCAGCGCCGCCGACACCGATGATGCCAAGTCCCCCTGCCTCTGAAACTGCTGCTGCAATGTGCCAGTCAGCCACCCAGGCCATACCGCCCTGGAATATAGGGTATTTGATACCGACAAGTTCTGTGATCCTGGTAGACATACTATTTATCTCCTCTCAGTAATGTATTAAAACTCTATATAACTTGCTGCCCATGTAAGGCCTGCGCCGAAGCTCGAGAGAATTATCTTCTGGCCCTTCTTGAGCTTTCCTTCTCTCTTCATCCTGTCCATGAGTGCAGGCATGCTTGCTGTGGAAATATTACCCGTATCGTAGACGGTCATGGGGAACTTGCTTATATCCTGACCAAGCCTCTTGGCGATGGTCTCGATTATCCTGGCATTTGCCTGGTGGAGTATGAACCAGTCAATATCATCGAGATTAAGCTCACACTTCTCAGACAGCTCCGTGATCACCTTGGGTACTTCCGTAACGGCAAATCTGAACACGTCTCTTCCTGCCATCTGGAAGAAGGTATTCTTGAAGAATCCCTCCTCTTCCCATCTGTCGGGCTGCATCCTTGCCTCACACACAAGACACTCAGCCTTGTTGGATGTGGCGTGCATTATAAACTGATTGCGCGGCATGGAATCATCCGCTTCCAGAACTGCTGCACCGGCACCGTCACCGAACAGGATGCATGTGCTCCTGTCAGTCCAGTCAACGTAGTTGGACAGGCACTCGGTACCGACAACAAGCGCCTTCCTGGCATTGCCGGACTCTATAAAGCACTGTGCCGTATTGAATGCGGTGATCCATCCCGGACATGCGGAACTCACATCAAAACATGCGCATCCGTCATTGCCGATCGCCTTCTGAACGTAGCAGGCCATTGACGGGAACATCTTATCAGGTGATGAACATGATACGACGATCAGGTCTATCTCCGAAGCATCCACTCCTGCATCTTCCAGTGCTCTCTTTGCTGCCTCTCCTCCCATGTAGGAAGGCAGTTCCTTGATATGGTCAGAGATGTGGCGGGTCGATATACCCGTCCTCTCCATTATCCATTCGTCGCTTGTATCGACCATCTTTGCCAGGTCGTCATTGGTCAGTATCTTCTCGGGCAGGTATGAGCCGAGCCCTGTGATCCTTCCTGTCATTAAAATGCCTCCTGATATTCATGGCACAGGTCTGCACCATAAATAGTTTGATTATCAAAGTATTGCACAGGAATGCCTGTTCGTCAAGCGTTATTGGGCATTTATGGGGTCGACGTAACAAAATCTGACAGCTACACCAAATTGCCTGAGATCCTTCGGGTCTATTTTGTATTTAATGCCCCATGACGACACAACAAAGAAGCCGTCATTCTCATCATAATCAGTCACCGTCACGAAATGCTGCCCCAGCTTATCAGCCGTCTTTCCCCCGTTCTCATCGTACATCGGAACGTTCTCGAAGGGTGCCCTTATCAGCAGTATCACGGGAATATCCCTGGCCAGGATCTCACGTGTCCTTTCCACGAAATTCAGGCTGTATGTCCTCACCTTGCAGTTGATCCCGTGCTTTCTGGTGAGCTTCTTAAGGCCTCTCCTCAGCCTCGGCATCGTAACACCGAGACTCCCAAGAAACCTGTGTCCCTTTATCATGATTGGCTTCGTCGCGAAAGGCAGTCTCAGAGGCTTTATATATCTTGACGTCTCCGTCATCAGCTTCAGATACTCATCTCTGCTTATCTCAGTGATCCCCCGGAGATTGAGAAGACTGTCGAGTCCCGCTATGATCCCGCATCCGGAATTGAGCAGCACCTGATCCTGCCACCACATCTGGCTTCCGCCGTAACTGCCCTTTCCCTTCTCGTTAATGCAGGAGACAGGCTTCATCCCAGAACAGCCTCCGCCCAGCAGCCTTCAAGAGGCATGCCGCTGATGCATGTGACACCCTTGCGGGTGAGTATATCGCGGCTGTCATATATATTGCCTCTGGACGGGCACGGACCCATATAACAGGGAATGTTCTTCTCCGCCGCCCTGTCGATCAGACCGGGAAGTTTCACCGAATCGGCGGTACCGGAATGGTAGCACCCGATCACCACGGCCTCAACACCGTCAAGACCCATCGAGTCATAGGGCAGGCCCGGTGCCGCAGGAATGAGCAGTACATTACCCTTCACGCCGCCTCCCGCAAGCCATGCCTCCGCACGCTTTCTGTAGTCCTGGCCTTTGAAATCGATCTTGCGTTTTGAAGTCATATCGGAAAATGACTTTATGTCTCCCATTATATCCGGAGACATCGCCACGCCTGCATTCACAAAGGTGGATTCCCCTGTAAAACTGTCATTGAATACGATTCCGAATGTCTTGCTTCCGGTCTTTCCCTCGATAGCCGCACCAAGAAAACCAAGAGCCAGCTTCACGTTAGGGATCGCATCGCTGCCGCTCTGTGACGGCGGGAGCTTGCTTCCCGTTATTATCACCGGTCTGTTGAGATGGGACAGCACCCTTATCGCCAGCTGCGCGAAGTACGCCACGCTGTCTGTGCCGTGAAGTATCAGGACACCGTCAGGTTCAGTGCTGTTTACCGCATTTACTATGCCCGACAGCGCCCTTCTGTAATCAGCTACTGTGGCATTCTCGGACGGATATCCGGACGGGGCTACTGTGCTGTATGTGAACCTGTCATCAAGTCTCTGATAGAATTTATCGTCCCAGAAGGCGCCGGCCTGTCTGACCACGCCGCCTTTGACTTCGGATGTTATCGTTCCGCCAAGGGATACGACCAGGATGCTGCTGAGTGACTTTGCCATATTACGGCTCCTTACCCTGCCATTACTCTCTTCTTCTCGTTCTCGATCTCGATCAGCTGTATCTCAAAATCCTGCTTGTTCTTATGCACCATCGTCTCCAGGATCAGACCGGAGAAGAAAGACAGAAGTCCCGCGATGGCGGAGAAACCGCAGACGATCAGCGTGGGATAGTTCGGAACAAGTCCTGTCTGTATGAACGTTATGAGGACCGGTATGAAGAACCCGATTGCCAGTGCGATGAGGATAAATGCAAGTATCCCGAAATAAGCCAGCGGCTTATATGTCCTGAACAGCCTTCCGATGGTCATCATTACCTTGAATCCGTCGGAGTATGTGTTCAGCTTGGATACACTGCCCTCGGGACGGTCCCTGTATTCGATGATCACGTTCTCCATGGACATGTTCTTGTCGATGGCGTGGATGCTCATCTCCGTCTCGATCTCGAATCCTCTGGACAATACAGGGAAAGACTTGACGAACTGGTAGCTGAACGCCCTGTAGCCCGTCATGATGTCCTTGATATTGCTCTTGAACAGTGTGTTGATAAACGCCCTGACCATGCTGTTGCCCAGGTTGTGGAACGGCCTCTTGTTCTCTTCGAAATAAGTGGAGGACAGCCTGTCGCCGACCACCATATCAACCTTCTTATTAAGCACCAGTTCTATCATCTCCGGTGCACACTCTGCGGGATATGTGTCATCGCCATCCACCATCAGGTAGCACTCGGCGTCGATCTCCCTGAACATCCTTCTGATAACATTGCCCTTACCCTGCTGGTACTCGTGCCTGACGACTGCGCCCGCTTCTGCGGCGATCTCCGATGTGCCGTCGGTGGAGTTGTTATCGTAAACGTAGATCACGCTGCCTTCGGGCAGGATCTTTTTGAAGTCCGTAACTACTTTCGCGATGGTCTTGGACTCGTTATAACAGGGTATCAATACTGCGACTTTATCCATATATCTGACTTGTACACTCCTTATGGCAGGATCCTGTCAACGGGAGAATAACCGGACGTCTTCTTGAAGTTGCAGTTGCACTCGAATGTACCGAGGCAGTCTGAAGGATCGACGAATTCGAAGTTGATGGCCTCCAGCTGCTGACGTGTGATCTTCGCGGATACAAGTGTCATCTCCTCCTCATGGCCCGTAGCCGTGTTGATGACCGTATCGCATGCGTGAATAAGGACAGTGTGCAGCGGGAGCAGTGCGAAAGAATCCCTCGCCACTCTCAGTATAGTGCTCGCCACGTAGTCCTGTACGAGATCATAGTATGCAGCCTTGCCCAGTTCTTTCTCGGACAGTTTGCCTGTTGATGTCAATGAATAACCCACCGTGGGAACGACGTCCTCCGACCTTACCTGGAACTCCACTTCCAGTATGCCGGGCTCGTCTGTTCCTACGAGGAAATTGCTTCCGTAATCTGTCAGATCCTCGAAAGGATTGAATGCACCGATAACTTCCAGATATGCTGACGTATCGCCGTTAAGGATCCTGTCTGCGAATGCGATGAGACCTGTCATGTCAGCAGGAACGTTGCCTGCCTTGACCTTCTCCCAGTCGATCTTTCCGTCAGACGCCTTGTGGACGCTCCTGATGGTATCGATGAGTTCCTCGTACTGGGCGACAGTTGCCTTTGCTTCTTCAAGCTCTCTTGCCTTGGCCTCCTCGGCGGCCTGCTTTGCCTGAGCCTTCTCGGCTGCTTTTGCCTCGATGGCGGCCTGATCTCTCTTGGATCCGGCTGACGTTGATTTTGAAGAAGTCTCCTTCTTGCCGTCCTTCTTGCCGGTAAGCATGCCGGCTATGCTCTTCACGTTGGATGTCTTTGTGTAATACACGCCCGTACCGGGAATGCCCACAGTCGTTCTCGTCTGTCCCTTCAGGTTAACGCTCTGGCGAAGTCCTGACTTACCGAACGAGATGGAAGGTCCGCCTTTGCTGATATTGAGCTTCAGGCCCTTGCCCAAGGATATGGATTTACGGAAATTAAGTCCCATGGTTTGCACCCCCGTCATTATTTTGCACCCACTATTCTACTACAATACTGCCAAAACGCCAAAAGATCGCACGTGTTATAATATCTGTATCATAGACAAGACCGCAAACACGCATTGGGAGACAAATGAACCACTCCAGAGGCATCTTTCCAGACGGCTATAAGGCCGGATATGTACCCAGGGATATTTTCGCGGGGCTCATAGTGGCGCTGGTATCGATCCCCATCTCCATGGGATATGCGCAGATTGCGGGACTTCCCATGATCTACGGTCTGTACGGCTCGCTGTTCCCTATTCTCGTGTTCGGACTTCTGACCACATCACGGGATTTTGTATTCGGTGTTGACGCTGCGCCTGCGGCGCTGACAGGCGGGCTCATAGCTTCGCTCGGAATAGCATCGGGTTCTGATGATGCCGTCAGGACGGTCCCCATAATAACACTGTGCGTCTCCCTGTGGCTTCTGGCATTCTTCGTGCTCAAGGCAGGTAGAGCCGTAAAATACATATCCACTCCTGTAATGGGCGGATTCATTACCGGTATCTGCATCGAGATCATACTGATACAGGTGCCCAAGCTCATGGGCGGTACCGCCGGGACCGGCGAAGTCTTCGAACTGCTGGCCCACATATGGGAACAGCGAACGTCCTACAACCTGATGTCGGCGGTTCTGGGCGCGGCAACTGTGGCAGTGATACTTATTGTCCGCAAGCTCGCCCCGAAGATCCCCATGTCAGTAATAATGATGGCCGCAGGTGCGCTCTTGACTGTATTTACCGGCATAACGGATTACGGCGTGAAGCTGCTTCCCGAGGTTCCTTCGGGACTGCCGCTTCCCACTTTCTATACTGTAGATCCTGATATCCTTCCTGATATCTTTATCGGTTCCATGACGATCGCTCTTGTGATCATGTCCGAGACACTTCTGGCATCACGGCAGAATGCGATCAATGACGGATATGACCTGGACAGCAGGCGCGAAGTGCTGGCATATACCGGCGCCAACCTGGTATCGGGCATCTTCGGATGCTGCCCCGTAAATGCCAGTGTATCAAGAACATCCATCGTAAGGCAGTTCGGCGGAAGATCACAGCTGATGAGCATCGCAGCATCCGTCTTCATGGCACTGATACTGTTGTTCGGCACCGGATTCATCGCATATCTTCCCGTTCCCGTCCTGACCGGGATCGTGGTGGCTGCACTTCTGACCGCATGCGAATTTCACCTTGCCGGACGTCTTCTCAAGACGAGTCCCAAAGACTTCCTGATATTCATCGCTGCCATGGCAGGCGTGCTGATATTCGGTACTGTCTATGGCGTTTTGATCGGCGTGATCCTCTCGTTCATTGCAGTCATAATCAAGGCTGTAACTCCTCCGAGGTCATACATGGGCATCATCACGGGACGTGACGGCTTCTATTCACTGAAGCGCAACAAAAATGCCGTTCCCGTAGAAGGCGCCCTCATCTACAGGTTCGGCGGCAATATCTTCTTCGCGAATATCGATACTTTTGTCTCTGATATCGAGGCGGGGATCAAAGATGACACGAAGATCGTCATCGTTTACGGCAGCGGCATCGGCAGCATCGATATCACCGCTGCAGACCGCATCAAAGCACTGCGCGACAAGCTGGAGGACAGAGGGATAAGATTCTTCATGACCGAGCATGACGGCGTGGTCAATGACGAACTGATAAAGTTCGGCGCAGGAGATCTTGTCCATAAGGGCAACGTGAGGCTTACGGTTGACACCGCCATGCGCGCAGCAGGAATACACGAACCGTACACTCCGGAGTCTGTGGACAGGGAGGAGACTGTAGCCGACAACCCCGGTAAAAGATTGTCTGAATCGCTCCTCATGGCAGGTCATAATGCCGAGATAGAATGGGCATACGGCAAGAATGCCGAGAAGGTCAAGATGCAGCTTGTCCTGGGCTTTATTGCGGAGCTCACCCGGGGCGGTGAGATATCCACTACTGAAGACATCGTATCCCTGGAGCGCAGATCCGCCTGGGGCCGCCTGTCTTACACTGACGAGGACGAGATACTGATGAGGATCGAAGACCTGATCACCGAACATCCTGACTCGGATCTCCTCAAAGGCATCGATGTCCAAAGGCTCTCCGTCCTCATCGAACAGCGCCGCGCCATCATCAGCGAGCGCCTCAATGGTCAACCTCGCGAAAATAATGTATAATACCCGCTATTATGAATAACGATAACACTATCTTTGTCACGCTCAATAAGCTCATGGACTTCGCCAAATTCGCTGCCGACTGGAACGATATCGCTGCCGACTGCGACGCCGATCCCATGGCTGACGTGGAGTTCGAAGGAACATACCCCCTCTCCCTCGCTGATGTGAAGGAGGCGCTGGAGTATGTCCGCGACGACAAGCTGACAAATGACAAGTTTCTCCTGGGCTGGTGGTTCCCCCTTATCCTCAAGTGCGATGAGGCCCTCATGATCCGCAATATCTTCAGCGACACATCCTCCGGCGGCATGGGACAGGTCGAACCCATCCTCCCCGTTACCGAGGATGACATGCTCGTTTACGTGCTGGACCTGCTGGCGGATTACAGCAATTCAGACTACGGCAGGGTAACCTTCGCACCCGTGGTGGAGTATCTTGATGTAGATGCGATAATCCGGGAGATCGAGGCTTTCGAGGAGGAGGAAGAACTGCCTGTCGACAAGAGGCATTATTCCGAACGCATCAGAGAGCGCTTCATAATGCAGTACGACAACGAGGTGTTGCTCAAGGACAGCGACGACGATACGAGACGTCTGTGGCGCAGGTTTACGGACGAGCTGGTGGAACTGGGCAATCCCAATGCGATCCGCATCAAGGCGTATGCCTGTTACGGCGGCAATGTTGTCTATAAATGTGACTGGAAGGAATCCGCCAGGCTCCTTGATATTCTGTGGCGCGAACACAGCTTCGGACAGGCGGCAAACACGCTGGGATACATCTACTACTACGGCAGGCTCGATCCTGACGGAAAACCCGATTATGAGAAGGCATTCTTCTATTTCTCCATCGGTTCCACCTACGGGATAGTGGAGTCCAAGTACAAGCTCGCCGATATGTTTGCCAAGGGGCAGTATGTGGCCCGCAACAACAACCTGGCCAGGAGCATGATCCAGAATCTCTATTCTGACACAAAGGTTCAGTTCGAGGGCGGCGATTACGGCTGCGATCTGGCGGACGTGGCATTCAGGATGGGCAAGCTCCACCGCGACATAAGCATGAACGAGATCGACCCCGCCGCCTCTAAAGGATCACTGGAGCTGGCCAAATGCTATCTCCTCATCGCCAGGCTGGCAATCGACATGCGCATAGAGCACGATTACGCATACGGCGACGAGAAGGTCAGGGACAACATCAACGAGATGCTTGCCCGCGTCTCCGAGGGACAGCCAACCACCGACAAGCGCGTATATCACAGCTTCAATCCCATATACGCGATGCTGTTCATCAACAGCAGCAGACACTCGAGCTCCCTCTGCGACGTCACCATCAAGTACTACAAGAACGGCAACGTGGGTTTCACCGTAAAGCTCCGTCCCTCCTCTTACGGCGGCACATCTAAAGCCCTGATGGTCCAGCCCTGGTTCAACGAGTGTGTACTCACAGACCACATCAGCTTCAAGCTTGCCGATGTAGCCGAATACTACCCTCCCGAGGTTGGCGGCAGTCTGACCTTCGCCATCGACAAGATACAGGTAAGGGAATCAGTCCTGGGAGACGGCTTCGTCATGGATTTCTGCCGCGAGGGAAATCTCCTCTACTCCATTGAAGCCAGCGAGATCGTCTACAAGCGTTACGGTCATCGAGACGGTCATTGACGCATACGCTGTCCGCAGGTATAATCACCGCATATCATTACAACATCGCGAAAGGAGCGCACACATGTATTGGATCACACCCAACATCCAGCTCATGAACGGGTTCTGCAAAGTCTCCCGTAGGGGAAGTGCGCCCTTTTTCAGGTAAATAACCCTTTTCTCATATCAGAAAAAGCGCTCTTTCTCCTCACAGATATCGAGAGTAATTTCTCAGATTCGAAAGGAGATTTTTTATGTCTGTCCATAACTTAAACTACAAGTCACAACTGCGTAAGCTATACGCCTTCAACGCCCTCGGCAACATATCGATAGCCGGCGCCGCCTGGGTGCTGCTCCTGGTCTCCCAGGGATACTCCCTGATCCAGGTGGGCATCGCCGAGACGGTATTTCATCTTGTAAGCATCACCTGCGAGATCCCGTCAGGCGTGTTCGCCGATGTCTTCGGGCGCAAAAGAAGCCTCATGATGTCCTGCCTCGCCACCATCCTCAGCGCCCTGACAAGGGCCTACTGGGATTCCTTTACCGGAGTCCTCGTGAGCATCGCTTTCTCTGCACTGTCCTACAACTTCTTCACAGGCTCCGACAGCGCACTGGCATATGACACCCTGGCCGAGGCGGACCGCACACCCGATTACGACAGGTACATATCGAACCAGACCATAATCTACCGCATCGCCAACGGCGCCGCCACCCTGGCCGCAGGCATCGCTGTCATGATCGGCAACACCATGTCACAGCTGCTTAGCGTTCTGATCGCGACTGTCCAGTTCGTAGTAGTCCTCGGACTTCGCGAGAACAACGTGATCACTTCACGCCGCCACATATCAGTGGCTCAGAGGTTCAGATCAACAGTCATCGAGAGTGTATCTTTTATGCGCGGCAACAGACGTGCCGCCCTGCTGATACTCCGCAACTGCATCGTCGGTGCGGTAGATATACTTCTGCTGTTCTTCCTGCAGGCAAGGCTCCCGCTGGCGGGAGTTACCGACCTTCTGCTCGGGCCTCTGCTGTTCATCATGTCCATGGGCGGAGTTATCGGTGCCCGAGCTTCATCGCGAGTACGTAAGTGGAAGTTCGGGAGGCTGTTCGCACTGTGCCTTGTTATGGTCGTGGCAGGCTTTATGGCGTCTTTCACATCTGTTCCGCTTGTCATGACAATGGGCGGATTCCTGGCAGCGTTCGCAGATGACATGATCCAGATAAGGGCTGACATCGAGCTCAACAACATGATCCCGTCAGCCCAGCGCGCCACTCTGATCTCTGTGAGCTCGTTCTGTTTCTCTGCAGTGATGATCGTGCTGAGCCCGCTGGCGGGCTGGGTGTTCGGGCTTCAGATGTGAATAGCTCGGAAGAACAGAATTGTCCCGCACGTCGCAGTCTCCAAAGGTGCGGGACAATTGTCCTTCCTCGCTTCGCATTTCCCTGCCGGATCTGCTCTTGTATGTCAAAGTTCTAAAAATCGATATTTGACATACTAAAATGGGCCGTTTTGTATGTCAAATGTTGGAAAAATGAAATTTGACATACAGATATTAAGATTTTGTATGTCAAACTCTCGAAAATCCAACTTTGACATACATTTTCATGTGATTTTGTATGTCAAACTTCTAAAAACCGACTTTTGACATACAAGCGGCCAACGCGAGCGGACTTACCGCAGGAGCGAAGCGACGAGGACTGAAGCGAGCGTTCGGTCGAGAGCCTGTGGTAGGTTTACGCCAAAGTCGTTTTTTTCGCGAAATGGAGTTAAAAAGATCGTTCGTTAGCATACACCGCATGAACTATGGACCTTTATTTGAATATTTTTGATTTGAGTCGAATAGCATGGACCCAAATCCAAATAATTGTGAAATGGATATAAAATTCCCTTTTTTACGTTTGAAACGGTTGTTTAAGGGTATAGTTGAGGGTATTTTGTTGATAATACCCCGTTTTACGTTTGAAATGATGTTTTGAGGGTACGGGTGCGGGTATTTTTGTTGTCCGGCAGTTTGGGTAAATGACACTTGCCACTCGGGGAGTGACTAAGGCTCAGATTCCACTTTTTTGATTTGAAATGCCCCTAAAGTGGAACGGATGATGGAATTTTGTTAATAATTCCACTTTTTTGATTTGAAAGCGTCTTTTAATGGAACGGTTAGTGGAATTTTTATTGTGGGAGACCTGTCCCACTGTCACATGTAAAACATGGTAAAAAGCCGTTCAGTTGTCAAGCGAGGACGCACATTTTGCGCCGCAGTTATTCCCGAAGGGCGAGCGCTGCCCTTGCGAGCGGACTTACCGCAGGAGCGAAGCGACGAGGACTGAAGCGGGCAAGCGGTCGCGAGCCCATTTTACCAATGATTCCACTCAACCTCTACGAGCTTGCTCTCATCGACCGCCTTGCTGTGCTCACTGAGGTATTCCTCCTCATCAACGGTGCGGCCGTTCCACGTATACTCGTTTGGAAGATCCGGCCTGGGTGACATGGAATAATCATTGCATGATCCGAGAACGGTCATCTCGCTCCCGATCACCTGACAGACATACTCCCTGTGGTCACCCATGCTTCCACAGACAAAGATCACGATCGGATATCTGTGTTCCTCATCAACCGGCTGATAACCGACCAGGTTGGAATAGATCTCTTTCCCGAAAACCTGTCTGACAACGCCCGTCTGCTCGTCGTAAAGGACAACTCGATGGTAGTCACCCCCCGCAGCACTGTCGCACCTCAGGAACAGGACCGGCATTCCTTCCGGATCCGCATACGCGATATTGTAGGAGATCCTGTCCCGCGGGACATAGAATTCATCCCCTTCCATCTCATTCCAATTATATTCATCCCTGTTCAGCACCTGCGTCCTGAACGCCGACACCGCCCTGTCCTGGCGCACCTTGAGATCCTTGTCACGCACGCTCCAGAACAGAAAATATGACACACTGGTCAGAAGAACAGCGACCAGAGCAAAAGTAATTCTGAACTTCAGATCCGTCCTGCCCTCATCCTCACGCACTACACCGGTCATCCATATTCCGAAGCACAGAGCTCCTGCCCCTACGAGAACCGGCGAGACACAGGTAAGAAGATTCAGCCACACGGACGCGTAGCTGTCCTCACTGAAGAAATTCACGCTGAATACCAGCGCCATCACACCGGGCAGCCAGAACACGCCACGAGAGAGAGGCATGAATATCCTAAGCGCCCTGATGGTGCACGGCATCGTGATAAGATGGGCCGATATGAAGAAAAACAGATACATGCAGGCCATCGAGATATTGCGGGTAAATCCGATTATGACACTGAACACCAGAAAGAAGGCCGCCAGTGCCAGCCAGATCAGTCTCGTCGCCACCACAGCCTTACGGCCGATCCTGCCGAATATCTCCAGCGTGTTGTAAAAGCCGACAAGCACCGGCACAGCGATCGCCACAATAAACTGAATAAGAAACAATACACCCGTCCCATGTCCAAAAACAACGATCAGAGCGATCGTCATGTGACCCACGACCGGCGGCAGAATGAGAGTAACCGTTCTCTTCCCCGCCAGGGTCAGCGCGCCCCACAGCACGAAACACATAGTAAGCCCCCAATAGAATGTGCGGAGGTCTTCGTTCCACGTGACGTTGCGGTCCAGGGTCATCGACTTGAGCAGGCAGAGCATGCCCACCGCAAGAAAGCAGACGGCCGCGAAGAAAGACAGTCTGTTGTTCTTCTGTGTTGTTTTCGCTGTGCTCATGAATAAGATTATACCCATAATCTTGCCGCGCGAAAAAACCGGCGCCCCATTTGTACCGGCAGCACAAAACCAGCCTTCCAAATTTGTGCAATCGGTTACCGGTCTGTGGCGCCGCGCCCTCCCCGTAGAAGCCTCAAAGCCCCGTAGAGATTACCTCGGAAGGGCTTTTTTGACAGACATGTGACAATTAGATTACACCACAATATATTGTGGTCAGAATGCCACATTCACACAATATATTGTGTTAGAATGAGTCACAACAAAGAGCAAAAAAGATAAACAATGGGAGCTTCTATACCCATAAGTAGTGGTACAATCATTTCATTCGCCTAAGGAACGACCTTTCGCGATAGGGGGACAAGAATATGAAGATCATTAAGCGTAATAAGGCTGAGGTTGATTTCGATCAGAGCAAGATCACTGCTGCCATCACAAAGGCAAACAATGCAGCCAACGAGAACGAGAGGATGACCGCGGTCCAGATCGAGAGGATCGCCGACTCCGTTACAAAGCAGTGCGAGAAAGCAAGCCGCGCCATGTCCGTGGAGGAGATCCAGGACCTGGTGGAGAAGCAGATCATGGCTCACGGCGCCTATGAGGTCGCGAAGCTCTACATCACCTACAGATACACCCGCACCCTCGTAAGGAGAGCAAACACAACAGACGATACTATCCTGTCCCTCATCGACTGCAACAACGAGGAGGTCAAGCAGGAGAACTCCAACAAGAACCCCGCGGTCAACAGCGTACAGCGCGACTATATGGCCGGCGAGGTCAGCAAGGATCTGACATGCAGGCTCCTTCTGCCCCAGGATATCGTCGAGGCACACAAGAACGGCATAATACATTTTCACGATTCAGACTACTACGCGCAGAGGATGCACAACTGCGACCTGGTCAATCTCGAGGACATGCTCCAGAACGGAACGGTGATCTCGGGCACAATGATCGAGAAGCCGAAGTCGTTCTCGACCGCATGCAATATTTCCACGCAGATAATCGCACAGGTGGCCAGCAACCAGTATGGCGGACAGTCCATATCGCTGACGCACCTCGCTCCTTTCGTGCAGGTATCGAGAGAGAAGATCACCAGATATGTGAAGGAGGAGATGAAGGAAGCGGGCGTGGAGCTCACCGATGAGATGCTGTCGAAGATGGTTGCCAGCCGTCTCCATGAGGAGATCTCCAGAGGCGTCCAGACCATCCAGTACCAGGTCATTACGCTCCTGACCACCAACGGTCAGGCGCCCTTCATCACCATATTCATGTATCTGAACGAGGCCAAAGACCCTCAGCTCAAGGCCGACCTGGCCCTCATCATCGAGGAGATCCTGAAGCAGCGCATCCAGGGCGTCAAGAACGAGGCGGGTGTTTACGTGACTCCTGCTTTCCCGAAGCTCATCTACGTGCTCGAGGAAGACAATATCGCCCCCGACCGCCCTTACTACTACCTCACGGAGCTCGCGGCAAAATGCACCGCCAAGAGAATGGTCCCTGACTACATCTCCGAGAAAGTGATGCTCCAGCTCAAGGTCGACAAGACAGGCACCGGCCGATGCTACACCTGCATGGGATGCAGATCCTTCCTCACCCCTTACGTGGATGAACAGGGCAACCCCAAGTACTACGGCAGGTTCAATCAGGGCGTCGTTACCCTGAACCTCGTTGACGTGGCATGCACAGCACGCCAGTCACAGAAGGCAGACAAGGTCGCTGCTTTCTGGGAGACACTTGACGAGAGACTCGTCCTCTGCCACAGGGCACTCCGCCTGAGACACGAGAGGCTGAAGGGCACGTTGTCCGATGCAGCTCCCATCCTCTGGCAGCACGGTGCCCTCGCCCGCCTTCAGAAGGGCGAGACGATCAACAAGCTCCTCTATAACGGATATTCCACCCTGTCCCTCGGCTATGCGGGACTCTGGGAATGCGTATATGCAGTTACAGGCAAGAAACTCACCGAGGATGAAGGCCGCCGCTTCGGCCTTGAGGTCATGCAGCGCCTGAACGATGCCTGCGCTGAGTGGAAGGCCGAAGAACACATTGACTACTCCATCTACGGAACGCCCCTCGAGTCAACAACATACAAGTTTGCCAAGTGCCTGCAGAGAAGGTTCGGCATCATCGAAGGCGTTACCGACAAGAATTACATCACAAACTCCTACCACATTCACGTAACCGAGGAGATAGATGCTTTCCAGAAGCTCAAACTGGAGTCGGAGTTCCAGCGCCTGTCACCCGGCGGTGCCATCTCCTATGTGGAAGTACCCAACATGCAGAACAATATCCCTGCAGTCATATCAGTAATACAGTTCATTTACGACAACATTATGTATGCGGAGCTGAATACCAAGTCGGACTATTGCCAGGTCTGCGGCTTCGATGGTGAGATCGTTATCGAGAAAGTAGACGGCAAGCTCATCTGGAAATGCCCCAACTGCGGCAACACGGATCAGAACAAGATGAACGTTGCCAGAAGAACATGCGGCTATATCGGCACCCAGTTCTGGAACCAGGGCAGGACCCAGGAGATCGCAGAGAGAGTGATGCACCTCTAGGGCTCGAACGCGTATTTTGCGGCACTTCGAACAGGTCCTCACCGGCTTCGCCGGTTGCGGAACTTGTGGCGCAAAACACGCGTTCTCGCTTCGGGAGTTCTGCAGCACAAATTGTGCGTTCTCGCTTCGGGAGTTTCAGGTTTTGCATGTGACAATGGGACAGGTCTCCTTGAATAGAAATACCCCAACCCTTTTCAGAAAAGTTATATAATCAGAAGCATAAAATGCAAAAAGGAGAACCACCATGTTACGTAAACTTGCTGCTCTTTTACTTATCACATCAATGGCGCTGGCGATGTCGGGGTGCTTTATTGTCAGGGCTTTCGTGAATGCGGTGGGTGACGCGGTGCACCCTGAGGACAACTACGCTGACCTGTATTGCGGCGAGAATAAGAAGGGCAAGGTTGACGGCGACGTTCACCACTACACCGACAAGGAGCTGGGGTTCGACTACACCGTAAGTACGTACGACCATAAGGCCAAGATGCAGGACTTCGAGTATTATGAGTATCATACAACGTATGTGTCTGATTTCGATGAGAAGTATATTGAGTGTTTTCTGGATGAGTTTGACACTTCCGCTCTGGAGGAGGAGTACGGGCTGACTATAAGCATCGAGAACCAGCACGAGTATATGCCAAGTATCAAGAATACGCTTAGTACGATGCGTTTTTCTTCGGCCGAGGCATCGATCGTGATCACGACGGAGCGGACGCTCACTGATGATGACTGTCAGGAGATCATAAAAAAGTTCAAAAAGGCATTGAAGAAGTTCGATACGAGAGGGCATTTTAACTACAATCACGATGAACAGCGCTATCAGCACAAGGCCCTTCTCGTCACCATCCTGTCACAGCCCTGGGATGAGGATGTGGAGGCCAACAGGAACTGGCATCACTTTTGCAGGGAGCTCGGCTTATAAGATGTACTACGGGGCGGTCAAGGATCATGATATCGCCAACGGCGCCGGGGTGAGGGTATCGCTGTTTGTCTCAGGTTGCCGTAACCACTGCAAAGGATGCTTTCAGCCGGAGACCTGGTCGTTCACCTACGGTTCCGAATTCACGACGGAGACAGAGGATCACATACTGGAACTGCTGAATCCCCCGTACATACAGGGGCTCACGATACTTGGAGGCGATCCGTTCGAACCGGAGAACCAGAAGGCGCTTCTGCCCTTTATCGCCAGGACAAAACAGACTTTCCCGGACAAAGACATCTGGATGTACTCAGGCTATACATACGAGGAGCTGACAGGCCGCAACCCGCACTGTTCCATACCCGAGACTGCGGAGATCCTGGACCTCATCGACGTGCTGATCGACGGCAGGTTCGAAGAGGACCTCAGAGACCTCACACTCCAGTTCAGGGGCTCATCCAACCAGCGGATAATCGACGTAAAGAAGACCAGGACCGCCAAAGAGGTCGTGATCTGGACAGAGCACGATGCCGGACAGGGTACAAAAACATGATCGATCTCATCTCAGTTGACAACATGAGGCAGTCAGATGCCATGACAATAGACTCCGGCGTGCCAAGTCTCACTCTGATGGCCAGAGCGGCCCGCGGGATCCTCGATTCGACAGACAAATGGCGCTCAAAAAAGCCAATTAACATTGTTACAGGTTCAGGAAATAACGGGGGTGACGGGTTTGCACTGGCTATCCTCCTGAAGGAGCTGGATCTGCCCGTAAAAGTCCTCACATTGAGCGATAAAGTGTCTCCCGACGCGGAATTTTACAGGGAAAAAGCAAAAGATGGCGGTGTGGAGATAACAGCTTTCGACCGGGAAAAACTGGCAAACAGCGGCATCATAGTGGACGCCATGCTGGGCACGGGTTTTAAGGGTACTCCGAGGGAGAATTACGCGGCAGCCATCAGAGCCATCAACGATGAACGCACAAATGGCGCATACGTCGTCTCCGCGGACATCAACAGCGGCATGAACGGCGATACCGGCGAATATGAGATCTGCGTAGTGTCAGACCTCACAGTCACGATCGGTTATCTCAAAAAAGGTCTCATCGCGCCACAGGCACAGCAGGTCATCGGATGCCTGGCAGTAGCCGACATCGGCATAGCCCTCTGCCGGACAGAGGACACGATCGACGAGTCAGAATACGGGATAAAGCTTATTTCTTCTCGTATATGAGCTTCTGCTTCGAGAAATAATCATCCGCGAACACCACGGTATCATACCTCTCGAAAACGATCTGGTGGTTCCCCGTCAGCGGCTTCATCGCGATGAACAGCTTCGTAAACGTCTCTTTCTCGACGTTCTCGGGACAGTCAACGATGCACAGATAGTGCGTTCCCCTGCGGCCCTGCTCTTTCCTGATGACAATGCCTGCCCTCCTGATGTTGGGGTCAGCCTGGCACTGCTTCAGAAGCGCACCGCGCAGAGCCTTGTATTCAGGAGTCTCCGGCGGAACCATTATCTCGATCCTTACGGCCTTGGGAGCACCAGCTGCGGCAGCAGCAACACCGGCGGGAACTCCGGGAGCACCGGCATTAACGCTGATACCGGTATCAGCACCGGCAAACTCTTTCTTATAGCTCTCCATCCTGCGTATATCATTGATCAGATGCGCAGGGATCTTTATCGATACGGGACCGAACGGGTTAATGACAAATCCCGTGTGCTTCTGTGTAGTGGATACTTCCGCCAGCTGCGGGAATGACAGAGGCAGTACCGTAACCTCTTCGGGCTTAAACTTGGCTCTTGCCCTGGACATGTTGTAAACGTCAGTAAATACAGGGATCAGCAGTCCGTCCTGCTCGCTGTCGTCACGGATGGACATGATGCTTACCTTGCCCTTACCCTTGCTGATGGATGACGGATCCAGCTTCGCATGCGTCACATACTGTCCGTGAACGATCGCACCTACCAGAACCGAGAAAAACTCCTTATCGGCAGCATAGAGATTGAACTCGAAAGACAGACCGAGGATCAGAGGATTTGTGATCTGCTGGTGCTTCTGCTCCATCATGTCAGGAACAGAATCGGTAATCACTGAGAACCTCGGGAGTTCTTCCTTATTCTCGCCGGAAAGCTCGATGACGAGGTGCTTGTTCTCGGCGGTCTCGGCAAAGAGATTAGGTCCGGTCCTGATATCCTCCACCTTCATGGTGATCACAGTGTAATCAGGCTTATAGATGAAGACTTCATCTCCCTTGTTGATCTTGCCGTAGCAGTTGCCTTCCACCATTATGTTCTTCTCACCCTTAGGTGCGTAGTCGGAAGGTCCCTCAACCATCATGTAGAACTTGCGGCCGTCGCTCTTCTCGTCACCGGAAGACTCGCTCAGATACTCGGAAGCCGTCTTGAGCGCACGCTCTCTGGCCTCCTCCATCTCCTTGAGGATACGCTCAGACTCCTGAGCCCTCTCCTTGGCCTTCTCAGCCTGCTCAGCGCGCTCCTCGTCCATCGCCTCGGTGATGGCGCGCATCGCCTCGTCCATATCATCCGCAGCCGTGTCAGCAACACCTGCCGCCTGACCGTTCAGCTTCTCTTCTTCATCGTTATCTTGCTTTTTCTTATTCCAGAAAGCCATATTATTGCCATTAGATCCTTTCGATATGCAGAATAGTAAAGATTATACCACTCTCATCCGATGGATACGACCTCATAATCCTGATCGGTCACAGCCTTTGTGAGAACTTCGTCGGAGACGTCGCCGTCCAGCGTGACCAAAGCCTCCCCCTTCTCGTGGCTCACCTGCGCCGATGCGACGCCGTCGATGGCCTCCAGAACCTTCTTTACCCTTGCCTCGCAGTGACCGCACATCATGCCGTTGATCTTCATTGTCTTTGTCATCTTGGTGTCCTCCTTCTCAGTAGCTGTTACGTTAACTGTTATATCACTTATCGCGGATCTTTTGTGCCCGGATCCCGCTTTATAGATATCCGTCAGATTGAGCCTCAGCGCGTTCGTCACCACGAACAGGCTCGACAGGCTCATAGCCAGAGCCCCAAGCCCGGGCGTCATAGTGATCCCGAGACCGGTATATGCGCCGATGGCCACAGGGATCAGCAGCACGTTATAGAACAGCGCCCAGAACAGGTTCTGGAGTATGACCCTGTATGTGCGGCGGGACAGTCTTATGGCCGCCGCCAGGTCCGAGAGCGAGCTGTTCATCAGGACTATGTCGGCACTGTCGATAGCCACGTCCGTTCCGGCACCGATGGCCACGCCGGTATCCGCTTCCGTAAGGGCGGGAGCATCGTTTATGCCGTCGCCGGTCATGGCGCATTTTCCATATGCGCGAAGCTGGCGGATAACATCAGACTTGCCTGCAGGCGTCACCTTCCAGATAACTTTATCCACGCCGGCCCTGTCCGCGATCTCCCGCGCCGCCTGTTCTCCGTCGCCGGTCAGAAGCACTGTGTAAATGCCCATATTACGCAGTTCTTCAACGGCTCTGCTGCTGTCCTCCCTGATGGTATCAGCAACCGTGATGCTGCCGATAAAACTGCCGTCACAAGCCACGTAGATCACACCCTGATCCTGCTCCCTCTCCGGAATCTCAAGACCGGTCACCTCCCTGATGAGACCGATGTTTCCGCAATGCACTTTATGCCCCGATACAACGGCCTCCACGCCGGATCCTGACAGTGCCTTGAAGCTCTGTATAACATACTCCTCCGAAGGTTCTGCCAGCGCCGCTATCGCCTTGCCTATGGGATGCTCCGAGCCACGTTCGGCGGCCGCAGCAAGCCTTATCAGATCTTCCCTGCCGACGCCGTCTTCCGGCCCGACCTCCGCCACTTTCATGACACCGGTGGTCACTGTTCCCGTCTTGTCGATGGCGGCTATCTTAACGTTGCCCGCCTCCTGCAGAGCGCCCGCCGTCTTGTAGAGGATCCCGTGCTTCGCGCCCACGCCCGATCCGACCATTATCGCCACCGGCGTCGCCAGTCCCAGTGCGCACGGACAGCTCACCACCAGCACGCTTATGGCCCGCGCGAGACTGTAACCCACGTCTTTGCCAAGTATCATCCACATCGCGAAAGTCACAGCCGCCACACCCATAACAGCCGGCACGAAAACCCCGGATATCTTATCTGCCAGCCTTGCCACCGGCGCCTTCGTCGCCGAAGCCTCACTGACCATGGTAATTATCTGCGACAGCGTTGTATCGTGACCTACTCTGGTGGCGCGCACCTTGACATATCCCGTCAGGTTGATGGCGGCAGAGATGACCATATCTCCCGTCTTCTTATCCACCGGCATTGATTCGCCCGTCACGATAGACTCATCGGATGATGTCTCACCCTCCGTTATCTCGCCGTCACAGGGATAACTCTCCCCCGGCCTTACGATAACGGTATCGCCTGCTTTGAGATCTTTGGTGCTGATGGTCTTCTCCTGCCCGTCTTCCTCTATCGTGCACGTGTCGGGAGCCAGCTTCGTAAGGCTCTCCAGAGCGGACGTTGTCTTGCCCTTGGAATACTGCTCCAGTGTCTTGCCCACGGTAACAAGTGTGAGTATCATGGCGGCCGACTCAAAGTAGTAATCGCCCTCCCCTGTAATCAGCACCGCCATCGAGTAGATAAAAGCAGCCCCGCTTCCCGTGGCGATCAGCGTATCCATGTTTGGACTGAGATTGAATACAGCCCTGATGCCGCTGACAAAAAACTTGCGATTGATGATGCATATCACGAGTGTGAGCACTGCCTCGAGGATCCCGAGATAAAGCTTGTTGTGGAAGATCATTGGAACCGGCAGCGATATCATGTGCCCCATGGAGAAATACATCAGCACAAGAAGCACGATAACGGAGCTAATGAGCCTCACCTTCATCTTTCTGAGCTCATCCCTGCCGAGAGACAGCGTGTCCTCATCGGTAAGGACTGATGCACCGTATCCGGCATCCTTAACCGCTTTGATAACCGCCTTATCCCCTGCGTCACCTTCCACACCCATGGTATTGGTAAGCAGGCTCACCGAGCATGAAGTAACGCCGTCAACCTTGCTGACGGCTTTCTCGACGCGCGCCTGGCAGGCAGCGCAGCTCATTCCGGTCACTTTGTATTTCTTCATCAGTTCATCAGCTTTCTAAGCGTGAGTGTAAGTTCGTCCAGCTTGTCTGTCTTTCCGTCCCTCACATCCTCCGCGACGCAGGTCTTAATATGTTCTTCGAGTATCAGCTTGTTAAGGCTGGTAAGTCCGCCTGTGGCTGCACTGATCTGATTGATGATGTCGATGCAGTAGGCATCCTCCTCCACCATCTTCCTGATGCCCCTGATCTGTCCCTCGATACGGGCCAGTCTGTTGAGAAGCGCCTGCTTGTCGCCGGCAGATCTTTCCTTGGTCCTGCAGCAGTTACATTCGTCCATGGCGGTTGCTCCTTTGTGTTTTCTCTGCCGCGAGTATATACCCCCAGGGGGTATTTGTCAAAGGCAGGAGATGGCACGGTCACTACTGTCAATTTGTTGCAAAAAAATGCCGTCACCTCCCTCAAATCTGCGACAATTGCTCCTTACCTGCACTATTCTCTTTTAATATAAAAAGTGTTATCTTGTACTTTGGCTTACTATGCCCACCCGACAAACAAAGCAAAGGAGATACCGTGGCACGCTATTCAAACGATGAACTGGCCATGTACGGCGTATCAAAGAAATACCGCCGCAGAGCGAGCAAAAACACGCCCGCCTGTATCTTGAGCGCGCTTGCGGGAATAGCTTTGGGAGTCGGCCTCGGATGGCAGTTCAATACTGATTTCGCGAAAATCAATCACAATGTGAAAGTGGAGACGGGTGAGTTCGTGAACCGCGCTATCTTTTTCGACGGGGAATTGAATAACGCAACGGTGCTGTCGGATCTGTCCAAGATCGTCACGGACGTGCCGGGCTCATACCAGATATCGATCAAGCTTTACGGGCTTAAGACCACTTCCCTGCTGGAGGTGTGCGATACCACGCCGCCGACCGGATCGCCGGTGCCGCAGACAGTCCTGGCGGGCCATGCCCCCGACGCCAACGAGACAGTGACCAACCTGTACGACCTGTCAGGCACGGTAAACGTGGCATACAAGGGCACGCCGAACATCAGCAAGGCAGGCAACACCACAGTGCCTGTGGAGCTCACAGATGCATATGGCAACAAGGGTGTCGTGGATGTGCCTTTCACGGTGTTCGCGGATACAACGCCGCCTGTGATCGAGGGCGCCCAGAACCTGACCGTTGTTGCAGGCGACAACCTGAAATTCTTTAAGGGCGTAACCGTATCTGACGACTACACAGAGAATCCCACGCTGGACATCGACACTACCGGTCTGGACACCAACACGCCCGGAACATACGAGGTCAACTATGTTTCCACAGATGATTCGGGCAATGTCGCACTGGTTCCCATAAAGGTCACCGTTGAAGAAAGACCGTCCAACTACGTCAATATCGACGAGGTATATGCCGTTGCCCAGACCGTCTATGACGAGATCATCGACCGCGATGACTACACGGACGTGGAGATCGCCATGAGGATCTGCAAGTGGGTCAACGAGAACATAAGCTATGTTGATGACTCCGATAAGTCCCACTGGACCGGCGCCGCTATGCAGGGATTCAATACCCGCCGCGGCGACTGCTACAACTACTATGCATGCACAAAGGCACTCCTTGATATCGCCGGTATAGACAACCGTTACGCATATGTCCAGCACCCCACTTGGATCCACTGCTGGAACGTCGTCTATCTCCAGGGCGAGTGGTACAACTGCGATTCCGCCCGTACGCGCAAGCATCAGGACTACTGGTTCATGCGCACCGACTCAGAGATGGGCACATACCAGCCTAACGCCGCACCGGGCGTTCCCGACCGTGCCACAAAGTCAGTACAGGACAGACTGGACTTCACAAATCTCACAATTAAATAAATACCGCCGTGCGCATAAATTGTATTGTTGCATACCATTGACAGCCCATATGTTGTGGTATTATTGCCGTGGTCGTATGCGAATCCGGCCGGATAATTTTGTTTGAACTTAATGGAGGAATAGACATGAAGTTACACAAGATCGCAGCTATCACACTTACAGCAGCTCTCGCAATGGGCATCGCTGCAGGATGCAATAACACAAACAGCAACCAGACAGACCTGTCTCTTCAGACGTCAGCAGCAGGTCAGATGCCTGTTCAGACAACAGCAGCTGAGGGCGTAGAGGGTTACACATTCTCATACAAGGGAACAGATATCCGTGTTAACACAGATATCAACGCAATCCTTCCTTCACTCGGCACTGCAGGTACTGACTATCAGTATTTCGAGGCTGCTTCATGTGCAGGTCTCGGCATGAGCAAGTCTTTCACATTCGGCGGCGGTTCCGTAGTCATCAGCACCAACCCTAACGGCGCAGCTGACGTTATCGCCAACATCGCTCTGTTCGATGACACAGTACAGACACCTGAGGGCATCTACATCGGAAGCACAAAGGATCAGGTAACAGCAGCTTACGGCAATCCTACCGAGGAGACAGATACAACACTGACATACGTTCTTAACGACACAATGCTCGTTATCGTTATGAGCGATGACGGATCTACAGTTAAGAACATCATCTACAACGGTATGGTGTGATCTGACTGATTCAGGTTTTATCGGGTTTTATGTGGCAGCGGGAGATGATTCCGCTGTCATTTTTTTGCGTACCTTTATATTATGGCATTCGAGAATACTGAAATACCCCGTTTTGCGTTTGAAACGGGCTTTTGAGGGTACGGTTGAGGGTATTTTGTTAACAATACCCCGTTTTGCGTTTGAAACGGGCTTTTGAGGGTACAGTTAAGGGTATTTTGTTAACAATACCCCGTTTTGCGTTTGAAACAGGCTTTTGAGGGTACGGTTGAGGGTATTGCGACGATACCTAATCAAGGCAACAGCTCTGCAAAAATGTGAAAAGTGACACGTCCCCTTTTCACATTGCATGTATTATAATATGCAGGTGCAGTTGACCCGGGGGCTTTTACCCCGCAAGACTGCCACAATACCAAAAAGGAGATCAGGCAACTTCTTATGTCACTCGGAATAATCGGCGGAATGGGTCCCATGGCGACAGCTGTCTTCTACGAGAAGATAGTCGATATGACTGATGCAGCCACTGACCAGGAGCACATCGACACGATAATCTACAGCTGTCCGCAGATACCTGACAGGACTGCTTTCTTTCTGGGCAGGAGTACTGAGGATCCGTATCCCAGGATACTGGAGCTGGCTAAGAAGCTCGAGGAGCAGAAGGTCGATGTTATCGCGATTCCATGCATAACAGCTGCTTTCTTTGAGCAGAAGCTGAGGGAAGACATAAGTGTGCCTGTATATAACGGCATAGAGCAGACGGCATCGCTGCTCAGGGGACTTGGAATTAAAAAGGCCGGCATCCTCGCTACGGAGGGCAGCATAAAGAACAGACTCATAGCAGATGCTCTCCTGAGAAATGGCATCACCCCCGTCGAGCCGGATGATGAGCGTCAGAAGATAGTCACGGAGATCATCTATGACGATGTCAAAGCGGGCCGCGAAGTCGATATGGATAAGCTCGACAATGTCGCAGACCATCTCAAGGGCAAAGGCGCTGAAGCTTACATACTCGGGTGCACCGAGCTGTCAGTCGTGGCGCATCAGAATAAACTGGAACCGCCTTACTTTGACATACTGGACATCCTTGCCATGACGGTGATCGAAGCCTGCGGCAAGAGTATAAAAACGGAGCAGTGATATGCAGCAGAAGAACGTTCTGGAATACATCGAGAGAACAGTAAATGAGGTGCCTGAGAAGATCGCGTACGAGTCTTTCGAGGGGGACGGGTGCAGGATGACTTTCAGGGAGGTGTATAACACCGCCAGGAGCATCGGCACATACCTGGCTGACAACGGGTTCTATGCGCAGCCTGTGATCATATTCATGAAGAAGACGCCGAGAGCCATAGCAACTTTCTTTGGCACGGTATACGGCGGGTGCGCCTATGTGCCCATCGACGAGGAGATGCCGAGAATGAGGATCGACCTGATCATCGGGTCCATGAAGCCGGAGCTGATCATATGCGAGGGTGAGACATTGGAGATGGCAAAGGAATTCGATTACGACGGGAAGATCGCGCTTTATGAGGATATAAGCACTACGCCCGTCAACGATGACAAGCTCCTGGCTATACGCAGCAGGCAGATAGACACAGATCCCATCTACATTGTTTACACTTCCGGGTCAACGGGAGTTCCCAAGGGCATCGCGGCATGCCACAGGAGCGTTATCGACTATATCGAGCACCTTTCGGACGTGCTTGGTTTTGACTGTGATACAAGGTTCGGCAATCAGAGTCCTTTCTACTTTGATGCGTGCCTGAAGGAGCTGTATCCCACCATCAAGTTCGGTGCATATACTGCCATCGTTCCAAAGCAGCTGTTCATGTTCCCGCTGAAGCTGGTGGAGTTCCTGAATGAGCAGAAGGTCAACACGGTGTGCTGGGTCGTATCGGCACTGACCATGATCTCGGCGCTGGGCGCATTGAAGAAGGAAGTGCCGCAGCTGAAGCTGGTTGCTTTCGGGTCGGAAGTGTTTCCGATAAAGCAGTTCAACAGGTGGAGAGAGGCACTGCCGGAAGCAAGGTTCATCAACCTGTACGGACCTACGGAAGCTACGGGTATGAGCTGTTACTATGAGGTGAACAGGGTTTTCGAAGAGGGGGATGTGATCCCGATCGGAAGGCCGTTCGACAACACTGATATACTTCTCCTGGACGAGGACGCACCCGTACAGAACGGTGAGGTCGGAGAGATCTGCATCAGGGGTACAGCGATAACTCTGGGATACTATAACGACCCTGTCAGGACGGCGGAAGTCTTCGTGCAGAATCCGCTCAATACGCACTATCCCGAGCTCATTTACAGGACCGGCGATCTGGCCAGATACAATGAGTACGGGGAACTGGTATTTGTGTCCCGCAAGGACTACCAGATCAAGCATATGGGTCACAGGATAGAGCTGGGCGAGATCGAGGCCAATGTGAGCACGATCGACGGGATATATCTGTCGTGCGCTGTTTACAATAAACAAAAGGACAGGATTGTGCTATATTATACGGGCACGATCGAGGAGGGCAACCTTAAGGACATCCTGACGGAGAAGATCCCGAGGTATATGCTCCCTGCTGTCTTCACCAGACTTGAAGATATGCCGCTGACACCCAACGGCAAGGTCGACCGCAAGAGACTTCTGGAACAGGCAACCTGACAACCGGGAGCAACCCGCCCGGAACCAACCAAGACAAAAGGAGAACACATACATGGACGAGATCATCGCAATCCTAAAGGAACTCCACCCTGACGTTGACTACGAGACAAACAAGTCCCTCGTCGATAACAGGATCATTGATTCTTTTGACATCATCAGCATCGTTGCGGAGATAGATGACAGGCTCGACGTGCAGATCCCTGCCGAAGAGATCATCCCCGAGAATTTCAATTCTGCCGAGGCTCTCGCTGCCCTCGTGAAGAGATTAGAGGACGAAGACTGACAGATGCTGTTCGTTTCCTATGAATTCATAGCTTTCACGATAATACTGTTCGTGCTCTATTATCTGTTGCCCGGCAAATGGCAGTGGCCCCTGCTCCTTCTGGCAAGCTATGTCTTCTACTGGATAGCAAACCCCTACTATCTCATCTACATCGGCACTACGACCGTCACCGCGTTCGTCGCGGGTGTCCTCATGGACAAGGCTCAGGACAGAGCAGACCTCTCCATCGCAGCCGCCAAAAAGGACGGCACATATACCTCCGACTTCAAGAAAGCAGCCAAGGCACGTGCCAAGGCAACAAAATGGAAGATCCTTCTCATCTCCATGCTCTTCAACCTGGGCATCCTGGCCGTCACCAAATACACCAACTTTGTCATCAACAACATCAATAACTTCCTGTCTGAAGCCAATGCCCTCAAGGCGGTGGATATCCTCGTCCCCATGGGCATCTCTTTCTATACATTCCAGACTGTCGGCTACCTGATAGACACATACAGAGGCACCTGCAAGGCGGAGAAAAACATCTTCAGGCTGGCCCTCTTCGTATCCTTCTTCCCGCAGCTGGTTCAGGGACCGATCTCACGCTACGGCGACCTGTCCAAGACACTCTACGAAGTCCATAAGTTCACGGAGAAAACATTCACCTCAGGACTCATCAGGATCTTCTGGGGCTACTTCAAAAAAGTAGTCATCGCAGACAGGATAATAACAGCAGTCACGGCACTCATAGGAGATACGGAGACTTATACGGGGGCGTACGTATTCGTGGCGATGATGTTCTACGCTTTCGAGCTGTATTGTGACTTCACGGGCGGCATAGATATCACCATCGGCATCGCACAGTGCCTCGGCATCACCGTCGCGGAGAACTTCAATCTCCCCTACTTCTCCAAGAATATCAAGGAATACTGGAACCGCTGGCACATCACCATGGGATCCTGGTTCACGGACTACATCTTCTACCCCCTGTCGGTGGACAAGAACATGCTGAAGCTCTCCAAATGGTCCCGCGAGCACCTGGGCAAGTTCTGGGGCAAGAGGCTCACGGTCTATATCTCCGCTTTCCTCGTCTGGCTCGCCACCGGTGTGTGGCACGGGGCGGCGTGGAATTTCGTCGTATGGGGTCTCATGAACTTCGTCGTGATCATGATATCCCAGGAGCTGATGCCCCTCTACGAGAAGTTCCATAAGAAGTTCGGCTGGAAGGAGAAGGCATGGTACGGCGTCTTCGAGATCTGCCGCACGGTCTTTCTCATGAGCCTCATCAGGATGTTCGACTGCTACAGGGACGTGCCCATGACCTTTAAGATGGTGGGCACCATGTTCACTAAGTACAACCTGAACATCTTCACTGACGGAAGCCTCCTGAACCTCGGCCTGTCAGGCAGTGACTACATCGTCCTCGCCGCCGGCCTTGTCATCATCCTCGCCGTCAGCATCTACAAGTACAGGAGCAAGAAGGACATCCGCGAGGTGCTCTTCGACAGACCCTGGCTCTGGTACGGCGCCATGGCTCTGCTCCTCGTCATCACCCTCGTATTCGGTGCGTACGGGCACGGCTACGACGCCACCCAGTTCATCTATAACCAATTCTAAACATCGCGAAAGGAGTAGCCAAAGATGCGCAAAAGAATCACAGCTCTAATAACCGTATCTGTCATCGTCTGTATGGCGCTGGCTCTCCTGACGTGCCTCTTTATCCCCAAATACATGCGCGGCATCGTAGAGGGCGCATTAACGGCCGAATACTACGACGATAAAGCCCCTCACGAGGTCATCTTCATCGGTGACTGCGAACTCTACGAGAACGTCTCAACCGTGGAGCTCTACCGCAAGTACGGCATCTCCTCATACATCCGCGGCAACTCCCAGCAGCTCGTCTGGCAGTCCTACTACCTGCTTGAGGATGCCCTCCGCTATGAGACTCCCAAGGTCGTCGTCTTCAACGTCCTCGCCCTTGAATACAACGAACCCAAGAGCGAGACTTATAACCGCATGACCCTTGACGGCATGCGCTGGTCCCCCTCCAAGATCAATGCCATCAAAGCCTCCATGCTCCCTGACGAGAACATGGTCGAATACGTCTTCCCGTTCCTGAGGTTCCACTCACGCTGGCAGGAACTGAAAGCCACCGACTTCAAATACATGTTCCGCCGCGACCCGGTGAGCATCAACGGATACTATCTCAGAGCTGACGTAAGGCCCATGGAGACATTCCCCGATCCCAAATCCCTGACCGATCCGGAGTTCGGCTCCAACGCCATGAACTACCTGCAGAAGATGACAGATCTGTGCAAGTCCAAAGGGATCGATCTTATACTTGTAAAGGCCCCCATCACCTACCCCTACTGGTACCCCGAATGGGATGCGCAGGTAACTTCTTTTGCATCTGAAAACGGCCTGACATATATCAACTATATCGATAAGATGGATGAGATCGGCCTTGATATGACCCACGATACATACGATGGCGGACAGCACCTGAACGTATATGGTGCGGAGAAGTTCGCAGACTACTTCGGCTCCTATCTTAGTGAGAACTATGATCTCACCGACTACCGCACGGTCCCCGAGGTCGCAGCCATCTGGGCAGAGAAGGAAGACCTCTACAACAGGATCCTCGAACAGCAGTTAGCCGAGCTCGAACAGTATGGAGAACTGATGAACTTTGGTAAGAATGCGATAGAGTGACAGCAGACGTTTATGCTTATGTAAGAACGAGTTCTTTCCTGCCAAGCAGAAAATCTATTATGTTAAGATGAACTATTCCATCATGGCTGAGATCCATCTTGTCCAACGACATAACATATTTAGGTGAAGCATCCGTGATCATATCATATGCACCAAACTCTCTTTGGACAGTTGCCTCATTTGCCAGGAGATAAGATACCTGAATAAAGCACTTCCTGGAATCTTTGACAGCTACAAAATCTATCTCACCTTTGTATGTCTTTCCTGAAAAGACCGTATATCCTCTTGCGCGCAATTCGTTATATATAACATTCTCCAGAAAGAAAGTATCCTCATAGTTGATCGTATTTGTGTTGATCGTACGGAAACCCATATCTACTGCATACTGCTTTTCCTTGTTCGACAGAGCAGTTTTCCCTGTTATGTTATATCTTCCGACACCATGGATTAGGTAGGCTTTTTTCATGCGGTCAAGATAGTTATATACTGTTCTCTTCGATATCTTTTTATTGCTTTTTGCATATTCGCGAATGATATTATCTATAGATAGTTCTTTCCCTGCATTTGCAAGAATATAGAGTGAGATATCCATGAACGATTTCCTGTCTATACTGTTGCTCCTCTTAACAATGTCCCGGTTCACGATGCTCTCATACAGACTGGACAGATATCTCTGTACAGATGTCTCGCTGCCATAGTCAAAACGGAGCGGGAATCCTCCCCACTTAAGATAATCATAGAACAGTTCTTCATTCCAGCTCATATTGTTTAACTCATAAAACTCCTTCATCTCTCTGAAAGTGAAGGGCATTACTTCGAATTCGACAGTTCGTCCTGTCAACAGTGTCGCCAGCTCTCCGGACAGTAGTGTAGAATTACTTCCGGTAACAAACAACGAGACATTGAGTGTCGCTCTGAAAGATGCCAGCGCTTTCTCAAACTCATCCACATGCTGTACCTCATCCAGAAATACATAGTACTTGTCCTCATTGGTAATCCTGTATTTGATCTCTCTATTCAGATCTGACGCGTTTTTGATATGATCATAATCCAGGTCTTCCAGATTGATATAGATGATCTGACTTGCATTTACACCACTCTGGATCAATTCGTCCTTTATAGTGTCGAGCAAGACAGATTTGCCGGCTCTTCTTACCCCTGTTATGACCTTTATAATATCTGATCCGTAATAGGGACGTATCTGTTCCAGATATAATTCCCGCTTGAGTTTCATAGAGACCCCCTTTTTGCACATTATATCGTCATTCCGCTTTTTGTGCAAGTAAACAACCTTTTATCTTGCACAAATTCCAATTAGACGCATTTTCGTGCACGATAATACTCATTTTGTTTTCACATTACGAGTCTCTCCCTCAGGACTTTCCTCGCCCTCGACAGTCTCTGCCTGGCAGCATCTTCAGATATATTGCTGATAGATGCGATCTGCCCAAATGACATGTCTTCGTAGTAATACATCCTGAGTATCCTCTTCTCCTTAGGTGCAAGACAGTCGATCATCGAGGTGTCTTCATCGCGCTCTTCCGGCGCCGCAGGCTCATCTATCTCGCATAGCGGAACAGTAGGGTGTTTTAATATATCCCGCCAATGATCATTGATGCAGTTGAGCGTCACCCGTATGAGCCAGTGCTTGATGTGATCCTCTGACACAAAGGTGTTTCTGTCCCTGCCCTGCCACAGCCTCACGAACACATCCTGAACGATGTCCTCAGATACTGAGCGGTCACGATTATTGTGATATGCGATATTGAATAAGGTGCTCGACAGGTGCTCATATATCTCTTCGAAAGTAGTCTCGTCTATCATATTACATTCACACATGCACTTACCTTGCCGGTTCATCCATTCGCAGTTTTATGCTTATCACTTTGTTGTTCATAGTAGAAAACTCACAGACGCGATAATCTCTTCCAATATCGTTCTTCGTATTGTCAAGGATATTAAACAGCTCTTCTCTGGTGATGGTAAGCATGCTTGTACTATCGTCAGACTTAGTAATATTGCAGTTATCAGACAGAGGCAACCAGAACGCTTCCCCGGTAAAAGCTTTGATGTAATGAATGTAATTTACTTTTGTATTGCATAATTGCCATCTATTGGGATCACCATCTGAACTTAGATTGTGTCTGAAAAACCATTCATCAGTAATAAAGATCACACCAGGAAGCCGCGAATCGTCAGCTAATCCCGGAATCTCTATTTTCTGGTGCTCATCTTTATCAATCTTCTCGACGATAATCGCAAGGTCAGGATCATATTGAAAAACATCTCCAACATGAAGCTCATAGATTTCTTCCTCTGAAAAATCTCTTAGATGTGATCCGTACGCCGCAGTCATAACAGCAATATAATCGACCCCCTGCTCAGTCTTATGATCCATATAGATCCTTCCCTGCCCTGCTTCCATGTCTATGGGCAGTTCATCCACAGTCATGATATGCCGGTTACTTTTGTCAGAACAGGATGTTACGGAAATAAGACAGATTATCATAATTGCCAATGTCTTGTAAAAATGGTCACTTGTAGTTCTCAGACGCATATAAAGTCAACCTCGAATAAAGTCTATCTGCAACAATATCTATAGAATTATTATCATGATAATAGGAATCCATCTCTTCTTTAGTAGTCTCGTCAATGATCTCCATGTCTTGCACTTAGTAGTTCTCCTGAACATACAATAACAGCCTGTTATGCAGCGTCTTAGCTATCTCATGTATATCCTTGCCCTGAAGATAATATGATTCAACCTCTTCTGCTATTATGTTATAAATACCCCAATCTATGGTAATCATTGTATCAACTGAGCTGATCATCTCCTTAAAGTATGCCTGTTCTTCATTATTGAGATGATAATACGATCCATTCTGGTCCTTGATCATCTCATAAGATAACATCTTGTAGAACTCCTCTGTATCGGGAATGTTCTCCGGTTCTGACATTAATTGAAGATATCTGTCGGATACTGTTGAGTTTACCGGCATCACCTGTTGCACAAACAGTTCTTGCTGGTTTTCTTTAGAGAACATCATAGTGAGGAAATCAAAGCAGGCATCAGGGTGCTCACTTCCCGAAGAGATGGCGACTAGTCCAAAAGGCTCTATCGTGTTAACTGTGCCTCCTACTGATGGATAACCATAATAACGGATCATACCCATATTATCAGTAATACGGGCATAATCTGGAATGCTGACGATCATGGTCTGTTTTACTGTAAGATCATCGTCTCCGTTGATAATTATATCGTCGTCACCGTATTTGTCCTGATTGGATACACCAATACTATATCCATATTCCAGTATCCTCTCAATTTCTTCCACTGTGAAAAATCTGTTTTCTCTCACCATATTAGCTATCGGATACCTTATCATAAAATCAACAATGTCGATCGATGAGTAATACCCTTTCATTCCATCAGCAAATCTACTATTGCCATATAAGCTGTAATCAACAACAGCATCGGGACTGACAAGGTCTGCAGGTGAGATCAGCCCATTAATCCTGTACCCGGAGAAGAGACAGTAACAACGGCCATCATGACACATAAGGTCATACATGTTCTTGATAATGGATGAATCACTGATGACCGCGCTCTTGTCAACCTCTTCTATCATATCGATCACCATTCCGTTCCTTCCCCAGTAATCGAAGTCGAAAAAGTTTCCATAGTAGATGTCAGGTGAATTCCCCTCGTTGAACTCCTTAATGAGCTTCATCTTCACATTTTCTGCATCGATCGCAGTCGAATAGTTGTACTCGCTGTCGTATGGCTCCAACTCGACGAAATATCTGTCTTGACTTGTATTATATTTGTACGCGGCATGCAGAAGGCAGAGATCATCATTCACACCAAACCCTTTTATAGTTATCTTATCGCGCTCGCTGATATTGAGGGAATCATCCTTATATACGAGACTGATATCATACATGCCATTGGCATAGGAATAGACAATAACATAATCGTATCTACCGAAGAAGTAGTACTTGTCCTCATATTCCTTGTTATATATCCTTGGCTTGACCAACATATGGCTTCTTAGAGCACATATCTCCAGTGCTTTGGATTCGACATCTATCTCATAGAATACTCCGCGGATATAATCATACATCTTTCCGTCATTTCCTACTTCAAATGGCCTTCCCAGCTCATTTATATTCAAGACATGTAGTGCATTCCCAATCTCAAAATCAATCTGGTATATCTCATATTCCTGATTAACATAGTAATATTTACCGCGCTGTTCAAAACAAGCGCATCTCCAATGTGGAGCACCTATGTCATTGTATGTGATCTTATCGATCAATTCTCCTTTGGTGTCGTATTTATACGCAGTATCCGATGTTATGAGCATAAGACCGTCCTTGCATGGAGACACTATCGTTTTGTAATATTGGCCTGTTATCTCATCTGAGAACAGTCTCTTCCCAGAATCGTAATCGTATACCACATAACCATTTGAAGTCGAGCATGCAATCTCAGTATCTCCAACAAGACAAATAGAATACAATTCACATCTGACATCCAGTTCGAATGAGTTCTTTATGTTGCTAAGAGAATCATCGTATGTGATAACTGTATATATGAACCCATCATCATTAGTCTCCCCATACGGCTGCATTGTAACAAAACTATAGTCATCACAGTTTTTAAGGACAGTAATTATAGAACTGTCTTCCTGTAAAGACATTCGTTTTGTCTGACTGCTGTAGTACTCCTCCTCATAATCACGGTTACCACATTGATATTCCGGTTTCTCGTCTTCATGAGCACAAGAACTTATTGGAATTATTAGAAAGACAGCAAGAACTAACGACAGCATTTTTACTTTTATCATAATGAACTCCGTTGAGGGTTGATCATCTCCCGGTCAAATATGACCGGGAGATAATCTTAGGATCTGTCCTGAGATTACACTTTCATTAAGTATAAAATGTGTATGTCACACTTGCAGTACAAGCACGGCTGCAATTCGTATACCCTCCGCGGCTATAGTCCGTTCCAGAAACTGGCCTGAAACTAACCTTGCTGCTTGTTGTATGCAGAGTAGTATGGCTCGTCATTCCTCCAGAACAAAGAATGTTACCGTGATAAAATCCAATATTGATATCCGCACCATATGCCCATGTTCCTGAAGGCAATCCATTGAAACCTACATTATTCAAGTAGGTTTTGAATTGCTTATATGAAGATGAATATGTGGAAGATGAACCATATGAAGGGGAAGTGTATGCACCCAAAGGCACTGTAGCAGCATTGGCAGACAAAGCCATACCGGCAATGCAAGTTATCATCATGATAACGACCACGATCTTTTTAGCTATTATTGATTTCATTGTTTTAGTCCTTTCTGTCAAATGTTTTGACCTTGTAACTCGCCATCATCGCGAACATATAAAACTACCTCTGCACCTGACGATTATCCAGCCAGATGACCATTCCTTTGCTTTCACGATCAGACCATGCTACACTCATGCACGTAGTGGTGATTTGATCAGAAAGCGCCTACCCGTGTTTTTTGAGGCACCACCTCTTTCATTACAGCCATCCGTTTGTCTTGCAGGATCGCGCGGATGGTTGTTTTATTTCCAATTCTCGATCTTCATATAGATATCTCCTGTAACTTCATTATTATTCTGTTTTGAGATAACGATAGAGGTCAAGATTAAATTAGTAGCATCATGTTAAAAATAGTAGCAACATGTATCTAGAGTCTATCGAACCATCTGCTTTTTACAACATCACAACGGAAATCTGCACATTGTGCAGCCGGAGTGGAATTCAAAACCCCTGTAATTACTGCGTCTGCGGGCTGCCGGTCATGATAAATTTTCACAATGTGCAAATTTGTGCAGACCTATTGACAAAGCTGCACTTTTGCACTTAATAGTTCTCCTCATAGTACAGCGTCAGTCTGTCATTCAGCGACTTAGCAATCTCATCCAACGACTTTCCCATGTAGTATGAGTTCGTCTCATTAACCATGATGTTGTACACGCCAAAATCAACTGATATGACCATATCAACAGAATCGACAACACGCCTCAGCTCATCCGCTGTCTCCCGTTTTACCGGATCGTAAACAAATTCTTTTCCGTTATTCCTGATCAATTCGTACGTCAACAGCATCATATCGTAGTCATCCCTATCAACACTATCGGGATTGCACATGCTCTCCACATATTTATCAAAGTTCTCATTCCTGAGCGGCAGACCCTTCTCCAGAAGAACCGTCCTCTGCGCATCATCTGAATACATATACTCCAGGAAAGAGAAGCATGCGTCAGGATGAGCGGATCCTGCAGATATCGAGGTCAGCCCTATCGGCTGTATAGCACACGATGACCCTGTGGGAGACGGGAAACCTATAAACCTGATATGTCCTCCGTTGTTGTCTGCCATGTTCTTGATCGCCGCCAGGGAACCTGTGACCTGATAGCATATCCCTACGTCATAGTCTGTTCCAACGGTCATCTCCTGCTCATCCATATTGCCCAGCTCGACTGACATCTCAAGTGCTCTCCTGATATGGTCCTCTCCGAGCACATCCATACCACCCCTGGGAGATGTCATCGGGTATCCGATCATGAAGTTCAGATAATCGCATGCCCTGTATCTGTTCCCTAACAGATCGCGTACAGCAGGTAATCCGAATATCTCGTAGTCGATATCCCTGTTCCCGATAAGCCCGGGAGAACAGAACAGTCCGTTGAGATAATACCCACAGAAGAGTTCATAGCACTTTCCGCCACCAGTCATAACATCATAAAGGTGACTGTTGATATTGTCTTTATTGATCACTTCGCTGTTCTCTATGTACGGCATCATGTCGATCACTACGCCTGCTCTTCCGAGATAGTCGTGATCCAGCGTGTATCCATACAGGATGTCCGGTGAATCGCCGCTCTGTAACTGCTGGATCAGTCTGAGATTACGTTCTTCTGCTTCTTCTGAAGTCGACCATCCGTACTCACCGCCCCAGTTCTCAACGACGACATAGTAATCCTGCTGCGACATGTTGTAGTTATATGCGGCTATCATAAGTCCCTTATCGAAGATGGCATTATCTCCCTTTACACTGATGACCTCTCTTTGCCCGATATCAAGGGATCCATCCGCTTCTATCACTATGACTTCCCAAAGCCCGGGGCCTCTCATCACGGTGATCGCGAAAGTATCATCATCCAGAAAATAAAACTCCTGTTCATATCCCATCGATGGCTTGATCAACATATTGCGCTTATAAGCAATGAGTTCCTTACTGCAGTGTTTCATGTCTGCCTTATAGAGTTCACCATCAAACTCTTTATAGATATACTGACCATATCCCATGATGTCAGCAGCATCGGCATCAAGAACACTGCTATCGGTAACAGGTGACAACTTGCCCTTATCGAAGTCGATCAGGTAATACTCAAGATCATCTAAGCCTTCTGATATCAGATACACCCTTCCGTCCTGAGAGAATACCGCATTACCTGAAGACAGCTCATCCTTAAGTTCATATTCTATCCTGTCCAGTTCCTTGCCGTTTGGCTCTATCTTAACTGCAGTATCACGGGTCACGTATATAAAACCCTCATCACATTCTGCTACCTGTGGTCTGGTATCGGAACGTATGCCGTCTATGATTCCTTCATAATGCAGGGAACCATCTTCGGCATTTACTATACAGATCCTTCCTGTTGCTCCCGCGCACGCAATATATGTATCCGATACAGGACAGAATGATATGACCACATCATTGAGTTCAAGCTTGGAAGAACTCTTCAGGCCCTTCTTCACCGGATCGATGACTGCGGCCTCATAGTGATGCGAACCATCGGCATCATTAACGGACATGATAGTACAGTAATTGTCGCCTAGCTTGACCACATCAGCGATGTACAGATCAGTATCAGCACTGAACTGGATCGTATATGAACTGAAATATGCATCATCCTTGCTGCTGGGCTGTTCTTCCTGACGGGAGCAGGATGCAGCTGTCAGGCAAGACAGCATGACGATAAATACAGTAAGATATCTACACTTCATATGAAATTACCTTTATCTCTATGATCCTGCCAGATCTTACGACAAACAGAGCATTGTAGTATTCATCTTCCAGGATCTTCGGCAGCTCCTCTATGTGACATGAACGGGTCTCCTTATAGTTGCCATCGAGCAATCTGACCTCACAATCATCATCTAAGGGTAACCAGCAACGTTCTTCGTAGCCATATACTTGCCGTATATCTCCATCTTCATGCAGGCACAGGATCCAGTTATAAGGGTCCCCTGTATCAACGCTCGCACTCCTGTTCGCATACATTCTGGAGACCGGGTGGATCAGACAGTATTCGTCGTTGATAAATACTATCCCTGCCTGACGCGATGAGACTACATTCATAGACCTTGTCCCCTCGGGAAGATTATCAGGATCAACCCATTCCGTATCTGTCTTTATGCTTTCGACTGTGATGGATATATCACTATCAACAGTGATAACATCTCCGACAGACAGAGACAATGCCTCATCATTGCTCAATACGACTTCCACCGGATCACAGGCAACAGCGATATAGTTATTTCCTGCTGATAATGCGTAGTGGTCTTCTGCCTTATATATCCTGCCCTCATCAGGGAGAACTGTACTATCAGATATCTCAAATCCAATATCAGGCAATTGGTCGTATCCTGCAGGAAATTGCCCGCAGGATACGGTCAACGCTGTTACCAGTATAAGTGATAATACGGTCAATGCTCTATCCACAAAATGATTATACAATATTCACATTGATCGTTGCTCCTGTGGAATTATCCGTTTTGGCTCCCACATTGTAATTGGCATTCTGGGGACTGATCCCGGATATCGACTTCACAGTATACTTTGAAGTATGCTTAACCCAGGAAGTCTGTACTGCTCCATTTCTGTACAGCGAAAGCCATATAGACTTGTTGTACGGCCAAACTTCCGGCGGCACACCGATAAATCCAACTGATGTTATCTGTGCGGTCGCATTAGTGCTGTGAGGGTTGAATGTCGATGATGAATAGCCGGGTGTTTTATTACCGCCGAAGCTGACATTAATGTTTGCAGCATTAGAACTATACGCCATACCCACCAGACATGATACGATCATTGCCACAGCAATTATCTTCTTTGCAATCTTCTTACTCATTTTTAATTCCTCCTCTTGAGTAATATCTCTGCATCTGACATTATCCAGCCAGATGACCATTCCATTGCTTTCACGATCAGACCATGCTACACTCATGCACGTAGTGGTGATTTGATCAGAAAGCGCCTACCCGTGTTTTCCAGGCACCACCTCTTTCATTACAGCCATCCGTTTGTCTTGCAGGATCGCGCGGATGGTTGTTTTATTTCCAATTCTCGATCTTCATACTGAGATTCGTCTGGTTGCCATAGCTGGATGTGTAGCTTGCACTTTCAGTAGCATTTCTGGAGACGGTCGCCCGTCCGGCAGACATTTTATGTGCAACTTCTTCCTGACTATATCCGTTCCTTCTTCTGATCGATGACAGACTCTCTTTAGACATATAACTACCTCTCTTCCCCTTATGATTGGATTCTATAGTCTCTACTACAAGGCATCAAT
>FMTG01000017.1 GCA_900099715.1 Ruminococcaceae bacterium YRB3002 | reverse complement strand
TAAGGATATACAGAAATAAAGATCTGATAGAGAAGTCCTTCGGCAATCTCAAAGAGAGATTAAATATGAGACGTATGGCGGTAGCGTCTGAGGAAGGATTCGAAGGAAAACTCTTCGTACAGTTTGTTGCGCTTGAGTTGATATCTTACATAAAGAAGAAAATGGACGACAATGGTCTGTTCAAGAACTACACTATGCAGTCTTTACTGGACGAACTGGATATTATCGAGTACTATCAGCAGCCAAGTAAAACTCACCACTTATCGGAGATCACTGAGAAGCAACGTAAACTATACGGATACATGGATATTGAGATACCGTCCTAGATATAATTTCACGGGAGTTCAGGTTACATCGAAGGCGCACAGCTTCTTCTGAAGGTAATACTTGATCGTGAGGATCTTATGGTAACTGATGTAAGGACACAGAAAACTATGAAGAATCTGCAGGGACGTGACCTTAGACTCGATATCTACGCTGTGGGCGAACAGGGAGAGAGGTACAATATCGAGATCCAACGCGACAGTGAAGGGGCAGATCCCAAGAGAGCCCGCTACCATTCGAGCATGCTTGATGCTGATATGCTTGAGCCCGGGAGCGATTTCAAGGATCTTCATGAAACATATGTGATATTTATAACAGAGAAAGATGTATTAGGTGATAACGAACCAATCTATCACGTGGACCGTATGATAAAAGAGAAAAACCGGCCCTTCGATGACGGAGAACACATTGTCTATGTAAATGCATCTATGGGAGTCAGTGATACGGCATTAGGCAAATTGATGAGCGATTTTTACTGCACAGACGCAAAGAATATGTTTTACAAAGAACTGTCGGAGAGAGTAAAATACTATAAAGAAACTAAGGAAGGGGTTGATAGTATGGGAAGCGTGATAGATGAATTAATTAACATAGTAAAGGCCGAAGAGAAGGAGCAAGTAGCTTCTAATATGATTGCTTGTAGCAAGTATTCCCTGGAAGAAATCGCCTCCGTAACCGGACTCCCCATCGAGAGAGTCAGAGAACTTGCGGGAGTGAAGACAGCGTAATCCTTGAAAAACGCAATAACATGAATGAGTTTTACAAAGACCGTGTCACAAGTGGGCACGGTCATATTATCTTCTGATTCTTACAATACCAGCCTTCTCGATTCCACCAGCGACTGAGATGGCACGCTCTTCTGTAAGGCCTGAACGCTCTGCATATGTCATCCAATCAGATACGATACTATTGACATGCCTGATGGCTCTTCTGCAATACTCTGGACCAAGTCCCATATATCTTCCGCAACTAAGAAGATCCTGTTCGGTTATACCTGCAGTCTTTCCGTTAACAGTCATCTGATGTCCTGAGAGCCATCTGTTGCCGGGAGAGAACGCATATGTCAGATCATAGGCGGGAGATATGTCCCACTTTCCATTTCTGTCCATAAGAAAAGCAAAGTTCTTTACATGGTCATCACAGTTCATGCCGGCCACAGCAAATACCATCCTGGTAAATATCTGACGTATGCCATTCTGCCCTATGCCAAGTCTCTTTGCTATATCAGCATAGGATTCATAGCTCATGATGCCCGGTGAATTATAATCTGCATGTGCTATCGCTGCCAGAGACTGCATATGAACCTTACGGTTGTTTACACGGTCGAAGCGCTCAGTGAGGAAATGACACATTCCGTCACGCTCCAAAAGACGGCATTCGCACATATCGATACCGATGTCTTTAGCCATGAGATAGTATGCGTATTCTATCCTCGAATACTGTTTATCGTCAGTGAGTCCGTGATCTCCGTTGCCGGCCACATTATCAAATTTCAGGATCCAGTATCTGAACCCCTGACCAAGAGCAATCTGGCCCGATCTTATCTCACCTGTATCCTCGTTCCACGCAATCAGAGCCTTTGCTCTTGCACCTCCGGCAGAAGTTCCTGTCTCCATAAGCTGAGAATACCCGGCGGAATCACTTCTGACAGAGGCATTACTGCGTTCGTCCAGTACTTCAGAAGCAAATCGGGTCATCTCAGTTATATCCACAAGATCACCACTGAAGCCGGGTCCGGTAGAAGGAAGGTATTCCAAAGCACCCATGCCTCTGGTTCCAATATAACAAAGCCGTTCCAATGAGGAAATCGAGTCTGGTGATCGTCCTTGTGAGATAAGCCAGCTGTCGAGCACTTTATTACCGAATCTGTCAGGAAGTGAATCAGCAATCAGGCCCGGAAGCCCCTTGAAACTCTCGTACGGCAGTCCGGGAAAGGCATATATCCTTCTTGATAGCGGCATCATGAGAGGGGATACCTCAATCCCGCTTCGGATAAAGTCTTTATCATATTCATACAGGGCAATCTGTCCTGATGTGTTTCCTGGATCGAGATAGAGCTGACCGATCCTTGTTCCCCACAACCGGACTTCAACGGAAGAAATCATGATTCGTCACCCCACTTCCAGCTGTTGTCAGGCTTGCGATCCTTGTGACGTGCTCTCCGCCTTCCTTCCCGGTCCACTGTGTGATTCATTGGCCTGATATCAGGATCCGGAACGAGGAGGTCAATATTCTCAGACAGTTCTAATACATGAAGGATGCGGACAAACTTACTCAGTCCGATCTCTTCTCCATTCTCAAATCTGGATATGGTCTTAACGGATACCATAGCCATATCAGCAAGATCCTCCTGTGTGAGTTCCATGGAGATACGGTATTCTCTTAACCTCCTGACTAACTCCCTGGCAGTATCTCTTGGGTCGCTGTATTTGTTGATCAGCATAACACGCCTCCTTAATGGACATATATGATGTGTAAAACCATATATATGAATTAATACGTAATATATTTACAATTAAAATAACACAGCTCTCAAATGTTTTCAACGCTGCCAATTGGGTATTACTGGATATTAAACACATTGAAAACGAGCACCAAGAAGGTTCAAAGAGAACAAACATATTCTAATAAAAGCAGATGGTACCATTCTTAGCAGGTAATTCTTGCATATTGCATACTTCGCACCCGTCATTCACCGTAATCATTAGTAGAAAAATATGTAAAAAACATATCAGTATTTTCAGACTTTTATGATAAAGTAAATGTTATTGTGAATAACTATGTGAATAAATAACACAGGGAGCAAACCATAAATGAACAAAGACTTAATGAACGGCCAGGAGGAGATAGATCTCTTAAAACTCCTGCAGGCTCTGTGGAAGAAGGCTTGGCTCATAGTCCTTGCAGCCATCATCGGCGGTGCGGCATTCCTTCTCTACACGATCTTCTTCGTTACACCACTTTACACATCATCAGCTCTTCTCTATGTCAACAACAGTACTATTGATGTGGGAAGCACAAAACTGAACATTACAAGTTCCGATATTTACGCGTCTAACTCGCTCGTAGACGTATTCTCCGTTATCCTCAAGAGCCGTAACACTCTCAATGAGGCCATAGACGAAGGAAGGCTCCCTTATACATACGAGCAGCTTGTCACAAAGGTCTCCGGCGGCGCTGAAGGCGATACGCCTGTGTTCAAGATCACGGTAGTGGATGCTGACCCTGATATGGCTGCGCATATTGCAAACACACTTGTTGAAGTAATCACAGACAATATCTCGAATATCGTTGAAGGATCTTCTGTAAAGATCGTTGACGACGCAGTATCTCCCAGAAAGGCTTCTTCACCTAGCTACATTAGAAATACTGCAATCGGTATGATGGCAGGATTTGTTTTAGTATGTGGTTTCATAGTACTGAGATCCCTCATGGATACCACGATCAGGGAAGAGGAGTACCTGCTCGACAAGTACAAGGATATTCCTCTCCTTGCTACCGTTCCTAACCTCAGTGCTGATTCCAGAGGCGGATACTACGGCTACGGCAGGTCTTATGCATCTGCTGCTGAGAAGGCCAAAAGGACAAACGAGGAGAGGCACAGACAGGAGAATCTGGAGCGCAAAGCCCAGGCTCAGGCTCAGCAGCGCCCCGGCTCTATGAACGATGATCAGATCTCAGGTTCTCCCTTTGTGACAGGACCTGGCGGAGAAAGTGAGGGCAAATAATGGCTGACAGCAAAAAAAGTCCCAAGGTACAGGCTAAAACAACCGAGAACGATATCAGACAAATCGGTTCGAAGCTTAACTTCGAGGGAAGAGAAGCATATAACCTTTTAAGAACAAATCTCATGTTCTCTGTTAAGCGTAACGACAGGAACGCAAGAGTTATAGGCGTAACAAGCTCCGTACACGGAGAAGGCAAGAGCCTTACAACGATTAATCTTGCATATTCACTGGCTGAGAGCGGTCAGAAAGTAATCCTTGTAGAGTGCGACCTCAGACTTCCTACACTCAGGAAGAAGATAGGTCTTCCCAAGACAACCGGTCTGTCCAATCTCCTTGCAGGTCTCAACAACGAGAATGCCACACTTCATAAGGATGTACTGGTCAAGAGGCTTGATGTTGTCCAGGCAGGAGACATTCCCCCGAATCCTTCGGAGCTTCTTGGTTCCAAGCAGTTTGGTCAGATAATAGACAGCTTGGCAGAGAATTACGATGTTGTAATCCTCGACCTTCCTCCTGTAGGTGAGGTATCCGATGCTCTTGTTGCATCCAAGGTGACAGACGGCATAATCGTAGTTGTAAGACATGACTATACAAGTTCATCAGACCTTGACTACACATTGAGACAGCTTCAGCTTGTCAATGCGAAAATAATCGGCTTCGTCTACAATGGTGCCGAGTCCAAGGCAAGGCACTACAAGTACGGCTACAAGCACGGTTACGGTAAGCCTTACTCTTCAGGAGACAAGAAGTAATCCTCATGATCGATGTGCACTGTCACATGCTTCCCGGGATCGACGACGGCAGCAAGAGTATCGACATGAGCCTCGAGATGCTGAGAAAATCCTACGACCAGGGAATCGAGGGCGTTATTTTTACACCTCACTTCTATGCAGATCTTGACAGCCCCGATTCTTTCCTTTCCAGAAGGGAAAATGCCTATCAACAGCTGATCAATGCTATACAGATAACGGGTACGCCTGTTCCGAGGTTCACAAGAGGTGCTGAAGTCCACTACTACAGGGGCATAAGCAGGAGTGCTGACATCGAGAGGCTTTGCATCGGCAGAAGCAGCTATATATTGATAGAGATGCCTTTCCGCCCCTGGCAGCCCGCATTCATCGATGAGATTGAGGAGATAGGTCAAGTTGTGGGACTTACTGTGATAATCGCCCACATCGAGAGATATCTCGACCAGGATAAGAAGCTTGTCAAGAGAATTCTGGAGAATCAGGATCTCCTCATCCAGAGCAATGCGGAATTCTTTATCGAAGAACCCAGAAAGGCTCTCAAGATGTTCAAATCAGGCAGAATAGATCTTCTGGGGTCTGACAGTCATAATCTCACATACAGGAAGCCCAACCTCAGAGAGGCAATTGAGATAATCGAAGATAAGCGCCTGTTCTCCCAATTGGAGAATGTGGAGTATAATAGTACGGGAATATTCGAACAGGCAATTTAAGAAAGCTTAAAGAGAGGCATTTTTTATGAATAAGAGGATGATGTGGGGAACGATGTCGGCGGTGATGTTCATATCCGCTGCTGTTCTCATCTTTTACTTTTTCTGGGCTAACGGCTTTATAACACCGCCGGAGATTGCTCCTACGACTGAATATACGGAGTTTACTTATCCATCCCTTCCGTCTGCAGAACAGCTGACTCCGGAGGCTGTTGAGTATCACATTAATAAGCTCAACGAGGACCGCAAGGGTCAGTTGTATGTCAATCCCGTTAACTTCGAAGAACTCCAGGCTTCCAACCCTGACATAATCGGATGGCTTTATATGACTAAGCCACTGATAAGCCAGCCAATCCTGAGGAGTTCTACGGATGATGCGTTCTATCTGTCTCATAATGCTGAGAAGAAGTATGACAGAGCGGGATCCCTGTTTGTTGAGCATGCGTATAACGGATCCACTTTTGACGATAATGTCACTGTTATATATGGCCACAGGATGAGCAGCGGAGCCATGTTCGGCAGTCTTCAGTCAACTTTAAGCGGCATAGATCTGTCATCTGACGAACAATTTATTGTAATATATACCCCGGATGGATATAAAATTTATCAAATATGTGCAACAATTCCCCACGACAAAAAACATCTGATGTACTATAATAACTTCGATAGTGAGTCTGGCTTCAACAGATTCATTAAGCAGGTCTATAATTCGAGAGGCTCGGCTGTGGACCTGAATAATGAAGCGAGACCGGTATATGGCGATAAGATCATTATTTTATCTACATGTCTCCGGGGAGACAGAACTCAAAGATTTTTGGTTATTGCAAAACAAGTCAGATAGCGCTATAATCATGCAATAGGTTATCTGGAATTATTAAGGAGGATCTAGAACAATGAAGAAATTAATGACATTGCCTGTAATCGGTGTAGTCGTAGCGATGCTGGGTGCATCTGTATTTGCAGCAAGCCCTACGCCCGGAGCAATCAAGGCTGTTGACGCTTCCGGCAAGGATCTCGGCGACAAGATCGTAATTACACGTAACACAAGCGAGCAGGGCGTCAAGGGCAAGACACTTGCAGACATCGGTCTCGAGGCTGGCAACAAGGACTTCAAGGATTCCGAGTTCACAGTCGTTGAGGAGCTCGACATCAGCGTTAACACAGCTGCAGGCTGGACACTTGCTGATATTGAATTCCCTATCGCTGTAACCATCGATCCCGGCACATCCGGTGACGCTATCGTAGGCGCTCACTACACAGGTAAGTGGGGAGAACTTGTTAGCGGCAGTAGCTCTGAGATTACACTCAAGGCTGAGTCAACACTCTCACCCTTCCTCATTGCAAAGGCTTCTGCATCTTCTTCTGCTCAGACAGGTGAGTATGCTGGTGCTTACATTGTAATGGTTGCTGTAGCTCTCGTTGCTGCAGGTGCTGTCTTCGCAGTTCGCGCTAAGAAGGCTACAAGATAATCACAATAGGTTGATCATCACAGGCGGCGGCTTCAGTGTATGAGGCTGCCGTTTTTTATTACCATCAGGAGTTATACATAATGTCACGGAAGAAGATAACAAGAGAGACTCTGATCCAGGGCGGAGCAGTCGTTCTTACCATAGGAGCCTTCATTGGTGCCGTTGCCGCCATCGGCAGTATGGTCTCCACCAGGACCGCCAACACCAGTGAGACTGTCAACACGGCAAGTATGCCCACTGACTCACAAAGGCACACCTTCACATTCAATGGCAAGGACTACTATCTCAAGGATAATGTGGAGACCATACTTGTAATGGGCATCGATAACTATGGGGTCGAGAATAAGATCAACGATTATCTCATGAGCTCCCAGTGCGATGTTATCTACCTCTTCGTCGTTGATCACGACAGTAAGACGTACCAGACTCTGCAGCTTAACCGTGACACCATGACCAGCGTCCGCTCCTTCGATGAGAAGGGCAATGACATTGGTTACAGGAACCTCCAGTTGGCCCTTGCCCATTCTTACGGCAAGGACGAGGACGACCGCTGCCTTAATGCAGCCGAAGCAGTATCGGGTCTCCTCTTCGATACACCTATTGATCACTATATCTCCCTCACTATGGAAGCGATCCCGGTCCTGAACCACAGTGTCGGCGGAGTTACTGTAACTGTCCCTGGTGACATGACCGCAGCTGACCCTTCATTTGTTGAGGGTGCAACCATAAAGCTTCGGGACGACCAGGTTGAAGACTTCGTCAGAGCCAGGATGAGCCTTCCCAACGATACCAACATCTTCCGTATGGAGCGCCAGAAGCAGTATCTCGATAATTGGAAGAATCTTGCAGTTACCAAGGTTGAGACTGACCCGAAGTTCGCTCTCGAACTTGTCCTCTCCCTCTCTGAATACATGACTTCCGACATGTCAGCCAGTGAACTGTCCGACTTTGGAACGACATTATCTGATTATCAGGATCTCGGTCTTCTGACAACAACAGGCAGGACCGAAGAAGACCACCTCTTCACTGAATACTTCGTTGATATGGATGACCTGGAGGCCAAGATCGTAAGTATGCTCTATGTAGAGGCTGAAGGATAACAGATCGATGTGGTATGTTATCTGGACAACTACCGGTTCTGAAGACAGGGCTATCACTGATCTTAATACCTTCGCGGAAGGATTATTCAGCAGGGCATTTGTTCCCAAGAGGATAATCTCCAAGAAGATCGGCCAGTCCTGGGTAACAGCGAAGACAGCACTCTTCCCGGGTTACATCTTCGTAGATACAGACAGCATCGAGGAACTGGCATCAGCCATCAGGATCACTGACAGGTTCAACATAGTGCTTGCCACAGATGGAGACTACCTTCCGTTAACAGATGAAGAATCAGGATTTGCAGACAGACTATACGCAGACGGCGGCAACTTCGATATGTCTCAGGGCATAATAGAAGGGGATAAGATCAAGATAACTTCAGGCCCGCTTATGGGATTAGAGGGCTTCATTACCAAGATAAACCGGCATAAACGTATAGCATATCTGGAACTTGATATGTTCGGAGTCAAGACCAAGACGACCGTCGGTCTAGAGGTTGTAGAGAAGAACTAATACGAATCTTTTGACAATCCAACTAATAATTGTGATTGTCAGTAACTTTATTTGCTCATTTGTCCAATAATATGTTTATTATAATATGTTAGAATAATGTTGGCTTGCTATGCGCAGGTATATATTCTGTGGCCTAATGATCGTCGCCCGGCGCGCGTCAGGAATCCATAGATGCCAACAGATCAGGTGCAAAAACAGTGGTTTTGCACGGCGGTAGCAAACAGCAAATTACAACACTAATGTTATACGGCTATGAGCAGTAACGAAGTACAAAAGAAGAAGAAAGAACGTCTCTGGATCAAGAATGCAACTCTTGTGTTGCTTGCCGATATCCTGATGGTATGGCTGATCGGGCTTATCGCTCTGTTCCTGCGATTTGACTTCTCGATCTCTTCTATTCCGGAACGGTACTTCACAGGTTACATCTACCTTACACCCCTGTGGTGTGTGATCACATGCGTCGTATTCTACATCTGTAAGCTATATCACAGCATCTGGAGCTTTGTAAGCCTTGACGAGGCCATCAAGGTCCTTGGAGCTTACGTTATCATTGGCACCTGTGAAGTAGTATCTTCTCTGATCCTTCACATTAGGATGCCGGTATCCTTCTATATGGTTGTTATCGTAGGAGGTGCAATCCTTCATATCGGTGTCAGATTCTCCTACAGATTGCTCAGACGCCTTATCAGAGGTAAAGGTAGTTTATCAAGCTCTTCATCATCAGATAATGGTGAACGCGTCATGATCATTGGCGGTGGTGATGCAGGAGCAGTTCTAATTAGAGATCTTAAGCATAGCACAAGAACCAATCAGATCCCTGTATGTGTCATCGACGATAACGAGACGAAGTGGGGCAGGTCTCTATTCGGAGTGCCTATCGTAGGAGGCAAAGATGACATCATCACCATGGCTGCAGAGTACAATGTTGATACGATCATCTATGCTATTCCTTCAGCCCCTGGTCTTGTGCGTAAGGAATACTTGAACATTGCTAAGGAGACAGGATGTAAGCTCAGGACTGTTCCCGGTCTCTATCAGCTTGCTCAGGGTGATGTCAGCATCTCTAATGTACGTAATGTTGAACTCACTGACCTCCTTGGAAGAGATCCAATAACTGTAGATAACGAAGCAGTATTCAATATGCTCAAGGGCAAGACGGTTCTTGTTACAGGCGGCGGCGGATCAATAGGTTCCGAGCTCTGTAGACAGATCGCTAAGCATGAGCCTAAGAGACTTATTATCTTCGATATATATGAGAACAATGCTTACGAGATCCAGCAGGAGCTCATCCGTAAGTACCATGACAATCTCGACCTTGTAGTGCTCATCGGGTCTGTCCGTAATACTCACAGGATCACATCAGTAATGATGGACTATAAGCCTGATGTAGTATTCCATGCTGCAGCACATAAGCACGTACCTCTTATGGAGACATCACCTAATGAGGCAATCAAGAACAATGTTATGGGTACATATAAGACTGCCAAGGCAGCTGCAATGGCAGGCGTTCAGAAGTTCGTCCTCATCTCTACGGACAAGGCCGTTAATCCTACTAATATAATGGGTGCTACCAAGAGGATCTGTGAGATGATAATCCAGATGATGGAGAGACAGACACCCAATACGAGATTTGTTGCTGTAAGATTCGGTAACGTACTTGGTTCTAACGGTTCTGTAATCCCTCTCTTCAAGAAGCAGATCGAAGAAGGCGGACCTGTAACAGTAACTCACAAGGAGATCACAAGATTCTTCATGACGATTCCTGAGGCTGTATCTCTTGTGCTTCAGGCTTCTTACTATGCAGAGGGTGGAGAGATCTTCGTTCTTGATATGGGTGATCCCGTTAAGATCGATGACATGGCAAGGAACCTTATCAAGCTCTCAGGAAAGCGTCCTGACGTAGATATCAAGATAGAGTACACAGGATTAAGGCCCGGTGAGAAGCTCTACGAAGAGAAGCTCATGGCAGAAGAGGGAATGAAGACCACTGAGAATAAGCTTATCTTCATTGGTAAGCCTATCGAGATGGATGATGAAGACTTCAAGGTCAAGCTCGCTAAGCTTGATGATGATAGTAAAGAGGATGACGAGAATATAAGGCGGTATGTAATGGACATAGTTCCTACATATAAGCCTAACACGTATTGATTATGAGCAGATTAGAGTTTATCAAGTTGTTGTTTACGAATCTGTACTTCAGATTGAGGGGGTAAGACTCCATGGTTGAGAATAGTCCCGTTGCAGGAACATCAAGAAGAGTTATTCCATTTAGTCCTCCAGATATTGGTGAGGATGAGATAAAAGAAGTTGCTGAGACGATGAGGAGTGGTTGGATTACTACTGGACCTCGAACAAAGATGCTGGAGTGCCGTCTGGCTGCTTATATTGAGACCGGCAAAACGGATGTGGACTGCACCACAAAAGAAGCGATTGCTAAGTACAGTCAGAAGGTCGTTTGCCTGAATTCTGCTACAGCAGCAGAAGAACTGAACCTTCGCATTCTGGGTATTAAAGAGGGTGACGAGGTTATAGTTCCGGCATATACATATACCGCTTCTGCTTCAGCCGCTGTCCATTGTGGAGCGAAGATTAAGTTCGTGGATATCCAGAAGGACGGCGACCCTATCACTCACATGCCAGAAATGGACTACGAGGCAATGGAGGCAGCTATCACACCGAAGACAAAGGCTATCATAACTGTTGACCTTGGCGGTATCGTTTGCGACTATGATCGGATCTTTGAGATCGTAGAGCGGAAAAAGGCGCTGTTTACTTCTGTGGATAGCGACGGTACTCCTCTGGGGGATCTTTCTGCTCGAGTCCAGCACGCGATCGGTCGCATTGCTGTGGTGGCGGACTGTGCGCATAGTTTGGGCGCTTCTCGTGATTTCCGGGGCGAAAAGAAGTATTGCGGAGCGATAGCTGATATGACCAGCTTCAGCTTCCACGCCGTAAAGAATTTTACAACCGCCGAAGGCGGGGCATCCACTTGGCGTACGTTTGAAGGAATCGATAACGCAGAGATTTATAAGATGTATCAGCTTCTGTCCCTGCACGGACAGAACAAAGACGCTTTGGCGAAGACCAAGATCGGTGCTTGGGAGTATGACATCATTGGTCCTTGGTATAAGTGCAACATGACCGACATCATGGCTGCCATTGGCCTGCGCCAGCTAGATCGTTATCTCGGGTTACTGGAGCGCCGGGTTGAGATGATGAAAAAGTACGATGCAGTTTGTGCTGAAATAGGTATCAGCCACATGGTGCATCATACGCAGTTTATGGATAGCTCGAATCATCTTTATCTGATCCGTGTTCCAGGGATAACAGTAGAGCAGAGAAACGAGATCATCGAGAAGATGGCAGAGCGTGGTGTGGCAACAAATGTACATTATAAGCCGCTGCCAATGATGACTGCTTATGGTAAGGACTGCTCAGCTTATCCGAATAGTTATGACTATTATCACAACCTGATCACACTTCCGTTCCATACGCTGTTAAGCGACGAGGATGTGGACTATGTGTGCGAGACGCTGAGGGAAGTAGTTAGAGAGGTCACGAGAAAGTGACCTTGGAAGAATTTTGGGCAGAGGTTGAAAAGTTGAAAGATCTGCTTGGGATGGAGATTAACCAGTTACCCTCTTCACTCTTTCTCCAGAGACAAACGATTGATAAGAAAAGGCCAGAAGAAACAGCGGAACTGTTGGATGCAACTATAGATGAGGTTAACCGAGGATCTGTGGAGAGCATTGACAGCCTGGTGAGAAGAAGATTGTAGAGGATATAGTATGCTTTTGTATTGCCAATCCGGGGACTAAAGAGTTTATAATATCCGCATGGTAATTTATCGAGAGGACTATTGATTCAATGAATAAACGAGTTTTAGTGATAGCTGCTCATCCAGATGATGAGCTATTAGGATGTGGAGCTTCTGTTGCTTTTCACGCATCTCATGGTGATCGTGTTCGATCGATTATACTATGCGAAGGCGAGACTATGAGAGCCCAAGATGGAAGCGAAAAGCGCTCGGCGACAGAGGAAGCTGCACGAATTCTCGGTGTTGAATCAGTTGTTTTAGTTGGTCTTCCGGATCAGCATCTCGACACATTACCTATTGTTGATGTAATAACCCCTATTGAAAAAGCTGTTCGGGAATTTGAACCTAACATTATCTATGTACATAGTGGAAGCGATATAAACAAGGATCACCAAGTGGTGTTTGAGGCCGCTCTCGTAGCAATTAGACCCAAGAATGAATATATAGAGGAGATATATAGCTTTTATACCGTAGGAGCAACAGAGTGGGGATATCCGCGTTCTTTCAATCCTGACACATGGGTAGGATTTGATGAAAAGGTTATGAAGCAGAAACTCGACGCTTTTGCTTGCTATGAGACTGAGTTATGTGAATATCCACATCCAAGATCATTGAAAGCAGTTGAAAATCTGGCTGCTATGATGGGTAATCAGTGCTGTATGGAATATGCAGAGGCATTTGAAACCGTTAGAAGAGTACGTAGAGGGGAAGCTTGATGATATATAGTGTTGTAAAACGTTTTTCTGATGTGTTTCTTTCTCTGTTTGCATTGATTGTTTTATCTCCTGTTCTTCTGATTGCTGTTGTAGGAATCTATATTTCGAGTCCTGGACCAGTTCTATTTAAAGCAAACAGAATTGGTAAAGGTGGGAAACAATTCACTATGTATAAGTTCAGATCTATGCACCTGAATAATGAGAAAGGACATATGATCACACTCAGGACTGATAACCGTATTTTTCCGTTTGGCCGATTTTTAAGGAAGTCAAAGGTTGATGAGCTTCCACAATTGGTGAACATCCTTCAAGGAAAGATGAGCATCGTAGGCTGGCGTCCAGAAGATGAAGAAAATGTTAAAAAGGTCTTTGTAGGGAAATACAAAGAGATACTGAACATAAAGCCAGGGCTGACAAGTCCTGGAAGCTTGTATGATTACACACATGGGGAAAAGTACGAAGACGAAGAACTATATGAAAAAGAGTTTTTACCCAGAAAAATGGATCTTGAATTGTACTACGTAAGGCATAGATCGCTTGGATATGATGCTAGGCTAATTGGTAGGACAATAAAGACTATCATTCGGATAGTTTGGGGGAAAGAAGATTTCGCGGAGCCGACGGAGTTGCACGAGGTGTAGGAGTGCTTGAATGAAAACAGATAAACAAGTTTCTGTCCTCCTTGTAGATGGGGGAGATCGGCAGACGATTGCAATGGCAAGGGCATACAAAGAACTTGGCTATTCAGTCACAACACTCAATGATTCAAAACTTGATATTGGATATGCTTCAAGATATCCCGATAGAAGGCTAATTTATCCTGGTTCACGATCTGATATCACTATTCGTGCCAAGGCTATGAAACAGTGCATTATGTCTGGTAGGTTTGATGTGGTGGTCACAACATCTGATGATACGGCAGAAGCTCTTTCCTTAATGAAAGAAGAATGTGCTGGGAAAGCTCACATCGCTGTGGTTAATCCTGATTTGTTCTATATGGCTTATGATAAGAACAAAACAATGAAGGTCTGTATGGATAACAGAATCCCGTGTCCAATAACCTTTTTTGGAATCGAGAAAACAGAGGATATCCCTTTTGAAAGCATCAAATACCCGGTAGTTGTAAAACCATGTATGAGCTATGGTGCGATAGGTTATCATAGGGTCGATAATGAGCGAGAGTTACGAACCTTATGTGAGTCAATAGGAACGGATCTTAAGCAATATGTAATTCAGGAGTACATTCCGCAAACAGATATACAGTATGAATGTGCAATGTTTGTTGACCAGAATAATAGGGTGAAGGCATCCTGTGTCTTTTCAAAGAATCGCTGGTTTCCAATAAGCGGAGGTTCAAGTACATGTAATGTAACAGTTGACCGTTCTGATATCGTGGAGAGTTGTACTAGATTATTACAGACAATCAATTGGCGTGGAGCTGCTGATATCGATCTTATACAAGATCCGCGTGACGGGATTGCGAAGATTATGGAAATCAACCCCAGAGTTTCTGGCAGCGTCAAAGTAGTTTTGAATGCAGGGGTGAACATTGCTGAGCAGATTGTTCAATTAGCACTGGATGAGGAAGTCAGCGATTTCAGAGACTATAAGAAAGATACAAGACTTCGTTGCATGCATACAGACTTGTTATGGTTTATCAAATCTCCTAATAGATTTAAGTCAAAACCATCGTGGTTTAGCTGGAAACATACAACCGATCAAGTGTTTATGCTTTCAGATCCGTTGCCTTTCTTTACTTTTTCAATACAAGCATTAGGTAAGTATCGTGGGGAAATGGAAAAGAGGAAATAATAGTGGATGTTGTATATGAATTTGATGACTTAAAGGTTTTAAAGTATCAACCGACGGCCTTAAAACCGTTCTTTATAGACATGGAACCAACAACAATTATGAGGAGATTTCGTTTTCTCATCGATTTAAGGTATGGGTATTCTGTGTACTACTTGCAGAAAGATGACGAGCTGATTGGGTATTGTACAATAACAGATGGAAAGAATCCGCGTTTTTGGTTCGCATCTGAAAATGATATTATTATCGGACCGTATTATGTAGATGAAAAGTATAGAGGAAATGGTTACTCTACAAAGCTTGTTGATGCTGTGATACATAAATGTGAGAATGATTGGTCGAAAGCATATGTATATATATTAAACAGCAATATTCCGAGTATTAGAGTTACAGAAAAAGTTGGAGGTAAGCTTTTATTCAATGTTCATAACACCATATATCGGAAACTTATAAAGCGCGAAGATGGAGAATACGGCGTATATGAGGTGACCAGATGAAAAAAGTCAGTATTGTTGTTCCGACCTACAAAAGAAACAAATACATCATCCGGGCATTGGATTCCATCCTAATGCAAGACTATCCGGATATTGAAATCGTTGTTGTAGACGATAATGGCGAAGGGACGGAGGATCAACTGGCCACCCAAGAATCGCTACATGAATATATCGAAAACAATCAGATTCGTTATATCAGGAACCCCATCAACGTGGGAGGGGCTATCGCCAGAAACAATGGGATTGAGCAAAGCACTGGGGAGTATATTACATTTTTGGATGACGATGATGAGTATTTGCCCGGGAAAATATCCATACAGGTTCGTGCTATAGAGGAAAATGGGTGGGATCTGTGCGTGATGGATGGGGAAACATACAATAACAAGGGGGAAATGCTTTCTCATAAAACGCAACCCATTGATAATGGCATGAGCCAGGAAGAGATACTAAAAGCTCATATCACCAAGCATATTACAGGCACCAACGTTTTTATGTTCCGTCGAGAAGCACTCCTAAAAATAGGTATGTTCGATCAGATTTCTGCTGGGCAGGAATTTATGTTAATGCAGAAAGCCATAACGAATCACCTTAAAATCGGCGTGATTCATGAAGTATACGTCCATTTTCATATGGACGGTCAGGAAAGAATTTCAACAAGGCTAAGTAAAATTGAAGGCTTAGAACTTGTATATCAGGAAAAGAAGAAATACTTTAATATCCTCACAGGCGACGAGAGGGCCTATATCAGATCAAAACATCATGGAACCCTCTTCTACATGTATTATACCAACAAGAAGTATGGAAAAGCGTCTACTGAATTAGTCAAGGCATTCTTTTCTTCACCTAAATACACATGGGAAACATATCAGGAACGTAAAGGAAAACTTAGGAGGTAAGGGCCATGAGTTGGAAACCTGGACCACTGAAAGATTTACGGGTAAAATGTCAAATTCTGGGGCAAAAAATGACTTCTCCGTTATTTATGTCAAAATTGTATTTTCGGATTTTACTAGGGTATAAGCCTGATATCAATAATCCGAAAACATTTAATGAGAAGTTGCAGTTCTATAAACTGTACTATTGTCCAAATAACCCGTTAGTGATTCAGTGTACAGACAAATACGCAGTTAGAGAATACATTATAAAAAAGGGCATGGGTGAATACCTGAATGAACTGTACACTATGTGGGAACGCCCCGAAGATATTGATTGGAATGCCTTACCGAATCAATTCGCAATGAAATGTACGCATAGCTGTGGTCACCATGTTATTTGCGATAACAAAGAGAAGCTGGATATTCCAGCAGCAAAAGCAATGATCACAGAGCGTTATCACAGCGACTTTGGCCTGAAAAACGCCGAGATTCATTACAGCAAAATTAAGCCCCGCATTATTTGTGAAAAATTCCTGGGCGGAGTTATGGTCGACTATAAGTTTTTCTGCTTTAACGGGAAAGTTGAATTCATGTACATTTCTGAAGGCCTGTCAGACGACTACACAGCCAGGATCAGCTTTTTTGACAGGGAGGGGAACAGGACCCCCTTCCACAGGAAAGACTATGCGGAAAACACGGATGCGGTGATTCCCGAACAGTTTCAGCAGCTCATAGAAATGAGCGAGAAGCTGGCCGAGGATTTTCCGTTTGTCAGAGTAGACTGGTTCATCGTCAACGGGAAGATTTATTTTAGCGAATTGACGTTTACCCCTTGCGCCGGCCTGATGCGCATAGAACCGATTGAGTATGACAGAAAGCTCGGGGATCTGATTGACATGGATCGAATTAGGAGAGAAATGAATGCGTAAGATCGGTTTGATAGGTTCTGTATGTCTGGATCGTCTTTCCGCAAGCGGGCAGGCGATACGGACGACAATCCTGTATAATGAACTGGTATCCCGATATGGCAAAGACAGGCTTGTGCTGGTGAATACGCACAACAAGACCAACATGCTCTCGCTGTTGCTGGAGAGCATAAAATGTATCATCAGGTGCCCTGACATCATCATCATGGTGTCAAGCAATGGGCGAAGGGCTTATTATCCTTTGCTGTTCTTTGCTTCAAAAATCCTGAAAAAAAATGTTTACAATAATGTTATTGGCGGAAACTATGCCGAATATATCCGGAATAACAAAAAGGGCAAAAAGTATTCGGCATCCTTTAGAGTCAATTGGATTCAGATGAATAAGCAGGTCGATGAACTTCTTGCCCTTGGATTGAACAATGTAGAGCTTTTGCAGAATACAAAGGATGTGAAAGCGCTTTTGCCTGAAGACCTTAAACCATATCAGGATCAGGTTTTCAGGTTCTGCACCTTTAGCCGGATCTCCGTGGCCAAAGGGATAGAAAACGCCATACAGACAGTTATTTCCATCAATGAAGAGGCCGGAAAGACCATTGCGACACTTGATATTTTTGGCATCCCGGATGATGATTACAAGGATGAATTTTTATCACTGATGGAAACCGTCCCGTCCTATATACGTTATCCCGGCTATATTGACTATGATAAATCGGTGGAAACGCTGAAGGATTATTTCTGCCTTCTTTTTCCGACGACTTTCTTTGGGGAAGGCTTTCCCGGCACCGTGTGGGATGCGCTTGCCGCGGGGGTACCCACGATTGCCACTGACTGGCGATATAATACAGAGGTCGTTCTGGATGGAATTACCGGCTATGTTTATTCAGCATCCGCTCCGGAGCAGCTGAAGGAAAAAATGTTGTATGCGATGGAACACAGTGATGAAACCAATCGTATGAAAAAAAGGTGTCTAGTGGAAGCAAAGAAATATTCGCCAGAAGTAGTATTCCCGGTAGTATTTAAGTATTTTGACAAAATGTGAGGGTAACAAGATGTCATTGAAAGCAAAACTATTTAACATATATAAGACACCCTTTGGTCAATATATGTTTCGACTTTTGCCTGATAGTATATACATCAAAATTCAGTATAGAGCCATAATGGGTAAAAAACTGAATTTGAGACACCCAAAGGGCTTTAACGAAAAGCTTCAGTGGCTTAAACTGCATGACAGGAAAAAAGAATATGAAATCTATGCTGATAAGTTCGCTGCAAGGGATTTTGTCAAGAACGTCATAGGAGATAAATACCTCGTAAAACTATTGGGAGTATGGGATAATGTCAACGATATCAACTACGATATGCTCCCTGAAAAGTTTGTAATTAAGGGTGCACATGATTCTGGCAGCGTTGTTGTTTGCAGAGACAAAGGCAAATTGGATAGAGTAGACACTAACGAAAAGATGCGTAAAACGCTAAAAAAGAATAATTACTATTATGGACGGGATTGGCCATATAAGCATATAAAACCGCGTATAATTGCGGAGGAATATTTAGATAATGGTCCTCTAGGACTTATAGACTATAAGTTTTATTGTTTTCATGGAGAACCAAAGTTCCTTTATATTTCTCAAGGACTTGAAAACCATAGCACAGCATGTATTACATTTTATGACTTAAAAGGAAAGAGAATGCCTTTTCAAAGGGCGGATTATCCTACCCACAGTATTGACCCGCTGTTACCAGAAAACTTTGATGAGATGATTCAAATTGCAAAAAAGTTGGCTTGTGAAGTTAAAGCTCCCTTTATTAGGATTGACCTCTATAACATTAATGGAAGAATAGTTTTTTCGGAGATTACTTTTAGACCATGTTCAGGTTACATGAAATTCGTTCCACAAGAATGGGATAATAAAGTGGGCGAGATGCTTACACTATAGATCCCATAGAGGTGCTTAATGAATCGAAGAAAATTTACTATTACACATTCAAGTCTATTGCTATATTCTTGCTTGGGGTTGTTCGTAATAAGAGACTGCCTAAGAGTGTTAAGAGGTAGGTTTGTATTTGGACTTTCGGGTTGGGAGTTTGAAAGATTTACAAGCCCCTTAATGACAACCTTATCCTTTTTATCTATTATCCTTCTTATACTATATGTTCTTATATTTGTCAGGACAAGATTGGCATTTAGACTAAGATGTTGCGTGTATATAATAGGTTTTTTGTCGTTGATGTGGACTATCCATTCGTTAATCACGGTTCCTGGATATAATATAGGCACACTTGATGGAACTGCAAAGACAATATGGATATGTATGTTTGGAGTATATTTGGGGTATGATGAGGAAAGCTGGTACAGGATAAAGAAAGTAATTCCGTATCTTGCGATGGTATATATGTTCCTTTCGTTTGGGTACGTTATGTATATAAGAATGAATGGTATGTGGCATCAACAAACCAATCAAGCTCCTTATTGGATGACATATTCAACTGCAATATGGCTTTTGGCATACTTAGCATTTTGTTTTGAAAACATCAAGAGGAAAGACTCTAACAGGTTGTTGCTACTTCTCGTCATGAATGCGTTTATTGTTGCCTTTACTATTTCTAGAGGTTGGTTAATCCAAACGATATTTTTGATGACCATGTTTATTATATCATCTTCCGCATCAAAAGTTTCAAAACGAAGACTTGTGCTGTTATTGATAATAATCCTTGGAATAGGAACATATATTTTACGTCAAGATATTGCTTTATATCTCACAAGTTACATTACAAAGTTTCAAACCGCTGCGAGCAGAGAATCTCAATACGCCTCCTTTTTTTCACAGGTTTCTCTAACTGATTTGATTGTAGGTAAAGGAGAGTATGCATCTTATACATATAGGAATGTACAAAACTATATTTATATCGATAATTCGTATTTGTATTATGCATTCCATTTTGGAGCGGTTTATGCATTAATTATTCTTGGCATGGAACTATTTGAAGCGATTAAAGTTTTAAGGAATTCAAAAGATATTCAAGATAGGAAAATTGGTCTAATTTTGTTTATGTGGATTGCTGCTCTGAGCGGCGCAAGCGTGTTTTGTGCGGGGTATGAGGTTAGCCTGAGAGTTCTCTTTATCATGATATTGATCGGAAGATCCGCATTTATTACTGACCAGTACCGATTTGGGCAATTTGATTCGGAGATATAACTATGAGCATCGAAAAATTGGCATTTACTGTGTTAATGCTATGGAGGACAATTCTTCTTGATATATTAGTGTTGATTGGCGGCTCTAATAATCGCAGGTTATTATTCAAAGACTTACAAAGGATAAATGGCTTACCTTTCAAATCGATGCGACTGCTACGTCTGAATTATGCGCTATTAACACAAAAGTCATTCAGAGCAATTTTTTACTATAGATATAAAAAGAATGCGCTGTCGCTATTATGTAGAGTTTTTATTCCTCCTCAAGACGACATTGAGATTCACTGTATTAAAGGTGAAATTGGGGGGGGTATTTTGCTTTACCACAACATGGGACGTGTAATTGATTTGTATTCATGTGGTGATAATCTGACAGTGTCACAGGGAGTAACAATAGGCCTGGGAAAAACAAACGATTCGGGAAGAAAATCTCCCATAATTGGGAATAATTGTCTGCTTGCAACAAATTCTGTTGTCTTTGGACCTATAATTATTGGAGACAATGTGGTTATAGGTGCTGGTAGTGTTGTAAATAAAGATGTTCCAGCAAATTGTACAGTAGTTGGAAATCCTGCTCGCATTATTAGAATGAACGGAGAAAGGGTGGATATTCCATTGTAAGTCTTTATTTGGAATATCTTCCGAAGGAGAAATACCTATGGCATCAAATACAAGGAAAATTGTAGGAGGATTAGGCTGGTCCTTTGGCGAAAGAATTTTGGCACAAGGGGTCTCATTTCTTGTCTCAATAATTCTTGCGAGAATTCTCGCCCCGGACGAATTTGGCGTTATCTCACTGATTCTTGTATTTATCAATATTGCCAATGTTTTTGTGGCAAATGGGTTTGGCGAGTCGCTTATACAAAAGAAAGATGCGGATAAAACAGACTTTTCAACAGTTTTTTGGTGTGGATTTGCCCTGTCTATTATTCTTGTTTTGATTATATGGGTGTTAGCGCCATTCATAAGTGCGTTTTATAACAAGCCAGAGCTTACCATGCCAATGCGGATTCTGTCGTTAAAACTTATATTGGCTTCTTTAAATTCTATCCAGCAAGCATATATATCTAAACACTTATTGTTTAGAAAAATGTTTTTTGCAACTTTGATTGGTACAATAATATCTGCCTTTGTAGGTATTGGAATGGCTTATGAAGGTTTAGGCGTATGGGCTCTTGTTGCACAATATTTAACCAACTCTGCAATTGATACTATTGCGCTCGCCTTCTTAGTAAAATGGCATCCAGAAATGATTTTTTCATCTATTGCAGCAAAAAAACTGATTGGGTATAGTTGGAAAATTACAGGTGCGGCACTTATTAACGAATTATACACACAGATTCGGTCACTGATAATTGGAAAAGTATATTCAACAGCGGATCTTGCATATTATAACAAAGGAAATACGTTTCCCCAGGTTATTATGACAAATATAAATACCGCAGTTAATAAAGTGTTCTTTCCGGTTATGTCTAACTATGGGAATGATCGAGAAGGGCTAAAGCAGTTTACAAGAAAGTCGCTAAAAGGTACAGCATTAGTCACTTTTCCTATTATTGCATTTCTAATTGCTTCAGCTGATAAAGTGATTCCATTTCTTCTTACCGAGAAATGGAGTTTTAGTATTCCATATTTGCGAATTCTTTGTCTGTATTGGATTGTGCAGCCAATACAGACCACAAATTGGCAAGTACTAAAGGCGTCTGGCAGGAGTGATTTATGTTTAATACTTGAGATTCTGAAAAAGACTATTGGCATAATATTAGTTGCTTGCACTATGTTTATTAGTGTAAGAGCATTGGCATGGTCGAGTGTTGTATTTGCAGGTATATCGATGATTATAAATATGATCCCAAACAATACTATTATTGATTATTCTGTATTTGAACAGTTCAAGGATTTATTTCCTATTATTTTAATGACAGTAATTGCTACGCTTTGTGCATGGAGCGTATCTTTTGTCCCTCTATATTATTTGTTCTCAATTATGATTGAACTTGTAGTATGCTTTGGAATGTATATGTTTATGACTTATTTTTACCTTAAATCACAGGAACCAGAATTGTTATCTACAGTTGTATCAAAGATTAAAGGCCTGACGAAGAGATAGGTGTCAATATGCGAATATTATATATTGCGACAAGTGCTTATCCTGGTGATAGTGCTTATTCAACAAGAATCTATGGTATATGTAAAGCGCTCCAATTATCGGGCAATGAGACAGATGTGCTGACTGACTATAGTAATAATGGAATTGGGACGCTTCGCTATGCAAATAGCAATGTCACTGTATGTGCTAAGCATGTATACGCAGACAGAAGTATTATTGATAAAATACTAGCTCCAGTAAGAATGAAGATGAAATTGCGTTCTATGCTTATACATAATAGATATGATTGCATAATTTTAAGCAGTATCTATATGCGAATACAGCCCATAATGTCCATAATTCATCAGTTTCATATCCCAATAATTTTAGAGTCGTGTGAATGGTTTGAAGCATATAATTGGAAAAGAGAAGAGAAAAGTTTTGAGTACAAACGCTTTGTCAGAGCATGGAATCATGATTTTACAAAGGCTGATGGAGTAATAGCAATTAGTAGAATGCTTCATAAGCACTATTCTGAATATACCAATCATGTATTACGTGTACCGACAATAATGGATATTCCTTCTGAGTATCAAAATCAAAGTTCAGGAGAACCAATAAAGATTGTCTTTACTGGAAGTATTGCTTGGGGGAAAGATAGATTAATAGAAGTGATTCATGCTTTTGATGAATTAAGAAATGATGATGTTAATCTTGAATTACATATATACGGTCCTTCTCGAGATGCCATTCTAAAGCAATTAAATTATGATGATGGTATTTTAAGTCGAAATTCAAATATATTTGTTCATGGACGAATACCGCATAAAGAGATTAGCGGAAAATGTTCAGAATGTGACTTTGGAATTATTTTGCGTCCTGATAGGAAGCAATCAAATGCAGGGTTCCCAACTAAAATAGCTGAATACTTTGCTGTTGGAACTTCAGTAATTGCAAATGATACAGGGGATTTGGAGCTATATGTGAATAATGGAGTAAACGGTTTTCTTTTGCCTAGAGATTTTACTACTGAACAGCTAAAGGATATAATTAGAGGAATATGTAAGATGAGCAAAGAAACTTTAAATAACATAAAACAAAATGCTTATTCTACGGCATTGGAGTTTTTTAACTGTCCAAATTATTCTCAGATTCTTCATGACTTTGTTATGGATGTTGTTAATGACTATTCTAAGGACTGAAAAGAAGGCGTTTATATGAATGAAGGGTTTAATAGATCTTGGGTTGAAATAAATCTTCAAACTATATTGAATAATCTCAATATTTATAAACGTTATTTGAAAGTGCCGACTTATGAAATAATGGCTGTAGTTAAAGCAGATGCCTATGGTCATGGAGATACTGTTGTATCTAAATACTTGTCAGATAACGGAATTAACCACTTTGCCGTCTCTAATATTGATGAAGCAATCCATATCCGAGAATCTGGTGCTGAAGGGCAAATTCTTATTCTTGGGTACACACCTGTGGAAAGAGCCGAAGAACTTATTCAGTATGATATTACCCAAGCTCTATTATCCGAGGACTATGCTGAAAAGATAGCAAGTCAGGGGCTGCCAGTCAAGTGCCAGTTCGCGATAGACACAGGGATGCGCCGGATAGGTTTGAACGCTGATGACTTGGATGATTGTGAAAGGATAATAAGAATATACGCTGATAAGTTGAAGCTGGATGGCCTTTTCACACACCTATGTGTGGCTGACACTCCAGAACAGAATGAGTTTACGGAACATCAGATTAAGCTATTTGAAGATATAGCTGCTCGTGTGTCTGATTTGAACCTCCCTTACTGCCACTGCATGAATTCAGCAGGGGGACTGTGGCATCATTCAGATGTTTCTTGCTTTGCACGTCTTGGCATTATACTTTATGGCTTGAAGCCTGATTATATGAACAATCTTCCGAAAGGAATACAACCCGCTTTATCGTGGAAATCTGTCGTAAGTATGGTGAAAGAGGTTAAGCCTGGAGATACGATTGGATATGGAAGATCATTTACAGTCGGGAATTCTATGAAAATCGCTACCATACCAACGGGATATGCCGATGGTTATCCAAGGCTTCTTTCAAATAAAGGTTGGGTACTTATCAACGGGCACATAGCACCCATTGTCGGGCGTGTCTGCATGGATCAGATGATGGTTGACGTGACCGAAATACCGAATGTTGAATTCGAATCTGAAGTTGTTCTGATTGGTAGAAGCGGTGATGCGACGATTACAGCAGATGACTTGGCTCATTTGATAGGGACTATCGGATACGAAATCGTCTGTGGTATCAGTAAAAGAGTTGAAAGAGCCTATATCGACTAAAGAGAGGTAGGAAAGTAAACATGAAGATCGGATGCGTAAAAGAAATCAAGAACAATGAATACCGTGTAGGACTGACGCCTGATAATGTGAAGGCTTATGTAGCAGCTGGTCATCACGTTTACATGGAAAAGGGAGCGGGTATTGGCTCAGGTTTCTCTGATAACGAATATGTGGACGCAGGAGCATCCTTAATCGACAACGCGGCTGACGTCTGGCATTTGGTCGATATGATGGTGAAGGTCAAGGAACCGCTGGAGTGTGAGTATCCGCTGTTCCACGATGGTCTTATCCTCTATACCTACCTTCACCTCGCTGCTGATAAAGAGCAGACTGACGCTCTGTTGGCCGGAAAAGTCAAGGCAGTGGCTTATGAGACAATTCAGGAAAAGGATCGTTCTCTTCCTTGCCTTGCTCCAATGTCTCAGATCGCCGGGCGGCTTTCCATCCAGGAAGGCGCAAAGTACCTAGAGAAGAAGTTCGGCGGCGAAGGCATCTTGCTGGCTGGCGTGCCCGGAACTCCGAAGGCCAATGTGGTAATTCTTGGCGGCGGCACAGTCGGAACGAATGCCTGCAAGATCGCTGTGGGTATGGGCGCGAATGTGACGATACTGGATATCAATCTCAAACGGTTGGAAGAGCTGGATAATATGTTTGGCGCTCATATTCAGACGCTCGCTTCTTCTGACTCCAATATCGAGAAGTGTTTAAAGGATGCTGATTTGGTCATCGGTTCCGTGCTGATCCCTGGTGGATCTACACCGAAGTTGTTCAAAAAGAAGTATCTGCCTGAGATGAAGAATGGAGCTGTTTTTGTTGACGTTGCCATTGACCAGGGCGGATGCGGCGAGAGCAGCCGTGTGACAACTCACGATGACCCCGTATACATCGAAGAAGGTGTTGTTCATTATTGCGTGGGCAACATGCCCGGTGCAGTTCCGCGGACGAGCACAATCGCGTTGACTAACGCTACTCTGAAGTATGGCCTTGAAATTGCAGGAAAAGGACTCGAAAAGGCGTTTGAGAATCCCGCTATCGCTTCTGGTGTGAACTGTTATCTCGGCAAGCTGACAAATAAGAATGTTGCTGATGCCCATGGTTATGAGTATACAGAGTTGTCTGAGTTGATTCAATAACTTTCGTATAAGGAATTGGATCATGCGAGATCAAAGTAGAATACCATGAACCTGTACTGGCCTGTTTACGAAGGCATAGAGGCAGAATTAATTAACTACATTTCCAGCTCGAAGGCTGGACAAATAATAGAGCTGGAAAGAGAGGAATAATTCATTATGCAAATTACAGAAGCTTTCAAAGGGAAGACATTAGTAATCACAGGTGGTACAGGCAGTTTTGGAAGTACAGTGCTCAAACATTTCCTGACCACGGATATTGGTGAGATTAGGATCATATCAAGGGATGAAAAGAAGCAGGACTGGATGAGACACACATTACAGGCTCAGTATCCAGATTACTGCTCCAAGGTGCAATTTTATGTCGGTGACGTCCGCAACCTCGATTCCGTCCGCGATGTCATGTACGGAGCCAACTATGTGTTCCATGCTGCTGCCCTTAAAGAGGTTCCTTCCTGTGAGTTCTTCCCGATGGAAGCTGTAAGGACCAATATCATCGGTACGGACAATGTGATCACAGCGGCAGTTGAAGCCGGTGTCCAGCGTGTTGTGTTTCTCTCAACTGATAAGGCTGCATATCCGATCAATACCATGGGTATGACTAAAGCTGTCGGTGAAAAGGTTGTCCAGGCTCGTGCCCAGAAGGCGTTCGAGCGCGGTGGTACAGTTCTGGCGTGCACCCGTTATGGTAACGTCATGTGCAGCCGGGGATCTGTTATTCCTCTTTTCATTGATCAGATCAAGCGTAAGGCTCCGATCACTATTACTGATCCGAACATGACACGGTTCTTGATGAATCTGGATGAGGCGGTGGACCTTGTGGCTTTCGCTTTTGAACACGCTGAACCTGGCGATTTATTCGTTCAAAAGGCGGACGCATCAACCATTGGAGATCTGGCTGATGGCGTTATGAAGGTCTTCGGTGAGACTGAGAAGAAAATCATTGGATCTCGTCATGGCGAGAAGCTCTACGAGACGCTTGTAACGAGAGAAGAAATGCTACGTTCTGTGGATATGGGGCATTACTATCGGATTATGCCTGACGCTCGCGGCTTGAACTATGATAAGTTCTATGTACAAGGAACTGTCCATACCGAGGGCGATGAGGCATATACTTCTCATAACACCAATCGCCTTAATGTTGACGGTGTGGTTAAGAAGATCTTGGGGACGGATTACGTTAAGGAAGAACTGGAAGGTCGTCCGCATGCAGTGGAGGCTTGACAAGTACCACTATAATAGAATAAAACCCACGCACTCATTTCTATAGATGAAACTGGCTGTGGGTGGGAAAGAAGGATCAACTAATGGTAGAACATAGATTCCAATGGAAAAACGACGGCAGGCTAAAGATAATGATCGGCTGCGGTACCCGCCCGGAGATCATCCGACTCGCGGCTGTGATGAAGCGTTGCCGTGAATACTTCGACACCTGCATTGTCTACTACAACCAGAACTGGGATCCAAACCTGAGTACTGTGTTCTGGGAGGACTTTGAACTGTACAATGCTAACGGCGAAATTGGTCCCGATATTCTGGTGCCTGTCGTTGGTGAAAACCTCGGCGTTACCTGTGGCAATATTCTCGGTAGGTCCTATGAACTGCTGTCGGAACTGAAGCCCGACGGATACCTCGTTCTCGGCGATACGAATTCTTGCCTCTCCGCAATCACCGCGAAGCGACTGCACATCCCCCTTTTCCATATGGAGGCGGGAAACCGCTGCAAGGATGAGTGCCTGCCGGAGGAAACGAATAGACGTATTGTAGATGTGATCTCCGATGTGAACCTCTGCTATTCTGAATTCGCTCGCAAGTATCTTGCGGATACAGGGCTTCCGAAAGAGCGGACATACATGACCGGATCCCCGATGGCCGAAGTACTTCGGATGAATCTGGAGAAGATCGAAGCATCTGATGTGTTGGAGAGGTTAGGACTGGAGGAGAATAAGTATATCTTGCTTTCCGCGCATCGCGAGGAGAACATCGATACAGAGAAGAACTTCAACTCTCTTTTCACGGCCATCAATGCACTGGCGGAAAAGTACGATATGCCCATTCTGTACTCCTGCCATCCGAGGAGCAAGAAGAGGTTAGAAGCGACCGGATTCAAACTGGACCCGCGTGTGAGAGTAAATGAGCCTCTTGGCTTCAATGATTATAATAAGCTCCAGATGAACGCTTTAGCTATTGTGTCCGATTCGGGCACGCTGCCGGAGGAGAGCAGCTTCTATCTTTCCATCGGACACCCGATCGCTGCTGTGTGTATCCGCACAAGTACAGAGCGTCCGGAAGCACTGGAAGCTGGAGATTTCATCCTGGCTGGAATCACGACAGAAGAGCTTCTTCAGGCAACCTCCATGGCAATTGAGATGAAGCAGAAGGGCGTTCTCGGAAAACCCTGCCCTGATTATGTGGACGAGACAGTTTCCATGAAGGTGGTTCGTATCGTCCAGGGGTATGTTGGTGTAGTCAATAAGATGGTGTGGCGGAAATTCTGACCGGGGGAAGATTGATGAAAATATTAGTAACTGGTGCGGCTGGAGCCTTAGGTCGTAACCTTGTAGAAAACTTGAAAGCCATCCGGGACGGAAAGAATCGCACACGTCCGAATCTCAAGATTGATGCCATCTATGAATATGATAGGGAAAACACAGAAGAGGATTTGAATCGATTCTGCTCTGATTGTGATTTTATTGTTCATGCTGCTGGCGTGAACAGGCCGAAGGAAACCTCTGAGTTTATGGAGGGAAACTTTGGGTTTACTTCCACACTTCTTGACTGTCTGAAGAAGCATGGGAATAAGGCACCGATCATGATCACCAGCTCTGTCCAGGCTACGCTTTCTGGCCGATTCGGCGACTCCGAGTACGGCAGATCAAAACTTGCCGGTGAAGAGCTGATGTTCAAGTACGGTGAAGAGACAGGTGCTCCCGTCTATGTGTACCGATTTGAAAACATGGTAGGAAAGTGGATTCGCCCGCGCTACAATAGTGCTGTGGGCACTTTCTGCTACTGCATCGCTCGTAATGAGCCGATCACAGTCAATGATCCGTCTGTCCTCATGGAAATGGTTTTCTTCGATGATATCTGCGAAGAAATATATGATGCCATGGAAGGCCATCCGCATCGTTGCCATTATGAAGGTGTGGAGGCCGTTGAAGACGAGAATGGCCGTTACTGCCATTGCCCGGTAAAGCATAAGGCGACGCTGGGTGAGATTGTGAATCTTCTCCATCAGTTTCATGATTTCCCGGTAGATTTCATTATTCCGAAGCTGGAAGCTGGTAGTTTTGAAAAGAAGCTGCATGCGATGTATCTGAGCTATCTTCCCAAAGAGGCTACGATCTTCGACTACAAGATGAACCGTGATGATCGTGGCAGCTTTACTGAACTGGTTAGGACTCCTGATCGCGGACAGGTAAGCATCAACATAAGTAAGCCTGGTATAACGAAGGGTCAGCACTGGCATGACTGCAAGAATGAGATCTTCATCGTAGTGAAGGGTCATGGACTTATCCAGATGAGAAATCTTAAGGATAACGAGGTTGAGGAGTATGAAGTGTCCGGTGATCACATTCAGGGTGTGTGGATGAAGCCGGGCTGGACACATAATATTATCAACTTAAGTGACACTGAGGATCTTGTTACGGTCATGTGGGCATCTGAGATGCTGGATAAGAATAGACCAGATACTTTTTTTGAAAAGGTCTGAAATGGAAGAAAGCCGAGGAAATCAACTCCCTCGGCCTTCTTTTGAACCTGTCTGTTTGGATTGTTATGCTTTGTAATAACCCTTATACCACTCGGCGAATTTCCTCAGTCCATCACGGATACCGATAGTCGGTCTGAAACCGTAGTCCCGTTCCAGCGCCTCTGAATCAGCATATGTTACGGGCACGTCGCCGGGCTGCATCCCAACCAGTTCACGGTGACCTTCGAAGTCGTAGTCTTCCGGCAGCACCTTTGCCCTTACAAGCTCCTCTTGGAGCGTGGAGATATAGTCGAGCAGATTCTCCGGTTGTCCGCCTCCGATGTTATAGACAGCATAGGGCGGAAGAGGAAGCCCGTCCTCTCCAGCCATTTTCTCTGGGGCTCCCTGCATGACCCGGAGAACGCCTTCTACTATGTCATCCACATAGGTGAAATCACGTTTGCAGTTGCCATAGTTGAAGATCTTAATCGTGCCACCTTTGGAGAGTGTGTTGGTTGCGGAGTAGTAGAACATATCCGGACGACCAGCAGGGCCATAAACCGTGAAGAAGCGCAGGCCGGTGGAAGGAATATTGTAGAGCTTGCTATAGGCATGGGCCAGTAGCTCGTTGCTCTTCTTCGTAGCGGCATACAAAGACACCGGATTATCCACCTTATCTTCAACGCTGAAGGGCACCTTCTTGTTGCCGCCGTACACCGAGGAGCTCGATGCATATACCAGGTGCTCGACCTCGTTGTGACGGCATGCCTCCAGTATGTTATAGAATCCGATGATGTTGGATTCCATGTACACGTCAGGGTGATCGATAGAATAACGGACACCCGCCTGGGCGGCCAGGTTGACCACGACGGAAGGCTTGTAGTTCGCGAAGATCTTGTCGATGAGGTCTTTGTTCGCGATCGAGTCCTGGATGAATACGTGGTCAACAGGTGAATTGACGGCGGCCTGTTCTATGAGGGACAGACGGTACGTCTTGAGGGACGGATCGTAGTAGTCGTTCATGTTGTCGAGTGAGATGACCGTTCCTGACGTCATGTCCTTGAGGAGGCGGATCACCAGGTTCGCGCCGATGAATCCGGGGGAGCCCGTTACGAGGATGGTCTTGCCGTTGAGTTCTACCTTTGTCTTGCCCATATCAGTCTCTCCTGAACAAATCTCTTGTGTAAACCTTATCCTCTACGTCGCCCAGGACGTCTGCGTCGAACCTGTTTGCCAGGATGACGTCAGACTCTGACTTGAACCTGTCGAGGTCGTTGACTACTTCCGAACGGAAGAATTCGGAGCCGTTCTCGAGGGTGGGCTCGTAGATGATTATCGGGATGCCTTTCGCCTTGATGCGCTTCATTACGCCCTGGATGGCGGAGGCCCTGAAGTTGTCGGAGTTGGACTTCATGGTGAGGCGGTACACGCCGACTGTCTTGGGGTTCCTGGAGATGATCTGGTCGGCGATGAAGTCCTTGCGGACGCTGTTGCTCTTGACGACTGCTTCGATCATTGTCTGGGGAACGTCCTTGTAGTTGGCGAGGAGCTGCTTCGTGTCCTTGGGCAGGCAGTATCCGCCGTAACCGAAGGACGGGTTGTTGTAGTGGCTGCCGATACGGGGATCCATGCAGACGCCGTCGATGATCATCTGTGTATCGAGCCCCTTGGACTGGGCGTATGTGTCGAGCTCGTTGAAATAGCTCACGCGCACTGCCAGGTATGTGTTGGCGAAGAGCTTGATCGCCTCTGCCTCTGTGGGGTGTGCGATGAGGATCGGGATATTCTGCTCGGGCTGTCCGGCACGCTTCTCTTCCTCGCGTGCGCCTTCCAACAGGAGGTTGGCGAACATCTCGGCCTCTGCCTTGTGGTCATCGTATGCGCCTACGACGATCCTGCTGGGGTGGAGGTTATCGTACAGCGCCTTGGACTCCCTGAGGAACTCGGGGCTGAAAATGATATTGTTCACTCCGTATTTGGCCAGGACGGAATCGGTATATCCCACGGGAATCGTTGACTTGATGACCATGAGCACATCCGGATTCACCTTCAGCGTCCACTCGATGGCGTCTTCCACGGCAGACGTGTCAAAGAAGTGGTGTTCGTCATCGTAGTTTGTGGGCGTAGCGATAATGACAAGCTCTGCTGACTTGTAGGCGCTCTCCTTGTCCGTTGTGGTGTGGAGGTTCAGCTTCCTCTCGCCGGCTCTTGCCTCTGCAAAGAATCTCTCGATCTCGTCGTCCTGGATCGGGCTGATGAACTTGTTGAGCTTCTCCGCCTTTGCTTCCGTTGTTGTGATGGCTGTAACTTCGTGCTTCTGCGCCAGCAGCACTGCCAGTGACAAGCCTACATATCCTACTCCTGCAACTGTGATCTTCATGTCGTAATCTCCTTTATTAGTTAGTCTTCTTAGTCTCTTCTGAACAGGTCTCTTGTGTAGACCTTCTCCTCGACGTCGTCCAGGATCGGGTCGTAGCGGTTGGCGATTATGCAGCCGCACTTCTTCTTGAACTTCTTGATGTCGTTGACCACCTTCGAGCCGAAGAAAGTGCTTCCGTCCTCGAGGGTGGGCTCGTATATGATCACCGTGGCGCCTTTGGCCTTGATCCTCTTCATGACGCCCTGGATCGAGCTCTGGCGGAAATTATCCGAGTTGGACTTCATGGTAAGACGGTATACGCCCACGATGACTTCCTTCTGCTTCGTCTCCTTTGTCTTCGAGTACGACTCGCTGTTGCCGTATATGCCCGCGATCTCCAGCACCCTGTCCGCGATAAAGTCCTTGCGCGTCCTGTTGCTCTCGACGATCGCCTGGATCAGGTTCTCCGGCACGTCCTGATAGTTGGCCAGCAACTGCTTCGTGTCCTTGGGCAGGCAGTATCCGCCGTACCCGAATGACGGGTTGTTATAGTAGTCGCCGACTCTCGGATCGAGGCACACGCCCTTTATGATGTCGGCCGTGTTGAGTTCCTTGATCTCCGCGTACGTGTCGAGCTCGTTGAAGTACGAGACTCTCAGAGCCAGGTATGTGTTGACGAAGAGCTTTGTTGCTTCTGCTTCAGTATATCCCATGAAGAGAGTCTCTATGTTCTGCTTGATAGCTCCTTGCTGGAGAAGTCCGGCAAATATCTTAGCCTGTTCTCTTGTGTTATCATCGCAGCCAACGATGATACGGCTGGGATAGAGGTTATCATAGAGAGCTTTGGATTCTCTAAGGAACTCTGGGGAGAAGATGATGTTATCCATATTCATCTTCTTTCTTATGTGCTTGGTGTAGCCGACAGGGATCGTGGATTTGATGATTATCGTCGGCTTCTTCTTTGTGTTCTTGGTAGTCGTTTTTATAAGAGAGAGAACACTCTCGACTGCAGAGCAGTCGAAGAAGTTCTTCTGAGGGTCGTAGTTGGTAGGAGCAGCAACGATTATGAAGTCTGCCTTTTTGTAGGCTTTAGCGCCATCGGTTGTTGCTGTTAAGTGTAGTTTTCTTTGGTTATTCTTGGCTTCTGATAAGTATTGTTCGATGTAGTCATCCTGGATTGGAGAGATGAAGCTGTTAAGCTTATCTACCTTCTCTTGGATGATATCTACTGCCGTTACATTGTTATGCTGTGACAGGAGCACGGCGAGGGAGAGACCAACATAGCCGGTGCCTGCGACGGCAATGTTGTATCGGGTGGTAGTTGAAGATGTGCTTGTTGCTGTATTGGTGGTTGTGCTTCCACTTGTATCGGTCATGACATCTTTGATGTCAAAGTGAAGGATATCAGACAGTGCCAGGAGTTGGTCAACAGAAGGTGTATACTCTTGAGTCTCGATCCTTGATATAAGAGATCTGTTGATGTCGGTGAGCTCTGAGAGCTTAGCCTGTGATATCTTTTGTGATTTGCGCCTGGATGATACTGTGGAGGCAAGTTGGTTGAGTGATAGTTTGTTCATGTGTCCCTCTGCATGTTATTAGTAACAACAAAATGTGTTGTGTATTCTTTTATGTTTGTAGTATATAATAACAAATCGCAGAACTCTGTCAATGCACAATATAACAGTTTGAATTTGTAATAAAAGACTAATATAATATCCTAATGGCAAAATAGCGATTGGAATGGTAATCATTTTTATGAGGACTGATGGAAGCAAAACGTTAGTTATCCTTGCTGCAGGCATAGGTTCAAGATTTGGAGGCGGAGTAAAACAGCTCGAACCGGTTGGACCTTCTGGAGAACTAATCATAGATTACTCCGTTCATGATGCAATTGAAGCCGGGTTTGGCAAGATCATTTTTATTATCAGACACGATATTGAGCAAGATTTCAGAGAGCGGATCGGTGATAGGATCGAACGGATATGCAAGTCTATTAATGTACAGGTCGAGTATGCATATCAGGAATTAGATATGTATGTAGATAAGGTTCCTGATGGTCGCGTAAAACCGTGGGGAACAGGTCATGCTGTTTTGTGTGCGTCGTATAAGATCAATACTCCTTTCGCTGTTATCAATGCGGATGACTATTATGGCAAGGAGGGATTCCTGAAGGCGGCCGGATTCCTTGAGACTGATAAGTATGCACTTGTAGGATACACGTTACGTAATACTCTGTCGGATAATGGCGGTGTTACGAGAGGTATATGTTCAGTCGCCGAAGGCAAGGTAGTTGGAATACAAGAGACAAGGAACATAATAAAGACATCCAACGAAGCTGAGGCAGATGGAACTGTTATTGATCCTGATTCTATAGTATCGATGAACTTCTGGTGCTACCCAAGTTCTTTCATAGAATATCTGAGATGCGGCTTCGATGAGTTCATCTCGAACATGAGCGACCCGATTAAAGATGAATTTCTGCTTCCGATCATTGCAGACAAGATGATAAAGGAAGGTACAGAATATAGTGTTCTTAGATCTGAGGATCATTGGTTTGGCGTCACATATAAAGCTGACAGAGAACCAGTGGTTGAAAGCTTTAGGAATCTCTATTCTCAAGGAGTATATAGAACGGATCTGTATGGTGATCTGGGATGATCAGATTCCCAGTCTGTCCAGCATGGATTGTGTGTTAGCTGATGCATTGATATCTGAAGTGATCTGTTTTGAACTTCGGTGAGATAAGACTCCCTTTTTTATATATCTGCAAAGCTGGTAGAACCAACAGAAAGGCTTAAGCCAGTGATGCCTTCTATATGCTTCCCAATTGAGCATACCTCTTCTCTGTAATGTAGTAAAAAAGCCTTCACGACGCATTTTTGTGGATATGGCCTCGATGCTGTTGCCCTCACCCTTTTTCCTTCCGAAGTTGCCACTTGCAATAAGGCTGTTGATAAGAACTGAACATAAGTCGCTGTCAGCATCATCGTACCAAGTGTTATCGCAGGGGAGGCCCATGTATGTCCTACACATCTTGGTAGCTGTTGTCGCAAGGGTCCGTAATCTTGTGTCTTCTGCTACTGACTGCAGTTCCTTGTTCCAATATTCATTATCAACTATGCTGTTTACATACATCATCCAGTCTATGACCTGTCTCAAGCCTAGACCGCTTTTCAGATGATTACGCATATGATCCAGAAGAACTACGCCGTTTGACAATGACGGGAGCATCGTGAATGAATGACCATCGATCTCGTGGGCCTCAAGGGATAGTAAGCCAGCGCTGATATATTTCTCAACTTCAGTGCCGTCATCATGACAAAAATGGTGGTGTAGTTCAAAGTGAACACCATCCTTTACGAATCCAGAATGACGGGGATTACGTTCTCTATCTTGAGTCATTATATATCCGTTTTCTTTGAGTAATTCTTCAGTAGAATCGAATAGTTCTTGAGGTATAAGGAAGTCTATATCTCCCATGCTGCGTTTGGACGGGGTTGGGTAGTATATTGCCGCTGCAGAACCTTTTAGGATGGCGACAGGAATGTTGTTCTCTTGTAGAAGAGCCAACAGCTTATCCTGAGCCGTTAGAACTTTATGATAGTTTGCTATAACTTTGTATGATAATTGATTCCACTCGGCTCTGATAGCCTCCGGAGCAGTATCGGGAACTGACGACGCTACGAGTGCAGGTATTGCCTGGATCTTGGCTTCCTCGAATACAGCCGCCCAATCCACAGGCTCATCGTAGAGCGTGTCATAGTCAGGGAGGTCTATGTCCCAGATAGATTTTTTGATCAGGTCGAGTAGCACCTGGCTGGTTTGGTCCATCTTGCACCCCTTGTTGTATCTAACTAAAGGAGCCGGCATACACGATACCGACTCCAAGGTGAAACTATTAGTTTCAGGATAACTGGAGATAATATAACACTTATTAGGGGGAAGTACAATAATTAATGAGGGGGGAGGGGGACGGGCGAGGTATGAACTGCAGGGTATGGGATATGGTTGGTTGGATATGTGAGGTTTAATGTTAGTGATAGGTAGAGTGTATCGGATGGAATGTGATTGTTTGCGGAAGGTTAGCAGATAGTTGATGATATGTTCATATGGAGTTGTTATACTCAATACATCGTTACGCTTATCAATTGAAGGAGGGATGATCCATGCCAGTTATGACAATTCAGCAGATTCAGGGTTTATGGAATGGAAATGATGAGAATCTATGGCGTTCTCTTGAGAATGAGGGCTATATGGATCAAGTTGGACAAGACAGAACTATATTAGAGGACAGGATAAATAATCTCAATAAGTCAGAAGTGTTAGGTGGTACACCAGATGTTTTTTATAAATTCTTACGCGAGTATTTTGAATGGAAGTATACTCAGGCTAACCTTCGCGCTACAACGCTAAGAAGATTAGAAAATATGAATTCAACTGAAAAAAGAATTGTTTTGGGATGCTTTCGAGCGCTTGATGAAGTATTGTCAGATGAAACAGAATCCTATAACTATATAAGGGATTCTCTTACTATTGCTATGATGATTCCCGGACTCGGAGTAGCGGGTGCCTCAGGTTTACTTTCTGTGTTGTTTCCTGACAAGTTCGGTACGGTGGATCAATTCGTTGTTAATAACCTTAAAGAAATCGGAGTGGACACACAAGTTGTTCATCCGGAAAACCTATCTGTTGATGATGCAATACGATTGGAAAGAATTATGATAGATAAGGCTCGTGAACTAAATAGTGTATTCACCCAAAAAGACTGGACACCAAGGAAGATTGATAAGGTGCTGTGGTGTATAAGAGTTGAGAAGCATTAACAGATATAGTGATAGAGAATAGAAACTGCTATCATGCATAGCACGGTTTATGTAGGTATGGATGTACACAAGGAAACTTTTTCTGTTTGCTGCTACACCAATGAGAAGGAAGAGGCAGAATATTGTCAGACGATGGATGCACAATACAGCAAGGTTCTCAACTATATTGAATCTATGCGCTTCCACTATGGAGAAGAGGCGATGTTCATTTGCGGATACGAAGCCGGATGTCTCGGATATACGCTGTATCACCAACTGACAGACCATGGAATCAAGTGCGTAATTCTTGCACCGACAACAATGCTTGTGTTATATTTCTTTTAAAGTCATTACGATTCATTTTGCTCCTTTCGCTGATGTGTTGGCATTATCAGTATATAGGATTATCGTAATGGCTTTTTTACTTGAGCTAAAATTGGTCGTTTTTGATGGTCTCGTAGTGGTCAAAATCGCCGGGCGCTAACATTAACACATCTTCGCAATACAGATGATGTTAGCGTTGGACGAGAATAACCACAAAGAGTCGGATTAAAATAGCCACAAAAAGTCAAACGATAAAAGCCATTACGGAATGTTTCCTTTATACTGATAAAGCCAACGCTTAAGATAAGGATGAACTTGTCGCAGAATGGCTTTAGTAGAACCGTAACACTACCATCTATTCAAAAGGAGGAAAGAACGAGATGGCCAATGATGATGAATACATTATGTCGTGCTTTAAAGAGTTTGTATTAACAAGACAGTCTATTATAAAGTACTATGAGATGGACGCTGAGAAAGTGAATGCTTTTAACCGTCAGATATTAAGCGTGAAAAGAAATGCATATCCCAATCAATACCCGGATTTTATTGGTGAACTGATGGATGTTGAGGTTTTTAATGTTACTTCGTCAGCAGAAAACAATCGGAAGGGATCACTATTTTCTAAAGAAAACGATGCTTTGAAGAAAAGAATGGAAGAAGCTTTGAAACCTGCTGATAATCCAGAAGAATACAAAATGGGGACGTCACACGTTGAAATAATGGATTATAGTGATCATTCCTATGAAAACTGGTTAAAATCGCTCAAGCGTAATATTGTTAAGCACAAAGAAAGTCGATTAAAGTATGATCCAGAAGGAAAAGAATGCGCCTTTCTTGTTCACTATACACAAAAAGTATTAGGCTACAAAGATGAAAATGGTGTTGAGCAGTGGCATAGATTAGGAATAGACAATAGGGCATTAAGCATTATATATGAAGAACTGTACGGTTCGATTGATTATTTCATCTTATTGAACGAGATGAATAATGAGGCTGAAGTGATTCCGATAATGAAGATTCCCTCATATGTTAAAACACATGCGTTACGAGATGATTTCTATCCTCGTAAAGGTGCTGGAACTATATTTATTGGGATTTCTGATTTCATTTAGCAATAATAACTTGTTTGCCTGATTAATTATATGTGTTTATGTGATACAATAATCATACTAATTGGGGTATGTGTTTTCGGATGCATACTTAGGAGAGTCGGAGTAATCCAGCTCTCCTTTATTATTGGAAATGCGAAGAGTTATCGAGACAAGAATAGGTACACCTGGTGCTATTGCCGTGGAATAAACACATGACTGTTGACTGACAAACGATGAATGCTCATTTTTGTTGTAAAAAATACACGTTAATGTGGGAAAATCTCATCAGCATGTTGAATAAACGCCGATTTTGAGATAAAATGAATATCGTGAAAGGGGGAGTTTATATGCTTATTCAATTCAGTTTTAGCAATTATAAGTCTTTTCGCGATGAAGCAATATTAGATCTGTCAGCCACAAAGGTGTCTGAACATAATAATAGAGTCACAGAATGTGGTGGTGAGAGGATACTCCCTGTTGCTGCTATATATGGAGCAAATGCAAGTGGGAAGTCTAATGTGTACAGGGCTTTTGAGTGCATGAATTCATTTGTGATCAACTCCTTATATCTCGCAGATGACCCGGAGAAGTTTGCATCACAGAGACCGGTTCCATTTTTGTTTGACAAAGGTTCAGCCAATAAGGACACAAGTTTTGAAGTGTACTTCACTATCCCTGAAGATCCCAAGGAAGTGACATACAATTATGGCTTTAGTATTGGGAGTGAAGGAGTAACTGAGGAGTGGCTCAATTCCAAGGCTAAGACCGCAAGGTCTTATAAGACTGTGTTCTATCGTTCTGACAAGGATAATGAGCTTGATCTGGTTGGTATCCCCAAGGAAGAACGCAAGACTATCGAGAGATCATTGAGGGAGAGAGTCTTGCTGATATCTTCCGGTGCTGCTCTGAATGTTTCATTATGCAAGAAGATCAAATCTTGGTTTTTGTGCAACAAATTTGCTGATTTTGGCAATTCCCTCACAAACTTGGTAATGTCCCGTACATTGCCAACAGACTTTGTAGACAGCATAGAGATACAGAATGATGTAGTTGATTATTTCAATACCTTTGACGAGAGTATTGTCGGGTTCAGTGTTGAAAAGAAGGCTCCTGATATGTATGACGTTCTTGCTCATCATAAGATAATAGGTACTGATGAGATAGCAAAGATACCGTTAGAAGATGAATCTTCCGGTACGCTTAAGATGTTCTCTTTATATCCGGAACTCAAAGGAGTCTTGACCTCCGGTGGCGTTTACTTCATAGACGAATTGAATGCAAGACTACATCCGCTTCTTGTCCGGAACTTCATCCTGTGCTTTCTCAATCCTGAGATCAACAAAAGGCACGCTCAGCTTATCTTTACGACTCATGATACCTGGCAGCTATCAAGTGAACTCTTCCGCAGAGACGAGATCTGGTTCACAGACAAAGATGAGAATGGGATATCAACGCTGTTCTCGCTTGTTGATTTTGTTGACGCTGATGGCGATAAGATACGAAAGGATGAGAATTACGCCAAAAACTATATGAGTGGTAAGTATAGTGCTATTCCCCATCTTAAGAAGATGATGTGATGGAGGGTTCATTATGGCTAGAGAACAGAGAAAAGGGAATAGAAGGAAAAGAGACCAAGCTTCCAAGCGCAGACCACTGGAGCTTGGATACTATATCATCGTGACAGACACGGAATGCACAGAAAAGAATTACTTTTTGGGACTTAAAGCTAGTCTTCCAGCAGATGTGCAGAGCAAACTTGCGATAAATGTAATTAATACAAAAACAGATAACCTGGTCAGTAAATGTGTTGAATTGATGGAATATGATCCGCAATACCGAATCCCCTGGATCGTCTTTGATAGGGATCAGGTTGGAAACTTTGATGCGATTATCAAACAGGCAGAGGATCAGGGAATTAATGTGGGGTGGTCTAACCCATGTTTCGAGATATGGATGTATGCATACTTTGGCAAGATGCCTGTAATCCAGGAATCTTGGAGTTGTTGCACTAGATTTGCCGTGGAATTTGTCAGGAGAACAGGTAACGAATATAGCAAGAACGACAGCGATATATACAGGAAACTTACATCCGCTGGCGATGAAGATACAGCGATCAAGATAGCAAAAAGAAAATATTACGAGGCGAAGATCAATTCAGTTGACCTGCCTTCGAAGATGCTTTCCTGTTCGACCGTATTCAATCTTGTAGAAGACATACGGGGCAAGGTTAATTAATAGCTGATTATAGATACAGATCATTATGAAATTGATGCGAGTCAGAAGAAAGAGCTTGAGTCAATTGAAAGGTACTGCGGTACTAAGACTACAACTGCACGACAGCAATAATCAAAGTTGTATTGCAACCCGACATACAAATGACTATAATAGAGTGTAAGAAAGGTGGTGATTGAGATGGCAATCAAGAGTTCTAATGTGACCGCGAGAGTTGAACCGGAAATCAAAGAGCAGGCGGAGGCGATTCTTGCACAACTCGGCATTTCCGCATCGAACGGAATCAACATGTTCTACCGTCAGATCATCATGTGGAGAGGACTTCCGTTCCGCCCGTCAGTTCCGGAAAGCAGACCACTTTCGCTGGACGAGATGACAAAGGAAGAGTTTGACGCTAAGATGGCTCGCGGGATTGCACAGGCCAAGGGCGGAGAAGGAGTTCCTGCGGATGAGTTTTTCGCATCACTCAGGGAGGATGTCCTTCAGTTCTATGTCTGATCAGTACAAGCTAATCATTCTTCCTGAAGCACAGAAGGATATCCGGGAAATCATCTTTTATATCGCAAGAGAGTTGGCGGCTCCGCAGGCTGCGCTACGTCTGCAGGACGAATTTCAAAAAGAAATTAACTCACTGGCAAGAATGCCGGAGCGCATTAAGAAAGTTGACGAGCAGCCCTGGAAAAATATGGGAATTCGTAAAGTGAGAGTCAAAAACTACTACATCTACTTCCTTGTGGATGATGAAGAAATTGCAGTTAAGGTCAATGCCGTGATCTACGTGGGCAGGGATCAGTCCAAACAGATGACTGATCGGAAGATGGAAGAATCGTAACAATCACGTCCCTTTCTCAGAATTCTTGTATAATAAGGGGCAGAGGTGACACACATGATTCCATTCAATAAAGCTACGGTAACACCCCTGGAGGAGAAGTATCTGGTTGATGCTCTCCGTAACAGCAAGCTGTCCGGGGACGGGAAGTACACCATGAAGGTCTATGAGGAGCTCCGGCAGAGGTTCGGGTATGAGAATGTGCTGCTGACGACGTCAGGAACTACGGCGCTTGAGATGACGGCGCTGCTGATCGATCTTGAGCCGGGGGATGAGGTGATCGTTCCGTCGTTTACTTTCTCCTCGACTGTCAATGCGTTTATGCTGCGGGGGGCTGTGCCTGTATTCTGTGATATACGTGAAGATACATTTAACATTGATGAGAACCTGATCGAGGGGCTGATCACTCCGAAGACGAAAGCGATCTACTGTGTGGATTATGCGGGCGTTCCCTGTGAGATCGATGTGATAAATGAGATCGCCGACAGACACGGTCTTTACGTGATAGAAGATGCTGCCCAGTCTATAGGTTCTACATATAAGGGCAAGTTTACCGGGAATCTGGCGGAGTTCTCCTGCTTCTCTTTCCATGAGACGAAGAACTATGTTATGGGCGAGGGCGGAGCCATTGTCTTTAACGATGAGAAGTATCTCGACCGGGCTGAGATCATACGCGAGAAGGGGACGAACAGAAGGCAGGTTCTCAAAGGCCTGGTGGATAAGTACACCTGGTACGATATAGGGTCTTCTTTCCTGCCGTCGGATCTTCTTGCCGCTGTTTTGTATGCGCAGCTGGAGCGGTACGATGAGATCATGGAGAAGAGGGTGTCCATCTGGAATGCTTACCATGAAGGATTTGCACCTCTGGAGGAGATGGGGCTTCTGCGCCGTGCGCGGGTGCCGGAGAATGTCACCCACAACGGGCATATGTATAATATCGTTCTGCCTTCGGACATGGTAAGGTCAGGGCTGATCGATCACCTGAAAAGCAAGGGGATCATGGCATATATATGCTATGTGCCGCTACATTCATCCCCGATGGGACTTAAGCTTGGCTATAAGCCGTCGTCATGTCCTGTTACGGAAGATATGGGCCTGCGGGTGCTCCGTATGCCACTGTACTACGATATGAGCGAGGAAGATGTAGCATTAGTTATACGGGAGACTTCCGGGTATCTGACCGGGCAGGTGAAGTGAGTATGAGAATAGGTGTTATTTGTCCGTCGGAGATCGCTTTCAGAAGGTTCATGCCTGCACTTGGTCTGTGCGGCGGTCTTGAGTTCGCGGGGATCGGGGTGTTCCGCCGGGAAGAGATGAGCGGTGTTGAGGATATAAGTGATACTGAATTTGCATCCATCCGCGCGGCAGAGATGGCGAAGGCTTCCTCATTTGTTGATCAGTATGGCGGGCATATTTTTGACGGATATGAATCATTGGTGACAAGTCCTGATGTGGATGCCGTTTATATACCTTTGCCTCCTGCACTTCATTACATGTGGGCGAAGAAGTCACTGGAGAACGGGAAGCACGTGCTGGTGGAGAAGCCTGCGACTGTATCGCTTGCGGATACGACTGAACTTGTGCGGCTGGCATCTTCCAAAGGGCTTGCTCTGCATGAGAATTATATGTTTGCTTTCCATGATCAGCTTGCCCGGATCGATGAGCTTATAAGTTCCGGTGAGATAGGTGATGTGCGTCTGTACAGGGTGAGCTTCGGGTTCCCTATGAGGGCCGCTAATGACTTCAGATATAAGAAGGCTCTGGGAGGCGGGGCACTTCTGGATGCGGGAGGCTATACGATAAAGTATGCTTCGCGTCTGCTGGGTGACAGTGCTTCTGTGGCGTATGCAGTGCTGAATGGTATGGACGGGTTCGAAGTAGATATGTACGGCTCGGGAGCGCTTGTTAATGATGACGGGGTAACTGTGCAGGTTGCTTTCGGGATGGACAATAATTATAAGTGTGAATTGGAGGCCTGGGGAAGTCAGGGGTGTCTGACGACAGGCAGGGTGCTGACGGCGCCTGCCGGGTTCGTGCCGACGGCTGTGATCAGGAAGGGAAATGAGGATTCTGTGGTAGAACTCCCTTCGGATGATGCGTTCCTTAAGTCTATCAGGCTTTTCGCGGAGTGTACGGCGTCTTCCGGGGTGCGGGAGGCGCGGTATAGAGAGATCGTTAGGCAGGCTGAACTGGTGGACCAGTTTATGCGTTTGGCGGGTGTGAAGAATGATTGATATCGGTTATGAATTGATAAGGTCGTGGGCCGACAGAACGGGGAATGTTAACAGCACCTCTGATATACTGCGGTGGATCGATGAGAGGAATAAGACTCTGAAGGTGTCCGTCGAGCCGGTGGAGTTCTCCTATGACGGATTCTGGTTCTACGATGAGGAGAGTGGGTTTATAAGAAACCGTAATAACAGCTTCTTCCAGCTGGCAGGGTTTAAGGCGCTGGCTGACGGACAGGTGGTCTGTGAGCAGCCGGTGATAATTCAGGATGAGATAGGATTCCTGGGGATCATCTGCAGGATGATCGACGGGGAACTGAATCTGCTGATGCAGGCGAAGATCGAACCGGGAAATACGAATGTGGTGCAGATATCGCCCACTATACAGGCAACGAAGAGTAATTTCACGCGCCGGCACGGGGGGAAGGAGCCGAAGTATCTTGATTACTTCCTGCATGCGGAGGAGAATGAGATCCTCGTGGATCAGGTGCAGTCGGAGCAGTCGTCCAGGTTTTTCAAGAAGAGAAACCGGAATATCGTGGTGCTGGTGTCCGGTGATGTGCCTTTGTATGACAGCCACAAGTGGATGACGCTGGGGCAGATCAAGGAGTTCATGAAGATAGATAACCTTGTGAATATGGATACGAGGACGGTGATATCGTGCCTTCTGGCCTGCTGGTGCGGGTCTGATGCCGAAGCCTCTTCCGGTTCCCGGATGGATGAGATCCGTGGGATGGTGGGGGACGATGCTTTCTATGAGTCCATGTTCCGCCAGCCTGACCGCACGGTGATGCAAAGGGCATTTAAGATGCTGAATGACAGGAAAATGTTCTGTGATCGCGAGAGTATTCTGGTGCCGCTGAAGTCTCTTGACAAATGGGTTATGAGTGCTGATTCGATCTCGTGTAAGGAGCCGTTCCCGTTCAGGGTGATCTACTGCAAGATAGAGATAGAGGACCGTGAGGTGAAGTGCTGGGATCAGCCGCTTGTGCAGGCGCTGGGGAAGTCATTGTTTGGCGTATTCTCTTGCGTTGATGAGGGCGTGCGTAAATATCTCGTGCGTGTGAAGGAAGAAATCGGGTGCTTCGACCATGCGGAGTTCGGACCTGCGGTGCAGCTGGAGCCTTTGTATTCTTCGGGTTCTTATGAGTTGGATGCGGTTGAAACGCTGTTTTTGTTCAAGTTGGCTGAAGGCGGAGGGGTCATGGTAAATGTGGTCCAGTCTGAAGAGGGCGGACGGTTCTACCATGAGGAGAATGTCAATGTGGTCATCGATATTGATAAGGCACTGCTTGATGAGCTGCCTGACGGGTATATATGGATGGACCATGCGACGATAAGTGAGATGATACAGTTCAGCAATGTGGTGAATATACAGCTCAGGAATATTATGTCGCTGCTGGATATCGGTGGTGAATGAGAGGATCATTATTCACTTGTCAATAGAAGTGGACAGAGAAAAGGCTATTGTAATTATGGGAAGTCATTTGGTTTGACAAACGCGGCTATCGTAGTAAAATGTAAATTACTAAAACGTAATTTAGTAAAGCGTAATTTAGTAATGGGGATTAGACATGTTTATTGCAAGAGAAAAAGAACTGCGCGTGCTGGAAGATACATTCAAAAAAGATGGTTTTCAGATGACCGTCATATATGGGCGGAGAAGGATCGGGAAGTCAACACTTATTACAGAGTTTATCAAGGATAAGCGTGCTTCCTACTATATAGCCCGTCAGAGCAGCCTTGAAGATAATATCAGGAAATGGTCTGAACAATTTATCGGGGATCTTGTCCCGGAGATGGCCGGTGTGTCCTTTGACGATCCTGATAATTTCTGGCGATTTGTCGGGAACACCTGTAAAGAAGAGAAAACAATCGTTGTCCTCGACGAGATCCCGTATGTGGCGGAGGCGGACAGCTCGTTTCTGTCGCATTTTCAGGTGGCAATCGATACTGTGTTTGCAGATAAGAATATATATCTGATCATTTGTGGATCGTCAATCAGTTTTATGGAAAACAAGGTCTTGAGTGAGAAGAGTCCCATCTTCGGTCGAAGAACCAATCAGATATATCTTAAGCCATTCGATTATCTGGATTCAGCTAAGTTTGTACCGAACTATACCAATGAGGAAAAAGCAATTGTATATGGCGTTACCGGTGGGGTTGCCAAGTATCTTACGTTGTTTGATGACAGTATATCTCTTGATGATAATCTGATCCGCAACTTCTTTACTCCTTCCGGGTATCTTTATGAGGAACCGATGAATCTGCTGACCCAGGAGTTTAGAACGGTCAATACTTACAATACTGTGATCGAGCTTTGTGCTGCAGGTGCGAATAAGATGAATGAGATATCGGAGAAAGCACATATTTCAAGTGCGGCTCTGTCTTTCGTGATGCGAAGCCTGATGACGGTAGGGATAGTATCCAAGGTCACGCCAATAACCGAGAAGGAGAACAGTAAGAAAACCTCATATGAAATCGCGGACGGTATGTACAGATTCTGGTATACATTTATCCCATCAGCCAGAGCTATGATCGAAGTCGGACGGGGAGAAGTGTTCTATAACAGTTATGTTAAGGGTAAGCTCCATCAGTTCATGGGCCGGGTGTTTGAAGAAATGTGCAGAAGCTATATCCTGATAAGCGGAACCGAGGAAAAGATGGGTTGCCTGATAACTTCGGTCGGCAGATGGTGGGGAACAGGGCATGATAGAGTTCCTACTGATATAGATGTTGTTGGTATAGATAGGGTTAACAATAAAGCGGTCATCGGAGAATGCAAATTCCAGAATGATTCTATCGGCAGATCAGTTTACGAAGCACTGCTTGCAAGACGGGGTTTGATCGATAAGAAATACGAAGAGGTCAGGTATTTGTTCTTCTCTTTATCCGGTTATTCCAAGTGGGTACTGGATAATTATGATGAGAACAGTGCATGCTTGCTGACCTTGGATGATCTGTATTCTGCAGGTGTATAGTGATGTCAAAAACGTCCGTCTCATTTCTCGATCAGATCTTCTATGGTGCAGCCTAGGGTTCGCGCGAGGCGGTAGAGTGTCTCGGCACTTGCTTTGTTGATGTCCTTGTTGCACTGCTCGTACATCTGGATGGAACGAAGGGAAACGCCTGAAAGTCTCGCAAGCTCCGCCTGCGAGCATCTGTAATAAGTACGGATCCTTTTCAGATTTGTCTCGGTGAAGTGTTCTCTGATCCTGGTGTCTGCAATATCTGCAAATTTGGTAATATCAGCTTCGTGGAGTGTGTAATACATGTTCTGAAGATCCTCATAGGAGAGGACTCTGAAGATGTCGGCAAAACTCCTTGAAGAATACCACTGATAATAACAGACGGCCCAGCCGATCCAATACTCCCGGGACCGGACGAGGCGTTGCTTTGGTTCATTCTCCAATTGTTTGCCTGTTGTTTCGAGCATGACATCGATCGCAATATCGATTCCGCTTTTTCCCGCAAGGACAGCAGGTTCACCGTTCTCGATGCGCTTGCTGATCGTACTTGCAGAGAAGCATTTTATAAAAATATCGCCCGGGATCCCGCAGGTAATGATCGCATGGTCAAAAGCGTCACCAAGTGTGGTCTGTGCTTTATTGAGATATATTTCGTGGTATGCGCGGATCGTCATTGGTAATGCCTCCCCTTAGGATATCCTGAATGTAGATGCCGTCGTTTTCTTCCTCCAGAATATCGAGATATGCTTGATTGGCATCGTCATTTCTGGATTTGCGAAGGACGTAGTACGTGTCTTTCTCAGCAATCTCAAAGCCTTCATATGTGATCTTTGAAAACGCATTTTGTGATTTAAGGACGATCTGCTCGCCCAGTTTCCCAAGCCGCATGGCGCGTGATAACTGTTCTACAGTAATTGTGTTATTCAGAAAAGCTTCCGCAAAACCAAAGTAAGAATCGTCAGCTCTGTAACCTGTGATCAGATCATATGCGTTTACATTGATTCCGCAATTCTCGATCAGATAACGTTTTGCCCGTCCGGCAATTGGTGTCCTGGTGCTGAAGAGACGGTGTTCCACAAGAACGGCTATCCAGTTGAGGATCGTATAGTCCGGACTGTTAAGATTAAGAACTTCTAGATTCTCAGTATCCAGCGAATAACGGTTAACGAAGCCGTCGCTAAGTGAGGAAACAGCCCATTCCTTAGCCAGATCACAGCTCTCAGTGCAGTAGAAGCCCAACCCGAAGTCGTTGTTCTTCCGGCCTAAGCCCCAGGCGGGGGATTCTATTATCTGTTTTGACCCGTGGTATATGGTGATATGCGTCTCCATTATCCGGAATCCTCCCTTAACTCAGTTGCATACGTGCGTAGTGTATCACCAGAGTGATATAAAGTAAAGAAACATGAAAAGGTACACGTCCCGTTTTCAGGTTTTTAGTTACAAATTCCACGTTTTGGGATATTATTAACAAGGTTTCATTAAATTATTAGGTGGAGGTTTACTATGAGTGAGGAAAAGAATGAAGTGAAGACCACATCCAAGAAGCCGCTTCTGAGCGATCAGGCCATCGAGATCATTACGGTCATACTGTTGGGTCTGACAGCTCTTCTGACGGCGTGGGCAAGCTATGTCGGTTCTATCCACGGCGGCAATCAGGCTACGAACTATGCGAAGAGCAACAATCTGTCCAGCGACGGCAACTCGCTTTACAACGAGGCGGTCAGCAACATGAATCAGGACATGAGCGTGTGGAACACGATCCAGGGATATCAGGTTGCTATCCTTTACGCTGATTCTATTCATGACAACAAGGCGCTTGAGGAGAATGTGTGGAAGCTGAAGTGGTTCTGCCAGGACAATCTGTCAGAGGAGATGGCGGCGAAGATCAATTATGATGTCGAGGCTTTCGGCGATGACAGGAACGATACGCAGGATATACTTGACTGGCTGTACGATGATGAAGGTGATGCTCTGAATTCACCGTTTGCCGATGAGGCGTTCTGCGATGCTTATTTCGCGGATTCTGCTAAGAAGCTGGACGAGGCTTCCGCAGTGCTCGTACAGGGACAGCAGGATAATGCGAATGGCGACAAGTTCACGCTCGTTACGGTTATCTACAGCGTGGCCCTGTTCCTGCTCGGCATCGTTGGCGTGTTCAAGAACAGCAACAACAAACTGCTCGTACTGGCGATCAGCGTGGTATGCCTTGTTGTGGCAATCGTATTTATGGTTACGATACCGCTTCCTGCATCAGGCGGAATCTTCGGGTGAGATCCTGTTTATTAGTTTATTAATTAGCTTTTAGGTGAGGTTTTGAGAATGAAAAAGAAGAAAATTCTGGCAGCCCTGCTGGCTCTCAGCATGATGGTGACAGGTGTTGTCGCCTGCGATGAGCTTGACGAGGGCTATGATGATGAGACGGAAGTTACCGAATCTTCCGAAGACGGTGACAGGAGTGCAGCTAACACTGCGTCTCCTCTGAAGATGACTGTTGACAAAAATTCCGGTGACATGACAATAGCCAGACCGAAGTCTGCAGAGACTCCGATGGCTGACGACGGCAGCTGGACCATATTTGTCTATATCTGCGGTTCGGATCTGGAGTCCGGAAACGGCGCGGCCACGTCCGATCTGCAGGAGATGTGCAGTGCAACGGCATCTGATCAGGTGAGGTTCGTCGTTCAGACGGGCGGCGCTTCCGAGTGGCAGAACAGTTACGCATCCAATGAGCAGATCGGAAGGTTCATTGTGGAGAATAACGAAGTCGTGGAGCTGGGTACACAGCCGGATGCCAGCATGGGTGATGCTGCTACACTGGCAAGCTTCCTGCAGTGGGGCGTTAAGGAGTATCCCGGTGAGAAGATGGGCATCGTATTCTGGAACCACGGCGGCGGAAGCATATCGGGTGTTTGCTTCGATGAGACCCACGATGCGGATTCGCTGGGAATAAGAGAGATCGACAGCGCGCTTTACAGTGTGTTTGAGTCAATGACGGACCGTTTCGAGTTCATCGGATTTGATGCCTGCCTGATGGGCACGGCCGAGACGGCAAATATATTGGCTTCATACGCCCGCTACATGGTGGGTTCACAGGAGACGGAGCCCGGCAGCGGATGGGATTATGAAGCGATCGGAAACTTCCTGGCTGACGATCCCTCGTCCAACGGTGCAGATCTCGGAAAGTGCATCTGTGACAGCTTCTATGAGGCTTGTGCAAATGCCGGTGAAGGTGATGACGTAACTCTGTCAGTTATTGATCTTGATAAGATGGACTCTGTGGTAAAGGCGTTCAATTCTTTCGCGAAGTCCATGTATGAGGAAAGCGAGAATACGACGGTGCTGACTTCTATGATCAGGGGCATCGAGGGCGCTGATAATTTTGGCGGCAACAACAGGTCTGAGGGCTACACGAATATGGTGGACCTGGGCGGTCTGATCGAGGCTTGCGGAAGCTACGCTGACGGCAGCGACGCGATCAGTGCGCTCAACAGTGCCGTGGTGTACAACAGGACGGGCACGCGCCATCAGGGATGTTCGGGACTGTCCCTTTACTATCCGCTGTCTGTGGAGGGTTCCACGGAGCTTGGCGTGTTCGAGAATGTGAGCATCAGCCCTTTCTATGCATCGTTTGTTGACAGGCAGGACTTCAGCAGCTCGATCAATTACAATGCCGACGCGCAGCAGGGCGGTGATGAGGGATCCTCAGAGGCATCTGCAGAGGCTTACTACGACGAACAGAACGGGTTGTACTACTTTGTTCAGGACGGCGTTCAGTACTGCTACGAGGAGTCCCAGAGCCAGTACTATTACTACGACGAGTCTTCCGATGCATGGCAGGAGGTTCCTGCTTCCGATGCTTCTTCATGTGATCACAGCAGCCAGGATTACAGCAATTCCAATGATGATACGGGATACAGCGATGATTACTGGTTCGATGACAACGGAACATGGTCCAACGAGTGCGAGTATGATTACGACGATAATTCCGGCTGCTACCGTTCACGTTCCGTTAAGAACGATCACTGGGATTACGCCGATAACTACAGCCAGACAGGCGAGAGCCCAAATATCACGTTCCTGAAAGAACCTGCCATCGGTGCTGACGGTACATACGGATTCACGCTGACTCCTAAGAGCGTGCGCCGTGCTTCCTCTGTTTATGCGCTTGTATACCAGATTATGGACGGTGAGTCTGAAGCAATCATGATCGGTGAGACATATGATATCAACTGCGACTGGGACAAGGGACAGTTCGAGGATTGTTTCGACGGTTACTGGCTGTCGCTTCCTGACGGACAGAATCTGTCAACTACCATCGTTGATATGGATGACGATTATATCATCTATTCCGCACCTATCATGCTGAATGGTGTTGACACCAATCTCCGTATGAAACAGTCTCTTGCAGACAACTCCATTGTTGTTGAGGGCGCATGGGACGGAATATCCGACAGCGGTGCTGCATCGCGTCTCGTAAGGCCGATCAATGAAGGAGATAAGATCGTTCCTGTCTATATGTCTATGTCACTTGTTGACGAGAATGCCGTAGATACTGAATGGATGGGCGGTGAATACGTTGTGGGCAGCGATTTTGAGATCGTTTATTCACTCCTTGATTCTGCCGACTTCCTGTATGCGTTCTGTATCGACGATATCTACAATGATTACCGCATGACTGATTTTGTGGAATTTAATGTAGATGACGACGGAAATGTGTCATACTATGAGTATGAGTGATCTTAATTCTAATGTGTAAAGGTTGAAAGAAGGTTTGGAGCGGGCGCAGAGCGGTTTGAGAAAAATAACAGATAAGGTTTACGGCGGGCTGAATATGAGCTGGCCCGTCGTAATCCTTTATGCTGTCGGCACGGGTGTGCTGGCTGCTTTGTTTATGATCATTCCGGGTTTTGCGAAGACTTCTCTGGGTCGTATGGGTGAGACGCTGGAGGTGTGGATCTTCTATGCCGTCATCCTGATGGCGAACTGTAAGAGGCCTTTAGAGTCTGCTTTTAAGACGTTTGTGTTCTTCCTGATAAGCCAGCCTTTGATCTATCTGCTGCAGGTGCCTTTCTCACCTCTTGGGTGGGGAACCTTCAGCCACTACCCGTACTGGTTTGTGTGGACGCTTCTGACTTTCCCCATGGCGTTTGCAGGCTGGTATATCCGTAAGCATAACTGGCTGAGCCTTAGTATATTTTTGCCGATACTGTTCCTGCTGACGTGTGATTACGTGAGCGGGTTTATGAGCGCATATGTGGATTTTCCGCATCTTATCGTGACAGCGCTGTTCTGCCTCGGTCAGGTGGTTCTGTATATGTATGTTTTCACGGAGAACATATGGCAGAAGCTTATCGGTGTTCTTTGGCCGCTGGCTGCTGTTCTGCTGCTGTTCTTTGTGTTTAACGTGAAGAAGGTAGTGTTCATGGTGGACAGGGAACTGGTGGAGACGGTGATCAAAGGGATCGCTTCGTGGCTTATGTAAAATGGTGAAATGGGGACGGTTCCTTTTTCACCGTTTTGGTGAAAAAGGAACCGTCCCCATTTCATCATTTCATCTTTGGAGGTTAAAGAGATGAGAGACAAGAGAATCGTTATTGCGGCTGTGACCGCTGTTGCGGCACTGGTGGTGTGCATCGTTATCGGCTGCGTTCTGGATTCAGGGCGCGAAGTTAGTGTTCCTTCTGCGGAAGCAGTGCCGATGAGCAGATATTGGACTTCTGATTCTGTTGCTGCAGGTGCACTGAGAGCATATGTGTCCAAGGTTACTGATCCGGCTGATGCTGAGAACTTTATTCCGGTAGAGGACAGGATCGCTGTATTTGATATGGATGGTACCTTAACGTGTGAGACGTATTACACTTACTATGACACCATGATGTTTATCGAGTATTGTCTGAAGGATCATCCGGACAGTGTGTCTGCGGAGCTTAAAGAGGTGGCGGCATCGATCAATCCCGAGTACAAGGCAGGCGAGGAGCTGGCGCGCAATTTCGCCAGGGCATATGCCGGGATGACTGTGGAGGAGTTCAGCGATTATGTGGTGTCTTTCGGGCAGAGATATACTTCAAGCTTCAATAATATGCGCTACATCGACGGGTTCTATCTGCCGATGGTCGAGCTTGTGAAGTACCTGTATGATAACGGGTTTACGATCTATGTTATCAGCGGTACCGAGAGAACGACGACGCGTGCAATCGTGGCGAATTCTCCCATCAGTGATTATGTTACACCCGATCATGTTATCGGAACTGACTTTGAGGTTAAGGTGAAGGGATATGAGGACGTGAGTTCGAATATGGATTTCAAGTATGCCGACGGGGATGATCTGGTGCTGAGCGGCGGATTTATACAGAAGAATCTCAATGCAAATAAGTCTATCTATATCGAGCGTGAGATCGGAAAGAGACCTGTGCTGGCATTTGGCAACAGCGGCAGTGATACGAGCATGATGAATTATGCGATCGACAGCAGGAATCCTTATCCTTCTATGGCGTTCATGATCATTGCTGATGATAATGTCCGTGAGTGGGGCACTCAGGATTGGGATACAAAGTCAGCTGATTATGCTGCGATGGGGTATGTGCCTGTGTCGATGCGCGATGATTTCGCGATGATCTATCCTGAGAACATAACAAAGGCTGATGTGCAGTATGTTGCTGTGGATGCGGATGACACGTATCAGGAAGCTGCATGAGTGACAGGTTCGAATACAGCAGGAATTTCTATAACGAACATGTAGCCGGCATGATCAGGACGAAGTTTCCTGAGTATGAGGACCGCATCGCTGTGGGAATCGCAGGTGAGGGGTCTGACTGCTTCGGGTACGACGACTTTATGTCGAGGGATCACGACTTCGGGACCGGGGTGTGCCTGTGGGTGACTTCCGGTGATATGGAGCGGTTTGGGCGTCTCCTGTCCATCGCATATAACGAGCTGATCGACAGCATGCCGGGAAATAATCTGACGGAGCGCCTGAGGGCGCGCCGCGGTGTTATGACTGTTGACGGATTCTATTCTTCCATATTGGGGATCGGGTGTGATGCTTCCGCGTGTGCTTTGAGCGAAGAGCAGTGGATGGCGCTGGATCATTCATGCCTGGCGACTGCGGTGAACGGTGAGGTGTGGCGCGACGATGTGGGTGAGTTTACTGCTTTCCGCGAGATGCTGCTGGGTTATTATCCTGACAGCATATGGCGGCGCCGCATTGCGGATGAGCTGCACCGGTTCTCGGCGGCTTTGCAGGTAAATTACGCGCGTTGCATGACACGTGATGATGTGGTAGCGGCAGAGATGTGCAGGCTGCAGGGGCTGGATTCCGCGATGCAGCTCTACTTCCTGATGAAGCGTGAGTATCCGCCTTACTATAAGTGGACATACAGACGGCTTACGGAGATCGATGAGTCAGGGCGTTTTGCTTCGCTGGTGGCGCGGCTGTCCCAGTGCGGCATCAACCGTGAGGCATGGGCCGGCAAGGAGTACAGCGGGGAGTATCGCAATCTGACGGATCAGACCGTGTTCCTCACCGAGGAGATAGCGTTGTATATAGTTGGTATGATGCGTGACCTGGGGCTGACGGATAATAACGCGCCGTATCTGGAGAAGCATGTTGATGAAATGCGTCTCGAACGCACATCATGTGATGATTCGAACAGGTCCTCCGCGCTTCGCTTGTGCGGAACTCTCATCACATGATGTGCGTTCGAGATACCAAAAAGATGAAAAAGGAACCGTCCCCATTTCACCAAAAAGATGAAAAAGGAACCGTCCCCAATGTCATTAAGTTAAGTAATTTTTTGTGGTATTTGCAAGTTCTTTCTTGAGCAATAACGCATTAGAGGCTGATAACAAATCGTTTTCGGCCTCTATTTTGTTGAAATAGTTGTCTTAAGGGCAGGTCAAATAAGACCAGAGAATCTCAGGCCTTAAGGTGTTATTGGGTTGTATTTTGTGCTATGCTACTCTGTAGTAGAACGTTTGCATTGAAGATCCGACTACAGATCTTTTTCTTTTGCGGCCCGGTCTTATGGGGATAAGCTCTTGGCCTATTGTAAACTCTACGACAGACGGTGGTGCCATTCC
>FMTG01000021.1:29339-43520 GCA_900099715.1 Ruminococcaceae bacterium YRB3002 | reverse complement strand
CGTTGAATGAAATAGTAATCCTTGACTCCTAACAGCCAAACTATGCGCAACGGCGATTTAGAGCTAATTCTGAGCGTTATTTGGTGTCAGTGACACCGCAGAACGTGCTATAATCCAGACAAATCTGTTGACATTTGTAATTTGCTGGCATAGCAAACAAGCGTCTCGCAAACCGTTATGCAAAAGTAAACGCGACACGCTTATATACGGAAATATCTGCTTGTCTCGGTTACCATCTGCAATAGAATTTAGTTTATTTCAGCTTGAATAAGCTGGGTGTTAAATGGACTTCATCGGCTGGGATGGGGTCCATTTCCATTAGAAACATCAAATCGTGCATATCTTCATCGTCATCGGCAATCAACTCATATGGAGATTTGTTGCCTAAACTCTGGCGCTTGATGCTGTTAATGTTGTTCATCAGCAATGTGATGTCTTCATCGGTATAAGGATTTAAGCTCTTGCCTTGTGGTATTACATATCGAATGAATTCGTGATTCTTCTCGATATGAGGCTTTTGCCACGATGCCATCGGATCACAATAGTATATGCTGGTTCTTGGAACCATATCCTCGTTGTATTCCAATTCAAACGGCCTTTTGAATTCGCTTCCGTTATCTGTGAGAATAACCGGAAACAATCTGCGGAACACTTCAGTACCAAGACCATGCTCGAGATAATTAAATACCTGTTTTACCGAATCTGCTGTTCCGTCCGGCATTAAGAATAACAGCATTACTGAATTCTTCCTGAAGATCATGGTTAAGAGTCGTTTTCCGCTTTCTCTTACGCCTTTTACAGTATCCATCTCTACAGATTCGTATTCGTAAAGATAACTGGACTTGCAACAACTTAAAAAGTCTTCGTATGTACGACCTTCACGGTACTGCTGATTGAAAGGCTTTTTGCTTTTCTTGCCCTTTCGTTGACGATATCCGGTCTTACGACGCAGATCTATATTCTTTATCGTCATTTCGCCCGCATCGATGTAGTTGTACAGACTTCTGAGGCATACAGGCAATTCCTGTTCATGTTCAGCATAGATATGTGTTAAAGGCTGGCCTTTTTTAACACATCGTGTTATCAATTTATCCATCTCTTCAAACTGAGCATCTGTTATCCTGATTCCCATCCGACTCTCAGATCTTCGTCTGGTAACTGCTGCTTCTGCATACTTAGCGCTATAAAAATACTTGGTCTTGTGACATAGTTTCTTATCGCCGCATGCATTGCAGACATATGGAGCTTTTTCCGGCCGTCTGCATTCCATCGAGATGTATCTGTCGCATATCTCTCTGCAGTCGTGACCTTTACACGCTCTGCATTTATATGGACAAGCTTTATCACACAATCCGGTCTTAAAACATGATCTGACAAACTTACAATCATTACCAAGAAAGAAATGCCCCTTCGCAATGGTCCTGTTTGTCTTTACCTCGTGAGCAACCGTTGATGGATGTCTACCGATTCTCTTTGCAATTTTCTTGAATGATTCTCCTTTGCATATCCCGGTCTCAATTGCGATCCTGTCAGACATATTCAATTGAGCCGAAGTATAGTAATAGCTCATATCTGCTCCTTTCAGCAGATGGTAACGTCGAGCAAACTATATATGCTTTTGGAAGTCGGCTCAAGCAGAAGCCCAGCTCGTCCCTCGCTGGGCTTCTGCTTGTTTCTTGTATTGCAAAACTTAAATAGATGTTTTTTGCATAATTTGGTTGTCAAGGTACAGTGTTACTATTTCAATCTACGATCTTTACGGCATAATTATAATAAAATGGGTGTGCCAATAATGGGACAGAAAAATCTGAACGCGTCTGAAGAAACGTCTGAAGAAAGATGTGAAATGGGGACGGTTCTGAAGTGTCACAAATTTTGAGGATCCACACTCTCTTTTGCTCTACATTTGCAGTCAAAAGTTGAGTAAAAAGTAGAGTACTCTACCTTTTGCTCTATCTTAACTACCCAAGGTAGAGTAAAACATAGAGTGATAACGTGGTCAGACCTGTCCCCCTGTCACATGTGAAATCAGGTAAAATGCAGTTCAGCTGTCACATTTTCACAGAAAATGTGACAGCTGAGAACCGTCCCCATTTCACATTTCCGAAGCATCACAAATTCGTGCGTTCGAGCCCCGTCCCCAATTCACCAAATTTAACCCCGCCGCACCAATCCGGCACGGCGGGGCACACTAACCTATCCCGATTCTAAACTAAACTAAACTACACTAACCTATTACATCACTTCAAAATGTATATGATCAGCCATGTTCTCAAGATCGGCCCTGGTCATTGTATCGGGCTTGTCATCCTCACCCATCCAGAGCAGTACGTTTACAGCCACGAAGCTGTCGTCCAGATCTGCGAGGATAATTGCCTGGTCGCCGTCGGAGAGAGCGAGGGACACGGTCACGCCGCTTGCAGTCGTGTATTCCCACTGTTCGAAGTTATTAATGTTGCCGATATTCAGAGTAACTGTATCCAGCACGCCCTTTGTTGTGCGTCTCAGCTGGAAATCGTACTTTCCGAAATCACCGTCAACGCTGAACGTGCCGTCCTCGTAGTAATAACCGGCGTAATTCGCGTCGTCCATGATCTTGCCGAACTTCGTATCGATCTTCTCCTGAGGGCCATCAAGGCACGCTCCGTGGAGAGTGAGGCTGTATTTCGAGACAATCTCGTCGATCTTGTCGGCCATTTCCTGGGAGTATACGCCGTATGCGCCGTACTTGTCGTCCCACTGGGTAGGTTTATTTCCTACCTGGTCGAGGATCTTCCAGTCGGTATCGTAATTATCCTCAAACGCTGACCACTCCTGTGCTGCCTTGTACTCGGGCGAATCGGAGTAGCCCTGCAGCGAGATCATCGTGAATTCATTTACAAAATAGTACTCAGCTGTCTCGTCTGAACCGTCAGATCCGTCCGGCGCAGGTGCCTGTGTTGCAGAAGTGGTCTGAACCGGCTTATCTGCATCATCGGGATTGAGAAGCACATTGCCGAGTCCGCCGCTGAAAGCCGCATAAGATGCGATGCCCAGTGCCGCCACGACTGCTGCCGCGATTCCGACTGTCAGTGCTCTCTTCTTGCCTCTGTGATTCGTGTTGGTTTCTGTCATATTTAATTTCATTTTTGTCAACTCCTTAATCCTGTCAGAGGAGACGACGTCGGTCTCTTCTATCTGGACGGAAGAGTCCTCAATATTTTCCATCAGATCATGAATATGTAATTTCATTAAGGTCGCCCCCTTTCGATTTTTTGATATTGTTGAGATGTTGACGTAATCTGTCACGTCCGCGCCGCAATTTGGTCTTGATCGTGGACGGGTTCATCTGCATTTGCTCTGCTATCACCGAGACGCTCTGGCAGTAGAAATAGAATCTCAGGAATATCTCTTTGTCCGGCTGCGGCAGCGAATACACCGCATCCCTGACCGCCTGATCCTGCTCATCCTGCTCCAACCTGCCGAAATCCGAATCGTCATCTATAATAAGAATGTCCTCGTCCAAAGGCAGCTCCTGCACTCTCTCCCGCAATTTCTGCATGGACAGACTGCGTGCCACGCGGCTCAAATACCCCTTCAGGTTCAGAGGATAAAGTTTCTCCGCAGATCTCCACAAGGTTACGAACACATCCGCCGTCACTTCTTCGACGTCCTCGTGACTCATAGACCCCTTGAGAAAGTTATTCACCACGGTTCCCACGTACGCACTGTATTTATCGATAAACCATTCCAGTGCTTCCTGATCACCTGCTTTAAGTAAAGCCAGCGCCTTTGCTTCGTTCAATTGTCTCACCTCATTTTTCATTCTCGAACGGCCGTTCACCTATAATAGTGCAGTTGGAAGCCAGATGGTTTCACTTTTTTGCAGATTTTTTTGTTTTTGTTTGTCGAGAAGATTATATCATGATGAAATGGGGACGGTTCCTTTTTCACCAAAAAGCTAATTACGGAAGCCTTTCAAACCAAATGCCGTGAATTGCTCGAAAAGGTTTGACGGATGTGCCTTGCATCTGCTCTTGAATCAAACCAAATCCACGTTATCTGGTAATATGGTTTGATAAAATAGCTGTTATCACTGATTTGTGACCGGAATTTTCTTTGTTTACAGGCTCCCGGAGGGAATTTTATCAAACCAAATTGGCCAGAAAGCTATGTTTGGTTTGAATATTGATCCGGATCGGCCGGTTCTTATCAAACCAAATGGCGTCATATCATCATATTGGTATGAATAGCACCAATGTGGTCAGATCCGGCAGTTTGGGGTAATGAGATACCGCTTCAGAGGTTGGTGAGTTACCCCAACCAGGTCATTATTAACGATATGGGGTACTGTATTGATCGTATTCTTAGTATTATCAGTTCCTGTGAGCAGTTATCGACAGCTATCCATTACCCCAAATGAACGATTTACAGGGATCTGGTTATATCTGCTGCAATAAACTGCTCACATTCATTACCCCAAACTACCAGTAAAATGTAAGTTGGTGTTATGGTAACAAGCAACGCCGCGGTCGGCAGCAAGTTTTACCAGGAAATCTGAAAGGTACACGTCCTTTTTTTTGTATGTCAAATATCGATTTTTAGAAGTTTGGCATACAAAAGCAGATCCGCCCGTAAAACCCAGAAAATCCCGAAGCGAGAGCGTACAATTTGTGATGCAAGTTCCACAGCCGCAAAGCGGCGAGGACCTGTTCGAAGCATCACAAATTCGTACGTTCGAGCATCGTCCCTATTTCACATTTCTCGTATACCTGCAGTCTGGAAAACTCGCGCAACCCCAGAACTCGCCATAAGCGCCGCTCCGTTTCTTGAGCAGATTACCGCACCTGGAGCAGTACTTGATCAGTTTCGCCGCTTCAGACGGGTTCTTCATCTCCTCAAGGAGCCTCAGATACACCTGATAGTTGATATTGCAGTCCACCAGCGCACGGTGCGCGCCTTCATATGAGATATCGTAATGCTCCGCCAGCGCCTCAAGTGAATGGTGCTCCAGCTCGGGCAGCAGCCTCTTAGCAAGAAATAAAGTATCTATTATCTTATTCCCGAGAGTCCTTCCAAGTATCCGCTGCGCATCGCGTTGAATGAACTTCATATCGAACCGCATTATATTCTGCCCTACCAGCGGAAGATCGCCGATAAAGTCGACAAAACACCCCAAAACATCCTCGATCGGCGGGGCGTCTTTGACCATATCATTAGTGATCCCTGTTATATCACATATAAGATCCGGGATCGGCCTGCCGGGTTTCACGAGCACGGAGAACTCATCAGCGATGGAACCGTCAGCCACCTTCAGTGCTGACAGTTCCATTATCGCATCCGATTCCTGAGAAAGACCTGTAGTCTCGATGTCGAAGATAATGTAGTCGTTCATACTATAATTATATCACTCTCGCAACGTAACATTCGCAACTTCACCTGCGCAACTTCACCCTCTCAACTCCATAAACCTCTCAACCACCCGGGCAATATCCTCCGGCACAAACTCCTTCGCCGCCTCCGCTATCTCAGCAGGCACGCCCCAGCAAGCCTCGGCGATGGCACCTGCGATGGCGCAGAGGGTGTCAGTATCTCCGCCGATGTATATAACATTGCGAAGACATGACTCATAGGAATCCGCCTCCAGGAAGCACTCGAATGCCTCGGGCATTGTGCGCATGCAGTCCTCCACGTGGTAGTAGGTCGGGCTGATAACGTCAAGGGACCTGGACAGGTCGTAGCCGAACTCTGACACAAGGTAATCTCGTATCTCCGCCTGTGTTGCACAGTGGCGTGCCATGAAGATGGCGGCTGCCGTGGACTCGGCGCCCTTGATGCCTTCGGGGTGGTTGTGCGTCACCTCGGCGGTCCAGCGTGCGACCTCCCTGGTGCGCTCGATTGTGTCGTATAGCCAGCCTGCGGAAGACACTCTCATGCCTGAACCGTTGCCGTAGCTCCCGTATGGCTTGGGGTCGTCCGAGAGGACCCAGTCGATGAACCTGGCGCCGTATCCGGCATACGGGTACTTCTGTCCCCATTTCTTCATGGACCTGATGAGGTTTGCCTTGATGACGGCCTCGCCTGCGTCCCTGCCGGCGTCCATCAGCGCCTCCGCGACCGCGATGGTCATGACCGTGTCGTCCGTGAAGCTGCACTCCGGGGTGAGGAGCTCGAACTCGCGCGTCTTGCCCCCGTTGTCAAACTCAAACCTGCTTCCTACGATGTCTCCAATGATTGCTCCGAACATATTCGTTACCTCCTTGCTTGTTATGGCTCTATTCTACCCCGCTGCCAGGCAAAAAAGGTCAACCGCAGATTGACATTCATTTGATCTGCCGCAGCTCGTCGCAGTTGTTCTCGTCCAGCCTCTCATTTATCGCGAAAATATCATACACTCCGTTCTCAATGCACGCCCGGACGACCACGTCAGCCTTGCGGGAGCGGCTCAGGGTGTAGCCCGCGCGCTCGAGGAGATCAAGGGTCTCCAGCAGATCGAGCTTTAGGACGAGGCAGATGACTATGCAGACGTATTTCGCGGGGTGGTAGTCGGGGTCCTTGCGCATGTTGGTCAGGACTTGTTTCGAGAAGTAGAGTTCGTACTTGCCGCCGTAGAGCTCGGAGTCCTTGATGCCCAGCGCCTCGATGTACTCGAACACCTTCTCCACGAATGTTTTCGTGACGTCCTCGTCGAGGCCCATAAAGATCGAGTCGTTCATGTCCACGGGGCTGGCATGGTAATTCCTGTAGATCCGCTCGCGCCGCCGCCTCATGACCGTCATCTCGCGCAGGTCCTCGTCCGTGAACCCGTACTCGTCAACGACCGCATTCTCCACGTAATTGTCGTCGATATACTCCCTGATCCTGCCGGCCACAGCCGCCCCGGACCTGACCGACGCCTGATCGAAAAGCACGATCATCACCTTCATCCCGCTCCCCGTCTCTTTGAGAAACTTCCTGATACGGTCTTTGGCGACGCCGATCGCGTCGTCGCGCGGAAACCCGTATGACCCGGTTCCGATCAGCGGAAACGCCACAGACCGGCAGTTCAGTTCCGCCGCCAGCTTCAGCGAATTATCGTAGCATTCGGCCAGCACATCCAGCTCGCCGGACCTGCCGCCGCGCCACTCGACGCACACCGTGTGGATGATATATTTGGCGGCCAGATTATACCCCGACGTCTCGATGGCGCGCCCCGGCCTGATCTCGCCGATCAGCATGCGCGCCGCCAGGAGCTTCTCCTCCCCCGCCGCCTTATAGACCGCGCTGTCAGTCCCCGCGCCGATCACCGGCATCGGATTTGCCGTGTTCACGATCGCGTCGGCCTTGACCTTGGTTATGTCGTTACGAATTATCTGGAGGGGCATGTGTCAGATCCTCTTGAGAAGTTTATTCATAGGATATCGTACTTATTACTCTTCCCCTTCGCCTTATCAACCGGGTACTTCTCATTATTGAGCTTAATCTTCGCCTGAACTATCTCATCGAGATCCAGACCGCAGGCATCAGCCATCAGAACACAGTAGTTAACAACATCTGCCAGTTCCTCTGCGATCTTATCCTTCTTGTCATCAGCAGAAAGGTCAGTGCCGCTCCACTGAAATACTTCAAGAAGCTCTGCAGATTCTAATGAAATTGATATCGCAAGATCCTTTGGATTATGAAACTGCTTCCAGTCCCTGTCGTCTCTGAATTTTAAGATCTGTCTGATGGTCTCTTCTGTCATAAGTTACAACACCTCAATATAATTACTCAAGTATTCACGCAAAGCATCATCACAAACATACAGATATGTACCTTTTATGCCACGTGTCATAAGCACATAATAAATGTGTCTGATATATTCCAACAACTCCGGATAGCTTGCCGTGTTCTTACCGTTTTTATCGTAATAATTCTCAGGCCTGACGACAACTTCTCCACACAGTTTATCGTAACCGATATCATTACCTAAAATAACGAAAGCGTAGTTAAGATCATAACCTTGTATCGAATGAATACAGCCAACTTCATCTATTGCCTGATCAGTTAGAACCCAACCCTCTGTTCTGTGGTTCCACATTCTCTTAACACCTTGTATCTGAATGTCCCTTTGAGTCTTATCTTTCTTACTTATCCAGGGCCATGCATAGCCTGCAACCATTCGTGTCAGTCTGTGAACCGCTTCCTTTGTATACATATCTTCTTCAAACTTCGAGAATTCAGTATAGATCTTAAGTTCATATTGATCTGAACTGTACTTTTCAGTACATCTTCCCTCCAATGCTTTCTGAACAAAAGCAATATAATCATTACCGCCTTGAACACGCATCTGTGTAAGAAGACTGTAGTATGCTGTTATCTTTTTCTCGAAGGAGTTCACTTTATTCTCAAAACGTTCAACAGCGATTCCTGAAGGTCCAACCACCTGCATACCATCATAGAACAGGACACAGGCATCTGATTGTTTTATGATCCAGTCCAATTCATCTGCTTCAGTTGATAACCCCAGTTTCTCACAATTCTTTTTATATGAACCCATATATGAGATATTCTTATACTGATGAAGCCTATGTGCCTCATCGACCAGTAATATATCGTACTTCTTCTTCGTACAATCTGACGGGGATAATATCTGTGACGAAGATAATCCGTAAATACTTTTGAATACTTTTTTCAACGTATCTCTAAGCGAAACCTGTGGCACTACAAAACCAATTGTCTTGTCTCTGAATTCTTCACTGTCAGCCAGATACTTCATGAGATACACAGCAACGATGGTCTTACCACTGCCGGGCATACCATTAACAACTACTCGTTTAATTGTACCTTCCTGTAGTTGTGCAAGAATGCTCTCCACTGCTTCTCTCTGATCGTTATTCAACTCCTTGTAAGGGGAATACTTGAACAGATCTGAATTCTCAATTTCTTCCAGAGAATGCTTTACAAGTTTTGCCTTTAAGAGTTTACGCCAAAGCTGCTCAAATTTTTCATCATATTCTTTCTTCTGGTAGTATTGCTTATCTGCTATTCCTGAGTTCTTGTTGGTAACCTGAAACAATTCATCAGCTACAATATACTGAATCAATTTTGATTCATAATCGAAAGTAACGGATTGATTGAACATCTTCGAATAAATGAAATGAACCTTATCAAAGATCTTCTTCTCCTCATTCGTAGCATGCTGTGTCATTCTTGTCAGAACATGACTTGATTCACCTATATACGCCTGTCTGCCATTCTCAAGGATATAAAGCATCGGCCAGTTCTCCAGGAATGGCTCGTCGGTATATACGTTATTCTTAAAATCGCCATCAATTATCTTGAACATGGTACCTCACCAGATGATCATCCTTATACACATATAATAACAGAAAAACCTGACTCATCATATGTTACATAGTTCTGGTTGATGAAGCTTTTCGCGCAGCCAGGCATAACATCTCCCCCGCGCATGTGGAGGAGGGTACGGGGGAGCTGGAGGACTATGAATGTGGTGGTTGTTGTATCGGGTTAGATTTCGTCCCAGATGGAGTTGATGTAGTCGATCGCCTCCTGGGGAGTCACGGTGTCGATGGCGCCGCCGCTGATGGCGTCGAGAAGCTACGGCGTGAGTTCCAGATCCATGTTGTTGTCAGTGTTGTCTGTCATATGCAATACCTCCTTTGGAGTGGTGGTGCTTGGTTAACAGTGTATGGTAGCACCGGCATATTATGTGCGTATTAACTGCGTGTGAATTATCTGTTAATCCAGTTGTCTTACGCTTCCTGTTCCCTGCCCTTGATGAGGCCGTCGCTGCCAAGGATGTAACCGTCCACCACGGTGTCGTGGAGCATCATGCCCTGCCCGTCGAGACAGTAATCCTTGCCGCCCGACTTGATCCAGCCCATGCCGTTGGCCCCGCTCGACTTGAAGAAATACCACTCGCCGTCGATTTTCTGCCACCCCGTCCTCATCGCCCCGGACGACGCGAAATAATAGTACTCGCCTTTATCGCCGATCTGCTGGAGCCCGGTTGCCATGACGCCATCGTTATCAAAGTAGTACCAGGTCTTTCCGCTCTTGTACCATGTTTGTCTCTTGGCTGCGCCGGAACCTGTGAGGTAGTACCAGTTGCCATCGACCTGTTTCCAGCCGGTCGCCATGGCGCCGGATGTGTTGAGTACGTAGATGGCCGAGCCGATAGTCTGAACGCCCGTGAGCATCTTTCCTGTCTGGTCGAAATAGTACCATTTCTTGCTGATCTTCTGCCACCCGGTCCTCATGGCCCCGGACGAAGCGAAATAGAACCAGGTTTTGTATATCAGCTGCCAACCGGTGAGCATCCTGCCTGTCAGGTCGAAATAATAGGTAGTACCGGAGATCTTGGCAAAGCCTTTGATATAGTTGCCCGTAGTTGTTTTGTAGTACCATTTGCCGGAGGACTTGATCCAGGTGCCGCCGGTGATGATCGACGGAACTATAGGCGACTCGGTGTCATCGGGGGTGGTGTATGTGGGGGTGGTGTCGGTGGAAGTGGTTGTGGTTGTGTCTACAGTGTCAGTGTCTGTTGATGACTGAAGTTCAGTTGCGTTGACAGGCGTGACTGCAACGGAGAATAACAAAGATAATGCTGTTATGGCTGATAGGATCTTCTTCATGTTATGTTACCCTTATCTTCCCTTATATGGGTAGGATATCACTTTGAGGGAGGTTTTGCCACTTGATGTGGAGGTAGGTGCCGGCTGTTATTTCCGATGGGTTTTCCGATACAGGTCGGAAGTGTCGTCGGAAAAATGGCTCAGGAACGCCGTTTTACGTGATTTTTCCGATGGGTTTTCCGATACAGGTCGGAAGTGTCGTCGGAAAAATGGCTCTGGAACGCCGTTTTACGTGATTTTTCCGATGGGTTTTCCGATACAGGTCGGAAGTATCGTCGGAAAAATAGCTCAGAAGTGCCGTTTTACGTGATTTTTCCGATGGGTTTTCCGATACAGATCGGAAGTGTCATCGGAAAAACGATCCCAGGCGACCGCTCCCTACTACCGCCAACAGTCCCGCCTGACGGCGGTACACTCGGCGGTAAACAGGCTCCAAAAGCCCCTTTTAACAGGAAAATCCCGCCAGCAGTCCCGCCTGACGGCGGTACACTCGGCGGTAAACAGGCTCCAAAAGCCCCTTTTATCAGGAAAATCCCGCCAGCAGTCCCGCCTGGCGGCGGTAATCTCGGCGGTAAACAGGCTCCAAAAGCCCCTTTTAACAGGAAAATCCCGCCAGCAGTCCCGCCTGGCGGCGGTAATCTCGGCGGTACTCTCGGCGGTACTCTCACCGGTACTCCCACTGCCACTTCCGTCAGCATAACTGCTCCCCCTCGGCACCTTGGAACCGCCTTTTCGCGCAGGAGCGCAGAAAAAACGGCGGAAATACTTGCAAAAGGCGCAAACTCTGATAAAATGTGCTTTAAAGGCTTTGACGAAGAGTTCGCTTGGACAGGAGTCGTACAGAGACGGAGGCGTTTGGTGAGAGCTTCCGACCGATGTTTAAGTGTATGTAGCTTCCGAGCCGGGAGGAAGAAAGAGCGATCGAGTAGAACCTTCCCGTGACTGCTACGTTAGTGCATAGGGATTGATAGATCCCGAAGAGTGGCGGCGACGCAATTTGAGTGGTACCGCGGGTGTAAAGTTAACAACACTCGTCTCAAAGGCAATACTTTGGGGCGGGTTTTTTTATTGTCCGGGATGGAAGGCCGGACAGACCGGAAAGGAGATTGACATGGTTAAGAAGATCGACAGTCTGGATCGTAAGATCAAAGAGATGGCGGGACGTATTCAGGATCTGCGTGAGGTTCTGGGTCTCACCGTTGAGGAGATGGCGAAGAAGTGCGACGTGTCCGTGGAAGAGTACGAGCTGTGCGAGTCCGGTGAGGCGGATCTGAACTTCGCTTTCATCTACCGCTGCGCCAGTGCGCTGAAGGTTAACGTCACGGACATCATCGAGGGCTTCTCCCCTACGCTCGATTCATATACAGTGACTCGTGCCGGCAAGGGCCAGGAGATCGCCCGCGCACACGGAATGACTTACTACAACATGGCCTACGCGTTCAAGAACAGGATCTGCGAGCCGCTGTATGTCCGCAGTGAATACCGCGCCGATGCGCAGGACAAGCCCATCGAGCTGACGACACACGAAGGTCAGGAGTGCGACCTGGTGCTTGAGGGTCACCTGATGGTGCAGGTCGGCGAGCACAGGGAGATCCTGGGTCCCGGCGATACGATCTACTTTAATTCGGACACGCCTCACGGCATGATCGCCGTTGACGGCAAGGACTGCGTTTTCTACGCGTTCGTTCTGAACGCTGCCGGCGAGCCGAAGGTGGACACAGTATCCGAGACGAAGATCGCGGGCAAGGCTGTCGTGGAGCCCGAGTCAAAGAGACGTATTTACAAGAGATATATCGACGTGGAGTTCAACGAGAACGGCACGCCTGTTAAGATGAGCTTTAAGAATACCGAGAAGTTTAATTTTGCTTTCGATCTGGTCGATGCGCTGGCTGAGCGCGATCCTTCAAAGCTCGCTATGCTGCACATCTCCCAGGACAAGACGGAGCGCCGCTTCACGTTCATGGACATCAAGAAAGCGTCCAACCAGTGCGCCAACTACTTCAAGTCGCTGGGCATCAAGAAGGGCGACCGCGTCATGCTGGTGCTGAAGCGCCACTACCAGTTCTGGTTCGCCATGATCGGTCTGAACAAGCTGGGCGCCATCGCGATCCCCGCTACGAATCAGCTGCTTGAGCACGATTTCGATTATAGGTTCAGGTCCGCAGGCATCAGCGCCATCCTCTGCACCGCCGACGGAGATACGGCACATCAGGCAGAGATCGCTGCGGCCAAGAATCCCGGTCTCGTGCACAAGATAATCGTGAACGGGACACGTGAGGGATGGAGGACTTTCGACGAGGAGTATGTGCTGTACAGCACCAAGTTTGACCGCACCGAGGATTCACCCTGCGGCGACGACATCATGCTCATGTATTTCACGTCAGGCACGTCCGGCTATCCGAAGATCGCCATGCACAGCCACAAGTACCCCCTCGGCCACTTCCACACCGCCAAGTACTGGCACTGTGTGGATCCCGACGGCCTCCACTTCACCATCTCAGACACGGGCTGGGCGAAAGCAATGTGGGGCAAGCTCTACGGTCAGTGGCTCGCCGAGGCAGCTACCTTCGTCTACGACTTTGACCGCTTTGACGCGGCCGACATCCTGCCGATGTTCGCCAAGTACCACATCACCACGTTCTGCGCACCGCCGACCATGCTGCGTATGATGATCAAGCAGGATATATCCAAGTACGATTTCTCCTCAGTCAAGCACATGACGACCGCCGGCGAGGCCCTGAACCCTGAGGTTTACCGCCAGTTCGAGAAAGCAACGGGCCTGCAGATCCTCGAGGGCTTCGGACAGACCGAGTCCACCATGATCATAGGCAACATGCGCGGCGCCGACCACAAGATCGGCTCCATGGGCAAGCCCGCCCCCATCTACGACGTTGACATCGTTGACCCGGACGGCAACTCCGTGCCCACCGGTGAGACCGGCGAGATCGTCATCAACGTCAAGAACGGCGCACCCTGCGGCCTCTTCCGCGGCTACTACAACGACGTCGAGAAGACAAAGGAAGTATGGCACGACGGCTGGTACCACACAGGCGACACCGCATGGCGCGACCAGGACGGTTTCTTCTGGTACGTTGGCCGTGTGGACGACGTTATCAAGTCTTCCGGTTACCGTATCGGACCCTTCGAGATCGAGAGCGTTATCATGGAGCTTCCTTACGTTCTGGAGTGCGGCGTATCTGCTGCTCCCGACGAAGTCCGTGGTCAGGTTGTCAAGGCGTCCATCGTGCTCGTTCCCGGAACTGAAGGAACTGAGGAGCTGAAGAAGGAGATCCAGAACTACGTTAAGGTCCACACGGCTCCATATAAGTATCCACGTATCGTCGTGTTCAGGGATGAACTTCCTAAGACGACCAGCGGGAAGATACAGAGGAATAAGCTGTAAGGGCGAGGTTATTGTTTCTGGGGTTATTGTTCAGATGAGATAAGAAAGCGACGGCCGCGGCCGTCGCTTTTTTTGATTTGATTTGGACGGGTGAAAAATGTGAAATGGGGACGGTTCTCAATTGTCACATTTTGAAGATTGAACTGCTTTGTTGTCTCTCAAACTGTACCTGTAGTTCCGGTT
>FMTG01000021.1:0-29073 GCA_900099715.1 Ruminococcaceae bacterium YRB3002 | reverse complement strand
TTTCAGGGACTGTCTCTCAAACTGTACCTGTAGTTCCGGTTACGGAGACACTTTCAGGGACTGTCTCACTCAAACCTGATATCAAAGTAGATCTCGCTGCCGTTGCACAATACCGTATATACCGAACAGCACTTGAACGTCTCCCGCTCGAAATCATTCGATCTGTACCACGGCCCGTCCAGCCCCTCGAGGCTGATGTTCTCTGAGTCGAGCTCCGGTGCCGCTGTCTCGTCCCACTTGTAGCGGTCCATGATGGCCTTGCACGTCTCCCCGTCCATGTGAATGATCCCGCGGTACTCAGGCTCGGTCGGTCCGATGGACAAATCAACTCCGCCGGTCACCGTATGTACGTAGATTCGCTCGAACTCGACAGACTCGTAGTCCAGCTCAGGAATGAACTTCTCGATCGCCGCCGGATCAGTGCTGTATGTGATCTCTGTCTTCATCTCAGTCTCTCTCGAGGTGGCTCTGTCCAGACCCAAGCATGCTGACGTTGAGAACGCGAAGCTTGTAACCATGGCTGCAGCTACGATGACTGATGTAATCTTTCTGATACTCATGTTATCTCTCCCTTGTTTGATAAATCGTCGCACAATATATTGCTTTTCAATAATATTATATCGTTTTACAATAAATATCAATAGATATATTAGATGAAGTCAGTGTTATACGCAATTCTACTCCTGCCACTTGGCAACAGGCAGCAGCATTAAGAATTGGCTCTGTATGTCAAAAGTTGATTTTTAAAGATTTGACATACAAAATCACATAAGAATGTATGTCAAAGTTGCATTTTCGAGAGTTTGACATACAAGAACACCCATGTATGTATGTCAAATTTGAAAATATGAGGTTTTGACATACAAAACAGCCATTATTTGTATGTCAAATCTTTATTTTCGAGAGTTTGACATACAAAAGCAGATCCGCCCGTAAAACCCAGAAAATCCCGAAGCGAGAGCGTACAATTTGTTATGCAAGTTCCACAGCCGCAAAGCGGCGAGGACCTGTTCGAAGCATCACAAATTCGTACGTTCGAGCAGCGTCCCCATTTCACATTTTTGTCGGCTTCCCGTGCCCGTAGTACACCATCCTGCCGGCGCATACACCGCGGAGCTTCTCCTGGCTCTGAGCCAGCAGATTCTTATCATAATACAGGTGCCCGATGGCCGGCGTGATCCAGTTGTCCATCTGGTCGCCGACGATGACCGCGTCATCGCCCACAATAACCCCGATGGACCCGAGCGTGTGCCCCGGGAGCTCGATAATACGGCCATCTATATTAATGTCGATGCCGAGGCGCGCCCCGATATCACGAAGGGTCTCGCCTTCCGACACGAATGCCAGCTGCTCCGGGCGGCGCACGACCGTGCCGCGCAAAGCCTTGAGCGACAGCCACAGCACAACGCGGCCCACGAGACCGGTCGGCTTGAGAGGCTGCGCGTTGAAATCATCAAATACAGGCAGGTCCGCCTCGCTCATGACCACCGGGACGCCGAGAGTCTTGGACAGCTCGTAAGCGTTTTCGGCGTGATCGAAATGAGGGTGCGTGAGGACGATCATTTTCATCTCGTATGCGCTGCACGCGTCCAGCACTGCGGCCAGGCCCGGCGCGCTCGTGGTGTCGACGAGGATGGCCTCACGCCCCTCGGACACGAGGTAGCAGTTGTCTGTCCCGTTCTTGATCTGCCTGATGTTGGTCATTTCTGGTCCTTCCCGTTATTTAGCGCGGCGCTTAGCGAGTACGGCACGCCCCGCGGCCCCCTGACCGCGAATATCCCGAACTCGTCCTTCAGCCTCTCGAAAGTAAACTCCCGCCGCCCATACCGCCTCAACAGCCTGATCCGCATGAGCGCCGTGATCGTCAGATTTTTGTCGATGTAATCGTACGGGATGTCCGTCTCCAGCACCTCGCACTTGTAAAGGATCGCCGACACGGGCGCGCCCACGTACATGTAAACAATATCGCCCTTGATGATGCCGGACCCTTGCTTCCAGGTTATCTCGTCAGATGCGGCAAGCGCGCCCTCGACGTCGTAGTATTTGGGGTTCGCGGGGATGATCCATTCCTTGGGCTCAATGCGGCCGCGAGAAGATGCTGAATTGCTCCGGCTGCCTCTTCCGTGTTTTTTGGGGGCGGTCGCCTGATAGCTCAGTTCGATGAGCTCGTGGACCCGCGCCTCGGGTACGGTGCCGTCCAGCAGCACCGTGATCCAGTGCATCTTGTTCATGTGGTACGCGGGCATGATGCCGGGCTCGTGGATGATCATGTCCCGCAGGATAACGTCAACGATCTTCAGGTTGATGACGGAGACTTTCTCACCGGCGTTCGCTTTTGAATCTTCAAGCCCCAGTTTGCCGCGCTGGACGTCCATTATCAGCGCGAACCATTTGCGGTTGCCGGCGTGGCGGTAAACGGCATTGTCGTCATACCGCTGCCACGGAAACTCCGGAGCGACGCCGTACTGGTTCATTATGTAATCGTTAACTCTCTGACGCATTTGCATGTGAATAGTATATCATCTTTGGGGTGTAAGAAAGAACCCTGTCCCAATCCGCCTTGAGAGCCTGTGCCTGGGGCGTGGCTTCATCGTACCCCGCCAGATACGGCAGCGGTTCCAGGTCCCCCACTATAGCAGCGCCGTTGTCCAGGATAACGGACACGCTGTCTTCGCTGTGGCTTGGAGTCGCGATGATCTCACCTTCTATGCCGAGACCGGACAGCCAGATGCGGCTATCTGCGAAACTGAGTACTGTCGCGCGGCTCCCGTCGATCGGTTTGTAGTTAAGCTTCGGAGTTCTGCTGAAGATCTCATCGGAGTAATGGATACTGCTTATCTGCGACTCCATTATCACGAGCTCCACTCCCTGCTCCATCAGTTCGCTGATGAGGCCCATGTGATCAGGATGGTAATGGGTGGCAAGGACGTATTTGATATCGGATACTTTTACGCCGTGGGATTTGATCGCTTTGTAGAACTGGGCAATGGTTCCGGCAAAATCTGTGTCGATCAGGAGCTGGCCGTTGGTGCCTGGGGTGCCGGAACCGAGAAGAAAAGTATTCGTGTTTCCGTATCTGAGGAGTGTTAGAGTGTTCATGGGTTAATTATAGCAAACGATGAAATTGGGGACGGTTCCTTTTTCACAAAAAAGGTGAAAAAGGAACCGTCCCCATTTCATCTTCACGACACTCCAACCCAGCTGTGGCCCTCTTCGTCCAGCATCTTGAGCGGATCGTTACTGTCAAACATAGGCACGATCGCCACGGTCCCCTTGCCCGCGAAAGCAGGATCAAGCTCATAATCCGCCAGCGACGGCAAAAGCCTCAGCTCACTGTCGCCGTTGACCAGGATTCCGTCTGTTATGCAGTAGCCGTCGGAGAACTGGAGGAGTATGTAGGTGGCCTTTTCGAGACGGGTGCGCATGTCGTCACTGATGTATGGCCCGATGTCTATCTTCTGGATGCCGCAGAAGCGCACGAGTTCGTCGTAATCGTCGACCACGAGATGGGTGCCGATGAGCGGCGTGTCGGGGTCGCAGGGGACGTTGATACAGCGCTCCGGATCCAATGCGAGCTTGTAATCCGCGGCTGGCGACGGGATCTTCTGAAGCACAGCCATCGCGAGTTGCCCGGCCTCCTGAAGTGCCGGATCGGTGGTCTTCATCGTGCTGTCGCCCTCGTTAAAAAGCGTGATCTGACGGCCGGTCTCCTGATCGATATAAACAAACTCATGCTGACCCATGTCGTTCGCCGTCCCGACCATCTCCGTCGGCGCATCGGGATTGAGCGCAAGGCAAACGCTGTACAGGTTCTCCATGACGGCCGGATTGATGTACCCGGTCGGCTTGGCGTATTTGCGGAGATACGCCAGCGCGTTCTCCTCATTGCCATGCTTGAGCTCACCCGTCACCGACCCGTTGTTAAACGCGTAGATATCGCCCTTGCAGGTAATCAGCATGACAAACGCCTGCTCCCCCCACGCGAAATTATAATTCGTGTACCTGAACACCACCTCATCAGAATCCGGAAGCGGCGTGGACGCGGGCTCATCGGGCGCTGGGGCATCGGTGTCTTCTGTGAGTTCTGTGTCGTCAGTGTCTTCTATGGATTCGGCCGGCGCCATGGTCTCCCCGCTGTATCCGGGGATCTTAAGATCGCAGGCAGCGGCGCCTGCCACTCCGGCAAGCATCGTGATCATCAGGATTCCGGCCATCAGTTTTCTATGCATAGTATCTTTCCCTCACATTCATCAGTCTATACTTATGAGACAACTGTGGTGGCCCGGATGTTGCAGAATCTGAAAAAGGGACGTGTCACTTTTCACATTTTCGTGGGCTCGCGACCACTTGCTCACTTCAGTCCTCGTCGCTACGCTCCTGCGGTAAGTCCGCTCGCAAGGGCAGCGCTCGCCCTTCGGGAGCGGATGTATGTCAAACTTATAAAAAAAGGAATTTGACATACAAATAATGGCTGTTTTGTATGTCAAAACCTCATATTTTCAAATTTGACATACATACATGGGTGTTCTTGTATGTCAAACTCTCGAAAATGCAACTTTGACATACATTCTTATGTGATTTTGTATGTCAAATCTTTAAAAATCGACTTTTGACATACAGACGACGATAACTGAAGTGAGAGTTCGGCGGGGTTCCGTTTCAATTTCCAAAATCTGAGAAGGTACACGTCCCCTTTTCACAGCCTTTTCGCATTATCTCGGCAGACCTACGATGGATGCGGCGATCCAGCCCTCTGCCATAACGCCCTTGCGGTTCTTGAACCTGATCTTCACGTAGTTGCGTCCTGTTCCCTCGTCAAACACCAGCTCGTCGGTGATCGTGTCAACAACAGTGCCGCTGGCCAGAGCGTCGATCTGGTTGCCGGGTGCCTTGAACGGATCGCTCCTGATGGCTGCCTTGTCTGCAGTATTGGTATTTACGATGCGCTGCACACCGCCTGATACCTGCTCCATCTCCTCGAGATTCAGTTCGTTCTTGTCGTCCATGTTATATACCTCCAATATTGTATATGTTAACTTGTTAATATACATTTTATCATAACAGCATATATGAGACAATTTTATCCCATCTCTCAGTATATGCTTTTACGTACAAGTTTAAGTAATTGGTCGTGATGACATAAGTTCATTGTTTGTTAATAATGATGACTTAATAAAGGGAGTATAAGCACTGCTTTTTGGGGGTGGACTAAAGATTGACATTAACGCAAAAGATAAGTGTCAGGATCAAAGCGGTATTCAATAATGTCATCATATTTTCATGTTAAAAATCCATTTAGAACTATCCGTTCTGGAGCTATATCTACTATTCCCACATTGTTCCGGGGATTTCCCTATATAGCAATATCCATTTCGATCCAGATTAGGACAATAACCATCGCAATATAGCACATGTTCTTGATTATACCGGTCTATATCATCATTAATAACTCTTCTGCGAACATTTTCAATCATAGCAACACGTTTATCAAAACAAGTACAGTCTTCATGCATTATAAACAATTTAATACTGGCGATGCTCTGAGGATAGTTCAGCACATCCTCGCCATTCTTCTCCCAAACGATGTTTTTATAGAATTTCGAAATGAATTCATAATTCCAGCTTTCAGGTATACCTAATCGCATTATTATACTTTCTCTAGCCTTTTTGGCTGATTCACACAGTTGATCTAACTCGCTTCTTACAAGTTTAAACGAATCATGATCATTAATATGGTTCATAATCTGAGGATAATAATTAATGACATCGCCAAAAGCTTTTTTCGTTAGTCTAAGGTTGATTTTCCCATATGTAGTCAACACTTCTCGAATCTTGCGTAATTCGTCTTTTTTATTCTCACTCAGTGATTGTTCATTCTGTCCAGTTAACAAATATGCATAGACTCTTCTTGATATCTCAGAGGACTTTAATTTCTTTTCATATTCATAAAGATATAACGCTTGTTTCAATAAACAGAGAATAGCTCTTTGATCAGAATCGACATCAATACTTTCCTTGTTTAACACCGGGTATACAGCTTCTGTTTCTTCGAATTTGGCATAATGATCGTTTATATTTGTCAGTTTAATTCCTAAAGGAACAAACATATTTGGAAGGCCGGGCAATGAAACCATAAGTGTCTTTTTTGAGCTAAAGTGACTTTGTAGTATGGCTTTTATGTTTGGCAAGATGTCTTCATTGTAAGTAGGTAATGATATTTCAAATTTAATTCTCAAAGGATAAAAGTTTGAATTAAAATAATGGGTTCCTGTGTTTCCGTTTCTGTCAACCAGCATACACTCCGGACGTTGTATAAACTCGTATTCTTCTGTAATCCATAAATAAGGCAATCGAGGTCTGTTATCTTCATACATACCACTTACATTATCTCCGCCATATATTATTAGACTGTCATCATTTCCAAGAAGAGTAGTAAGATATCTTTTTAGTGCATTTGAATAAATATTTAAGCCTGGATCTCCTCTCCCTTCAATGCGAGATTCAGATTCAATTAACCTAAGGTATTTAGGTTCCCGCGAGCCAGTACCGATACTTTCAGTGGATGAATAAATATTAGTTATATTAGTTGTATTCTGGTAGTTATTAATTGTCTTTTGATTTATAAACGGAGTTCCACAATACATGCAGAAATACTTTTCCCGAGAATCGTCAAACTCTAGATTTGCACCACAATTAGTACACTTTGCTTGAATTAACGGCATGTTATTTTCCTCCAGGTGCTATTATCACTCTCTCCTATTTTCTAATTAGCTCAACCTAACTATCCAGTCCCTCAGTTATAATCTCCGAATCATAAGCCTTGTAACCTGGATTATGATTTCCACTGTTGCTTTTGCGATGGTGTATCTTCTTCAATTTCTCTTTCAATACATTATTTGCATTGTAGACGAGAAAGCGAAAGAAGCGGTGAAAAACATAATTCTCATTTGTATTTACGGATTGAAACCATGACCATATATCCATAGAGCTCTGTCAAGATTACGATATTCTAAATAATTAATCTGACTTGGTAGTTGAAATAGTTCTTGGTATTCTCTTTGCAATACTTCTATTTCCTGGATATATTTAGGGTATTCAATTTCATAATCAGTCATTTGTCTGCTTTCACCTTTAACTGGAAATCTCTGAGGATCTGCATTTATAGCATTAATTGCAACTCTAGCAAAACGATCATATATTGGATACTTGCCTTTTGAATAGAAATAAAGAATGGCTATAGCATAAACAGGACCTATTCCTTTTGCGTTAATGTCGAGAATACTAGCAATAAAACTCAAAGGTTCTTCTTGGTATATATATTTATCCAAATCCTTTTTCTTGTTGTTCATTTCTGTGCAGAGCTTGCTGATATCCATGCAATATCGTCCCATAGATGGATCCTCTGATTGACAATTATTCCATCCTGCGTAAAAATCTCCATCTAATTTGATTTTGCCACTTTTCCAAGCTAGTATTAATCCTAACCCTTCCCTGTCAAGCACATCTGCTTTTAGCACTTTTTCTTCACGTGATTGATTTGACTGAACATATGTAATACCAGGGATTTTAGGGTTAGAATAAAAATATGCCTTTGAATAGATTTCTATGAATTCGTTGAATGGTAGTTCTGTTTTTTCATAAGGTTGTTTTATAAAAGTGCACATATTTTAACCTCGTATTAAAACAATAGCCTATTACGCTAACTTCCCTTTGTTTCCCTGGTTGTCTGTGTAATACACGTTATATTTTATCACTGCTTGCCGATATCTTATTGCGAAAGTGTAAACAAACTGAAAATGTGAAATGGGGACGTGCACCTTGGGAGTCTGCGACGTGCGGACAATTATGTTCTTCCGGGCCTTTTCAGCACCATCCTGTCATAGCAAAGATGGTCGCCGTTATCCGTGTTGATTACATTGTACTCTATCTCCGTATATCCGCGCCTGAGATATATCTTCTTGGCGGGCAGCGACGCATCCATCCGGATCTCGTCATAAGTCTCGAGGATCTTCGCCTCCGCTATGTCAAGGAGCGCTCTGCCGTAGCCCCGGTGCTGATACGAAGGCAGCACGAATAACCTGTTTATCTCATCGCGCGATATTGTGACCGTGCCTGCCGCCGCGCCGTCGTCAGCGATGAGAAGATACACATTGCCGTCATCGATATCGCGCATGATCCGGTCGTCCGAGTGGTGTTCTGAGAAGAAGGTCACCGCGCCGGCCGGATAGTAGTGCGGATAGACGGTCCGTATCGTGGTCTGCGTGATCTCCTTTACTGTCTCAAAATCCTGTCGCAACGCCAATATTATCTTCATGTCTTTACCCTCTTTCTCAACAGGATGATACCCAGCACGAACACCGCTCCGCCCAACAATATAAAGGCTGACCAGATCACATTCCAGTATGGCAATGTTGTATCGAACATCTTCATTATCAGTTCATTCCAGAATCTCATTCCCGTGGCGATGGCGAACAGGTCGAACAGCAAATACGCGCCGCCGCCGATATACACCCATCTCCACCAGAAGTTGTGTCCCAGTTCGCGGATAAATGTCACGATCCCCAGCACACACAGCGCCGCCAGGACACCCATGATCACGAAGTACGGCCACCCCTTATTCTCCATGATCCCCAGCCAGAAAGACGCGTACGACTGCCTGTCAACGAGTCCCCATATCCTGTGAAGATGAAACACTCCGAAGAACAGGAAAAACCACGGTTCCCACGCATGTATCCTGCCGGTCTTCCCCATATTACCCTCCAATATACTTCTCCGCCCACGCGCGCAGTTTATCCTGCGAGGTGCTCCCCGGGAACCGCTCTCCGTTCCTGACGTCAGCACCCGCCGCCAGCGCTTTTATATTAGCCGCCGAATCGCCTAATCCCGATCCACCCGACGTCGCGAAAACAACCACCGTCTTCCCTTCAAAGTCATACGCCTCCGCAAAAGTATCGATGATCGAAGGCTCCCTGTACCACCAGATCGGAAATCCGAGAATAATAACATCGTACTGATCCATGTTATCAACCTTTGTCGCTATGGCAGGTCTTGACGACATATCAGCCATCTCCACGGAACTTCTCGATTTCTTGTTCATCCAGTTGAGATCCGCCTTGGTGTAAGGCACCTCGGGAGCGATCTCGTAAAGGTCTGCTCCGACAGCATCTGCCAGATTGCCAGCGACCTTTGCCGTAACGCCGCTTGCACTAAAATAAGCCACTAATATCTTGGACATGATCAGTACCTCCTCTCACATCAATATTGTACCAGAATCTGAAAAGGTACACGTCCCCATTTCACAGAAGCGAGAACGCGTGTTTTGCGCCACAAGTTCCGCAACCGGCGAAGCCGGTGAGGACCTGTTCGAAGTGCCGCAAAACACGCGTTTGAGCCCTTCACGTTTTCGCAAGCGCCCTCTTATAGAAGACCACCGTCAGCACAGACACCACGGCGATGAGGATCCCCGTGACCGCATTGTAGTCAACGACTGTACCCAGTGCGACAACGCCGGCGATGAGACCCATGGTCACGAACATATTCGGGAGCAGATAGAGAGTCACTCCTGTTCCCTGCTTGATTACTTCAACTTCGTTCTCCCAATCCAGCTTCATGTGTTTGATGCCGCATACGGCTCCCCAGCAGGTGGAGAAAGCGCAGAGGCACAGGATCAGCACGACCGACAGGATCAGGCTCAGCACTGGCACGCCCGCTTTGATGGAGATCATCACCGTGGCGAACACTGCGAACGGGACGGTCAGATACATGTTGAAGAGCATCTTTCCCTGATACAGTTTGCGGGGCGGGATCGGAAGGCTCTTTACGATCCAGTAGTTGCGCCCCTCGAGGGACGGTGTAAAAGCCGTGGTCGCCACCATTCCCACGAAGAAATAAACGATAAACGGTATCGCGGGATAGAGCATCTCCTTGGTGACCGGAGCGTCCTGAAGCACAGAGCGGATGATCGTATCTATATCAACAAATAACACTGCGATACCAGCGATCACACAGAACAGTTCGCCGATCAGCGCGTTGGTCATGTAAGTGGGCGATCCGGTCATGCGTTTGAATTCCTTGAACGCTATTGTGTTGAGGAGGCTTTTCGGCTTGAGGCCGTTGCGCCCGGCGTCGCCGCTGAGCTTGTAATTGCGCGATGCGGCATTTGCTTTCAGGGCGGAATTGATCTTGCGGTACGATCTTCCGACGGGGATGAATACGACAGCAAACAAAGCAGAAGAGACAACCACCAGCAGCGCCATATCGAGTAAGCTCAGGGTCGTTATGGACGAGGCGAACCAGCGCGCAGGAAGATAGACCGAGGCGGCCTTGTCAGTCGCGGCAGATATGGATGACAGGACCTCGGCTGTCTTGTCTTCGCGAAACATGTTTTCGATGAAGAAGCGGCCGGCAAAAATGAGGAATATGAACACGAAGGATATGACCGTCTGCACGATGGTCTTGTTGCGAAAGCCCGCGCCGGCTCTGGCGATCAGGAAGCCGAAGAATGAAGCGATCAGCATCGGGATGACGGGCATGACAAACGACAGGATGATCCACACCGGATAAACGGCCACAGATGCCCCCGTATAGATGCCGTAGACCACCATCATGGACAGCGACACGCTCAGGTACCATGGCAGGCTCTTGATGTACATGTACAGGAACTTGCACGCGGCCACCTCGGATGGTTTCCACGGCAGCGACATCAGCATATCGTATTCCTTGAAATTGAACAGGTATCCGTTTGTCTTGAAGAACGTCAGGAAGAAAGACAGTCCGGCGATCACCAGCGCGCACAGAACGGGGATCGAGGATGCGAGCCCCATCTGTCCGTAACCTACGCACTGCATGATACTGTAGAACATCAGCATCGCGTACAGGATCAGGCGCCCGACGAACCCGCCGACGACCTTGGCACGCACCTTCTTATCATTGCAGTATTTGTATGTGTTCCAGCTGCTGGTCGACAGCATGAGCGTCTTGAGCAGCACGATGTTTCTATTCATTGACGGCCTCCAGGAAAACCTCCTCAAGGGACTGGCCGTGGGTCAGCTCCTCCATGGTGCCGGACGCGATGATCCTGCCCTGCTTGATGATGGCGACCTTGTTGCAGAGTTTCTCCGCCACGTCGAGGACGTGAGTCGAGAAGAATATCGCCGTGCCCCTGCCGCATATCTCGTGCATGATCTGTTTCAGCGTGAACGAAGCCTTCGGATCAAGCCCCACGAAAGGCTCGTCCAGCACCATCAGCCTCGGCTCATGGATGAGGGCCGAGATTATGGCGAGCTTCTGTTTCATGCCGTGGGAATACGAACTGATCAGATCGCCCAACGCATCAGTGATCTCGAACCGCTCGGCGTAATCCCTGATCCGCGCGGTCCTGTCCGCCTCACTGATCCCGAACACGTCCGCCACAAAGCTCAGATACTGGATCCCCGTCAGGTTCTCATAAAGGTCCGGATTGTCAGGGATATAGGCCGTTATCCGCTTGCACTCCACAGGCTCGTCCTTCACGGAATGCCCGTCGATATAAATATCCCCCTCATCGAAATCCAGCACCCCGACAACCGCGCGGATAGTCGTTGATTTGCCGGCACCGTTGTGGCCGATGAAGCCGTAGATGTCGCCGCTTCTGACGGTGAGGTTCACGTCATCGCACGCCTTCTTCCCCTCACCGTATGTCTTGGAATATCCTTTGATCTCCAGTATCTCTTTGTCCATTGAATTGTCTCCTTTTATCCGTAGTTATCTCTTATTTATCTCTTCGTATATCTCCGCCGTCTCCTGCACGTCGGTGCAGTTGATGTAATATGTCTTGCCGTCTGCGTGTATCACCAGATAGCTGTCGGCATTCAGATCGAGAAAGACAACACATCCGCTCTCGCCGTTCACCATGTACTTTCCCTTCTGCAAATTATCCATATCAATCCCGTAGTCACGTCTGAGATTCAGATCCTTTGAGCCGGTGCACAGCTCTGCGTTGTCGATGCTTCCGAGAGGTATCTCATAGTCGTCAGTCATCTGACAGCAGATCAGGCTGTTGTCTGCTATGCGGACCGTCATGGGAGTCCTGCTGAGAAGCAGGATATATCCGAGCATGACGAACGTCCCGATAAAGATCAGTACAGTCAGCACATAGACCGCCTTGCCCACGGGATGCGCGGCGTTAACGGTGCCGCCGAAGCCGATCCTTTTCGCGACGTTGAGGCGTTTGTCATCGGGATTGTAGTAGATCGACCCGAGGATCCAGTTATCGTCATCGTCGATATCGATGGACGTCTCCTGCCTGTACCGCCTGTCGACCGCGATGCTGCGCCTGGCCATGTACATGAGGGCCGCCATGATCAGCAGCAAATATATGCCGCACGCCGCCAGGAAAACGATCTGGCTGTCGAAGATGAATACCAGGATCAGGCTTAAAATGATGAACGCCGTATTGACCCACGCGAACATCACGAAAGTATCAGCCCAGACTTTCTTGCGGGCCCTGTTGTAGTTCATGTTGACGTCGCTGTCCTCCGAGATGACCTCGTTCCTGATGCGGTCCATCGCGACGGAGATCGGTAACATGATGAGCCCGACAGCCAGCTGCGCCCCCGCAAATCCTGATGTTACCAGGCCTGCTGTGGTGCCCTGCCCGTTCAGAAGTCCGTGGAGCTTTACGATGCCGAGGTCATTGAGAAGTGCGGCGATGAAGAAAACTGCCGCGACGGCGTTCGGTATGATGACCTTGTTAAGCTTGAGCACACGGACATTGCCGGTGCCTTTGAGATCAGTGTAGGTAACGCCTTTCTGAGATGCTATGCCGAGTTCGGATTTGAGGCTCTTCATCTCTCTGTTGCCTATAACGAGCGGAACCATCATCACGACGAGTGCCGCGATGGTCAGCACCACCCAGATGCTCATGCGTATGACCAGGTCGGGGATGATCATTGTCAGTACCGCTGCGGCAAGACAGCATATCATGATGATCAGCGCGTGCTTCCTGCATTTTTGCGTTATCGTGCCGATCCGCTCTGCTGCTGCCGCGTCCTTGAATTCCTCGCGGTTCCTGACGCCGAAAATGAATTTTCTGTCCTTCCAGTTCGCGGGATACTCCAGGAAGAAGATGATCAGAACAGTGGGAACCAGAACGATCAGCATTATTATGTCTAACATTCTATTCATGTATTTGCCTCTTGCTGCCTCTTAATAGTATTCGTCGATGAGCTTGATCAGGTCCTGCTTGGCTACGCCGGACAGCCTCGCTTCCGATACGATGCGCATTAGTTCCCGTTTGTTCTCATCGCTGACCGTCCCTGACTTGTTGATAGTCTCGCGGACACGGGCGCCGTTCTTGCGGTCCGTGAAGATGTATCCCTCCTGCTTCAGGAGCTGATATGTCTTGCTGACAGTCATGGTGTTGATGCCCATCTCAAGCGCCAGCGCCCTCACTGTCGGGAGCTGCTCGCCGGGGGCAAGCTCCCCCGACGAGATCCCCATAACTATCTGATTGCGGATCTGCATATAGATCGGAACGTCAGAATACTCGTCAATCTTTATGATCATTATCAAGTCCTCTTCTCACTCTTGTCCTTCAAAACAATTGCTGCCACTATTATAGCAATAATGACCGCCGGAATAACGCTGATCAGGCCGTTAGGTGCAGGTCCGAAGATAAAGTTCTTTTGGATCTCATCGATCCTGCTGCCGTCCAGTACATATTGAAAAAGATTTGCTTCGGCATTCAAAGCACCGTGCAAAAGTGCCGGGAACCAGATGCACTTTGTCTTGTCATAGACGACCTCAAGAAAGATACCCCATGTAATGCAGGTGACCGTAAACACGAGCAGGCCCAGAAACGGTGCCCCGATGTAATCCGTGCCGTATTCATACCCGTTGATCAGTATTACCGGATAATGAAAAGCACCCCATACCGCGCCGCCGATAAGCCATGTGCTGACCCTGCCGAACTTCTTCCTGAGCTCCGGATACAGAAAACCTCTCCATCCGATCTCCTCGCCCAGCGCGACAACCATGTTTATAAACGGAGCATACGTAAACATCTGGATGACCGATACTATGATCATCATCTGAATCGTGAGACCGGATCCTTCCATCTTGGCGAGGTACTCAGCCTCTTCCATCCCGGCCGCTGAAGCAGCCTGCTGCAATGCGTAAGATCCGTCCAGGCTGAAAATCTCAGGCTTGAACGCAAAGAATATCACAAGTCCAAGCACCGAGAACAAAGCCGGCATCCACAGCGCGTAGAATATCCACCTTACATTCCCCTTGAACTTCGGTTTCCACCCCATCCCCTTCACGTCAGCCTTAGCGATAAAAGCTGCGATCGCCGGGATAAACATGACCACGCACATTCCTGCGCTAAATACTATAGTTCCTGTTATACCGCCCAGTTTATTGGCGATAACGCCGACGATGCTCTGCAGTATCCAGGCGGCTGCCAATGTGATTGCTATGAATTTAATTACCTTCTTCTTATCCATCCTTGCTTCCCCCTCCTTCGTGGCTTCCCCTCCTTCGTGGCTTTGCATTCAGTTGTGTATCGCTTGTATTAGTTGTTGTAATACAGATAATACCACAGAGGGCGCGGGTGTCAAGAATAATCTGAAAAAGGGACGTGTTACTTTTCACATTTTTGCAGAGCTGTTACCTTGGTTAGGTATCGTCGAAATACCCTCAACCGTACCCTCAAAAGCCTGTTTCAAACGCAAAACGGGGTATTGTTAACAAAATACCCTTAACTGTACCCTCAAAAGCCCGTTTCAAACGCAAAACGGGGTATTTCAGTATTCTCGAATGCCACTCTCCGAGGATGATTTATCAAACCATATTGTACTTGAAGCTATCTTTGGTTTGATTATTGATCCGTATCGGCAAGGTTCCATCAAACCAAATGGTGTCAGATCATCACATTGGTATGAATAGCACCAATGTTGTCTGATATGACACTTTGGGGTAATGAAATCTGGCTACAGAGGATGGTGGATTACCCCAACTACTTCTTTATTCACGATATGGGGTACTGTAACGACGTTATTATTAGCGTTATCTGTTCCTGTAAACAGTTATTGACGGAAATCCGTTACCCCAAATGAACGATTAACAGGGATCTGGTTATATCATCTACTTCATACATCTAACATTTATTACCCCAAACCACCTGTAAACCATGAGTTGGTGCTATGGTTAACCAACAAACACCGATGGCAGCAGTTTCTTCAGAAAATGTGAAATGGGGACGTGTTCTGAAGTGTCACAAATAAAGCGAGGTATTTCTGTAAAGCCCTGTATTTCCTGGTAACGTTCACATGTGAGATCGGGGAACTTGCACTTCAGAACCGTCCCCATTTCACATTCAGAACAGTGCGTTCACCTTAGCCACATAAGCATCGTCGATCCCGTACTGATAACTTGATATCGGCTGGACAACCGGGAAGACAACGCACATTGATCTGTCGATGCCGAGTTCAGACAGGATCAGCTTGGCTTCGTCGATCGTGAGTGCCCTGTCTGCAAGGGCCCAGATCTCCTCGTCTTCCTTGTTGCGATTTGTTCCGCTCATCATGCCGCAGTAGTATGCGCCTTCGGCCATTTCCCAGACATAGATCTCTATTCCCTTGAAGGCTGACATCTCAAAGTATTCCGGGTACAGGAGCCGCAGTTCCTCGATCGATCGGGTCGTCTCGGAGGCAATAGCGTCGTCGCTGGAGATCATTTCGCTGCATATGACGTAGCAGTCAACAGATTCGACCACGGATAAGTCTGAGCTGATAAGGCTTTGGATCATTTTCTCCCAGGTCAGAGACGGATCGTCTGTCAGGACGTATTCGTCCATTACTGCATTTACCTCTGAATTCGGCATGCTGCCAGTGAGATGGAGAAGGTGGCTGTATGTCCGCTCGGTCTCGAACTCTGAAGAGGCGCTGTCGCGGACCTTGAGAGAGTATTGCGCACCGTCATAATCGACGAAGCAGTAATACAGGAAGCTGTTGCCATCATCATCTGAATCGCTGTAATATTTGACGCAGACGATCGAGCCCACCTGGCCTTCTGATGTTTTCTCGCAGAAAGATTCCATCAGATCTTTGCCCGATGTGCACTTAAGGTCCTCGTACACGACGGAGCCGATGGATTTGGCAATACCAAGGGCCTCATCTGCAGACAATTCCCTGTCATAGATACTCGTTCTCCCGTCAGTCCCGTAAGTCTCGCCGCCGGCTCCGCCGTTTGACGGCGTCCCGCCGCCTGCCGCACCACACGCAGTGCCACATGCTGCCGCTGACAGCAGCATAACTGCTGATAATAAAAATGCTCTGATCTTCATGGTAAAACTCCTTATCCCGCATTCGTTATCAATGTGTATATTATGATAATGATCAGCGCAGCGGATCCGACTGCGGAGACCAGTGTCATCTTTTTGTAGGAGAGGACGTTCTCGATCCTCGTGCGCACTTTCGCGCCGCCGAAAGCAGAGACCAGCAGGCTCCTGCTTCTCGCGCCGTCCAGCAGCGCCAGCGCGTATTCTTTGCGCTCTGATGGCTCGAAGCCCGCCACCGTCATCTCGTCGCAGGCCAGCTCCAGGTCCTCGAGAAAGAACTTCAGGAAGACCCAGGAAAGCGGGTTGAACCAGTGGACCGCGGCGACCGCGAACCCGATGAGCCTCCACAGGTTGTCGAAGCGGCGGATGTGCGTCTCCTCGTGGCGGATGATGTACTTGAGGTCCTTGTCCGCGTATGACGAAGGCAGTATTATCAGAGGTCTGAATATGCCGTAAACTGCGGGGCTGTCGACCTTATCCGAGAGGCGGATGTTGCGCTCCAGAAGGGCCGCGTCCGCCACCTCCCGCCGCGTTGTCACGTAGAGGATAGCGAGGGCGATGATCAGGGCGAGCGCCACGATCACCCACACGAATCCCGCTATCTCGAAAACCCGTCCCAACACATCCACCTTGTACGTAATCGGGAAGTAACTGTCCGCCGCCTGGATCGTATTGACCGCCGACAGCTCGATGTCTTCTGTTGCTTCATATACAGTCACCGTCTTCGTGATCAGCCTGGAGATCAGCGACATCAGACTGTACGGACTGTTCAGCCCGAAAGGCACGCACATTCTCACGAACGGGATCAGCCACAGGAACACGGAAAACCTGTGCGGAATGATCCCAAGCCGCCGCACCGCCAGCACGATAAGACCGGTGACGGAAGCGATTATGCTCATGTTGATTACCCAGTAACAGACGTCGCCCAGCATGTGCTCTACCTTACTTCTTATCTATCAGCGCCTTCAGCTCTTCAATCTCTTTGTCGGTCAGCTCCTCGTCTTCGAGCAGCGCCGAGAACAACGCCTTCCTCGACCCGCCGAAAAACTTCTGCAAAAGCGACGCGGCCTCCGTCTTCTGCACTTCCTCCTGGGACACCAGCGGCGTGCAGATGAACCCGGGCTCGTCGCGCCTGATGAAGCCCTTGGCTTCAAGCTTCTTGATGATCGTATATGTGGTGTTCTTATTCCATCCGATGGTGTCAGCGGCGATCAGGCTGATCTCCTTGGCCGAAAGCGCCCCCCGCTCCCATAAGATCTCCATCACCTTTGCTTCGCTGTCGTAGAGTTTCTCCTGCATTTGTTCTGTCTCCCTACTATCATGCCTGAATCGAGTTCAGACTACTCTTGTAGTCTATACTACTACGATAGTCTGGGAGCGTCAATAGGTGAAATGGGGACGGTTCCTTTTTCACCATTTTGATGAAAAAGGAACCGTCCTCATTTCACCTTTTCAGGTACTCGACCACCCCGTCAACCAGTTCCCCGCCGTCACGAACCGGATCGAACACGATACCCGTGTGACCAACGGAGCCCCTGTCGAACAGTCTGTGCTCCACACCGCTCTTCTCCAGAACGCCTTCAAAGTGGTATGTCATTTCTCTCAAAACATCTTTCGGGTTAGTTATAAGCGCCGTGCGCGGCAGACCACGGACAGAGTCATTATTCTCGAACACAAGATACCTGAACCTTTTATCATCCTTATACCCGCTGGGAAATACCATGTTGCGCATTCCGTTGTACGCTATGCTTTTCTTGTAAAAATGCAGCAGACCGCAGTCCAGGAGAAGGCCGCTGTAACTGTAGTTACGGGCATCAAATCCAAAGTCAGACAACATAGAAAGGTCGAGACACAAAAGCGCCTCGCACACTGCTAGAACGCAGCCCGACGAATGGCCGCCGAGGTAAAGTCTGTTAACATCGCCGCCGTAGGAAGAGGCATGATTGACGATCCAGCGCACGGCCTTATCGATATCTTCTATCTGATCGAACACCGTGTACTCCGGGTACGCCAGCCGGAAATCAACTTCGAACACAACAAATCCCCGCGTCGCCATAACGTTCGCATAGACACGGTCGAACTCCTTGTGGTAGGAGATAAATCCGCCGCCGTGGATATCTATCAGAACCGGGCGCATAGAAGCGGAACCCCGGGCACTGGAACCAAAGTCACCAACACCCAAGGCACCATCACAATAGTAGACATCCAGCCGCCTCTCCGGCAGCCCGCCGAGATAATCAACATCATGGATCTCCGTCACCGAGTCTGAGACGGCTGAAAGATTGAGCCTCGCGAGGTCGTGCCGGTATGAGGAAGCGCCGCTCGCCTTCATGATGCGGTTGATCATATTCAGTCCTCTGAAGGCTCCCCGAAATACTTGCGGGCGGTAACAAACACATACGACTTGAGTCCGTGGTCGGAGAGGAATGTGTACCCGCCTTCGACGAAAGTTCCCGGGCTGCGGTCGGCCTCGGTGCCCTCTTCCGTCATAAACCAGCAGATCAGAGCATCGGTCTTGATGTCCCTGACGCTGAACCGGTAATTCATGTGATAGAAATTCTTGCCAACACCGTTGACCAGATAAGATACAGGCCTGCCCCTGATCTTCTCGGCGATGATATATACGGACGGAGCCTTCGACATATCCGGGCGGCTGTATGAACTGACAGCGTAACTTGCCAGGTTCGCGATACTCATATAGACAGGGACCGCCGCCTCCAGAAGCGCTTCACGGTCCTGCGAAGTGTAATCATCGAATTTCACATCAGGGCACGTCTCCACCGTTACCACAGGGGCCTCAAGATATCTGACGTATTTGCGCGCGTCTGAAGGATCGATTTCCTTGGACGGGTCAAGCGTCTCGCAGAAATGGCTCTTTCCCTTCTCCAGAACATCCTCCCCATCGACCAGATCAGAGAAATCCATCAGTTCCCGGGTACCGATCCTCAGCCCGCTCTGCTCCGCGATGTCATCAACATCCGGCATAAAATACTTTGCCACAGGCTCCAGCTGCGACTCGTCATCGATAACGACACTCACCTTGCCCGAATCATCAAAACAATCAGTTATCTGCGTATTGCCCTTCACATTAACGGTCACATCGTCTATCTCCAGGAACGAGAAACTGACGTATGTCGCGCTCGCGGGAACCGTAAACTCCCTGAGATTCTCCAGCTGGCGAAAGCTGCTCTCGATCCGCACCAGCCCCTCCGGCAGAACGAGATTCTCCAGCGCCTTGCAGTTGCTGAAAGAACTCTCTATATATCTGATGCTGTCCGGCATCACCATCTCCTTAACGTTCTCGAAGCAGTCAACGCCATGTGACGCGAAAGCATATATCACAGCGACATTATTTCCGATCTTGAACGAATTGAACCTTAACGATTCGCCCTCCGCAATGTCCGTCATCAGAAGCTTGACCGGCTTGCCGTTATACTCGTCAGGGATCACCAGATCCGCCGGCGCATCCGCCGTAACGGTGCAGGCATATCCGTCCTTCACTTCGCCATACCACATACTGTCCTTGATATATTTCTTATCGGAGGCCATCGAGGACACACTCTCGAAAACCAGTCCCCCCTCAGTCACTCTGCCCACACACCCGGTCACGGCAATGCTTCCAAGGATCGCAAGTATCAGTACGATAACCGTCAGTTTCTTTCTCATAGCAGGTTCCTCCGATCTGATGAAATGGGGACGGTTCCTTTTTCACCGTTTTGGTGAAAAAGGAACCGTCCCCATTTCACCAATTTAATGATAGTGCAACAAATCCCATACATCAATTGTATATTCAACAGATACTACTCAACGGAGACACGAACATGAACAAGAAGAAGAAAACAATCATAATAACCGCAGCAATCATTCTTGCCTCCATACTCCTTATCCCGATCCCGCGATGGCTCAAGGACGGCGGCACCGTCGAATACAATGCGGTACTCTACTCCGTGCACAAGATCCACAGCATCTGGTTCGGTCAGGGATATGAGGAAGGAACGAGGATTAAGATCCTCGGGTTCACCGTTTACGACGACGTTATGCTGCCGGACGGAAGTGCGCAGAAAGTGCCAGTTGCAGGCTATGACATCTGCAGGATCGTCACGGACGGTCTCCTCGAGGACATCTTAGAGGGCAAGGAATCTCCCGTGGAAGTGAGGTACGGAGTGGGCGGCGAACAGGGCTACATCACTTCAACAACCCGCGATCCTGAAGTGATACGCGGGTTCATCGAGGCGCTCCGGGAGATCACGATCAAGGAGCGGATAACCGATCGGGATCGGATGGGATACGCTGCCGATGGAAATGCGGATATTACTCTCGAGATGGAGGACGGCAGGACAGCCAAGATCCAGCTGGATCGTGATGCGGGGACAAAAGTCCACACTGACAATGCGGTCTACCTGCTTGATAATACAGACAAACTCAACATCATGTGCACGCGGATACAGATCGTGGAATAGCCTTAGATCTTGCCCTTATGAAGGTTGCGGTATCTCTTCGGTGTCATCCTGCGGGATCTGTCTGTCAGTTAAAATAACGATCCGCCTCAAACCAGTAGATGTAAAGCGCCTTACACATATTCTTCAGATCCGTTTCGTAATCACCGTTCAGCACGTTGTGACAGTAGATCATAGGACCGTAATTCACAGTGTAGTCAGTTCCGCCAACAGTCACCGTCAGCGTAAACGTCTTCCCTAACTCGCTGGCCTTGATGCCTCTGATCCTGGCGACCTGATAATTGCCGGGCGCCGCCTTCTCAACGGTCTTTCCGTCTGAACACGAGAATTCCAGAACACCTGCACTGCTCCTGAAATAAAGCGACAGAGTAGTCTCAGACTTCAGGGACAGCGATGCCCCCTCGAAAGTAACTCCCTCAGTTATATTCACATCGCCGTCGAAGGTATCCGGAATAGTATCTTTCGTGACAGGGAACCCACGCCTTCATTCCAAGACTAATCTAAAGCTTATGCGAGTGATGAACTATCCCAGTTTGCAAGGATATATCCCTGGATTGCAGGGTACTTCGCGAAAGCAACTGCAAACTCTTCCTTGCCGCGTCCGGCAAGCCTCTGCTGCGCAATGATCCTGCCGACCATGAGCTGCGAATCTTCGGTCAAAGCGCCGTTAACTATCTGAACCTTATCTGCCAGACCGCCTGCGATCTGCTCGAGATCATCCATGTTGAGATCATAACCGTTGTTACCCATAAGTACCCACCTCCGTGAAAGTATTAACTTTAAGATTATACCATGAATATAATCATTATTTCCCCTCAGGTATCCGGTCCAGATACTCCCTGCTGTTGACGGCCAGGTACCCGTCACAGAATTCATTTACCAGTTCGAGGAGCGCGGCACTGTTGTCGTCAGGGAAAGCCTCGTTATCCAGCATGATGATATATTTTCCGTTCCGTGTCACCGGATCCCATGCAGTGATCTTCATGTTATTCTTCGTCCCATGAATTGTCAGGATCCTCGTCAGGCACATCATCGTAGTACTCGACGTCGTACGCCGTAAACACCTTATGGCAATGCTCACACAGGTAGCCCTTGTTCTCGAAGTCAAGATAGATCTTCTCCTTCTTGATGATCTTATCCTCATACTCCGCAGGAAACCATCTGACCTTGGCCGGCCAGCTAATTATCAGATATCTCGGATCAAGCGCCTGAACCACGCCATCCCTGCACTGACTTCCACATATAGGACACTGCATTTTTATACCCCTCCCGTCTCGAATACACGATCATGTGATGATTCGAACAGGTCCTCCGCGCTTCGCTTGTGCGGAACTCTCATCACATGATGTGTATTCTCGATACCGAAAGCCTGTTTTCTGTCATCATCCTTCCATCCACTGGCACATACCGCATCCGTGGTTCTCATCTGGTCTGTCAATAAATCCGAACTTGTTGTAGAACGGCTCTTTGCCCTTGGCGCTCATAAGGCTTACCATCACCTTGTACCCGGGCTTCAGCCATGCTCTGATCTGCTCCATGATATGCTCCATTATGAACCTTCCGAGGCCAATGCCCTGATACTCCGGGCGGACGATTACATCAGCGATATAGACAACATATCCGCCATCCCAGATAACCCTGCCTAATGCAATGGGCAGATCATCCTTACGGATACAGCATATATACGCGGAATTCTTGAGACCTGGTTCCGCCTGTTCCAGCGGAAACTCAGCCCAGCCAACGAGCCTTCTGAATTCCATATACTCTTCGGGAGTCAAGGTATCCGTAATCGTGCATTCTTTAATTATATCCGTCATCAAGCTCACACCTCAGGCGCTTATATAAAACATGAAGTTTCTTATTTCCACCAGAAGTTGCAAGAATTATCAGGCTCCAGACAGCCGGCCAGACGCCTGTTCTTCAGACGCAGGAACACCTTGGACAGGTCATTGAATTCATCAGGATCCACCACAAGGTAATACTCCGTACCATCCATGAAATAATGCAGCACATACGCATGAGCCAGCCCCTCCACCGATACGACATCCGGATTCGTAAAGTTCTCATTCCAGTACGCGTTCGGCCACTGTTTGAACGGAGAATCCTTTGAAGAGATAATAGTCTCCCTGTAAACAGTGCCGTTCAGGTCAGCTACCTTGCAGTACACACGGTAGATCCACTCATCATCATCACTGAGCACGGTCCTTCTGGTATCAACATGAACCTCGTGCGTGGCCGGCACGACCACCTCAACATACTCACACTTTCCCTCGCCTATGCACTTAAGGAAAGCATCCACGCCAACCTCCTTGATGTATCCGGAATTCGTATATCTCGGATCTGTGGCAAAAGACGGATCAAGAACTGTAAACTCAAGTTCGGTCACACTGGGACGCTTTTTATCCGCTTCATACGCCTTCACTTCCATCTCATGATGAACCTGAGAAATCCTCTTAGCCTCTGCAAGATTAGCCTTTATCTTATCGAAAATACCCATAAAACCCTCCTTACGGCCAACCGGCCATTACGATGATTATACCACGATATCAGGCTGCTTTATCCATGCTGTCAGCAGCAGCACCATCATCAAGGAACTGAACTAGACGGTTCTGGAAATCCTGATAGTACGGTGCTTCCACATATGCCACATGTGAAGCACCTTCTATCACCTCAAGTTCGGAACCGCCCGGAAGATCATCAAGCACCTTATTGGTGTTATGGTGGAAGGGCTCCGTAACATCAACAGCGCCCACACCGCTTAAAATAGGTGCATACAGGATAACCCTGTTAATATGTTCCCCATGTCCGGCAAGGAAACGGCTTACAGTAACCGTTCCCCAACTCCATCCAAGGATGTCGATCTTCTCTGCTTGAGTGCCTGCCTGACAACCGGCGCTAAGAAAGCAGCTGACGATCATCAGGGCAGACAAAATACAGATATCAGTCTTTTTGCTCTCATGCGGCAACTATCACTTGATATGCTGAACCAGATTGATCCCATAGCCTGTTGAAGAGATCATCATTGCAGACTTGGCACTGCCTGTCTCTATGATACGGTCACCATAGACGTTTTTAAAACCGCGCGCCAGCAGCAACTGATACGCCTCATCGAAATCATCAACATTGATCCTTATACCTACCAGATCCTGAGGCAGCTGCATCTCGGGCTGAGAAATGTCAAGGGCAAAGCCGTTCGCATCCTTCATACGAATGCCCTCTACATTCAGATCGCCGATACCGGTCGGATTATGTGCCTTCGTAAAACCCAATTCTTCGAACAGCCTGGTAACAGCCTTTGCATCATTAGTAAAGATCTGCGGGTTAAAAGTAGTGATTTTCATCTCGTGTTCTCCTTTGCAAATAACTGATCAAAGATCAAATAATCATGATTATTATATCACTATACCGCCTTCAATTTTCGCCGGTCATTGTGTTTCCAAAGTGTAAATAATCGACTTAGGGATAGCGGGAACCCGCATATAAGTGTTAATTAATTCTATCATCTTATAAAGCTCAAATAGGTGCTGCCAGCAAACAGAATGAAAACAATATGAAAATTATTACCTGATGTACTCCCTGATCCGCCACAAAGTGTACAGCGGAATACTATTGTCTTAAACAAGCCAACGGTATGACAAGAACTCCATCTTCACGTCTGTAACCGTATTCCGTTCCGGTCAAGACTATTTTAAGGTCAGGTATTCTTAAAGGAACCTGTGGTTCGTCTTCATTATGTTTTATTATCAACCTTTCGATCTCGTTAAGATGCTCTGCCCCTGATTCTATCTCATTTGAGCCAAGCTTTATCTCAAAAATCGCATATCTTCCATCGCCAAGATGCAATACTGCATCTGCTTCAAGGCCATATCTGTCACGATAATATGACATTCTTCCTCGTTGAAGAGAAGAATATATCTTCAGGTCTCTAAAACAAAGAGATTCAAACAAAAAACCTAATGTTTTAAAGTCAGTATTAAAGTACTCAGGTGATATGTTCAATGCAGCTACAGCTATTGAAGGATCTATAAGGTTTTTCTTCTTCGATGCACGTATTGCTGTTTTTGATCTGATAGAGGGACACCACGCATCAATGTATTCAATGATATATAGTTTCTCTAATGCAGAAACATAATCGAAAAACGTTGACTCAGACATATCTGTTGTGGCACGGGTATCTGCATATATGGTTTTGGTATCAGCCTGAGTGCATATATTCCTGGCATAAGATCTTAGTATCGTCTCTGCCCAAACGGGGTTCCTTTTAACTTTATCGACATTAGATATATCAATATTTACCGTCTGATCAAAAAGATCTCTGGCAACGTTCAGTCGTGCTTTCTCTGATTTTATCTTAAACACACTCGGCCATCCGCCTCTGCATATTGCATAAATGATTCCGTCAATATCAAGATTGGAGCTGCAACCGTCGAAGCCCTCAGGTTTATCAAACAATTCTTTAAGAGATACAGAACCGTTTGACTCTCCACTCTCATAAAGACTCATTGGATACATCTTCATGGTTGATATTCTTAGCGTACCGGTATGAGGTGTCTCCACACTTTGAGACGTAGATCCGGTAAGAATATATAATCCCGTTTCCTGAAGATCATCTACTGACTTCCTTACCGCACCCCATATTTTAGGAGCATCCTGCCATTCATCAAACAATCTTGGTTTATCACCGATCAATAATCTAGACGGTTGAATATTGGCCACCGACAGATAATCTGCTCTTTTATCTTCATCTTGGAACTCTATGAAACTCTTAGCCTTTTGCTTTGCCGTAGTTGTCTTGCCACAACCCTTTGGTCCGGTCACAAGTGTTGCACCAAACGATTCCAGCTTCTCTTCCAGCAATTCATCAGCAATTCGTAACTTATACTCCATATCAAGCCTCCTGATGCTTGTATTCTATAGCACAATCGACCTCAATTCAAGTGATTTGCGGCATTGCATTGGAGTGATTTGCGGTATTGCATTGGAGTAATTTGCGCAGCGATATCACAATACTTATAGATTTACTTTAATCGTACTTTTCATTTTAAGATCTTTAAAACTCATTGATCGACGTCAGATCTGCAATATTCAACTTAACCGTATTATCTTCACCGTTTGCATCGGCAATCATTTTTTCAATATCCATATCTTTCTTTGAAGCACTAACCAATGTGAACTTGCCATTCCCATCAACCTTGAGCAGCCATTCATCGGTCCATATTTCTTCATCAATGTAAGATTTTCCACATACAGGACATGTCTTCTCAAAAATGTAACTACCAACAGGTCTGTCCTTTATTCCGAGGAAACCACCTTCGTAATAATCATCTTCATATTCACATTCCTCACAATAGATATGGTTAGGAGCCTCGGACTCGCTGTATGATACCCTGTGCTTCAGATTGATGCCATCGAAGATAACAATGCTGCGCACCTCGCCACCAACAGAATGAAGCTGGATGCCAAATAGCTCAAACGTATGTCCCGGGCACTTTTTGATAAGTTCAATTGCTAATTTGAGCATTATCGAAGGAACAAGACCGAGAAACATAAGATCATTCTCATTCTCCTTCGCAAACGCATCTATAGTTTCCTTGCACTCCTCATCTACCTGATAAACAAATTCTGCTGGAAACCATCCCATAATTACACCTCCTCATCCTTGTTCACGAGATAGTCATAGTATCTCATCTTATGATACGGTTCTTTCTCACCACTCATCAGTTCTTCTTCCAGCGCACATGGCCTCACATATTCCAGCTCACTGGTCATGCCGCGGCAGACCAGATCCGGTCTGTCCGTCCCTCTAAGGACCTTATCGGTCACAGTAGTACCGTCCTTGCCGATCACAAGATGCTCCAGCCACTTCCCCCAGTTCTCATCAGAAGTCTCGTATGAATTGAAGTTCTCCGATGAATTGACAAAGAGCAGGCAACCGTAAAAGACGGTTACGATCACATCAGCAATCTTCTGATCACAGTCGTCAGAACAAGGGGCCGTCATCTTGCCTTCCCCATTGCCCTGCCATTCGATCACAAACTGTGGCTTCGAATCAGGGTCATTATCGAAAAAGAGTCTGCCATAAACATATAGCTTAATAGCCGATCCTTTCTCCTCACCAGTCAAGGCAACGATCGTTAGCGGCAGATCTGCTACCTCGATCATCATGTCGTGACGCTTCGTGATCTCAGCATCCTTCAGATCAGCAAAGATCTGATTCAGTGCTTCAATACTTACAATAATGTTCTGCATAAAACACTCCTTTCACTCTGATCAGACATAGTTATACAAAACCCGCCTTATTCCTCTTCATCTACGGGATATAGATTGTCAGTCTGATCGTTCTGTTAATGTGCGATTCGGTTCAAGATCCGGGGTCTAAGATAAACTGTCCTTTCCGTCCCGGGCGACCAGGCTCAAACGCCTGTATTTATTGGGTTTTCAACTGAATTTATTATAGCATAAAAGTGGTGATTTCGCAAGCTTACAAAGCTACGTGTTGCACTTTTATTGGGACAGTTTTGCCCCTCTTATTCGGCTGTCAGATCACGTAGATTGAAATAGTAACACTGTACCTTGACAACCAAATTATGCAAAAAACATCTATTTAAGTTTTGCAATACAAGAAACAAGCAGAAGCCCAGCGAGGGACGAGCTGGGCTTCTGCTTGAGCCGACTTCCAAAAGCATATATAGTTTGCTCGACGTTACCATCTGCTGAAAGGAGCAGATATGAGCTATTACTATACTTCGGCTCAATTGAATATGTCTGACAGGATCGCAATTGAGACCGGGATATGCAAAGGAGAATCATTCAAGAAAATTGCAAAGAGAATCGGTAGACATCCATCAACGGTTGCTCACGAGGTAAAGACAAACAGGACCATTGCGAAGGGGCATTTCTTTCTTGGTAATGATTGTAAGTTTGTCAGATCATGTTTTAAGACCGGATTGTGTGATAAAGCTTGTCCATATAAATGCAGAGCGTGTAAAGGTCACGACTGCAGAGAGATATGCGACAGATACATCTCGATGGAATGCAGACGGCCGGAAAAAGCTCCATATGTCTGCAATGCATGCGGCGATAAGAAACTATGTCACAAGACCAAGTATTTTTATAGCGCTAAGTATGCAGAAGCAGCAGTTACCAGACGAAGATCTGAGAGTCGGATGGGAATCAGGATAACAGATGCTCAGTTTGAAGAGATGGATAAATTGATAACACGATGTGTTAAAAAAGGCCAGCCTTTAACACATATCTATGCTGAACATGAACAGGAATTGCCTGTATGCCTCAGAAGTCTGTACAACTACATCGATGCGGGCGAAATGACGATAAAGAATATAGATCTGCGTCGTAAGACCGGATATCGTCAACGAAAGGGCAAGAAAAGCAAAAAGCCTTTCAATCAGCAGTACCGTGAAGGTCGTACATACGAAGACTTTTTAAGTTGTTGCAAGTCCAGTTATCTTTACGAATACGAATCTGTAGAGATGGATACTGTAAAAGGCGTAAGAGAAAGCGGAAAACGACTCTTAACCATGATCTTCAGGAAGAATTCAGTAATGCTGTTATTCTTAATGCCGGACGGAACAGCAGATTCGGTAAAACAGGTATTTAATTATCTCGAGCATGGTCTTGGTACTGAAGTGTTCCGCAGATTGTTTCCGGTTATTCTCACAGATAACGGAAGCGAATTCAAAAGGCCGTTTGAATTGGAATACAACGAGGATATGGTTCCAAGAACCAGCATATACTATTGTGATCCGATGGCATCGTGGCAAAAGCCTCATATCGAGAAGAATCACGAATTCATTCGATATGTAATACCACAAGGCAAGAGCTTAAATCCTTATACCGATGAAGACATCACATTGCTGATGAACAACATTAACAGCATCAAGCGCCAGAGTTTAGGCAACAAATCTCCATATGAGTTGATTGCCGATGACGATGAAGATATGCACGATTTGATGTTTCTAATGGAAATGGACCCCATCCCAGCCGATGAAGTCCATTTAACACCCAGCTTATTCAAGCTGAAATAAACTAAATTCTATTGCAGATGGTAACCGAGACAAGCAGATATTTCCGTATATAAGCGTGTCGCGTTTACTTTTGCATAACGGTTTGCGAGACGCTTGTTTGCTATGCCAGCAAATTACAAATGTCAACAGATTTGTCTGGATTATAGCACGTTCTGCGGTGTCACTGACACCAAATAACGCTCAGAATTAGCTCTAAATCGCCGTTGCGCATAGTTTGGCTGTTAGGAGTCAAGGATTACTATTTCATTCAACG
>FMTG01000019.1 GCA_900099715.1 Ruminococcaceae bacterium YRB3002 | reverse complement strand
AGAAGGCCCTTTCTTCTTCCGTTCCTGCTGAAGAAGATAAGTGTTATTAGGAACGAAGACGCCATCTACGTTCTTGCCTATATAGGTGCGTCTATGTTCGCCGCGCTTCTTCTCCGGATTCCAATACGGCTCGTCGATATAGACATATTCTTGCCCTCTAATCTTCTGAACCTTGCGCTGAGCCATAAGTATCACCTCCACATAGATATAATGTATATCTATTGTAAAGGAATGTCAACACTGCCTTGGACAAAGCAAATGCCCACGATACTGGCGTTTGCAGAGCTTTATCAGTTATCTCATAGGTATAATTTCGCGGGAGCGCAGGATGTAATTATCGAAGCAGACGGTCATGAACACATCGTCAATAAGCCTCAGTTTCTGTACATATTCACGTGTATCAGGGTGTTGATCTTTGTAAGTCCTTTTGTCATTCATCCATATCCACCCCCTGGGTCAGGTCTTCTTATCACCACTAATGGAATCAAAATACTTCTTGTAGCGGTAAACACTACGGACACTGATGTTATTGCGTTCTGCTATCTCAATCACCGTCATGCCTTTGCCTATGCATGTGACAACGTCATTGTAGGTTGCGGTCCACTGGGCATTATGCTTCTTACGGCCGCTGTCCTTCTTCTTACGAAGGTATTCCAGCTCTTCCCTCATCTCTTCATTCTCACGCTCGAGTTCCGCAATTCTCTTAAGAGCTTCTTCAAGTGTCTTTATCTTAGCCATATACGCCTCCTGCGACATTAATTATTTGTCACAAGAATAGCATGGATATATGTGCGACGTCAACAATATTTTGACATAATGTGACAATGTTTTATTTACGGTCCATTGAGATATTGAGTATCAGTCCAAATGCGATAAAGTTGATCAGCATAGCCGTTCCTCCGAGAGATATGAACGGAAGCGGGATTCCGGTGATCGGAAGAAGTCCTACGGACATGCCGAGATTCTCTATGAAATGGAATGCAAAGGAAGCTGTGAGGCCCATAACGATGTAGGACTGGGACGGAAGCTGCGCATTGTTGGCAACATACATACACCTGGCAAGGAAGAAAAATGCCAGGATGACCACCGCGGCAGTGCCGATGAAGCCTAAGTGCTCTGATACAGCCGTGTATATGAAGTCTGATTCTTTGACCGGAACGGAGGTAAGTACCCCCGTGTGGTTGCCGGTAAGGCCGCCTGAGGCGATGGCTGCTTTCGCCTGGACGAGATTGTACTCGGCCTGCGGGTCGGAACCGGAGAATATGTGGGAGAGGATCCTCGCTTTCTGGTAGTCCTCCATGTAGAAGAACCAGAGGGACGGCGCTACGATAACGACCGTGCTTGAGATCGCGAGGAGGAGATATCTGTATTTGACACCCCATACGAAAGCCATGCAGGCAAACGAGAATACGATGACCATGGCGGTACCGAAGTCGGGCTGCAGGAAGATGAGGAGCATCGGCGGACCATATGCTGCCGCAAGATACAGGAGGCCTCTCAGGTAGTTGATCTTCTTCTCTGCCATGAGCTCGAAGATTTCTGCTGCAACCATGACAAGGCCGATCTTCATGAGCTCCGAGGGCTGGAAGTTACCGATGACCGGAAGGTTCAGCCATGAATCGGCACCCCAGGTGGACTTGAGGGAATAGCCGTCGATAGGCACGAGTATCAGAAGGAAAAGACCTGCTCCGTAGAGGAGCCTTCCTACCAGCTTGAGGAAGTGCGTATCCAGTATAGCGATTACTGTCGCTATGAACATACCCGCCATTGTAGCGTAGATCTGACGGTAATAGTTGCCGGGATAAGCTGCATATCCTGATGAGAGCACACGCTGGAGGACATAAAGGCCGATAACGGTCAGGAGAAATACAGGAACGATGAGATAGTAGTCGATCCTCTTGTTGTACTCGTTATTGCGGAGTCTGACGATGCCTGACTTACGTGTCTCCATTGTCCTTGGTGTCTGATTCTGAAGGGGCTTCTGAAGATTCAGTTGCTTCAGTATCTTCAGCTGCTTCGGGTTCTTCGGATTCTACAGTATCTTCAGCCGCTTCTTCGACATCTTCAACAGTCTCAGGCTCTGCGTCAGCTGACTCAGGCTGAGATTCGGGAGACTCGGAAGCCTCTTTCGAGATGAGGAAGCGCTCGGGAAGGGGTGCTCTGGGGATCTTTTTGTAGTGGGCATATGCGATGTAGAGCAGGCCCAGGAAGACGAGGATCGCCGACAGAAGCTGGGAGGCTCTGATGGCGGTGCCTGTTATGTAGAGCGAGTCGGTGCGCAGACCCTCGACGAAGAATCTGATTACGCCGTAGCCGATGAAGTAGCAGGCTGCCGTCTCGTAGGCGAACTTGCTGTTCTTGCGCATATAGAGCAGGAATACGAACAATATTATGTTGCCCAGTGACTCGTAGAGAAACGTGGGATGCACGGGCATCGAGGGGTCCAGAGTCGGGCAGTTTGCCGAGATGTAGGACGAGATCTCAAAGGAGGTCATGCCCCAGGGAAGGTTCGTTGTCGTGCCGAAAGCCTCCTGGTTGAAGAAGTTGCCCCATCTTCCGATGGCCTGACCAAGGGGGAGCAGAGGCGCAAGATAGTCGAGCACCGTGGAATAAGGGATCTTTCTGATCCTGCACATGATGAAGTAGCCCAGGAGCACCGCGATAACACCGCCATATACGGCGAGACCGCCGGATCTGGTGTCGAAGATCTTGGTGAGGTCCTTGGAGTAGTAATCCCACTTGAATGCCACGTAGTAGATCCTGGCGCCGACGATGGCACAGGGTATTGTGACGAACATCAGGTCGTAAACGAGGTCGGGTGAGAAATTGTTCTTCCTTGCCTGTTTGACTGCGAGGAAGAAGCAGAGGAGCATGCCGGCGGCGATGATGATGCCGTACCAGTAGACGTTGAGGGAGCCTATGGAGAAGGCTACCGGGTTTATGTCCAGTTCGATCCCGAGGCCCGGGAAGGAGATCTTGTCGTAGTTCATTTATTAAGTACCTCTGGTTGGTATTGTTTGTGTTTTGTGTTTTGTTGGTGGCCCGGTTGCGGGTCAACGGGTATTGTAACACATTTTGTGATTATATGCTTGGCATGGGTGGCGTACGTTGACTTGTATTCATTTACCCAAACTGCCGGACAACAAAAATACCCGCACCCGTACCCTCAAAACATCATTTCAAACGTAAAACGGGGTATTATCAACAAAATACCCTCAACTATACCCTTAAACAACCGTTTCAAACGTAAAAAAGGGAATTTCGTCATGCGTTCACACCCTAAAAAGAGTGGAAGATCAACTCGACGGACATCTAAAAATGTGACAGTTGAGAACCGTCCCCATTTCACATTTTTCAACTCCGAGCAAGGATCTTATCGTTCTCAACCGCTGCGATGAGCTCTTCTCTTGAACTGAACCTGGTCTCGTCACGGATAAATCCAAGCAGCTCGACTCTTATGAATGCTCCGTAGATATCCTCGTCAAAGTCGAAGATGTAAGTCTCACATACATCTGCCACAGCGTCCTCAACAGTGGGTCTGAGGCCGATGTTGGTAACTCCCTGAAGCACACGGCTCCCCAGATAGACACGTGATGCATAGACTCCCCTTCTGACGTGATATTTGCCTTCGGGGATATTGATGTTGGCTGTGGGAAAACCCATGGTGCGGCCGAGCTGCTTGCCCTTCACGACCGTGCCCTCGTAGATGAAAGGCCTGCCGCCGGTAAGCTTTATGTATTCCTCGGGATGGCCGTCGCGGAGTGCTTCCTTGAGTCTTGTTGATGAGATCTTGGTGCCGTCGGCCAGGCACATGTTGTGGACGAATGTGTCTATTCCCAGCTCACGGCACTGCTCTGTGAGAGTGGTCACCTCCCCCGATGCGCCTTTGCCGTACCTGTAATCCTCGCCTGTGAAGATGGCATGGGCGCCCATTCTTATGAGGATCACGTCGCTGACGAATTCGGCGGGAGTCATGTCGTGAACTTCGTTGTAGTCGATCACCAGGAGTTCATCCACGCCGAGCTTTGTGAGGATCCCGGTCTTCTCGGCGATGGTCGTAAGCTCGCCGTCAGAGGTCTTGGGCAGGTTCACGAAGGTCTGCACAAGGGACTTGAGACCGTGGGAGGCTGCATATCTTACTGCCGCGCGAATTATCTCGATATGACCTTCGTGGATGCCGTCGAACATGCCCAGAGCAACGGCTCTGCCGTGAGGCAGGAACGGAAGGTCGTCCAGGGTATGTCTTACCGTGAATTCGATCCTGGTATTATCGTATCCGCTCATGAGGCGAACCCCCGGTCCACCCTGATAATGCCGCCGTCGTCTGCGTAGATGATGGCTATGAGTGCGCCGTCGTACTCTGCCCTGACGAGTTTGCCGGGTTCGAAGCCGTAGCCTGTGATCCTCGATCTGTGAAAGCGTCTGCCGCATTTTATGTCGGCGGCACGGTCTGCGTCGAGGCTGATCTGCGGTATATGTGCGATGGCTGTTACGGGGTCAAGATATTCTGTGTCGGGCGTGAGATTCTCTGCATAGACTGCATCGGCGACTTTGTAAGGGCCGACTGCGGTCCTTCTGAGGTCCACGGCATAGGCGCCGAAGCCGGTGATGTCGCCTGCATCGGTGCAGATGGTGCGTATGTAGGTGCCCTTGGAGCAGCGGACGTCGAAGGTTACGAGGACGCCGCATTCGCGGACAATGGCAAATTCCCTGATGTTGAGAGCATAGATCTTGATCTTCGCGGGCTTGAGCTCCACCTCAACGCCCTCGCGGGCGAGGTCGCAGGCGCGTTTGCCGTTGATCTTTTTGGCAGAGTACTTTGGCGGGATCTGGCTGTCTCTGGAAGCGACCTCCATGAGGGCTTCACGTATGGCCGGGATGTCTTCCTCGCCGGGCTGGCGGCCGGAAGTCATAATCACGTTGCCGTCCTTATCGCCCGTGTCGGATGTGCCGCCGAAGAGGGCTGTGCATCTGTATGCCTTGTTGTAGTCGTCTGTGTAGCGCATGAATTTCAGCGCGTCGCCTGTGAAGATGGGAAGAAGTCCTGTGGCAAAGGGGTCAAGTGTGCCGCTGTGTCCTACTTTGGAGATGCCCATCGTCTTGCGTACAAGCTTGTCGCAGTCGAAGCTGGTCATGCCGGCCGGCTTGTCGAGAAGGATAATGCCGCCTGTCATGCGCCAAACTCCTTCAGGAGTTCCGCAGCGCGGGCGGAGACTCTTTGGGCTATCTCATCTATGTTGCCCTGGAGCTTAAAGCCGGAGGCTCTGACGTGGCCGCCACCGCCGAATTCTCTGGCGAGGACCGTGCAGTCATAGGGTTCCTTGGATCTGAGATTTCCCCTTATGGTGCCGCCTTCAGTCTCGCGGAGGACGATGGAAAGCAGAACGCCGTCAACATCCCTAAGGGCTGAGGGGATCTCGTCGATGGAATCATCGTCAGTGTTATACTTCTTGAAGTCTTTCCTGTAGGCGAGTGTCATGGCGATCTTTCCGTCTGCAAGGAACTGTACACGCTCCCTTACGGCCGTGGAGGCTCTGAACTCCTCCTTCTTTTTGCGGTCGTACTGGTTGTATGTTATCTCCGGGATATCGCCGCCCAGTTCCATGAGCTCGGCGGAGGCCGTGAGCGTCTCGGGCTTCGTGTTGGTGAAGGTGAACCTTCCCGTATCCGTAACGATACCCGTGAGAAAACACCTGGCAGCCAGCGTATTTATGAGCTTTTTACCTGTCTTCTCCTCCAGCATGCGCGCCACGTAGAAGCACATCTCGGACGCGGATGAAGCGCTTCCCTCTACCCAGATGCGGTCGCCCTTCAGGTCTATCGTTATGTGGTGGTCGATGATTATCGGATCATCGCAGCGCTCGAACAGGGACCGGGCATCGCCCATCCTGTGGCCCTCCGAGCAGTCCACCGCGAAAGTAACATACTCCTCCGGCACATCGTCAATGCCGATCAGAAGTTCCTCAACGCCCAGATATTCCAGCTTGTACGACAGTTCCTCGGGACAGAGCACGTACGCTTCTGCGCCCATGCCGCGGAGGACACATGCCATGCCGCAGGCGGAACCCAAGCAGTCCCCGTCGACACTCCTGTGGATGAAGAGCACAAAGGGTAAGCCACGCTTCGATTCTGCTATAAGAAGATCCGCCATTCTGGAGGCGTTTATCTCATATAATTCTTTCATTATTCGTCGTTCTTCTTCCTGCCCTCGGCCTCACGCCTGATCTCCTCGTCGCGGGACAGTGCCTTGTCGATGGCGGCGTCCAGCCTGGCCGCCTCATCGAGGGTGTTGTCCAGTTTGAAGTGCAGTTCAGGTGCAACGCGGAGGTTGATCTGCTTGACCATCTCGCAGCGGATGAAGCCCTTGGCGTGCTCGATGGCGCGCATGGCCTCCTGCTTCGTCTTGTCGTCTCCGAAGATCGAGATGAAGACGGTGCAGTGTGTCAGGTCGGAGCTCATTTTCGCGCCGGTGACGGTGGTCATGAAAGGGATCCTCGGATCGCCCAGCTTGTTCTGGATGATGTCCGAGAGGACCTTCTGCATCTGGTCGCCGACTATCTCTGCGCGGTTACGTCTCATTCTCTTGCTACCTCACGGATCTCGAAGGACTCGATGATATCGCCGATCTTGATGTCGTTGAATCTCTCGATGGACAGACCGCACTCGTAGCCTGCATTGACTTCCTTGACGGCGTCCTTCATTCTCTGGAGTGAGCCGAGGTTGCCTGTATAGACCACCACGTCGTCACGCACAACGCGGACGCCGCAGTTTCTTACGATCTTACCGTCGAGGACGTAGCATCCTCCGATGGTACCTACGCCGGACACCTTGAAGAGCTCTCTGACCTCCACGTGACCGAGGACGACCTCCACCTCTGTAGGTGCGAGGAGACCCTTCATGGCGTTCTCAACGTCTTCGATGGCATTGTAGATGACGCTGTAGAGCCTGATGTCAACTCCGGCTTCCTTTGCCTTGTCCAGGATCATCTGGTTGGGACGTACGTTGAAACCGATGATGATGGCGTTACTGATGTCAGCCAGCGAGATATCTGACTCGTTGATGGCACCGACCGCGTCGTGGATGACCTTGATCTTGACTTCGTCGTTGCTGAGCTTCTCCATGGACTGCTTGACAGCCTCCACGGAACCCTGAACGTCTGCCTTGATGATGAGGTTCAGATCCTTCACATCGCCTGCTGCCATCTGTGCTGCCAGCGTATCGAGACTCATCTTGGAAGACTTTCTGATATGCTCTTCTCTCTGCTTGATCTTACGCTTCTCGACGAGGGACCTTGCCATCTTGTCGTCCGTTACGGCATAGAGCGTCTCGCCTGCCTCAGGAACTTCAGGGAGACCTAAGATCTCAACAGGAATGGAAGGACCTGCCTTCTTGATCTGGTTGCCCTTGTCGTCGTACATAGCTCTTACGTTGCCGATCATGGCGCCGCAAACGATGGTATCGCCCTGTCTCAGAGTACCTCTCTGCACGAGGATCGTAGCTACAGGACCTCTGTTCTTATCGAGCTGTGCCTCGATGACTGCACCCTTCGCCTGTCTGGTGGGATCAGCCTTCAGTTCCATGACGTCAGCCGTCAGGAGAACCATATCGAGCAGGTCGTCGATACCTGTTCCCTGCTTGGCGGAGATAGGCACCATGATGGTGGAGCCGCCCCACTCCTCGGGGATGAGTTCGTAGTTGCTGAGTTCCTGCTTTACCTTATCGGGGTTGGCGCCCGGCTTATCCATCTTGTTGATCGCAACGATGATCTCCGTTCCTGCTGCCTTGGCGTGGTTGATAGCCTCGATGGTCTGGGGCATAACGCCATCGTCTGCAGCGACAACGAGGATCGCGATATCAGTGAACTGCGCTCCTCTTGCACGCATCGTCGTGAACGCTTCGTGACCCGGTGTATCGAGGAACGTGATCTGTCTGCCCTTTGTCCTTACGGTATAAGCACCGATGTGCTGTGTGATACCGCCGGCCTCGCCGGATACGACCGATGCAGATCTGATCTTGTCGAGGAGGGATGTCTTACCGTGGTCAACGTGTCCCATGACAACAACGACCGGCGGCCTGGGCTTGAGCCCCTCTTCGTTCTCTTCACCCTCATCGAAAAGTATCTCCTCTTCATTAACCTCGGTTATCGGTGTAGCCGATATGCCGAAAGCATCAGCCAGCATGAACGCCGTATCGAAGTCCAGTTCCTGATTGATATTTGCCATAACGCCAAGCTTCATGAGCTCCATGATAACGTCAGAGCTCTTCTTGCCGATACCCTCAGCGAACTCCTTGACCGTGATAAACGGAGGGAGCTGCACCTCTGTGATGACTGAGGTCTGGGTGTCGGAAGCCTGGGAGAAGCTCTTTTTCTTCTTCTTTCTGTAGCCGTAATCGTCGTCGTAGTCGCCGTCCATCCTGCCGGTATATCTGCCGCCCTGAGACTGGCCGCCCTTGCGCTTATCGCCCTTGCCGCCTTCGCGTCTGTCGTCGTTATTATTGCGCTTTTTCTCCTGGGCTGCCCTGTCAGCGAAGTTGGCACGGCTCTTCTTGACCTCCTCGATAGGCTCGTCAGACTTGGATCTGGCGGGCTTTCTTGCCATAGGTCTTGAAGGTGAATCCTCATCGTCCTTGCCGTAAGGAGCGCCGCCGTCAGATCTACCGGGTCTTCCGGCACCGCCGCCGTAGCCGGGCCTGCCTGTGCCTGCGCCACCGCCGTAGGGACGTCTGTCCCTGGGGTTGTCCTTAGGTGTATATGAAGATTTCTTTATTATCTTCTCTGCCTTGTCAGGCATAGCGACAACAGCAGAAGAGATCCTGACCTTGGGAGGCTCCTGCTTCTTGACTTCCTGAAGTCCCGAAGGCTCGCTGGGCTTGGGTTCCTGTGCCTTGGGCGCCTCTTCCTTCTTGGCTTCTTCGGCTTTTGCTGTTGTTTCTGCTGCTTTTACGTCTGTTTTTGCTGTCTCGGGCTCCTGTGCCTTGTTCTCTTCCGCCTTAGGCTCTTCTGTCTGGGCAGCTTCTTCAGCCTTCTTCTTTGTTGTCTTTGTCTTAGCGGCCTTGGGCTTCTCCTCTGCTTCAGCAGCCGGTGCCTCATCGTCGGCCTTCTTCGTCTTGGTCGTCTTCGTTGTCTTGGTTTCTTTTGCAGCTTTGGTATCTTTTGTCTCCGAAGCAGCCTCTTCCTTGGCAGCTGCCGTCTTTTTGGCAGTTGACTTTCGCGCGGGCTTCTCAGCTGCGGATGCTGCTTCTGCGGATGCTGCGGCAGGTGTCTCTTCCGGCGCGGATTCCGCTGCGGGAGCCTCTTTCACCTCTGATGCGGCCTCGTCAGGCTTTGCCTGATCCACTTTCTTGTGGACACGGCCGAGTCTCAGTTTCTTGTTGCCGGAGACGCCTCCTACTGTAATTCCGCTGTTCTTTGTATTCTCACTCATTAATCTTCATCCTCCTCGTAGTCCGTCAGTTTCTCATCAAGCTTGTCCGCAAATCCTTTGTCCGTTATGGCTATCACGCCTCTGGGAACTGTGCCTATCGCCTTCCCTAGTTCATCCATGGTGGCGAATCTGTACATCGGTATCTCGTATGTGACTCCGTGTATCACGCGGCTCACCGTGCCCGGTGCCAGGTCCTTCGACAGGATCAGGAGCTTCGCGGATCCGTTCCGCATCGCTGCCAGTACGCTGTCAGTGCCTGATTCCAGCTTGCCGGCCCGCCGTGCAAGGCCCATGAACTGTAAGATGTTTTCTTTAGTTACCTTTTTTGTCATCAGTTTTTGCAGACTCTATTGCCTTCTTAAGTATCTCCTGTGCCAGTTCCGATAAAGTGTCCCCTGTGACTTCGTGGCGAAGGCCTTTGGCGAGACGGCCGGATTTCCTGAGCTCTGCTGCGAGGCATTCCTCGTTCTTACAGAGGTAAGCGCCTCTTCCGGGAGCTCTTCCGGTGGGGTCGTACCTGACTTCTCCGTCCTTTGTGGCGACTATGCGCACAAGATCTGCCTTGTCCTTCTTGGTCCTGCACACCACGCAGGTTCTCTGGGGTCTTTTCTTCACCGGCGCCGTCATTTACTGATCGTCCTCGATCCTGTTACCCTCTTCGTCGTAAGCCGTGAACTGGCCGATGACTTTCTGGGATGACTCGTTGATATCGTCAGATTCTTTCTTGATGTCGATGCTGTAGCCTGTGAGCTTTGCAGCGAGACGGACGTTCTGGCCGGACTTGCCGATTGCCAGCGTGAACTGGTCGTCAGGCACGATAACGATGGCCTTCTTCTCGACCTTGCCGTCCTCGCCGACGATTTCCTCCATATCTACCCTGACAACCTTGGCAGGCTGCAGAGCTTCGCTGATGAAGATACCGGGCTCGGGATTGTATTCGATGATGTCGATCCTCTCGTTCACGAAAGTGCTCATAACGCTCTGCACCCTCTGACCTCTGGGCCCAACGAAAGTACCCTTGGCGTCAACATCGGGATTCCTGGAAGCTACTGCAACCTTTGATCTCTGACCGGGCTCTCTGGCAATTGCCTTGATCTCAACCTCGCCGTCCTTCAGCTCCGGAACCTCCATCTCGAACAGCTTCTTGATGAGCTCGGGTGCCGTTCTGCTCAGGACTACCGTCGGTCTGCCGTTCTGCTCCTCTACGCCGATTACCAGGAACTTCATGAGCTTGCCGGAAGCGTAGTTCTCGCCCTTGATCTGACCCTTGTGCTTCAGCACGGCCTCAGCCCTGCCGATATCCACGTAAACGCCGCTGTTATCCTTCTTGAGGATCGTACCTGCGATGATCTCGCCCATCTTGTCCTTGAACTCCTGCTCGATCTTGCGGCTCTCAGCCTCTCTGAGCTTCTGTGAGATGGAGCTCTTTGCAGCGCCTGCAGCCAGTCTTCCCAGATCATCTACCTCCAGATTCAGCTCGATCATATCGCCGATCTCCAGGTCGGGATCCATTGCCTGGGCATCCTCGATGCTGATCTCGGCGTTGGGATCCAGTACCTCCTCAACGATCTCCATCATCTGGTAGATGGCGATCTCACCTGTCTCACGGTCGATCTCCGCAGACACGTTCGTAATATCCTGCTTGTTGGCACCGCCGAACTCTCTCTTGTACGCTGCGACGATACCGTCCTCCAGCGCGCAGAAGATCTCCTCTTCGCTGATGCCGCGCTCCTTTGCCAGGTCCTTGATAGCTTCGATCAGATTGATGATCTCTGCCTCGGGTTCTTTCTTCTTTGCCATTTTTGTATCCTCCTAATTATTGTTCTCAAAAATCTATGTGCCTCACGGCCTTGGCGATATCCTTCAATTCCGCCTCAACCCCGTTCGCGAAAACGATCCTGCCTTCTTCCACCGTGTACGCCGCCGTAAAGGTCTTTCCGACTTTGGGGTGAGGGGCGGTGGGAGTGCCTTGTGCGTTGGGCTCCGGTGCGTTGAGTTCCGGTTCCCGGTACAGAGTAACGTCCAGCGCCTCGCCCTCGTACCTGATGTAGTCCCCTATCTCCTGAAGAGGCCTCGTCAGCCCCGGCGAGCTCACCTCAAAGAAGTCCTCATCAGCCTCGGGCACCTGTTCATCGATCAGCGGCTCCACCTCATTGTGAAAACCTTCGCAGTCATCCAGATCAACGCCGCCCTTCTTGTCGATGTAAAGCCTGAGAAAGATCTTCTGCCCTTCCTTCTTATACTCCACATCAACGAGATCCAGCCCCCTGCTCTCAGCGACCGGAAGCGCCACATCATAAGCGTGCTGCGCGATCTTCGATCTCTTTGCCATAGTGTGCCTCCCTCCGGCTCCTGAGAAATAAAAAAACGGACACTTCCGAGTCCGTTTACTTATCGCTTAAGTAATCAAATCCGTTGCCTATTATAGCATATTAATATTAGGGCGGCAACCTGAATTATTTTAGTGGTATTTGCACAAAATGGGGTTCATTTATAGTGGGGTTTCTAGTACAATGGATATATCCAATAAATTAGTTTTTAAAGGAGATTTTGCTATGATCAAGATTATCGCAGGTGAGAAGGGCACAGGAAAGACAGCGCGACTGGTTGACGACATCAATCAGGTCGCAAGCACAGACAGCAACGTAGTTTGCATCGAGCGCGGCAACCGCCTCGACCAGCTCCTGAAGTATAGTGTCCGTCTCATCAATATCAAAGAATACCCCGTAGTCGGCTACGATCAGCTCCTCGCTTTCATCGGCGGCATCTGCTCCAAGGACTACGACCTCACCCACATCTACATCGATGCCATCAAGAAAGTCTCGTCCTGCGACGACCTCGGCGAACTCGCCATATTCCTCACCAAGCTCGAGGCATTCCTCGCCGACGGCCCCATCACAGTTACCATCAACCTGACAGCACCGATCGAACTGCTGTCCGACGACATCAAGAAGTATCTGTGAGTTTTTGAGATAGCTTAACATAACTGACCGCCCCGCTGGCCGCGTGCCGCGGGGCGGTTGTTTTGTGGAGGTGGCGGGTGCCTGCTATCTTCCAGGGGATGGAATTCCCCTTTTTCGCTTTGAAATGCTCTTTTAAGGGTACGGTTGAGGGTATTTTATTAGAAATACCCCGTTTTTACGTTCAAATGGCTATTTGAGGGTACGGAAGAGGGTATTTTTACGATCTTGCTGGTCAAGATCCCAATTTGCATAAAACGCAATTTGTTATTGTACCACGAGAGACCTGTCAGTACTGTTACAAAACATACGAAAACATACGGTTTTCGGAGTTTTTCGTATGTTTTTGTTGACCACTTTCGAGGTGCCCGGAAGTATAATTTCTGTATGTATGATTACCGTCAATTAGAGTTGAGAATGAGCTTCATAAGAGAGCGCCTGACGAAGATCCCCCACGGAAATCTTGGGACTTATCGTGGTCGGCAAGTTGTGAGTATTACATATGATCCGTTTGATTCCACGATCACATACAAAAACAGGAAGCGTTACTATGTTGACTCCCCACAGGGCAAGAAATATGCTCCAAAGATCAAAGAGTATATCGAATTATCCGGCGAACTCGCTACGCTCGAAGAACAGTGGAATCTGATGTACCGGATGGCGCCGCGGTCGGTTCCGTATCCTTTGACGAAGACCCGTGTGAGCTTATTCGACAGCCGGTTTTACGAGCGGGCCGTGCCGAATTCCAATGACCGGCCAATCAAGAATCCCATCAAACACAAGGACATGATCCTGCGCTCGAAGAACGAGCTGGCCGGCTGCCTTATACTGGACAGCAAGGGCATCGATTACAAGGTTGAAGTCAAGGTCGCTGCCGACGACGATGATGAATATAGCGCACTCTATCCCGATATCCTGTTTCACTTACCCGAACAGGACAAGTGCGTCGGCATCGAGATCGATGGCGCGATTGACAGGGAACCATATTCGAATAAGACGTTCTGGCGCCGCCGTAACTATATCCGCCACGATCTCCAGGTTGGCAAGGACATCATATTCTATGAGCTGGATAATCCGTATGCGTTCGATGACAAACACCTCGAGGCGCTGATCGACAGTGCGATCACGGCGAATCTGGGAGATATCGTTTTTCCGGATAGCTTGGTGTAGGGGTTGGCAAAATATACCCTCTTCCGTACCCTCAAACAGCCATTTGAACGCAAAAACGGGGTATTTCTAATAAAATACCCTTAGTCGTACCCTCAAAACAACGTTTCAAAGCGAAAAGAGGGAATCCCGGCAGTGCCGCCATCATTCCCGAAGGGCGAGCGACCCTTGCGAGCGGACTTACCGCAGGAGCGAAGCGACGAGGACTGAAGCGAGCAAGCGGTTGCGAGCCCTATTCCCCAAACAACGGCGTCGAGAAATACCTCTCAGCGGTATCCGGAAGCACAGTAACTACGGTCTTTCCTTCACCGAGCTTGCGGGCCAGCTGGAGTGCCGCTGCCACGTTGGTGCCGGATGAGATGCCGCACATGAGGCCTTCTTCTTTGGCAAGCCTTTTCGAGGTGGATATGGCTTCGCGGTCGGAGACGACGCAGATGGAGTCGTAGATGTCGCGGTTGAAGATCTCGGGGATGATGCCGTCGCCGATGCCCATCTGGAGGTGGGTGCCGATGGTGCCGCCGGCCAGGATGGCTGCGTTCTCGGGTTCGACGGCCCAGATCTCGAGGTCGGGAAAGTGCTCGCGGAGGACTTCGCCGATGCCGGTGAGGGTGCCGCCGGTGCCGATGCCGGAGCAGAAGCCGTGGACGGGCTTGCCGTCAAGGTCGTCGAGGATCTCGACGACGGTGGCTTTCTTGTGGGCGAGGACGTTGTTGATGTTCGCGAATTGCTGGGGGACGAAGACTTTGGGGTTGCGGTCGCGCATGCTGAGGGCGCATTTGAGGCATTCGTCGATACACTTGCCGATGTCGCCGTAATCGTGGATGAGCTTGACTTCGGCGCCGTAGTGGCGGACGAGTTTGGTGCGCTCCTCGCTGACGGAGTCTGGCATGACGATTATGGTGCGGTAGCCCTTAACGGCGCCTACGAGGGCGAGTCCGATGCCCTGGTTGCCGGAGGTGGGCTCGACGATGATGGAGTCAGGTCCGATGAGGCCTTCCGCCTCGGCCGCCTCGATCATGTTGAGGGCGGTGCGCGTCTTGATGGAACCGCCGATGTTGGTGGCCTCGAACTTGACCAGCACCTCGGCGGAGCCGGGTTCGGCCATGCGGTTCAGGCGTACGAGCGGTGTGTGTCCTATTGCGTCCAGTATATTGTTGCAGATCATGATTAATCCCCGTTTAGTGATTTTAGTAAGCCAAAGTATTATAATGAATTTGCAGAGTTAATTCCACAGGAACAGCAAAAAGGCAGGGTTACTATGAAAACTTTTACAAAGATCACATCGCTCGCGCTCGCCGGTGTCATGCTCATGTCCGTGGCATCCTGCTCCCTTCTGGGAGGCAAGTTCGGGCCGTTGAAACTCATAAACTACGCCAGAGGCGAGGGCTACGAGCCGGTCGACAGCGCACATGCCTTCAGGGAACTGAAAGATAAAGATTTTAAGAACGGCGTCTGCATCTCCCTTCTCGACAAGGATATCAAGAGTGTACTGGACACCGAGGATCTCACCGTCATCCCGGTGCTGAAGAACTACTACAGCAGAGACATCACCGAGGCAGCGCTCTTTATGAAGGTTAAGAAGACTGACGAGAAGACGACTGCGATATATGCTTTCTCGATGGTGTTTGAGGACGAGGATGACGCTGAGGATTATTTCGATGAGGTGCATGACGGCATCCAGCCGAATCCCGGAGTTCCTGCCAACAACGACGACGGCACCGATGACGGCATCAACTACTCAGTAATGAATATCGAGGACGGCGACCACCGCGCGGCCGTGGGCGTGTACCGCGACGGCAAGACGGTGCTGCTGCTCATCGGCTACGGCAATAAGGACAAAAAGATAATCAAGAACATTGATGCCATCTGCGAGGCGTTCGGAGTCCACTCCGTAACTGATACATAATGCCGCTCCTGATCGTACGCAACGACATAACGACGATGGCCGTTGACGCCATCGTAAACGCCGCAAATTCGAGCCTCCTCGGCGGGGGCGGAGTTGACGGCGCCATTCACCGCGCTGCCGGCCCTAAGCTCCTCGAAGAGTGCCGCGGTCTTGGCGGCTGCGCCACCGGCGACGCAGTTATCACGGGCGGTTACGACCTCCCTGCGCGATACGTTATCCACACTGTCGGCCCCGTCTGGCAGGGCGGAGGTCTCGGCGAAGAACGTGCTTTGCGTTCCTGCTACCGCCGTTCCCTTGAGATCGCCTGGGAGCACGCGCTGGAGTCAGTGGCTTTTCCGCTGATCTCGTCCGGCATCTACGGCTACCCCAAGGACCAGGCGCTGCGCATCGCCGTCGAAGAGATCGGCGCGTTCCTGCTTGAAGACCACGACCTCACAGCCTACATCGTCGTCTTCGACCGCGCCTCCTACGACATCGGCGGACAGCTGTTCGCCGGCATCAGCGCATACATAGACGATAACTACGCCGACGCCCACATCGACAGTCTGCTCGAGCGCGCATCCCGCCAGAACGCCATGTTCGGCGCCATGCAGTCCTTCGGCATATCCGGCGCCTTCCCCCGCGCGAAAACCACAGTCCACAAAGACCGCAAGACCTCAGAGCCCACCGCTGCGGTCGCTGCATCTACCGTTGCGGAATCTAAAGAAGCTATTGAATTATGTGACGCGTTATGCGACGAGTGCGCATTACCCACTGACGAATCACTGGACGACCACATGAAGATGCTCGACGAAAGCTTCTCCCAGATGCTCCTCCGCAAGATCGATGAATCCGGCATGACCGATGCCGAATGCTATAAGAAGGCCAACATCGACCGCAAACTGTTCTCCAAGATCCGTTCCGACCGCTTCTACAAGCCCAGCAAGCCAACGGTCATATCCTTCGCGATCGCCCTGCGCCTTCCTCTCCCCGAGACTCGCGAGCTCCTCTCCAAGGCAGGCTTCGCCCTCTCACACTCCAGCAAATTCGACCTGATAATCGAGTACTTTATCGAACGCGGCAACTACGATGTCTTCGAGATAAACGAAGCTCTGTTCGCGTTCGATCAGCCACTGTTGGCATAAGGGGCTCGGGGGCTCGCGACCACTTGCTCGCTTCAGTCCTCGTCGCTTCGCATTTCCCTGCCGAATCTGCTGTTGTATGTCAAAGTTCTAAAAATCGATATTTGACATACAAAAATGGTCTACTTTGTATGTCAAAACCTTAAAAAATGAAATTTGACATACAGATATTGAGATTTTGTATGTCAAACTCTCGAAAATGCAACTTTGACATACATTTTCATGTGATTTTGTATGTCAAACTTCTAAAAATCGACTTTTGACATACATTTCCATTCTAGCCATCATAGTAGTTTCACATCTGGAAATCAGAAGATAAATCCCGACTATAACCCCGACTATGAGTCGGGATATGAGTCGGGATATGAGTCGGAGAATGCTCTGTTTCAGGTAAAAATCCGACTGAAATCCCGACTACAGGTCGGGCATTCAGTCGGGATTTCAGTAAATATCATACCAAGGTAATCAGCTCCGCAAGAAATGTGACACTTCATTCTGAAGGGGCTCGGAAGAACGAATTTGTGCTATTTCGGACAGGTCCTCGGCGTAAACGCCTGCGGAACTGTTATCTCATAGCACAAATTGTTCTTCCTCGCTTCGGGGGTTAATGGGGAAAATGTGAAATGGGGACGGTTCTGCTTTTTACCATGTGTTACATGTGACAGGGGGACAGGTCTCCTGTAATTAAAATTCCACCATCCGTTCCATTAAAAGACGCTTTCAAATGAAAAAAGTGGAATTATTAACAAAATTCCATCAATCGTTCCACTTTAAGGTCATTTCAAACAAAAATAATGGAATTTTGATCAGTCAACTGAATGCCTTATGTGACACTTGAGAACCGTCCCCATTTCACATGTCGAGAACTGTCACCATGTAACTCCCGAAGCGAGAACGCGTGTTTTGCGCCACAAGTTCCGCCCGAAGCTCGAACGCACAATTCGTGATGCGAGTTGCACAGCCCGAAGGGCGAGCACCTGTTCGAAGCATCACGAATTCGTGCGTTCGAGCAGATGTCGCTTTCCATGCGACCACACCCTCCCCCGACTCATCTACAATAAAGCTACAGCAACCGGAGCTGAGCAATCAAGCAAAAACAAAAACAAAACAAACCACAAAAACAGACTAAGGGAGGATAAGACAATGACAAACGCAACCAACAACATCACTGAACTGGTATTCATTCTGGACAGGAGCGGATCGATGGCAGGGCTGGAGTCGGACACAATCGGCGGGTTCAACTCGATGCTTCGGAAGCAGAAGGCAGAGGATGGGGTGATGTTTGTGTCGACTGTGCTTTTCGATAATGTGAGCGAGGTGATACATGACAGGCTGCCGATCGCGGATGTGCCGGAGATGACGGAGAAGGATTACACGCCGCGCGGGTGTACGGCGCTGCTGGATGCGATCGGCGGGGCGGTCAGGCATATCTCAAACATCCACAAATATGCCAGAAAAGAGGATGTGCCGGCGCACACGATGTTCATAATCACGACGGACGGAATGGAGAACGCGAGCCGCGAGTTCACGTCGGATAAGGTGAAGCAGCTGATCGCGCAGAAGAAGGAAGAGGGCTGGGAGTTCCTGTTCCTGGCAGCCAACATCGACGCGGTTGAGACGGCGGCACACATCGGGATCAACGAGGAATGCGCGGCACAGTTCGTGAGCGATGCGGCGGGTCATGCTGCTAATTTCGGGGCGATGTGTGAGGCGGTATCGACGGTGAGGCAGAACAAGAAGCTTAGCCGCAAGTGGAAGCAGAAGATCGAGGAGGATTACCAAAGCCGCGGGAACTGAGCCCCGGGCACAGGAAACTTTCAGAACTTCTCCATATTGCGCCTGACCGCGGGCACCAGGATGAACAGCCCGGTGGCACACAGAAGAACGAGCATAATGGCTGCGGCAAGATCACACCAGATGGTCCTGCCCAGCAATATGTATATTAAGTACACTCCGCCGCAGACGGCGGCTGCCACCAGGAGCTGGGCGGCGAGGTTGAAGAATGTATTCATGTTGCCGCGAAGGCTGGCGGCTTCGTCGGACCAGATGACGTAGGGCGATACGGAGTCCATGGTGACGCCGATGAGAATGCCCGTAAGAACGCTCAGGAACGCCAGCGCGAGATACATAAGCGTGAGGAGAAGGCCGGAACCCAGGATTACCGACGCGGCGGCAATGCCTGTGGCCACGGGGATGTAGGTCAGGATGAGGGCGGCGGAGGTTTTCGCGAGGATGACGCGGGTATACGGGACGGGCAGGTACTTGATGATGTCGATGTGCGCGCCTTCGCGGGTGAAGGACGTGGATGCAATGGAATTCAGCCCGGACGCCACGAAAGCCAGTGCCACCACCACTATGAGCACGATCACACGGGCCTGGGGCTGGCCGCCACGGTAGAGGGACATGAACCTCAGTATGTTTACGTTGCGCCTGGACCAGACGAGAAAGATCACGGTGGCGACAGGCCACATGAGATTCACGTAAACGCAGTTGGTCCTGTAGGTCATGGACCTGGCAAGGGTGCGCAGTTCCTTGGCGAGAAGTGTCATGTTGAGGCTTCTGACCTTGGGTGCATAAATGTCAGCAACGCCCTTTCCCTGGCGGGCCGCGCGCTTGCCACGGGCCAGACGTGCGGATACATACAGCCCGTCATTATATGTGAAGCGGGCAAGTCCCACCATGAGGAGATATGCCGCCACGGTATAGCCCAAAGCCCCGAGAAGGCTCAGTATATCGTGCTGCGCCATACCCTTTACGACCAGCGGCGTGGTGAAGAACAGAACGTCGCAGACGTCATTGAAACTGTTTGTCCCTTTTACCAGAGTGTCGATATAGTTATCCACGTTGGCGCCGCCCTGCCCCCTGAAGGACAGAAGAAATACAAATGCAAACAGAACGAACATCACAGTCGATGCGTGGTAGAAGACAGTGGTGCGGCGGGCCTTGCGGAGCACCAGCATGAGAAGCGACGCCAGGATCGAACAGTAGATTACCGGGAGCGCCGGCACCAGGATGAGCGCCGCCGCGGCAGACACAAATGTAACGGGACTTAACGCTTCCGAAGCACCAAGATTCTCCCAAAGCGCCACAAACCACCCAATGAACATGGACAGCAACACGCCGACGGTCATAAAACTCTCTGTCCTGAAAGTGTGCCAGAATCTTGCCTGATAGAGCTTGACCGGCGTCACCGGCAGCGTCCTTATAAAATGCAGGTCGTCCGAGAAGAACAGCACGTTGAACATGACCGGCATAAGAAAGATCATCGTAAAAGCACTGATAATATGCATCAGCGACACCAGCGCATAACTCCGTTCGCCAAAGTACAGCAGCAGGTTCGACAGCATATAAACGATATACCCCACCCCGATGGTGGATGGCACGAGTATCAGCAGAAACGCCACGAGGCCGAAGGTGGCATACGCCTTCGCCTTTTTGGGAGAGTCCGGCTTCGGCATCTCGAAGCCCGCTCCGGAAGCCCTGTACAGCGCTCTGAAACTCCTCATTCGCGCAAATCTCCCGATGTCATCTTAACGAAGATCTGCTCCAGATCCAGTCCTTCGTTCTCCTCGAGGATCCCGTCAACAGTTCCGTTATAGACCAGTGATCCCCTGTCGATTATCAGTATGCGGTCGCACAGTTTCTCCGCCACCTCCAGCACGTGGGTGGAGAACAGCACCGAGTTGCCGCGGGCCGCATGTTCCTTCATCATCAGCTTAAGCTCGTAAGCCGCTGCGGGATCGAGGCCCGTCATCGGTTCGTCCAGGATCCACACCTCGGGTTCGTGCACCAGCGCAGCGATTATCATCAGTTTCTGGCGCATGCCGTGGGAGTATTCGCGCATGGAAGTATTCAGCTTGTCCCCGATCCCGAACCTCTTGGCCATCGCCCCGGCACGCTCCTGTCTGGTGGCCTTGTCCACCCCGTAAATGTCCGCGATAAAATCGATATATTCCGCCCCGGTCAGCTGCACAAGGATGTCAGGGTTGTCCGAGATATACGCGAATCTGCGCTTGGCCTCCATCGCATCAGTCACGATGTCGTATCCCGCGATCTCCGCGCGTCCCTCTGTCGGCTTCATGATCCCCGTCAGCATCTTGATCACCGACGTCTTGCCGGCACCGTTGGGCCCCGCAAACCCCGCGATCTCGCCCTTCCCTATCTCGAAAGAAACGTCCCTGGCGGCCACCGTCCCGCTTCCGTAAACCAGCGTCAATCCTTCAGCTTTGATCATTATGGGCTCCTTATGTGTATGCTATAATCCTGTTATCTGTATTGTCGCATAAAAGCGTGCATAAATCGCGGATATCACGCGCATTTGGAGGATTTTTTTATGAAGAATCTCACCCTCCGCCCTCGCCACTTACTGCGAGAACGAAGAAGCCGAATGCTACGATACGTACAAGGATCTCAAAGAGAAGATCGATACCATCATCACCAACGAAGAAGATGCCATCAGACAGATCAGGGACGGCATTTACGCCACCATGGAGGGTAAGGATCTGAAGAGATTCTTCAGCGATAACGATGACGGAGAAGAGGACGGCGTCACCTACTACCTCGCCACAGCCAGGTCATAGATGCTCGGCACAGCCATCCGTGAAGGCGTATACCGCGACGGCAAGTACGTTTTCTTCCTCGTCGGCATCGACACCAACGGCAGCGACTCCGCAATTGACAAGCTCGATTCGATCTGCGAGGAGCTGGGATTAGTGTCTCCGTCTGAGCTGGATTGATCGTTGATCTAACGCCTAACTATAAGCCGAGGAAGGTTCAACTGTTTCGGCTTATTTTTTACGGTCTCTACGGTTTCCTGCCCGACGGATTCGTACAGGCGCCCGAACTGTTGAAGTCATACAGCAGACCTCCGATCAGCTCCGTGCACGAGGACACCATCGTTCCGTCACTGCGGAACCAGTACCACTTGCCGCTGAGCTTCTTCCAGCCGGTAGCTGCGGCTCCGCTGGAATTGAGGTAATACCAGTCGCTTCCCACCTGCTTCCAGCCGGTCTGCATGACACCGCTGCTGTTAAAGACATATGTGCTGCTGCCGATCCGGCACGCGCCTGTCTGCATCCTGCCCTGATCGTCAAAGTAGTACCATTTCTTGCTTATCTTCTGCCAGCCGGTCTTCATCGCGCCGGAGGATGCGAGATAATACCATATGCCTTCATCCTTGACCCAGCCGGTCTTCATTGCACCTGAAGAAGCGAAATAATACCACGTGCTGCCGTCATTGGCCCATCCGGTCGCCATCTTGCCGTCTGACTTAAAGAAGTACCAGGTGCTGCCCGACTTGAACCAACCGGTCTTCATAACGCCCGACGATGCGAAATAATACCACTCGCCTTCGATCTGCTTCCACCCGGTAAGCATAATTCCGTTCGAACCGAAGCAATATGTCTTGCCTCCGACCGTCCTGAATCCTGTAACCCAGCTGCCTGTCAGCGTGGAATAGCAATACCACTTGCCTGATACCTGCTTGAGATAGAAAGACTCAGTAGGCTGCACCGGATCCGTGGGCTGCACCGGATCCGTGGGCTGCGCGGGATTGGTGGGCTGCGCAGGATCCGTAGGCTGAGACGGGTTAGTCGGCTGCGCGGGATCCGTCGGCTGTGCGGGATCCGTCGGCTGTGTAGGGTTCGTGGGCTGAGCCGGATCTGTCGGCTGTGCCGGCGGATCCTTTACAGTGATCCATGTATTATTAATGTTCACGACCCCGCTTCCGTCCATAGCAGTTGCTGTGATCTTGGCCTTGCCGGGAGCGATCGCCGTTACGTGTCCGTTGCTGTCGATAGTCACAACGCTCGTATCGCCGGAAGTCCACTGAACGCGCTGATCGTAGGCATATGTCGGAGTTACCTGTACTGTCAGATCCTGCTCTTCACCCGGGAGCATCTCCCAATTATAGTTGTTGATCAGGAGCCTGGTTACCTTGACCGGATCGTACACGGCTGTGACTGTGATGTCCCTGGCGGGCACCCTTATCGCGAGATAATAGCTCGTCGTCGTTCCGCTCTCGATGACAATGTCATCATCCAGCACCCAATTCTTGAACTTCAGTCCGTCGTTCCTCTCGGTCTTTGAGGGAGACAAAGAACAGAGGCTTCCCTCAAGTCCGCTGGATGCTGCATCGATATAATATGCTGTTCCTCCGTCGACCGTGACGGTATATCTCGGGAACTGTACGGTAACGTTGTATGTCGCCGTAAAGCCTCCGTCTACAGTGGTCGCCGTGACATGACACGTACCTTCGCCGACAGCGACGATACGGTTGCCGTCTATCTTGGCGACTGACGGATCGTCAGAAGCGTACGTGAGATCCTTGTTGCTCGCTGTTGTAGGGCTCGCTTTCGCGTCGATCTTGACTGACTGGCCTGCTGCCGTCAGCGTGATGTCGCTGCTGCCATGGGATATGCCCGTGACGCGGACGCTGTTGTAATGAAGCGTTACATCTGAAGGCAGCGATGAATCGAGGGTTATCGCCGCCCAGTCGGAAGCGGAGCCCTGATAGTAGATGTGCAGGTTGCTGCACCCGTCGAAAGCATTGCTCCCGATCTTAGTCACCGATGTCGGAATAGTCAGTGCCGTAAGCCCCGAGCAAGCCTGGAAAGCGTTCTTGCCGATCTCCTCCATTCCATCGGGGAGAGTGATCTCTTTCATGCCTGCAGCTGCGAAGAAAGCACCTTCCGGGAGCACCTTCAGCGTCGAAGGCAGAACTATCTCGTCCGCCTTAAAATACTGGAACGCCGCGACGCCGATCGTCTCGACACCCTCACTGATGACGAGCTTCTTTATATGCGTCCCCGCGAAAGCACTAGTCTCGATCGTCTTCACGGTGCCGGGCACCACGATCGTGTAAGTACCGTCGATATTCGAGAAAGCATTCTCCCCGATCACCGTCGTTTTCGCGTTGATCGTCGAAGTGCACTTGGACGCAGGGGCAAAGACCAGCCTCGTCTTGTCCTTGGTATAGAGGATCCCGTTAGAGACAGCATAGTTCTGGTTAGCGGAATCGACCGTGATAGTTATATTCCCGTTCACATTGTTGTTGAAAGCATTGTTGGCGATCAGACCGATCGTTGACGGGATGATGACTTTCTTGACATTCGAATCGAAAACACACGCCTTGCCGCCACCGAGCGTCGAGATATTGCCGCCGCTCGTATACGTGGAAGGAACGGTCACCGTAGTCTCATCTCCGTCATACCTGTATGCCGTGAAAAGAGAACACATAAAGCCGTTAGGCGCCTCTTCGACAGAGTAAGGTCTCGGTCTGTTGCCGCTATAACCGGCTTCCGCGATATAATACTTTCCATCGCACTTGGCGATAACGTTCCTGTGACCACTTCCTGCTCCGGGATCATATCTTCCATTGCGCCCCTTAGACTGGATCCCGCACCTGCTGCACATCGCGTTGATGGTATTGGTGCTCGCCCAGCAGTCGCCGGATCCATAAATGAGCATGCTCGCAGTATCCTGGTAATAGGTGCTGTAATCGGTATTCTCGGCAACCCATTTCGTGATGGCGGTCAGCTTCTGAAGGTCTGTCATGCCGTCCGTGATGATCTCATCCAGGATGTCATCGATCATATTGTCTACATATATCTGCAGATAGCTGGAGACCCTGACCTTGACGTCCTTTGTGTAAGAACCGCAAGTGACCCTGATCACCGAATCGCCGGAGGTATAGACTTTCTTCTGGTATGAGGTCGAACCGATAACCGTCACGGTCGTTACCTTGGGCGTGACGACGCCGTCGGAAGACACCTGGGCGCAGTCCGTCCCCGATGTTACCTTGTAAGTTACCGTCCCAGACAGCCCCGTCGTATCGATCTTGTAGCTCTTGGGATAGCCGGAAGGGATGTCGCCGATCGCTTCAATGGCAGCATCCTCCAGGTAATAGATCTCTGCATCCGGATCGCCTGTCGCGGCTGATACGGGTATAGCGCTCAGCTGCGTGACACACATAACGACCGGCAAAATGAATACTAATGCCTTGTAGAGAAATGACTTCTTAAAATTGTTGCTCATAACATCACCTGCTCTCATCTGATCGCAATTATTACAGTATCATTATAGCACGTTCTGAAGCAGATTATCGGCTGCCGGCGGGAATCGCGATTTGATAACAATTTCGGAGATAATCGTATTATTTGTCGACAAAAATCGGGTTGACAGCTAGTATAATCTTTCCATGATCGACTATAGGCTGTACGAACTCCAGATATCATATCTGACCAAGCGCCTGGCGGAACTGCCGCACGGGGGCTTTGGCAAGCACCGTGGCGAGGCGATCGTGTATATCTCTTTCGATCCGTGTGATAAGAGTGTGGACAGTAATCACCGCAAGGTCTATAAAGTCAATACGCGCAACGGAAGACTCTGGAGTCCCTTGATCTCCGAGTACCTCAATACCAAAAAGCGGCTGCAGGATCTCACATACGCGTGGAGATCTATCTTCTCTTTCCCGCCGCGGATACTCAGATACCCGCTCCAAAAGAGCAACCCGACGTTCATGACTGACGAATACTTCTATAAGGCTAAGGAAAACGCCAATCCTATCGTCTGCGAGAACCCGATCGTGTACAAGGGCAGAGAATACAGATCCAAGAACGAAGCGATAGGTTATGAGATACTTCAGGAGATGGGTCTTAAGTGCAAAGTCGAGATCGCGGTCGGGGACGATCCTTTTGACACGCTCTATCCCGATGTCAGCTTCGTCATCCCAAGTCAGCAGCGTTGCGTCGGCATCGAGATCAACGGCGCTCTGGATAAGGAGCGCTATGCCGCGCGCTCTAAGACGCGTCAGCATTCCTACCTGAGCTATGGGCTTAAGATCAGCAAGGACATCCTTTTTATCGATATCGCTGACAGTTCGCAATTCTATATCGACGTCTTCAAGACCCAGGTCAGGACAGCGATCCTTGCCGGGTTGGACGATATAATCTTTCCGACCGGGCACGACGACAACATCATGCGTGGCGCCGGGCTTGAGGAGTACTGGATATGAGGGGCGGGGGTGATCGGCGATGTTCGCCCCCCTCTCCCCGTTCGTTCGTCTAGAAATATCACGTTTTGGTCGACTTTCCTAGACATCGACCTAGATTTTTAGCCTAAATTCTAGGAATATCAAATTTTAGTCGGTTTCCCTAGACGACCGCGTAGACATTTGCGCTCGATCAGCCGCCTTTACCAGTACCCGACCAGATCACCCAGCGGATCTATCTTAAACACCACCAGAAGCAGATTCCGGATAACAAAATTACCTATTACAACGACTAATATCCCGTAGGCTTCCCAATCGTAGATGATCCGCCACAGACGGGCGCCGCTGCCACTCAAGCCGCTGCCACTCAAGCCACTGCCACTCCCGTCGACCGAGCCACGCCCTCTCCGGCTCACCCAAACATTATGAGCCAGTGCCACCCAGACGCGGACAAACAGCACCGACCCGTACACGGGCACGGGATTTGCCAGCAGCGACCCGATGATATCGAACTGAAGCAAAGCCTTGACAGCCCTTGTGCCGCCGCACCCCGGGCAGTACAGATGAAGAACCCGCGAGAACATGCAGCTCCCTTCCTGAAACGACAGCGAGTCCGCACGCCCGCGCAGGATTACAAATAATACAACAGCAACCACAAGAACAGTGGTTGCTGCGGTAAACCCTATTATCCTGCCTCTGTCACGCGTCAGTCTCATCAGCCGGAAACTTCAAAAGTCTCTTTCGCCACTTAAACCTTCACACACTATCAGCAGAAGATACCAAGACCGAATGTGCAGAAGATATCAACGAAGATCTGGACGATCAGACCGGCGCCGCCGCAGATCCAACCCGTGATGGCCCAGTTTTTATAGGCAAAGCTCTTTACGTGACCTATAATGCCCAGAACTATGGCAGCAATACTGACGAGGTACAGCGGGTTAATAAAGAAACTCACAATACCAAGTATCATGGCCAGTAGGCACACGGTCTTGTAGTCGTTATAGTCGTTGTATTCACCGCTGTTCTGGCGGTTGATGGTCTCATCAGGATACGTATTCAGGATCTGCTCGAGATTCTCGTTCTGGTCGAGGACCGCGCCGCACACCTCACAGAAAGCCTGATCATCTGCGTTAACCTGTCCGCAATTCTTACAAATAGCCATAGGCACCTCCAAATTCCACAATAAATATTTTAAACTTACCTGTCTTCTCTGTAGTAGTTCAGGCCGATCGCTTTCGGCTGGCCGGAGCGTTTGTTCTTGCGTAATGAGTCTATTATAAGCACAAGAAGCGTGATGATAAAGGGCAACGCGGAGAAAAACTGTGCCGGGATGTCGTCGAGCCACCCGAGGACCTCCGGGAAAGTGGATGCAAGTGCCCCGTTATACATACGCAGAGTGTTGAAGAAACCGAACACAAACGTGCCGGCGACGGCCATCGCGGGACTCCAGTTAACAAAGATGACCAGGGCGATGGCGATCCAGCCGTAGCCGTTGATCCAGCAGTTGCTGCCCTCGAACGTGCCGCCCATGTTGAGACCCATGTAAAGACCTCCGAGGCCCATGATTCCTGATCCCACCATGATGTGGATATACTTGTTGAGGGCTACCTTGACACCCAGCGAGTCGGCGGCCGCCGGGTTCTCGCCGATGGCCCGCAGCCTCAGCCCGGGGACAGTCCGGTTCAGGTAGAACCAGCACAGGATGGCGATCGCCACAGCCATATAAACCATGATGTTATGGGAGAACAGCACCTTGCCGATGACGGGGATGTCAGACAGGAACGGGATCCTTATGACCGAGAATCCTTCCGCGAAGCCTGGAGAATCCTGAAACTGCGGCCATTTATTGCCAAGGGCGTTGCCGATGAAGAAATACACCGCCACACCGAATGTCGTAATGGTAAGGCCCGTAACATTCTGGTTCGCCTGCAAGGTCACCGTAAGGAATGCGAAGAGCGCCCCAACCAATGCCGCCATCGCGAAAGCCACAGCCATCGCCGCCACGATCGAATCCGCCCTGCAGCCCACGATGTACCCGATAACGGCGCCCACGGCCATGGTGCCTTCAACGCCCAGATTGAGGCTTCCCGACTTCTCCACCATGATCTCGCCGACCGTGCCGTAAAGGAGCGGAATGCTGTAAACGATTATGCTGAAAAGGAAGAGAGTCATCAGTTCAATAGGGTCGATCATGATTCCGTCTCCTTCCTTCTTACGATCTTGAATGTGACCAGGAAGTCGCTCATAAGGACTGCGAACAGGATCATTCCCTGCATCAGATCCGCGAAATTCTGGTCGATCTCCGGGTACGACAGCGACGCCGCCAGACACCCGTACTGCAAAAGTGAGATCAGGAACGCCGCCACCAGGATCCCGGGTATCGACAGTTTGGAGAGCCACGCCACGACGATACCCGTCCAGCCTGCATTATTCGTCATGGACGGTGATACGGTAGCTGATGCTGACGCAGAGAATGCTCCGGCCAGTCCGATCAGCGCCGCCGAGATAAACATTGTCCTGAGTATTATCCCGTTGACCTTCATGCCGGCGTATCTCGCGGTATTTATGCTGTCGCCTACGACGGCGATCTCGTAGCCCTGCTTGGTGTATTTCAGGTAGATGTAGATGATCACCGTCAGGATGACGGATATGACCACGGAATAGAGAAGATTGAATCTTCCGATCATTATTCCGGGCATGATGGCATTGTCCGGAAATTTGGCAAACAGCGGGCGCTCCGAGTCCTCGCGGAGGAAGAAATTCCACGGTGCTTTCGTCTCGCCTATGTATTTGACGGCATACAGGACGATGTAGTTCATCATCAGTGTCACAAGAGTCTCGTTTGTGTTGAATCTGCATTTGAGGAATGCAACCGCCAGTCCCACCAGACCGCTGGAGATCATTGCCGCCAGGCACATGAGAATGAGAACCACGGGACCCGGCATGCCATCGCATCTGTATGCGATGGCGGCTGCGCACATGGCTCCGATGAGGAATTCACCCTCGCCTCCGATATTCCAGAAACGCATCTTGAAGGACAGTGCCAGCGCCATCGATACCATCAGCAGCGGCACAAAGACTTTGAGGAATCCCTCAACACTCTTGTAAGCATATTTGTTGCCGATGAGACCGACGGTCAGCATGTCGCTGTAGTAGTCCAGGGGATTTATGCCGAGGGACAGGAGCAATATGGCTCCGATGCCCATTGATATGGCGATGGCTGCCAGATAGCAGATGATCCTCCTTAGGAGTGTATTGCCGGTCCTCCTGACGAGATGGAGCTTAGTCATTTTTGTCCACCTCCTTATCTTCCGCTTCGATCTCCCGCTCCCACTCTTCAAGAGTCAGTGCGGAATCGACTGCGATGCCTGCAGGCTTGTCCTCTTTCGCATTGACAAGGTCAAGAGCGCCTGTCATCATGAGGCCCAGCTCTTCCTTGTTCGTATTGACGGCGCGGACAACGCCCATCAGGCGGCCGTGGCACATTACCATTATCTTGTCGCACAGTTCCATCATGACATCCAGGTCCTCACCGACGAAGAGGACACCTACGCCCTTTGCTTTCTGGGCGTTCAGGGTGTCATAGACCAGATATGATGAATTGATGTCCAGGCCTCTTACCGGGTATGCCGTGATGAGCACGTTGGGTGATGCATTGATCTCTCTGCCGAGAAGAACCTTCTGTACGTTGCCGCCGGACATCTGCCTTACGGGCGCATCGACGGAGGTGGTCACCACCTCATATCTCTTCACTATATCTTCGGCCTCCACCCTTCCGCTCTTGCGGTCGACGAAAGGACTCGTGCCGTACTTGTATTTCTTGAGTATCACGTTATCCACGATGGACATGTTGGGTGCCAGCCCCATGCCGAGCCTGTCCTCAGGTATGAACGAGAAAGCGATGCCCGCCTCGAAGATCGTCTTGGGAGGAAGTCCCGCGATGTTGCGTCCTTTGTGGATTATCTTGCCGCGTTCCACGTGCCGCAGGCCCGCTATTGCCTCGCACAGTTCCTTCTGGCCGGAGCCTGCGATACCGGCGACGCCAAGGATCTCGCCGCCCCTGATGTAGAAGCGGAGGTCATCGACAGCCACAGAGCCCTCGTCGTTGAGGACAGTGAGGTTGCGGATCTCCAGCAGCGGCTTTGTCTTGTTGGGCGCGGGGCGGTTGATGTTCAGTTCGATCTTGCGGCCCACCATGAGTTCCGTGAGTTTCTTCTCCGTGGTCTCCGATGTGACTACGGTATCTATATACTCACCCTTTCTGAGCACTGCCACGCGGTCGGAGATCTCCATGACCTCGTTGAGCTTGTGAGTGATTATTATCACCGAATGGCCGGATTCCTTCATTCTGCGCAGCACATCGAAAAGCTTCCTCGTCTCCTGCACAGTGAGCACAGCCGTCGGTTCGTCAAGTATTATCACGGAGGCACCGTAGTACAGGACCTTGAGGATCTCCAGTGTCTGTTTCTCCGAGACGCTCATCATGGAGACGAGCTTACGGGGATCGATCTCGAAGCCGAACTCGGAGGCCATATCTTCGATGATCTTGTATCTGTCTTTCTTCAGGAGGAATCCTTTGTCTCTGGCACCGATCCATATATTGTCGGCGCAGGAGAAGTTCTCGACCAGTTTGAAATGCTGGTGGACCATTCCGATGCCGAGCTTCGCGGAATCCTCGGGAGACGAGATCGTTACTTTCGCGCCGTTTATGAAGACGCTGCCTGCGTCAGGCGTATAGATGCCCGAGAGCATGTTCATAAGGGTTGTCTTGCCTGAGCCGTTCTCGCCCAGGAGCGCCAGGATCTCGCCCTTTTTAAGAGTCAGGTTGATGTTCCTGTTGGCCTTAATACTGCCGAATGTCTTGCATATCCCGCGAAGTTCGATCGCGTACGGCTCGTCTGCCATGGCTCATCCTCACTCGGCTATAACGCCTTCCAAATAGTAGTTCATGCTGCCCTGGATGACTCCATCGTCAACGGACGGACCACCTGCGGGCACTATCTCATTGCCTGCGTTGTCAAGGAGCGCGTCCCCGACGATGGACATCTCCACATTGCCGCCCCTGACTGTAAAGACAAGTTTGGAGCCGGAGAAGACATCCCATGTTCCTGTTACCATCGCTTCCCTTGCCAGCCTGATGGCTTCATCTGTTCCGGGCTCGCAGTTGGCTGACAGCGGTGTCAGATCCACCATGCCCTCCACGAGGCCGCCATAGTAGTTGCCTACCGTGGAAACAAACTGTGAAGCCGGGTTGTTCATCGCCGTCTCGATGGCATATCTGTAGTAAACATCCCAGTTCCAGATGGGAGCCGTAAGATGCGCATTGGGTGCCTGTGAGGTCATGTCAGAGTTGTATCCGCAGCCAAACATTCCCTTCTCCTGGGCCACAAGCTGAGGCTGCGCGGAGTCGCAGTGCTGACCGATAACGCAGCAATCATACGTATCGATAAGGACCTCTGCCGCCTGCCGCTCCTTCTCCTGATCGCCCCACGCGGAGATCTTCTTCACATGTATCACCGCATCGGGATTGACCGATCTCGCACCCAGCGCGAAAGCATTGATACCCGAGCACGTCTCGGCATACTCGGTGCCCCATGCCGACACATATCCGATATTGTTATTCCCCAGAGCAAGACTCTTGAACCCGGCAGCGATGCCCGACAGGTACCTCGCCTGATATATCCTTCCGAAATAGTTATTAAAGTTCGTATCGTTGGACATATAGCCCGTGGCATGCGAGAAAACAATGTCCGAGAACTCCTCCGACTTCTCCTTCATGGCATTTATATATCCAAAGCTGATGCCGAAGATAATGTCACATCCCTGGCCCGCCAGCAGATCGATGGCGTTGGACACGGCCATATCGTCCTCCTCCACGTTATCAACGATCTTCAGATGTCTCGTGGTATCGAGTCCCAGATCCTGCATGGCCTTCACAAGACCTTTGTGATGTGCGTAAGTGTAGCCGGAAGTATCATTCTGGCTGTTGATATAGATCGCTCCGACGATAAAATCGCCCTGTCCGTTATCCCCGTCCTTTGCCCCGCAGCCTGCGAAAGTAAAAAGCGACACGGCCATGATTGCGGCTGTGATGATCAGTGATATAACTTTCTTCATTATCTGTTCCCGTTAATCCTGAGGTACAAATGTCAGCGAGTCATCGCTCATGGAATCGATTATCGCCAGAGACACGAGCTTTATACCAAGATCCCTGATCTTCTTTCCGCCGCTCTGGAATCCCTTCTCTATGGCTACGGCCGCACCTGCGCAGTTCGCGTCAGCTGTCTCGACCATCTCCAGGAGACCGAGTATCGCATTGCCCTTAGCTAGAAAATCATCAACGATGAGAATATTATCAGTCTTGTCTATAAAATCGCGGGCAATCACCACGTCATAATTCACCTGATGCGTGTAAGAGAATACCTTAGTGGAGATCAGCACCGGATCCAGATTATTCGACTTATGCTTCTTGGCGAATATCATCGGCACACCCAGCGCCTGAGCCGTTGCGAAAGCAAGCACGATGCCGCTCGTCTCGATCGTCAGTATCTTGGTAACTCCGTCATCCTTGAACTGTTCAGCGATCGCCTGTCCCATCTTCGTCATCAGCGCCGTATCTATCTGCTGATTAAGAAACGAACCGACCTTCAGCACGCCCCCGGGATATACCTCACCGTCTCTCAGGATCCTCTCTTCAAGTTCACGCATAGATCTGCCCTCCGAGCTCATCGAAATACCCCTTTATCATACCATCTTTTTGGTGAAATGGGGACGGTTCCTTTTTCACCTTTTTTCATCTGTGTACCTGCTTCTTCTGCGCGAAAACGGCCGGATCGCTCCGGCCGCTTTTGTTAACACTGGTTGATGTATTTACATTTACTCGTCTTTGGGCTCTGAACTGTCAGCGCTGCTGTCAGCAGTCTTCTCAGAACCGAAGTCACTTCCATATCCTGTGCTTCCGATATCACTTACGCTGCCTGAATCTCCAAGACCAACCTCAAGACCTGCAAGATCCCCGTCCGCCTCGTAGATCTTCTCGAACTCGGGACCGTCAACAGTGTTCTTGGCAATGAGGCGCTTTGCAAGACCTTCAACGACATTGCGCTTCTCCATGAGGATTGCCTTGGCTTCTGCATAGCACTTGTCAATGATCTCCTTGACCTCCTGATCGATGGCTGCCGCAGTGCTGTCGGAATAGCTCTGAACCTGACCAAAGGAATAACCCAGGAATACCTCATCATTGTCGTCGCCGAATACCAGGTTCCTGAACTTGGATGACAGGCCGTAGCGCTTGATCATGTTCATGGCGATGTGGTTGCACTGACGGAGGTCCGAAGCGGCTCCTGTGCTTACCTCGCCAAGGAATATCTCTTCAGCGGCGCGGCCGCCGAGGCTCATCTTGATCATGTCGAGGAGCATTTTCTCTGTGTAGAAATCAGTGTCCTCGATAGGCTTGAAAGCAGTATATCCGCCTGCTCCACCCGCTGGGATTATCGTCACACGGTCCACTTTCTGGAAATCGGATGTGGCACGAAGCACGACAGCGTGGCCTGCCTCGTGATAAGAAGTAAGGCGCTTTACCTTGTCTGTAAGCTTCTTGGACTTCTTCTCGGGACCCATCTGCACACGGAATGTGGCATCTGTGATCTCCTGCATGGTGATCTTCTCGAGATTCTTCCGTGCTGCAAGAAGCGCAGCCTCGTTCAGAAGGTTCTCAAGATCTGCACCGGTGAATCCGACTGTGGAAAGCGCAACCTCATGGAGGTTCACGTCATCAGCAAGCTTCTTGTTACGTGCGTGGATCTTGAGGATTTCTTCCCTTCCGTCAGTATCGGGCATGTTTACCATGACTCTTCTGTCAAAACGTCCGGGTCTCAGGAGAGCCGGATCAAGAACGTCAACACGGTTTGTTGCCGCGATGACGATAACATTCGCATTAGGTGAGAAACCGTCCATCTCTACGAGGATCTGGTTCAGAGTCTGCTCACGCTCGTCCTGGCCGCCGCCAAGACCCGCACCTCTCTTACGTCCTACGGCATCGATCTCGTCGATGAAAACTACAGAAGGCGCCTCTCTCTTGGCATCTGCGAACAGGCTCCTTACACGGGAAGCACCAACACCGACCAGCATCTCAACGAAGTCAGAACCGGAGATATAGAAGAACTTAACGCCTGCCTCGCCTGCAACGGCACGGGCAAGCAATGTCTTACCTGTTCCCGGAGGGCCGTAAAGAAGAACACCCTTGGGGATCTTCGCACCCAGTTCCTGATACTTCTTGGGATATTTGAGGAAGTCAACGACCTCAGCCAGTTCTTCCTTCTCCTCCACACATCCGGCAACATCGCTGAAGCGCACCTCCACCTCATCGGGGTTGCTGAGCTTAGCCCTGTTGTTACCGAAGCTGAAAACACTGTTGCTGTCCTTCGCCTGCCTCGACAGACTGAGGAACACAAGCACAACTACCACCAGAGTCGCCGCGAAGAGTACAACATTCAGTACCGCACTCCAGTCGAAAGGCTCAGTGTAGTCATAGCTCTTGATCTGTCCCTTGGACTTAGCCGCCTGCAGTTTGTCCACCAGGTCATCCACGTACTCCGCGGGGATCTGCTGGACAAGGCTTTTAGTTGTGTTGCTGCCCTTCTCCTTGTAGGTCATGACTACTTTCGTGCCGTTGACAACTACTTCGGAGACCTCATATTCCTCACTCGTAATATAGCTCATGAGATCGGACAGGGACTTTGTCTCCTGTGATCCGTAGTTATTGCCGAATACAAAGATAGAGAATCCGATCAGTATCAGGAGCATTACGGCATAGAAGATAAAACCGCCTCCCGGTCTGAAGGATACCTCCCTCTTTACTTTATCATTCTGGTCGTCCATCAATTACCTCACATATCCTGACATTTTTTATATTACGGAACTGTCCGTTATAGTCCAGCCCGTATCCGACGATGAACTCGTCCGGTACAACTATCCCCCTGTAATCGGGGACAATATCGATTATCCTTCTCGCCGGCTTATCGAAAGCAGCGCACAGCTTCACGCTCTTCGCTCCCCTGCCGTAGAGCTCTTCACGAAGAAGAGCGAGTGTCCTTCCCGTGTCGATGATATCCTCAACGACAAGAACGTCCTGATCCTGCACATCGACCGTAAGATCCTTCCTGATGGTAAGGATCCCCGTGGATCTGGTACCCTGATAGCTTGACACCTGCATAAAGTCAACATTCACAGGCATCGTGAGCCTCCTGGTGAGATCAGCCGTGAAGATGTAGGCACCGGTAAGGATTCCGATCACTACGAGTTCTCTGCCCTCGTAGTCGCGGTTGATCTCAGAGGATACCCTGTCAAGCATCTCATTGATCTGTTCATCAGTGATCAATACCTTAGATGTGTCAGCATTCATGGCATTCTCTCCTTATCCGAACCTTATCTCCAGCACTCTGCCAGCTTCCCTGTCCCCTGCGGCGCCTTCCAGGCAGCGTGCCATGGACAGTTCACTAACAAAGCCCTTGCCGTGGCCTATCCCCGGAATAAAGCAGACCATCTGATCATCCCTTATCCCCACGATCCGGTCCCTCACCTCTCTCGGGACCTTAAGATCCTTCAGGAGCTGCCGGACCGGCTTCGAACCCTCTGATCCAGCCTTGCGAAAGGCACTTCCTCCCGCCGGTGTGCATATTACCGGGTCTCCGGATATAAGTTCGAGCGGACAAAACCACGATTTACCATTATACTCTATATCCTCGTAATTCTCAATTATCCGGACACTAATTTGAATCCCTGAATCAGGCAATTCTGTATAAAAGGTGTCACTTAAGCTGTTCAGCCTGATCACCTGCTCATATCCTTCAGGCGCCGTGACAAATCCCATTCCTGCAGCAACAGCCTCCATGTACTCCACCATCCGTTCTGACGGAGCGAATCCGAACAGCCCGTTCTGCATAAAACAGACTATATTGTGAGGCATGTCCGCACGCCTTCCGGAGTCACCGTTCAGTACGTCCGAAGCATCCTCCAGATTGACCGTCTCGAAGTCTTTCAGTGTACCGGCCACCAGCAGATACAGATGCCTTATGACTCTTGAGCTTATCGACCTGTGGAACATCCTTAGCCTTGCCGCATCGAGCATCGTGACACCGCCGGTCTCAACTTTACAGAGATCGTAAGCCTTATATGTCTCAGAAGCGATATATTCAGAATCAGATGCCAATAGCTGCGACGTGTCCCAGACAGCCTGCCTCGGTGTCTTTACCGACACCTCCGCTATCCTGGGCATTATCTCGTTCCGCCACATATTCCGCGTGTGTTCGGATTCAAAGTTCGTATGGTCCGTTCTGTAAGGCGTATCACCGAGATAATCAAGGATCTCCTGCTTCGTAACACAAAGGAGAGGTCTGATTATATTGCCGCTTAAAGGCTTCATTCCGGTGAGTCCCTCGAGGCCCGAACCCCTGAAAAGATTCATCATGAACGTCTCCGTCACGTCATCACCGTGATGAGCCACGGCAATTCTCACAACACCCGGAAGACTGCTTCTGTACTCCTCGAACACCCTGTATCTCAGGATCCTGCCTGCCTCTTCCACAGTGCGTCCGGTCTTATTTGCCAGCTCTGCCACGTCTGTTCTCTCACAGACAAGCGGGATATTGTGCCTGCTGCACAGGTCACGGACGAATTCCTCGTCCTCATCACAGTCACCCGGTCTCAGCAAGTGGTTTATATGTGCGGCATAGACAGCACCCTCGTAAACACCCTCTGACCGCAGTTCCTCCAGGACCTTAAGAAGAGCCACCGAATCAGGCCCGCCGGACAGACCGACAACGATCCCGTCAACATATCTTCCGTCTTGTGTCAGGAGGGAATTTGCCAGACAGAATCCTCTGATCTTAGATACGAACTCATTCATGAATCCAGTGTCTCTCAGTCGTCCATCATACCTGCGGGGAAATCATCATGACTGTCACTGAAGTACTCGTCATTGTCCGCATTCAGGTCATCTAATGTGTCTTCCGGCTCCGGTTCCGGCGGAGGCGGAGGCGGGGGCATCCCGGGATCATCCATATCAAATGGCGGGGGCGCGGGAGGCGGCACAGGTCCGCCGTTATCAACACCCGTAGCATATTCTTCCTCTTCCAGTGCGAAATTAGCAGAAGCCGCAGCGCCGCTCGTCGTCCTCGTAAACGAAGACTTCTTCGCAGCTCCGGTAACTTCAGGATCCTCCGGCCTGGAATTCTCTTCTTTCTCATCGAAGAACAGAGTCTTCTTGCCCCACCACTTCAGTGTCACCTTACCGGTCTCACCCTTACGGTTCTTGGCCAGTATGATATGGGCATCCACGATTTCCTTACGTTCTTCCTTATTGTAATAATCTGGTCTGTCAATGAATATTACCGTATCCGCATCCTGCTCGATAGCACCGGAATCCCTGAGATCCGACAGCATAGGCGTGTGATCATCTCTCTTCTCGGCTCCTCTCGACAGCTGCGACAGTGCGATTATCGGAACACCCATCTCCTTTGCCATCAGCTTAAGCGACCTGGATATATCCGAGATCTCCGACTGTCTGTTGGCACCGGCCCTGTTTGTTCCCGAACCCATGAGCTGGATATAGTCTACGATGACAAGACCCAGCTTGCCTGCGGACTTCAGTTCCTTCAGCTTGGAAAGCATCGTAACAGGATTCAGGTCCGACTTGTCATCAACATATATATTAAGATCCTGCAGCGTCTTTATGGCAGACAGCACCTCATTCTGCATCTCCTCAGGCAGGTTCGCCCTCTGAAGATCTCTTGATGTCGTATTACAATGGGCAGCGAGCACACGGTTGCCGATCTCCGCCTTACTCATCTCGAGCGAGAAGAAGTTGACGTTCATATGCTGCGACCTTGCCACATTCGTAGCGATATTTATCGCGAAAGCAGTCTTACCCATACCAGGTCTGGCTGCTATGATATTCAGCGATCCGGGAGCCATGCCGCCCATCTTCTGATCGAGATACTTGAAACCGGTATCGACATTCCTCTTGGCATTGCCCGACGACACTTCCCTTATGGTATTGAAAGTATCCTTCAGGATCTTATCCAGCTTCTCAAACCCGATTCCGTCGTCCTCGGCTCTCATGCCGGACAGTTCCGTAACGGTCTGGTCTATTATGGCATCAGCCTTGTGGCGTCCTGACGCAGCCATCTGAACAAACCTTGCAAGCGTCTGGTTCAGCTTCCTGAGTCTGCTCTTCTCAACAACACTTCCGATATAATCGTCAATGTTGGAGATAACAGCGACCATATCTCCTATATCGTACAGATATTCCCTTCCGCCTGCCTTGCCAAGCAGTCCCTTATCCTCCAGAAGATCAGCCACAGTATATCTGTCGATCCTGCGGCTCTCCATATAGAGGGAGAAGATCGCTTCGAAGATCACGGAATTACGCGTATCCGAGAAATCGTCCTTGACCAGACTCCTTCCGCACTTCTCCAGCGCCTTCTCATGCTTAAGGCAAAGACACAGGACGGCACGCTCGCTGTCAACATCAACGTTGGCCGGCTGCTGGGGTTCCATCAGATTATCGCTGAAATACCTGTCTTCACTCATTATCAACTCCGATTACTACCGGTGATCACTCTGCCACTACTTCGATATCTACTTCACAGGACACCTGCGGATGCAGCTTGATCCTGACTCCGAATGTTCCAACGGACTTGATGGGAGATGAGATAACAACCTGCTTCTTCTCTGTTGCAAATCCGTTATCTGTAAGAGCCTTAGCAATGTCAGCCGTAGTAATGGCTCCGTAGAGCTTTCCGTCCTTGCCGCCCTTACCTGCGATCTTGAAGCACTTGCCCTCGAGCTTCGACTTGATATCCTTAGCCTCCTCGAGAGCCCTTCTCTCGTGCTCGGCCTTGGCGCCGCTCTTCAGCTTGACCTCATTAAGATTGGAGGCGGTCGTCTCCTTGGCAAGCTTCTTCTTCAGCAGGAAGTTCCTTGCGTATCCGTCACTTACATTGACAACATCGTTTGCCTTGCCTAAGCCCTTAACATCACTGAGCAAAATAACCTGCATATTAACCACCTCACTGTATGTTGTAAAAATATCACACCGTTTGTCCGCAAAAACGGACAGACTGTATTTTTTATTCTAATCAAAAACAGCTTCCGAATACTAAGCTTCGGAAGCTATTCTGATCAAAACTTCAAAGTTCCAACTGTTCTTCCGATAGCGATTATTACTCTGCTGTATAAGGAAGAAGAGCGATCTGACGTGCACGCTTGATAGCTGTTGTAAGCTCACGCTGATGGATCGCACATGTACCTGTCATTCTCTTGGGCAGGATCTTACCTGTCTCAGAGATATACTTTCTGAGAGTGACATCATCCATAAAATCGATCGTCTCAACCTTGTTGGCGCAGAAGTTGCAAACCTTCCTGCGTGAACGTCTCTGTCTCATGTTGCCGGCAAATTCCCTTCCGGCCTTGGGGGCTCTGTTCTCTGCCATTGTTAGTCTCCTTTAATCACACTTCGAAAGGAAGAGCGCCGCTGTTACCCGAGCTGAATGCGTCCTCAGACATAACATCATCATCGATGGCCTTCGCGGGAGCTGTGGGAGCACTTGCTGCTACAGATCCTGCCTGGGGCTGAGGAACTGATGTCATCTGATCACCGGGCTGGGCCTTGCCATTGCCGGAATCTACGAACTCCGCCTCATCTACCAATACCTCTGTAACAAATCTCTTCTGACCGTCGTTGCCGTCATAAGATCTTGTCTGAAGGCTTCCTACGATTCCGATCCTGGAACCCTTATGGAAATAGTTGGAGATGAATGATGCCGTCTGGCGCCATGCCACGCAGTTGATGAAGTCTGCCTGTCTCTGTCCGTTAGCGTCCTTGAAGCGGCGGTCAACTGCCACTGTGAAGTTTACGAACTGGATCTGGCTCGATGTCACCTTAACCTCGGGATCCTTTGTCAATCTTCCTACCAAAACTACTTTGTTCATCTTAAATACCTTCCTTCTCTCAAGAGTGAGTAAGTTTACTCACCGATACGAACAACAAGGTAACGAAGCACACCGTCGGTGATATTGAGCACACGCTCGAGTTCGCTGGGGAAATCACCTTCGGCTGTGAAATTAATCTGAACATAGTATCCGTTCCTCTGATCCTCGATCTCATAAGCCAACTGCTTCATACCCAGAACATCGAGAGAATCGATGGTGGCAGAAGACTCTACCTTGGCCTTGATGGAGTCAGTCAGAGCGGTAAGTCCCTCGTCACCCAATGTAGGATTCAGGACTACTATTGCACGATAACTGCTAGCCATGTTACTTTACCTCCTTCCGGACTGATGGCCCGCCTCTCCGGAATGTCTTCCGGCAGGTGAGCAAGGAATACTGCGCACGCGCAGCGCATAAAAGAATAACACAGTTATCAGATCAATTCAAGTCTGAAGGGATATCACGGGCCCGATCCCCACGCAGGATATCAGGTACGCGTCTCAACATCTTCCAGGTTGCTTCTCACTCATTGTCTGCATCAATTCAAATATACTTACAGGAGCATTATAGCACGTTATGGAACATTTGTTTAGTACTAATTTGAGAATGTGAAATGGTGACGGTTCTGAAGTGTCACATTTTTGCAGCTGTTGTATGTATGGGTATGCTTTACTGCAGTGCAGTATACCCATTTCACAATTATTGAGATATGGGTCTATGCTGATGGACTCATATCAAGATTATTCAAATATAGGTCCATCGTTCATGAGGTGTATAAGCATGATGATGGCAAATATTTGTAATTATAAACAAAATTGTGATATTGGCGGAAGTGTTGCTGATTGCGCAATACATTTAGGCGGGCTTTATCGAGATGTTTTGTGGACCCAGATTATAATTATTGCAAAATGAGTCGAACTTAATGGACCTATTCTGCATTTATTTGGATTTGGGTCCATGCTGATCGACCCATATCAAGATTATTCAAATAAAGGTCCATAGTTCATGCGTGTAGGACTCGGAAGAACAGAATTGTCCTTCCACGCTTCGCATTTCCCTGCCGGATCTGCTGTTGTATGTCAAAGTTCTAAAAATCGATATTTGACATACAAAAATGGTCTACTTTGTATGTCAAAACCTTAAAAAATGAAATTTGACATACAAATATTGAGATTTTGTATGTCAAACTCTCGAAAATGCAACTTTGACATACATTTTCATGTGATTTTGTATGTCAAACTTCTAAAAACCGACTTTTGACATACATGTCGATACGAACGCGAAAGGCGAGCGCTGCCCTTGCGAGCGGACTTACCGCAGGAGCGAAGCGACGAGGACTGAAGCGAGCAAGCGGTCGCGAGCCAAGGTCCCCATTTCACATTTTTGTTCCCTCATATATAATAGAGATACTAAGAAAGATAAGGGTAGATCATCATTTGCGACACGGACTGCGACATAACCTGAGGCATATTTTCACCATCGTCCGATGGGAGATCCAGAAGATCCTGTCCAGCTGGCAGAAGACGCTGGCGATCTTTCTTGTTCCGGCGGCTGTCATGGTCTTTGCCATCAACCTTTTCCCGAAGCTCCTGAGCTATCTGACAACAGGCTCCCTCGGCTCCCAGAGGGTGATCATCGTGGAGGCACCGGACAGCTTTAAGGAGTTTGACGGCAAGATGGATGACCTCTATTCATATACCTTCACCACATACGATGAACTGCTGAGCATTGAGGGCATCAACGACTACGACCTGGTGAAGAACGGCGATCTTCTGGTGGAGTTCTATTGCGGAGAGGACAGGACTTTCGAGCAGGCCATAAAAGAGAAATTCGATGCTCTGTATCTGACCGGTGAAGGCGAGGATGTGGAGAGCAATGCCACGATCTACGTCACATACAATGAGGAGAAGTTCACGTCGGCCGCCAAGGCGGAGCAGTTCAGCAACGATGTGTTGGGCGCCTACGTGGGATATATTGAGGATTTGGCCTACTCGGAGTACGAGCACAAGGAATACAAGTCTTTCACGGTTGACGATTTCAATCCCATCACGCTGATACTGAACAACAGGAGCGGCGCGAACACACAGGCAGCCAGAGTCATTCCGGGCATCATGACGATACTCATGTTCTACTGCGTGTATTCCCTGACCTGCGATATGATCGCCATGGAGAAGAACAGAGGGTTTCTCAATAAGCTCGCTATGACACCCGTGTCCCCTTCGCACATACTGTGGGGCAAGGCGCTGTCCATAAATATACTGGTGACGGGGTCTTCGCTGGTGACGTTTCTTTTTCTGTTCCTGTCGTCGTGGATCAACAGGAGCAATGATGCCGGGTCGCTTCTGCCTTTCGGGCTGTTCCTGATGCCGGACCAGCTGCTGTATATGGTGCTGGCGATACCTGCATCCGTGCTGGTCATGACGTGGCTGTGCTTCATCGTGGCACTCGAGCTGGACAGGTTCGAGGATACGGTGGCAAACCTCCAGATGATCCTGCTTCTCATAGTGATAGGTTTCTTCATCCAGATGTTCCAGTACTGGGACCCCATCGGTCTTGAATATGTCATACCCGTCCACAACATGATCGTGCTGATCCGCGACGCGATCCTGTCAGACAGCAGCATTTCAAGCTTTATACTGGTGCTTGCCGTCAATCTCGTGACAGCACACCTTCTCATGAAACGGTGCATCACAAAGATGCCCGGATACATACGCCAGCCCGTCAAAGGCAACAAGGGCAGCAAGAATACCAATAGCAGCAAGAGCATCAACAGGAGTTCAAAATGATCGAAGTAATAGATGTCAAGAAGCGTTATTCCTCAGCACACATGATCGTAAAGGGTGTCAGCTTCACCGTAAAGCCCGGCATGATCTACGGTCTTCTCGGCCCCAACGGCGCCGGCAAGACGACACTGATGCAGATGATGGCGACGCTTCTCAAACCGACGGAGGGCACCATCAGGATCTGCGGAACCGATATTGCCAAAGACCCTCTTGCAGTGCATAAGCAGATCGGTTTTCTCACGACGGAAGTCAAGCTCGACCCTCTGTCGACGCCCAACAGGCTGTACGATTTTTTCGCAAACCTGTACGACCTGCCCAAAGAGGGACTCGATCAGAAGAAACGGGAGGATTTCGGCAGATTCGGCATCACGCCCTTCGCCGACAAAAGGATCGTGGAGCTGTCCACGGGCATGAAGCAAAAGATCTCCATCTGCATCTCCCTCATTCACGAGCCGCCGGTGATCATCTTCGACGAGCCAACCAACGGCCTGGACATCCTGACCTCCAAACAGGTCACGGACTATCTCAAATATCTCAGGAAAGAGGGACGCACCATAATCCTGTCAACCCACATATTCTCCCTGGCCGACAGCCTCTGCGACGAGATCGGGGTCCTTGTTGACGGCAATATCGTTGCATCGGGGACAAGTCAGGAACTGTGCAAACTCACCGGTCAGGCAACCTTCGAGGACGCGTTCTTCAAGCTCTATTCGGACAACCACAAGGAGGGATAATGAGGGCACTTAAGACATTGATGCTCAATGCATTCAGGAGCAGCGGCTCGGGCGGCGCGAAAGCATCCCTCCCGGCAGGCGGCGCTCTCCTCCTGTCATGCCTTGTTGTCTTCTGTCTCATTCTCGGTGCCTGGTTCTACTCCTTCAGATGGTGGTTCATGAAGCCCGAGACCGTCCGCAATGTAGTTGTCGTGAACGCCACGGAAGAATGGCACGAATATGCCGATAACCTCGATAACGATCTGTATGTTTTCTGGTATCACGTTCATCCATACATCTTTGACGTGTCGCACTTCAGCAAGCTCATGAAGAATGACAATTCGCAGCTGACGATCGTTTTCGACAAGGATGGAAATATACTTACTTTCTACCCGCCGGACGACCTCACATATTTTGACAAGAGAGAAGACTTCAAGGACGGGATCCTGGACGGATATCAGGACTGGCTCAAGGTCAGGGCCGGCATCCCTGTCTCCTCCACCGACGTGGTTGGCCTCGATCTCGCGGGAGTCGAATCCCCTGAATCGTCATCAGGTCTGGACCCCTTTCTCCGCACGCTGGCATTCATGCTCATACCACTGCTGTTCTTCATCTGCGTTCTCTATTCCTCCATGACGAAAGGCACGAACATCATCGCCGGCGCCAAGGAGCAGAATACTTTCGCGGCAATCCTAATGACGCCCGTTCCCCGGCATATCATCATCCTCGGCAACGTCCTGGGCGTCTGGCTCAGCTCCATGATCCCCGTGACGATCCTGTCCGTGCTGGTTACGACTGTGCCGCTCTACGCCAAAGGCGCCATTCCGTCTTTCCTGGTCATGGCAGTCCTTGCATTCTTCATCGCTGCACTTGTGGTCCTTATCTCAGTCATGAGTTCCAATGTCATATCAGCCCAGACTGCGTTTCTCCCCATCTTCCTGATCTTCATAACCCTCTGCATCACCTGTATGCAGGATCCCGAAGAGTACCTGGGCATCTACGAATATATGCCGCTCTACGGCCAGTATCTCGGCATCGCCATATCTCTGACCTCAGGCGCCAACATCCCGGCGCTCATCGTGTCATCCATAGTTACCCTGCTGCTGGCATTCCTGGCGGTCTATGTATCTGTAAGACTGCTTGACAGCGAGAGGTTCACCGTCTCTGTCATGTCTGCAAGTGACAAGGAACTTCTCCGTGCAGAGCGCGAGCAGGCCCGCGCATCCCGCAATAACAAGCGGCTGTCTTCACGGGCATCAGTCTTTGGCTTCAAGCCCAAAGGCTCCCTTAACGGACTGAGCTTCTCCATCACACAGCTGCTCCGTCCTCTGATCCTGCTGTCCGTCTTCCAGCTGATATCACTGATCCCGCCTCTCCTCATGACAGACGGCGAGTATCTGACAAATATCATGTACAGCCTGCGTGAAGTTGATACCGTATCGGATATCTTTGTGTCAGGGGCCAACATAATCGGAGTGCTCATGAGCACCCCCGCTTTCCTTCTGTCCATGGGTCTTGGATATATCCTGATCGACCTGTGGTACATACTGCGTGTCCTGTTCTTCGAGCGCTATCCGCTGTCTGAAGGGTTGGGACTCCCCCTTGACCGCCGTGTATTTTCACGTTATGCCACGGGAATGCTTGTCGGAAGCGGACTTATCTTCGCTGTATTTGGCGTTCTTGTTGTTTCCGGTCAGATCCGTATCACCGGGTATGGTATCGCTCTGACAGATCTGCCCCTGTTCCTGTCATACATCTTCATGTGGATCTTCCAGGGTGCATGTGAGGAGATCATGTTCCGCGGCTACATGATGCCCAGGGTGGCGTCGAGGTTCGGTCTGGCGCCGGCTATCGGAGTGTCCTCACTTCTGTTCTGCCTGTTCCACTGCATCAATCCGGGATTCAATATAATCGCATTTATCAATCTGATCCTGATATCGGTGCTGTACGCGCTGATCGCATATTATACAGACAATATTTGGATACTGTGCGCTGCCCATACAATGTGGAATTTCACACAGGGCAACATTGTTGGCCTGGAAGTGTCAGGCAATTCAGGCAACGTATCGCTGATCCATACTGAGCTCAGTGACAGCGCATCTGCACTTATCACCGGCGGCATCTTCGGTCCCGAAGGCGGCCTGGCAGTTACAGGAGTTACTGTCGTTGCAATAATCGTGGTAGTTATTGTGTTCAGAAATCTGAAAAAGAGAATCTGAAAGGTACACGTCATACCATAAAAAAACACCCGCCACTTATGTGACAGGTGTTTTGGCTCCTCAAGTAGGACTCGAACCTACGACATTTCGGTTAACAGCCGAACGCTCTACCGACTGAGCTATTGAGGATTATAATCCGGCAGCGATCTATCTTTCCGGGCCGTTACCAGCCAAGTATTGTCGACACTGATGAGCTTAACTTCTGTGTTCGGGATGGGAACAGGTGTGGCCTCATCGTAATAACCACCGGAATGG